>CAZYAF010000023.1:18866-66347 GCA_964645975.1 uncultured Acidobacteriota bacterium
TTTATTAATTTTGCGCTTATTTTAATCCTTGATTGAATTATAACAGTATTATTTTAGCTTACCTCCTTTACTCATTATGGGAAGTGGGGTATTCGGTACGTTATCTGGTATGATACTGTGTAGCGTCTCGGTGGATCTCCTATACCATAGGGCCTTAGACCATTGCTAGTATTTCCTTTGTTTTCTATAAAAAGAGAATAACCAGCATCCCATTTTGCAAGAAACAATTCCTTGTGCCCACTTAATTCAACCTGAACTTGACGATGAATTCTCCACCATTCACTGTTGTGTATATATATCATAATTTGACCTTCCCCATATCTTTCATCTCCCCTAATAGGAGCAGCATACGAGTTTCGTTCAAAGAGATAGACTCCTACCAAATCATTATTGGATGCTCCTGTATTATCGATAGAAATTAACATAGCAGTGCCTGCTTGATAAGGAAGAAGTTTAGTTAACAACCTGTCTATTTGATACCAATCCCTTGCAGGCCTGTAACTTCCTGAGCTGTCCATTGCATTGCATAGATAAGCTGCTGGAGGTTTAAGATTTTCATCACCAATCAATCCCTTCAATGTATAAGGCAAGGTTTCTTTAAAACTATCATCTGGTTCACGTGGATCATTGATAACTTTTGAGGTTATAGTGATGTTGTATGCAGCAGAAGCATTATCCAGCGACCTTACGCTAAAATAAAAGGTCGTTTCTGGAGTCAGGGCTATCCAGACCTTTTCCGGATGCTCCACAAGAAAGCTCTTCTTCGGGTCATAGAGTGAAAGTTGAACATTACGGGTATTCGCCTGGATGGTGAGGAGATGGCAATATCCCCCCGAACCAGTGGTAATCTTTAAGAAATCAGCTGGGTCCGAACTGTCGCCTACTGCGCCAGAGTACCACCCTTTATCCTGTAGAGCAGTAGCCTGAAATATAGTGTTATTGGGCTCTCCGTCTTCTATATTTGTTTCAAATACTGGTTGCACCTGTTGTTGGGCTTGAACTTGCTGGGCTGGCGTTTCAGGCTGTTCCTGGGGCTGAGGGATTTGGGTGGGCTGAGCTTTCTCCGGTTTCGCTTCCGGTTTTTTTGGAGCTGTAACTCTCTGTTTTATTGTTTCCTGAACTTTTTGGATAACAGATTGAACAACTGGCTTAAGAGTGATAGCCTGGCTTTGATTGTTCTGTTCATTTGCTTCTTTTACCCTTTTATTATAATCCACAATAACACTGACAGCTGTTGGTGAACTCAATTTTATTCCTGTAATATAAGTTATCGCTCCTCCTGGCCTCTTTAATGCTCCTTTACCATCTACTGGTGGTCTCCTGTTGGGATTATTTTTCGTAAGCCAAAAATCTAAAGCTTTATTACCATATTGAACTCTTACCCTGCTTTGCCCATGTTCGCTGTCAGATATCACCCCTCTTCCCGCATTTTTAATGCTGAAAACAATGTTACCCTGCTCATCAAGCCATACCCTTTCAACTATCAAATCTGGTAATTGCTTGGTTCTTTGTGTTTGTCTAACCTGGTGCGTAGTAATCTTAGTTCCCAGCTGCTTGTTTATCTCATTGGAATACAGTAATGAGATAAAGAATAAAAGGACAATTACATTGATAATAATGAATGCCCTTCTTCTCATCTTCCTCCCTCCTTTAAGTAATGTAATTTTTGCTTATCTAATAACTAAATTTTTCCTAAGGAAAGATAAAAAAGTCTTACTTTTAAATTGAATTATTTATTAATTTTGCGCTTATTTTAATCCTTGATTGAATTATAACAGTATTATTTTTGCATTTCAAATATTATCAGTAGCTAAAATAACCGGCGGTATTTATTTAATTAAGGGAATCGAATTTGTCCGCAGGAATGGAAAGACTCAAGCGCATGCGCTCACCATGGTTCCTAACCTTAAGGTCGTCATGGCGGTTCTTTCCAATGGCTACAATCACCAGGTTATTGTGGGTAAGGCTGTTCGCTAACCCCGGAAGTCTTACATTCTGGTAAAGGAGCGCTTCTGGGGAAATGGGCTTGGAGTCTATCTGGTCAAGGATTTCGTTTTCATCCCTGGGAGGATATCCTGTTCTTAAAGCTATAAGATATGCTTTTGTATTTCTTAATACAATTCGGATTCCCATTTTACAGTAATTATCTCCGTATTTATTTGGTACCCTTGACCAGTAAAGCTGCCTGGTGGATCACCATAGCCATAAGGTCTTGGAGCATGATTTCCGCTCCCTTTGTTTTCAATAAGAATATACCACCACATTCCAAGTGGTTGTCTTTTTTGGAGTATCCAATCAAGTTGCCCTGGTTGCCCTGTATCATCATTTATTTCCTCTACAGTCCAATTTAAAGGGTGATAAAGTCTCCATAAATTAAATATGAGAAGCGAAGGTGTATTGGATCCATAGGTTTCAGTTCCTTTAACGGGAATAGCTTGTGTAGCTGGTTCATATAAATAGATACCTATTAGATCATTAGCAGATGCTCCTATATTAGTGACGGTAACTTTAAGTGTCTTAGCTCTGGGCTGTGGCATTCTTATACCATATAAATACCAATCTCTTACATGCCTATATGATCCTGAACGACCCATAACATTAATAAGATAACTTGGATACTCTTGGTTAGGAAGGGGTGGATAGTGTTTTTGAGCGAGTACAACATCATCATCATTTTCCCATGGATCATTGATAACTTTTGAGGTTATAGTGATGTTGTATGCAGCAGAAGCATTATCCAGCGACCTTACGCTAAAATAAAAGGTCGTTTCTGGAGTCAGGGCTATCCAGACCTTTTCCGGATGCTCCACAAGAAAGCTCTTCTGCGGATCATAGAGTGAAAGTTGAACATTACGGGTACTCGCCTGGATGGTGATGAGATGGCAATATCCCCCCGAACCAGTGGTAATCTTTAAGAAATCAACTGGGTCCGAACTGTCGCCTACTGCGCCATAGTACCACCCTTTATCCTGTAGAGTAGTAGCCTGAAATATAGTGTTATTGGGCTCTTCGTCTTCTATATTTGCTTCAAATACTGGTTGCACCTGTTGTTGGGTTTGAACTTGCTGGGCTGTTTCCTGTGTTTCGGGTTGTTCCTGTGGCTGAGGGATTTGGGTGGGCTGTGCTTTCTCCGGTTTCGCTTCTGGTTTTTTTGGAGCTGTAACTCTCTGTTTTATTGTTTCCTGAACTTTTTGGATAACAGATTGAACAACTGGCTTAAGAGTGATAGCCTGGCTTTGATTGTTCTGTTCATTTGCTTCTTTTACCCTTTTATTATAATCCACAATAACACTGACAGCTGTTGGTGAACTCAATTTTATTCCTGTGTTATAAGTTATCGCTCCTCCTGGCCTCTTTAATGCTCCTTTACCATCAACTGGTGGTCTCCTGTTGGGATTATTTTTAGTAAACCAGAAATCTAAAGCTTTATCTCCATATCGAACTCTCACCCTGCTTTGCCCATGTCCGCTGTTAGGTATCACCCCTCTACCTGCATTTTTAATGCTGAAAACAATGTTACCCTTCTCATCAAGCCAGACCTTTTCAACTATTAGGTCCGGTATCTGCATGGTTCTTTGTGTTTGTCTAACCTGGTGTGTAGTAATCTTAGTTCCCAGCTGCTTGTTTATCTCATTGGAATACAGCAATGAGATAAAGAATAAAAGAACAATTACATTGATAATAATGAAAGGTTTCCTACTCATCTTACTCCCTCCTTTAAGTAATGTAATTTTTCCTTATCTAATACCTAAATTTTTCCTAACGAAAGATAAAAAAGTCTTACTTTTAGATTAAATTATTTATTAGTTATGTGCTTATTTTAATACTTGATTGTATTTTAAAAGTATTATTTTTGTATTCCAAATATTATCAGTAGCTGAAATAAACGGCGGTATTTATTTAATTAAGGGCATCGAATTTGCCCTCAGGAATGGAAAGGCTCAAGCGCATGAGCTCATCATGGTTCCTAACCTTAAGATAGTCGTGGCGGTTCTTTCCAATGGCTACAATCACCAGGTTATTGTGGGTAGGGCTGTTCGCTAATCCCGGAAGTCTTACATTCTGGTAAAGGAGTTCCTCGGGAGATATCGGTTCGGAGTTTATCTGATCGATTATTTCATATTTCCCATTGTCGGTCTCTCCTTGATTACGACGGTAATGAGTAACATTGATCAGTCGCCATTTATCATTCCATTTAGCTAAGACCATCTGATGGCCGTCTATGATCTGATTAAGTTCACTGCCGTCTGTACCCAGAAGGTGGCGATTTTCTTCGAGGTCGTCGTAACAAGCGGAGACCACTAAACGCATGTCCTGATAAAGACCTTTTTCATTAGCTATGGCCATGAAGATCTTTGAGAACGAGGTACAGCCATCTTTGATGCGGAATTCTATATACTCATCCCCTGAGAGACAGAATTTCCAGTCGCGTTTTGCGAACTTGGAATATTTGCTCTTGAATGCGCGGTATTCAGCTTTCAGCACTTCTATAGCATACTTAAGCCTTTTCATTTCCTCTTCTTCTTCATTAGTTCGGTTTTCAATTGTCTCGAGATCTTCCAGCTTTCTTTCCATGCGTGCTAAAGCTTTCTCATAAGAGTAATTTGGTTGAGTGAAGTTTAGAAGATGTTCTGCGTGGATTTTTCTGAATAGTTTGCGATTGTGTAAGATCGTTATTATATGCTTCGTTGCACCCATCGCAGATGTAGGGAGATTTATATTTGACATAAACTTCTTGGTGTGCTTTCCAAGTAATACATGACTTCCAACTTTCTTCTGTTTTTCAAGGAGTTGTTTCTGGGCGACCACTACGGTCATGGTGAATATGGACCCAAAGATGAGAAGTTAGATAACTAATTTAAAACGCTTAACTTTCATATCAATCCCTCCTTACGATTGTGACTTTTCCAACCATTTCCATTAATGATCATTAAAAGTTGGCAACTTATGAACAAAGCAGAACAATGGTTGGCAAAGCACAGATTTTTTATAGCAATATACACTCAATCTTATAGCACTTTTCTCAATTTTTTTGTGATTTTAATATACTACTATTTTTAATTGATAGCACAATATAGATTTGTAGTCAAGTAAAAATTGAGGCTGCTTGAAACAATAGGCGGGAAACGTAATATTTCGCGACATTACGCTTGGGAAATCATGTGTTTCGATTAATAAAAGCTATCTAAAGTTCGTTTTCCGGTTTCCCATAGAACACTAATAGAGAGGCGATGGTTATATCGTTTGCTTTTTTCTTATGATTTTATCTAATACTGTCAAATCAAATAATATTGCTGATATAACACCAGTTAAATATGCTAAAAAATCATAAGGATCAAATGTACTGCCGAATATCCCTATACCTCTATATTGTAAATATTCAATGACGGTTGCGAAGGCAAAAATACCTACGCAAACTAATATTTTCTGATTTATGTAGTTTAAATTAATTGCGAATAAAAAATATAAACAAAAAGGAAGAAAAATATCTATTAAATAACCTGAGAGAAAACTCTTAAAGGGACCACTATAATGTGGCCCGATGATGAAATGTAATATAGCTACCGAAATCCCTAATATTACAACAAATGCTCTCTTATAATTTTTCAATTTTATTCTCCCAAGAAATGCAACCTCTCATTTCTGCTTGCATAAATCTTTTTTTTGATTCTATCAAATTCCTTCCTATTATGTGCATGCAACTGATAAATAGAAAATCTAAACTCGCTTCTTTAATTCATCATGAATATTAGAAGTTTGAGAAATGCCGCGAAATGTAATATTCACGGAATATCTTATTATAATCTTTCTTCTTATGAACAGATTAATACTAAAATTGGATTAAGCTGATTCGAGTGAGCGTTGTTCGACGTCTGGTCCCGGGGCCATTAACCAGATGCCAGGCAGTGTACTGCTCGGCATAAGGATGACTGGCCGACATTCCATCCACCGGTACAATGACCTGGAATCCCCTGATAGCTGCGCCAGCGGCTGTGTTGAGCACAGCTCCGTGGGCAGAAGTTCCTGTTAGTATGACAGTTTTTATCCCTTTTTCTTTTAAGATCTTTTCTAAGTCTGTTCCGTAGAATTTGTTAGCGCCTGACTTTACAATAGGCTCCCCTTCCTTCGCAGCTACCTCTTTTCTGATATCTGCTTCGCTGGCACTGCTTGTGAGACTATAGATCACAGTCATTCCTTTATCTCTTGCTTTATAAAGAAGACTTTGGATCTTAGGAACAGATGCTACACATCGAGGTCTCCTCTCAGAGTTGCAGTTCTGGTTCTGGATGTCGAGAATCAGCAGTGCTGTGGATTGTGGATCGACCGTGACCGGCTTCAGCTCGGGCGGTGGTGGGGCATTCACGCTTTTCCACTCATCCACGATTGTTTGATCTTGAGCGTATGCAGGAAAAGATAATAAAATCATGGTCATTACAATTCCCAGAATCAGCAGCAAATATACGATCGATATCCCTTTGATTTTATTTTTTTTATCTCCATCATTCTTTTTCATTTGGACATCTCCTTATTAAGTATCATAAAGGTATAAATATTTTTTGTACTGATAGGAATATATGGCTCGTAGTACCACTACAGAATAATTATATCATAATGAAAAAAATGTTTCCAAATGACTGCTTGAACCAGGGAAATGATGATATGAGATTTTAAAAAAGGTGAAATCCAGCCGACGAAATCCAATCTTATATTTTTCTCACTTTTTAAGCCTACCGTTATTTCTGACTGATTCATTCTGGTAGCCGTTGATGTAGAATCCAATTAGCTTCGATGCTTTTTTATCCTTCCCCATAACAAACTTGATGCGAAATTCATCGGTATAGTTATCGTCCAGCACAAAAACATTTTCAGACAGTTTAACCATTCGATATTCTTTAATGATTGGATTGTCACGGTAATAATATAATTCCCCATTCTTAACAATCACATGTCTGGCACCGTAATTCCCTACATATCTTTCCTTTTCTTCATCACTTAAAGGGATGGGATAAGCCCTGGCTTTAAGCCACTCATCATACCATTGCACGATCCTGCTATCTTTATGCTCTTTTTCTAACTGATGGAGAATCTGGTCATATGTCTGCGACAAAGATTGAATATTTTTTAACTCCAAATACTCTTTAATAAAATACCGATGGCAATTGAGAGACTGGTTAAACTGAGCTACATTTAGCTTCAATACCTCAAGGGCTTCATTATGTTTACCAATTAAGCTAAGATTATAGGCAAGAAATTTTAAATCAAATTCGTCATTTATGCCATCTTTAAGTTCTTCAAATTGTTTTATGGAGGCTTCCATACCTTGACCGTGTATTGTATTGTAAAGCTTCTCTGTTACTTCTGTCTTATGAAAGACAGGATTTATTGGGTTTCCGTTATCATCAAATCCGAATATAAGAAACAATTCCAAATCCTCTACAAAAAAACGCTTTTTACTAAGAGGGAGTAATCTAATATGATAAAAATAATCGTACCTTTCTAAAATCAAATCTCCGTCTCTTATCAAAATAAAAAATCTGTGTTTAGGACCAGCTTCATCTCTTAAACCATAAATATCGAGGTATACTCCTTTATACGCCCCCACATATTTATTTTTCTCATCCTCACTTAATGGTATGGTTTCCATTTTTGCTGCACTGGTAAGCGCGATAAATTTTGGATTTTTCTTCGGCATGCAATCTCTTGCACTAAAAATCTTTCGGATAAGGTTTTGTCTGTTTTGGATGGACTTAAAGGTATATGTATCAGCTCGCAGGACAATGACAACCTGTTCAGCAGGAAACACTCCGATGTAATGACCTCCATATCCGGAAGCATAGTACATTTTTGAGCCGTTAAAATTTTCATCTGTCCACCAGAGGTATCCATAACCTTTCCCATTATCCGCATAATATGAGTGGGAGGTTATACTGTCCTCAATCCATTTCTCCGGAATTATTTGTTTTTCATTCCATTTACCTTTTTGTAGATAGAGCTGCCCAAACCTTGCCATATCCCTGGCTGACACTTTGAAGGGATAAGAAGGATGAATGGATACTCGCCTTTCAGAATAATCATGGGTCCCATCCATCAATCTAAAATCTTCCATGTGTAGTGGTGCTGCTATTCGATGGTAAAATGCTTTAAAGATATCCTTTTGAGTTTCTTTTTCAAAAATCGTACCTAAGACATTAAAGTCCCAGTTATTATAGTACCAGAATGTATTGTGCAGGTGACTGCCACGTTCAGGTCGACTTCCCTTCATATCCAGCGATTCTGCACCTGCTGGAAGATAAACACCGGAGCGGGCTTTCAACAAGTCTATAATCTGAGCCTCTTTCTCAGATTCGGTCAAAGGGGTGATGTCATCGATATTTAATTCTTTGAGCGTTTTATTTAGGTCAATCACTCCTTCAGATTCATAGATACCATAAAGTGCACTCAAAAAACTCTTTCTTATAGAGTGACATTTGTATCGCCGTTCGATATTCCCGAAAGTAGCTACTATTTTACCGTTATAAACGATTAGCAGGGCGGATGCACCGGAATTATCATATAGCTCTCTTAATTTGTCAGATGACCAACCGGCTTGTTCCGGTCTTACAAATTTATCCCATGTTTTGCCAGGATTTTGAGCCATGGCAATGGTAGTGAAAAATATTAAGCAAAAAAACCAAAATACACTTTTCTTGAGTTTAAAACGGTATACCATATCAGACTCCATTTTAAATTTATTTATTAATCAAGATGTTTATGTAAGAATGAAAGCATTTTGCTCCAGAAGTCAACACTGCTGTGAGCATCTGCCTTTGCAGTTCCACCAAACATAAAGGGAATCGCCATCCTATTTCCACCGGTCATAAACATAGGGAGAAAAACAAGGTGTCCGGCTCCTTCGTAACGTAGATGTATTCTCTCATAGGAATGGTTATATTTCTCAAGACGCTTCATCACCATGTCTGAGAAAAGAGAAGAAGGCCACATCTGGTCGTCAGTTCCGGAAACGAGAAGAATAGGTCCGTTAATCTTTTCTACTGGAATTGTAGCTTTCTCTAATACATCAACGTCGATTTCTTCGAGCGAATACGTCTTGAGTAGTGAAACAGATTGACCTGACTGAAAATTTTGTAGATCTTCAGATGAAAAATGCCATTGCACAAAAGCCAATCCCTTTCCGTTCAGACTCCATGATGAACCAAATTTTTGTTGGCTTATTCCCTGCCAGACGACACCGCTGGGAACACAAGCGACAACTGCTTTTATATCCGAGTAGGTAGAGCCTAAAAGCAGAGCCAACTCTCCTCCTTTAGAGCCACCCATAATTGCAATTCGCTCACTATCTACTGCTTTCTGTGATTTCAACCAGGCGAGAGCTTTTTGAAAGTACTCCAGCGGAATTTCCGTCAATTCTTGGGGCAAATTTTCGTAATTGAAATAAGCCAAAGTCAATGCAGCAAAACCATTAGATGCCATAACTTTTGCCCACCATTCTTCTTGTCCTCCTCCTGAACCGCCAAGAAGTATTATGCATGGGTGTGGTCCCTTATCAGAGGGATGATAAAGTATTCCCTCCAATTCCTCATGCTCGATAGGAGTACAGAGCAATTCTGCGGACGGCAGTTGGAAAAAGCGCTTGATTTCTGCTGTGGCAAATTTTCCACTTGATGTTTCTGCACGAAGCTGAATAACTATAGCATCAAGATTCTCGAAGTGGTAGGGACGCAAGCTATTATTTTTTAAAGTGACTGGCTTCATAGACCAAAGGAGTCCTAAGGGGTCAACTCCTGTATAATCACCGGAAACAGGAGATAGCTTCTCAAGGTCAACGACACCAACCTTATTAGCTATATACGTTGCCATTGATTCCCAATCTACACCTAAACCATCTTTTGAATGGGCACGAATTGTAATAGACTCTCCGGCTTTAAGGTTTATGACTTTAATAGAGACCGGTATTCCGAAGAGCTGAGTAGCTGGTTCAATTTTGATACAGGGCTCTGTTTCTGATGCATAAAGGTTAAGAGTTAGGAAAAGCAATAAAAAACTAAGCATAAAGTAAATGAACTTCGTCTTAAATGATTGCTCTCTCATATTACTTGCACCTCTCTTAAAAATTTTGTTAATCTCTAATCTTAAAAAAGAAGTTGATTCCTCTCATTATGTAATTACGACGAATGAATAGATAAAGTTCTGTTTTAAAAATGCGGGATCAATCAGATTTCGCCATGAAATGATAGCAAAGCTTCGAAACGGCTGATAAGAATGAAGTTGTTCGAAATAATCCCGAAATTACTCCTTATATATATAAAATACCATATAACAAGAGGTTTTCAGAAGTATATACATCTTTCATATACCGTCATCAAGGGCTATTGTTGAAGGGCTTGTCCAGTTATCTCGAAGGAAGTAAGCTCCGTATACTTTTTCCAATCTGCTCATGATAGCAATATGAGCAGAGAAAATATCGTGAAATGTGCTATTGTGCGGCAATTTGCTACTCCAAAATGAAACCAGGATAATTCTAAACAAAAATCAGGATAACAAGTGATTAACAATAATAATATCAGAAGAATTTATTCTTAAACAATTTCTACTTTTTTCGACAAACATAGGTACCGGACCAAGAAGAGGAGTCATCTGAACGAAACAATTCCATTTCATTGCCGTGTATGGTAATGCTCCATGTTCCTGTCCAAACACCAGATTGTCCTGTTGAACCTTTAGCAGGATTAGTATCATAATAAACATAATAACCCTCGGCACTATGCGCTGATATTTTCGTAATGGTATATACTTCATCAGCAGGCCTTCCTCCATGAGCGCGTGGATGATGGCCTCTCAGGTTGCTGGACTTCCCTTCTCCGCCGATTGTTAATATCAACATTCCGGCTGAACCGGTGCATTCCCAGGTACCTTCCCACGTATCAGTGGTAAGTTCTGCAGCGTCTGGTTTTTCTGCACCCTCATTGAACAAAGAGATTAAGTATTCATCGAAACCGGGCAGCTCTTTCTCTGCTCGCTGCTTTTCTTGCAGAAATGCCTTTTTGGCCTCCTCCAATAGCTTCTTCTGGTATTAAGTTTCAAACCAGGCATTGGCCAAAATCTTCCAATTTTTTCTGCCATTTTGGCAGGAGCCTGTCGCTTTTTGACTTCCACCAGGGAGCCTTTTCGAAAGGCAGCTCACCATACTCCGCCCGAAAACGCTTCAAAGCTTGCTCTCGCACATGGCCATAGGCGCGAACGGTGGCAAAAGATTCCCCGGGGTCCCATCCAGCTTCGCGTTTATTGATGTAGGTATCAACATTGAACTGTTCCAGGGCTGGATCAAAATAGAACTCCTTGAAAAGCTCCATCCCCAGCTTTGCCCATCCGATCCATCCCAGTACTTTGGAGAATCTGGGCGCGATCTTCTCCAGCATCCTCTTCTCCAGGTCTTCTACAATCATTTTGGCAAATTCCAAGTCATTACCGTTCTTTAATTCGTTAGCAGCTCTGATGACCAGTAGAGCGTTGCTATACTGTTTAAAAAAGTTAGCGTAATTCTGATTCTCTAATAGCTCAAGATGCTTACTGCCAAAGGCAGCAATTTTGTCGTTTTTGTTGAAATAATCCCTCAACGCATCTTGCTGCTCATAGGTGAGCTGTGCTACTACCGGAACTCCCAGTAATAATAGTAGCAAGAAAGCCATAAAGCTCCGAGATATTAAAGCCCTTTTAATAGCAATGTTTTTAATCATTTTATTTGAACTCCCTCCTTATCAAGCCTAAGTTTGGCTTATTTGTATAAAATATAGATTATACTCTATTCTCTTGTGAAATTAGGCTCCTGCAAGCCTCATAGACATACAATAGTACCCTGATTTCTCCTTCTCAAGAATTTTCTGTATTTTTTATTTGATTTTAATTAGCTCCCCTCTTTTATAGCATATATCAGAGAAAAAACTTAAAGTCAACTCAGATTAATATCAACTAAAACAATTGAAAATTATATCGCTACATGTAATATTTAACTCTTTTTACTAATATTGCATAACTGCTAAAAATAAAATGTTGTGAAATAATGTATTTAACCGATAGTCTGCTTTTTCAAAATGAACAGTGCATACTGCATGTATACATTCGGACGATAGGAGAAAGAGTTATTTACTTTGCATAGAAGCTAATTAGTTTTTGCATTTATTACTTCAGGAATACCGGAATTGGCGTCTTTCAAAGAGGTTGAGGAATTTCTCATAATGCCTATGGCATTTCCCAGGAGCTTGACAATATTAAGATTGGTAGGTTATAATGATTTTTGTTTAATGACGAGAATCATATTAGAAATAAAAGAATATGTAAATCGCAAAGCTATTATTTCTCTACTGAGAAATTTATCAAGATTTGAAGAAAAAAATGGAACACTTAATGTAGCAGGCACACCTCAACCATTATTTATTCCAAAAGCTGATTAAAACCATTCATAAGGGAATATACCTCCTGTTCAATTTGGAAATCTAACTCATCTTCCGAATCAATAAATCCTCAAAAAAGGATAAGAATGAGAATAAAGCTAAAAATTCTATTGAGCATAATAATAGCAAGCTTAGTCCTAATAATTTCTTTTGCTATATACAAATACTTTGGCATAAATACATTCCGCAGGGAAGAAAAGGTAAAAATTGCCATCTTAGGCATTGATGGTGCTGGATGGAATATTATGCAACCCTTAATAAAAAAAAATAAACTTCCCTATATTCAAAACATGATGGCAAGAGGAGCTTATGGTGATTTAGCTACCTTTAAACCCGTAAAATCCATAGTTGTTTGGACCTCTATCGCCACAGGAAAAAGTATGGCGAAGCACGGTATAGTGGACTGGACTAAGCTCAGTGGTCCATTAAAAAAGGAAATCTTAATTACTGGCCACCACCGCAAAACCAAGGCTTTTTGGAATATTTTTAGCGATATGAATAAAAGCACAGGCGTAGTTAATTGGTGGGCAACGTGGCCTCCAGATAAGGTAAATGGTTTTATAGTTTCCGAGCGTTTTAGCCGACTGACGAGAAATTTTGACCTTTTTGAAGAAGCCGACTACACCTATCCTCCTCAACTCCTCCTGGAGTTAAAAGAATTATTAAGAGGCCATAAACACCTTAAACAAGAGATGAGGGAACAAAATTTATTGATCTATTCTAAAAAGACAAGAGAGAAAGCTTTTATGCCTAACCAACAATATATGAGCCTCTTTGCTTCCCATTCTTATGGTTACATACAAGATAAAATAGCAAAAGAAGCTGGCTTATATCTTGTAAAAAAGGAACAACCTGACATTTTTGGAATTATAATCAGGCTGATTGATACTACATCTCATTTTAGCTGGCGTTTTATTGACCACCCTTATCTGCAAGAGCTTTATAATAAAAGTGTTATTAAAGGAGAAAAGCTAACTCCGGAGGAGATTAGCTTGCTGGATGAAAAATTCTCTCGAGTGCTTGAACCTTATTACGTTTATATCGATAACTTGATAAAGGATTTTATTGAGGCTTTAGATGAGCAAACAGTAGTCTTTATCGTTTCAGACCATGGCTTTTGCTTTGAACCCTTCAGCTATCGGCACTATCTTACCTCCTCACCACCTCCAGGTATCATAATTGTTGCTGGTCCTCCTATTCGTTCTGGTATTACCCTGCAAGGTGCTAATATTTACGACATCCTTCCTACAGCCCTTTATCTGGCTGGTCTTCCAGTTGGAAAGGATATGGATGGTAAGGTATTAATCCAGGCAATCAACAAAAGGTTTTTGAAGAAGCATCCGATAGAATATATCCCCACTTATGATACTACAAGAAGCTTACAACCTATAAAGTCGAGCCCTTTAGATAATGAAATAATGAAGGAGCTCAAGAGCTTGGGTTATATTAAATAGTCTAATGGGAATGGCTATTAAAAAATAAATGGCAACAATAATGAGTTACATCTATCAATTACTATTTCCAATATAAGTTTATCCAAGTATTCGACTATTGCATGTTTTATAATTTTTAAAGTGCTCCACAGAACATGATTCATTAAGCTTCTATTAGATAACGCTTGCTGGGCTACTGCCAATATTTAGCTCAATTTAACCGACGGTAATTAATCATAGCGCACGCATAAAAACTAGCCAACGCTAAGTTAGACGAAGAGACAATAAACAAACATCTTCCTTAGGAGTTTTTATATTGGTGCGAAAGATTAAATATATGGTAGCAGCAGGGATTGCTACCTTTATTTTGTTTTGGGTTATAAATCAATGGAATTATCGAAATAGCTATATAGAGAGTGAATATTTTATTAACCATTTTCCTTTTGCTTACCGGAGCTCTGTTTTAGAAAGTAGCAAATCTTATTTGAATAAGATGAAGCTGGAAAACGTAAATATTTTCGGCAAAAAAGCTGAAGTTATACGCTTTCCCATTCATTGCAACATAAATTATTATTTGAAGATACCAAAAAATGCGAGTCTCAAAATCGTCCTAAAACATTATGGGCGCAAGAAGCTAAAGGCTCTTGAAGAGATTAAAATTTCTGTTCAAGAAGAAAATAAACCAATTGAACTCCTTCACTCCGTTAAATTTCCTCAGGGCTCTATCAAAAATGAATGGAGAACCGAGGAGGTTAGACTACATCAATATGAGGATAAGATAGTGCGACTTTCCTTTAGCGCGGTGCGATATAGTGGAGTTTCCAAACATCCAGAAGGCTTCCTCTTCCGACCCATTTTAATGTTAAACAAACATCATCTGCAGTCCCAAAGAAAAAAAATATCCTCAGCACAATTGAATATTAGCCCGGAAAAATTGAGACAGACCAATGTAATAATAATTATATTGGATGCTGCGCGACCAGACCATTTTAGCTGCTATGGCTATCATCGTCCAACTACCCCTTATATTGACCAGCTTGCACAGGAATCGATTCTTTTTAAAAATGCTTTTTCCGTGGCTCCGTATACCCTTGCTTCCACCACCTCGCTCTTCACTTCTCTATATCCCGATACTCATTGCGTTACCCAATGGCAGAGAAAAATTCCAGAAGGGCTCACCACAGTGGCTGATATAATGAAACAATATGGTTATGACACATATGGTTCCGGATTTATTATGGGGTGGGCTGCTAAAGGTTTCAAAGAGACCTTTGATTTTGACATATATGCTAATGAAGAGAAACTTAAAAAAAGTTTCGATACTTTTTTGCAGGAAAAATTTGCTTATAAAAAGTCTAAACCACCTGCCTTTTTTTACATCCATTTAAAACCTCCTCATACTGACTATAATCAACCAGAAAATTTTGATAAATGGTCTAATCCTGAAAAAAGGGTTGAATATGCTCCCTTGACAAAAGCGCCTACTTTAGTGGAGATTGATAAAGGAGCGAGACATATAAACGAGGAGCAATTGCAGTTTATTATTGATAAATATGATGGAAATCTATTATGGGCTGACTGGCTTGTACATCTAATTTTAAAAGGTTTTAAGAAATACAGGCTTTTTAAGAATAGTCTAATAATAGTGACATCTGATCATGGGGAGGCTTTCTTGGAACATGGTAAGTTAATGCATAATAGCACGATATATAACGAGATGATAAAGATTCCTCTCATTATAAAGTTTCCCGAGTATATTAAGCCAAAGAAGAAAATCGTAAAGGCTTATGTAGAGAATATTGACTTTATGCCCACTCTGCTTGACTTTCTTCAAATTGACCGTACTAATTACAATATTCAAGGGAATAGCTTACTTCCGGTAATTTTTGGCAATGCTAGGCAGGTAAAGCCTTTTCTATTTGCTCGAGCCTTTTATGGTAATGAGGTCTTCAGCCTTTACGATTCTCAATTTAAATATATCCAGATGTTCGAAAAAGGAGAACTTTACAATTTGCAGAGCGATCCTCAAGAAACAGTTAATTTAGCTTCGAGCAAGACTGTATTGTTTGGCTACTATCAGTCTTTAGCACATTTTTATCAACAGGAGATAATGAGAACTCATATAGTGAAACCAGCCAAGGCGAAGCTGGACGAAGAGACCATAATCAAACTGCGCTCCTTAGGGTATTTGCAGTAAAGGGTAAAATTAGCAAAAAGGGCCAGGGAGATATCGAAAGGAGAGAAGATAGAGACAGTAACTGTTAAAGGTGATTAATTATGCGGCTGAAATGAAGAAAAATGCTGATAAGGGGATTTAAGAAGATATGAGCAACAAAAAAAGAATTATTTGCTTTACAAAATAGCTGTTTGCTTTTTAGCGTCAGTTATTTCGGGGATGTCGGGATTGGCATCTTTCCACAGGTTAAGGAATTTCTCATAATTCTCTATGGCTTTTCCCTCCCAGCCTTTTTGCTGGTAGATTTTGCCCAGCATGTAAAAGCTCTTGGCATATATATCTCCGTAATAAAATCTACCTATTGTAAGAGAAATTATCTTTTCGTACTCTTCCCGGGCTTTCTCTAAATTCCCTGATCTATAATGAGCTAAAGCTAACGGTTCGATAAACAATGCATGAAGGTTGTCTGCCCAGTTTAATGAAAATTGAGATGGCAGTAAGCTTAAAGCTTTTTCAAAATATTCAATAGCCTGTGATAAATTGTTTCTTTTAAATGATATCATACCCATAAGGTGGTGGTAATATCTTATGTGTTTGCTGATCATTCCCTGTTCAATCAGCTTTTTAAGCTCATCTGCTGTTTTTTGTGTTTCATTCATTGAATTCATCTCAAGGTAAATAAGGGCTTTAATATATAAGGCTAATTTCTGTGGTAATGGATCATCTTCTACTTCAGCAGCACTACTCCACAATTTATGACACTCTTCTAAAGCTTCCTCGGCATTTCCTGTTTTTAAATGCAAATAGGCTAAATTATAATGGAGTCCATTATCTTCTCGACCAAGCTCTTTTGCCAGTTCCATGCCCTCTTTTATCTGGTTTTTTGATTTATTTAATTTTCCCTGCAGCAAATATAGAACTGCTAATTTCTGTCTGCTGCGTAAGCGAGCCAATGGCTTTACTGCCTCAAGCGAATTTTTATACTCCTTTTCCAAGATAATCAAATCTCCCTTACAATGATAAATTATGTTTTTACAGTTAATACTAAAAAGATGAGTAGGAGCAAGAGCAAGAGCTTTATCCACCTCAATCAGAGCAAGCTCATATCTCCTTTGGGCAAGATAAGTAAAAGCTAAATTAATTCGGATAAAAAGATTATCTGAATCATTATTGATATAATACTCAAGAAGAACTTCCCTGCTTTTATCGTATAATCCCTTAGCAAAATATGCACTGGCTGACATAGCATAAGGATAGATAGATTCATCTTTATTCTGAATGTTTACAGCATATCGCTCAATTGCTTTATCCCATTGTTCTAACTGAATGTACACCCACCCTAAATTAATATTTCCACTCATATCATCTGGATAAAGCTGCAAAAGTTTCTTATAAGCTTCAATGGTTTTATCCCAGGTCTTTTCTGAGTTTGAGTAGAAATCTCCCTCAATTTGATAGTGCTCTCTGTCCGATACTCTATCTACCAATTCTAAAGCCTTTTGAGAGTATTTTTTTGCCTCTGCGCTATAACCCATATTTCCATACATGTTTGCCAGGATTCTATAAGCAGTAGCAAATTCTGCGTCAATAGCTACTGCTTTCTCCATAAACTGAATGGATTGTAGAAAATCACCCTGTGCCATATATTTCCACCCTTCACGGAAAAATTTATACGCCTCAGGAGAGCTGGTGGTAATTTGCCCTACATTCTTATCTATATCACCGGCTATCTGCTCCTGAGAAAACTCAAAATCAGCTTTGATTCTCCTGGTAAGTTCATCTACCATAGTGAAGATACTCTCTTCCCCTTCCCCCTCCACTCTTTCTGAGCCTATAGTATTTCCTGTGCTTATGTGCTGAAGTATAATATCAATTCTGAAAGTATCACCTGCTTTAGCATAGTTCCCCAGCACGATGTGATCCACTTCTCCTTGTTCATCCACCTCTTTTAAAATATCCGAAGAATAAGTCTCTTCCTCCAGCTGATCTAACCGATCCAGAATGTTAAAGAGTCGATCTCCACTTAGTACCTTGAGGTACTTCGATTGCGTGAGGTCTGTAATCAGCAAATCAGAAAGGGCGCTTCTCCAATGTTCTAAACTTTCATCTCCGGTATTGTTCTTGAAATACATTATGGCAATGGATTTTTTAGCAGGCTCAACTATTAAAGGCTCATCTGGCTTCATCTTTCTTATGGCGAGAAATATAACTACTCCAATAATAACTATAATAACTGCCGTAAGAGATATAGCTAATTTTTTATGTAACCTTCAAACCTTTGCAGAAGCTTCAGGTGCAATGAGTACTTTTTTTAAATCTTCTGCTATTTCAGGGGCTCTGTGATATCTTTTCTCCGGCGTTTTCTCCAGACATTTTAGTATGATTCTATTAATAGACTGTGATATTTGCGGATTAATCTTTGAAGGAGCCCGAGGTTTTTCTTTGAGGTGTTCATGAAGTAATGCCACAGATGTGTCTGCTTCAAAGGGGGGTTTCCCAGTGAGCATTTCATACATGATACATCCCAGAGAATAAATGTCTGACCTGGCATCTGCTGTCTTGCCTTCTGCTTGCTCAGGGGACATATAGTGCGGAGTTCCAATTAACACCCCAGGTCTAGTTACCTCCTTTGCTTCAAGAGAGCGTGCAATGCCGAAATCCATCACATAGGCATTTCCCTTCTTATCTATCATGATGTTCTGCGGTTTCAAATCACGATGAATAACTCCCTCATCATGAGCTGCTTGAAGTGCCGCACAGACTTGTTGAGTGATGTTTACGGCTTTCTCTACGGTTAATATTCCCACCTGCATAATAAAATCTTTTAAATCCTGCCCCTCGATATACTGCATGGAAATAAACCTGATTCCCTCTGCTTCACCAAGATCGTGTATGCGGCAGACATTTTTATGACTTATGTGGCCGGCTAACTTAATCTCTTTCTTAAATCTCTCCACAATACCTGGTTTAGAGCTGAGCTCAGGCTTGATCATCTTGAGTGCCACAACTCTATCAAGCTCTTTATCTAATGCTTTATAGACCCTCCCCATTCCCCCACGACCGATTTCTTCAATTATTTGATAGCGCTTGCCAAAGTACTGTCCCGGTGCAAACTCAAGAACTGATTTTTCAGGTGCTTCTTCCTTCTCAGGTGGCGGTGAAGTGAGAGTGGCGGAAATCTCTTTTAAAGCAGTCCCGCACTTTTTGCAAAAATCCCTAAAATCAGGGTTATCAATCTTGCATTTAGGGCATTTCATGCACCATTTCCCCCTCTAATGCTTTATAAAAATATAGTATTGTTTTTCCCGCAAAAATGAAAAATATGGATTAAGTATACAGAAGCAAAAAATTTAAATCAAGAAAAAATGTTATCTTGAGTCTAAGTTGGAGAGCGAAAAATTTTGTCAATACATTAGCAAATTTTTTATAATTTGATTACTTATACAAAGATTAAGCATTTAAATCAAATTATAAATATTCTTAGTTTCTGTTTCTTTGGAAAGATTAAGAGATTCGTTTAATGATGACGAGTGTCATATCGTCTATTTGGTCTGAACCGGTAGTGAAGGATTCAATCTCATTAATAATTTTTTCTTTAATTTCATCTGCTGATAAATGAGAATGAGTTTGAAGGAGATTTATCAGTCTTTCTTCATCAAATTTCTTTTTCTCCTTATCTTGACATTCTATGATTCCATCAGTAAAAAAAAGAGCTATATCATTTGGTTTTAAAAATATGCTTTTCTCTTTATATTTTACAGAAGGAAACATCCCCAGGCAAAAACCGCAGCTCTCCATATAATGCACTTCTCCTTTGTTATCATATATTAACGGAGGATTATGCCCGGCATTAATATATCTTAATTCTCCAGTTTTTTTGTTTAACTCGCAAAACAAAAACGTAATGTATGTATTTATAGCTGAGCTACGATGGATAAAATTATTCAATTTAAATAGTATATCTTCTAATTTGTATTGTGGATGAACTTCAGAATGAAGCGCTGCTCTTAAAGAAGCCATGAGAAGAGAGGCACTAATTCCTTTGCCGGAAACATCAGCAATAATGATGCCCAAGCGATTTGGATCGATATCTATGAAGTCGTAATAATCCCCACCAACCTGATAACAGGGAATATTGAAGCCACAAATTTCAAAATTCTCATATTTAATATTTTCTTTGGGAAGAAAATCTTTTTGTATTTGAGCAGCTAAATCTAATTCTTTTTCGATTTTTTCTTTTTCAATAGCTTCTTCAAATAACTTAGCATTTTCAATCTTTACCGCAGCCACATTGGATAGGAGAGTTAATAGTTTCAAATCTTCATTTGTGAAACGATCAAGGAGATATATGCGGTCTGAGTATACAATACCTATTATTTCCTTATTATTCCATAATGGAACACACATAGCAGAATGAATATCGGCTTCAATTATGCTCTCTTTAGTTTTAAAGCGAGTATCAGCTTGCGCATCATAGGTTAAAACTGCTGCATTATTCTTAAAGACCATGTTAATAATACTCTGGCTCACTTTGATCTTTTGATTTTTAAGATTCTCATTATTAATACGAACAACCTTGGGTATTAATTGCGCAGGATTTCCCTCTATTAGCATTAGAATTCCGCGATCCATTGGCAGATTTTGACAGATTAGGTCCATGATATGTTCTAACAAATGGGTTAATGGCTCGTTAGAAATTAAAGCTTTACTAACTTCACTTAATATTAAATAAACTTTGCGTTCTGATTTTATTCTTTCCAAATTAGAAGAAGTTAAATCGGCTTTTAAAGTTTCGCTAATATCTGGTTTCTCCAGAATTTTTTTAAGAGGAGTTGTGGTAATTACATTTGCCCAGGGAGACTCAACCTTTGTTACTTCAACATCAATTTTTAATTCCTGATCAAATATAATTCTTGTTGAGCCAATTAATATCTCATCTCCTTTTTTCAGTATCGTTTCAGAGCGAATTCTATTCCCATTGACAAAGCTGCCATTCTTGCTGGCGTTATCCTGAATAATATATCCTAATTCCGAAGGATAAATAAAAGCATGATAAACCGAACAAAAAGGATCGGCCAGAGTAATATCGTTCTCCACAATTCGTCCGATAGATATTTGTTTTTCTTTAAGGGAAAAAGTAAAAAACTCTCCTTTTTTCGGATAAATGAATAGCTTTGGCATTTTTCTTTTCGATTTTGATGCTAATTAAATAAGAAGTCATAGTTTAAGAATATCTTTTATGCTTCTTTCAAAGCTTTAAACAACTTTTTACATTTTTTAATCCTGTCATCTAAAGTAATATTATCAATTAAAGGAATGAGAAATATTTTTATCTCTTTATTTAGCATATTGTCAAGAAGCTCGATAGAATAATCAATTGCTTTTTCAGTTCCAACACAGATGTTTTGATAAGCTTTATTTACATCTTCTAAAGGATAAATAAGTGCTAACAATTCGAAGATATGTTTAAGGAACAGGGCTAAATTATTCTCATTTTTTTTAACAACATCTGCTTTTTTAGCATCTTCAGCTAAATCGTCCATTTCCATGAGGATTGAATAATATTCTTTTATTATATGAATTATTTTAGCTACTATTATCTTCTTCTGAAAATGAAGTTGAGGATTCTGTAATTTCATTTTGTACATAGCTTCAATTATTTCAGGCTCCGTATCTTTCCCCTTCTTATCTAATTCTAAAGCTAATAAATTTGCTGCCTCTTGAGTATTCATACGAGCTAAAATATCTGGAATAGATTTTCTCAATCGAATATTTTCTTCTGAATCTTCCAGGTAGTCTTTTAATGTCCCTATAATTTTCACACCATATTCAACTAAAGCATTTCTGGCAACTTCTTTATTCTGGGATTTGACTAACTGGCGAATAATAAGCGGTACGTATTCCCTCTTTTTCAGCTTCCCAGCACTCTCAATAGCATATCTGACTACTTCTGGTGATTCATCCTGTAGAAGTACTTCAAGTTTCTGAGCAAGTGGAGAATCAGGGTCCATCAAACCAATGGCTTTAGCCACTTCCATCCTTGCAATTTCATCATCTTTCCCCTTACTCATCAAAACCTTATCGATATACTTATTCATAACTTCCTGATAAACATCCAGAGACATGGTCTCTTTAATCTCTTTTTCTAAGACTTTATCGCTGATACTATCTTCCATTTCAGGAAATAATGTTGTTTCCCCATCTTCAAAGAGATATCCTAATGAAGACATTCGTACTTCATCTGATTTATAAGAAATTACTTTTTTTAGTTCAGGGCTAAGCTTATCTTTTTTTAATAAATCAAAAAGATGCATTGCATATAAGACTGAACTTCGATTTTTACTTACTAAAGTATCAAAGACTAATTTGGTATAATCAACATCCATCTTTTCAGCAACAATTTTTTCTGCAGGCTGCCACTTAATTTTAAGCTTCTGCTTGACATTATTGACATATTCTTTACTTATTTTCAGATTGAAGAAAATCAAAGAAAGAATAAAGAGGGCCGTAACAAGACTAACGTATTGGATTCCAAGATGAAAGAAACCAAGTATTAATAAAACCACTGCAGCAATGCTTTTGGAAAATCTGTTAAGAAACATATCAATAAACACCTTTGCTTTATACTTAATTTCCGGAGAAATAGGGATATAGATGAGTTCGCGTACCGATTGATTAAGGGAATAGTGAAGACTTTTATCACTGCCTCTTAGAAGGATAGCAAAATAAATATTAACAAAAATCGCAATTCCCAGCGAACAGAAGAGTAATGTCAGGGGGTAAAGCAGCAGGGCAATAAGAATACCATAACGTCTGATAATATTACTTGTAAACAAAAGCTGAATTAAGAAAGAAAAAACTAATAATCCACCAAAAAAATGTCCATAAAAAGCTGTCAAATTCCTACTTAAAATTCCTGTTTTCTCCACTACACTATTAAATTGAAAATCGATAAGAGTTCCAATAATAATTGTTATTACCACTACTGCTGCAAGGAGCTTCAAATAATAGTTATTTTTTACCGCATAGAAGCAATCTTTAAAACCTACCTTACCTGGCTCTTTTTCTTCCTCTTTTATGTCTGCATCAAAAGCAGTAGGTATTCTTTTCCTCTGCCAAATAAATATGTATTCCACTACAATTGCACAGACTATAAGCATTCCAGCAGCTAAAAGTAATAGATCGAAATCTACCTTTGATTTTGCTAAAAATCCGGTTAACTCCCCTCCCACTAAACCACCTAATATACCACCACTACCAAAGAATCCAATCAACCTCTTTGCTTCTCTTGGGTTAAATATATCATTAACAGTAATCCAGAATTGAGTTACAAGTACTATAATGAAAATATTTACCCATAAATAAAAAGCTATGGCTAACCAACTCCATTCATAAGGGAAAAACACCCAGAAAAGAAAAGAGGTGATAATGAAAAAAATTAAGCTAAATATTATCAAAAATTGTCTTGAAATTTTTTCCTGGACCTTGGAATGAAAAGCAACAATAAAACCCATTAGAATAGCAGTTAGCAAATAAGCCTGGGGAAGTTTTTTTGCTCCCATGGTATGCAAATAAAAGGCATTTCTAAGAGGCTTTATAATATAATAGGGAGCTGTTATAAAAAAAAAGTAGGAAAAGAGCAGAACAGAGATAGTTCCTTCACCCTGTTTGACATCCGCAATTCGGGATAATATTTTATGAAGATGATTTTTCACTAGTGCTTTACCTTATAATAAAAATTACAGACGTTTACATTTTAAAAAAGCTATTACATGCTTGGTCTTCGTCATCGAATATTTCCAGCACTTTGGAAAGCATAGTAACTTGAAAAACCATGTGGTATTTTGCGGGAAGTTTTACAATTTTTATATTTCCCCCTAAATTGTGAGTGGAAATATAACTGGCTAAAATCTCTCCTACTCCAAAGCTATCAATAGACTCAACTTTTTCTAAATTTAAAAGTATATTCCTTTTTCCAATACCCAATTTATTTTTAACAATCTGGTGAAGAGTAATGTCAGTTACGGTTGACCGGGTAATCCCCCCTTCAATGTCAATGATAATAATGTCGTCTTTATCTCTTATGTTTATTACCATCAATTTCTTCCCTCTTTTAATAACTACTTCCTGGCTGTTTTTCTCATTTTGATTAAATCAGTTATCCTATAAATAATCCCTTATATTTATGGTGCTTAATTAGTTAAAACCTCATTAAAAATAATAACGGCAATATTGTTTATAAATAAACTAATAATCCTTTGGAAAAATTTTGTTATTTATGCTCTTCCTTATATTAACTAAAAACTATATATTCAAAAATTGAACTTGTCAAGATTAATCGTGACTTTTATTCTTGGCATTACTTCTTATAACGCTATCATAAGTATTAAATTCAAGGTATAATAATAAAAGCAAAATTATAGGCAATAGAAAAATATTATGAAGATCAGCTACTTAAAAAGTATGATTAAAAACCTTAAAATTCTATTAGTTTTAGCCTCTTTTATTTTCGTCCTTTTTGCTAATTTTGCTTCTTTTAACATACCCTGTATGTGGACGGGGGTTGAAAAAATTATCGCTGTAGGAGACCTGCATGGCGATTTTAAAAATTTTGTAATAATTTTAAAAGGAACGAAGTTAATCGGCGAGAAACTTCATTGGATAGGAGGAAAAACTCATCTGGTGCAAACTGGCGATATCATGGATAGAGGGCCCGATGCGAAGAAAATTTTTAACTTACTGATGAAATTAGAAAAAGAAGCAGAAGAAGCAGGAGGCAAAGTTCACATGTTGATTGGCAATCACGAGGAAATGAATATTACAGGTATAGCCTTCGATTACATTGGCTATATCACTGTAGAGCAATTTGTTTCCTTCTTACCAGATAAATATAGGGAGAAAAAAGAAAAAGAATTTAGGGAAAAGGCGGAAAATAAAGCTTCAACAGATATTGGCTCTAATAAATTGTTAAATACTAATTTAAGAGAATATTGGAAAGATATAATAGCAAACAATGAACAAGCTCGAAAAACATATATAAACCATTTTAATGAAGAATATGGAAAATGGATTCTTGAACACAATGCAGTTATCAAAATCAATGATATTATATTTGTTCATGGAGGTATCAGCGAAAAATATTCCACCTGGAAAGTAGATGATATAAATAATCTGCTCCGTAATGAGCTCAATTACTTTCGCAAAATGCATAAAAGTTCTCAATACCCTGAGGCAACACTTCATCCTAAAATTGTCTATAATAGGTCTGGACCTCTATGGTATCGAGGTCTGGCTTTAGAGGATGAAAAGATATATAAAGATGAAGTTGGCAGAATATTGCATAATCTCAGCGCTAATTATATGGTAATTGCTCATTCAGTAGTAAGCACTAAAGTTATTTCAGCAGATACTTTAAGCAGGTTTCAAGGAAGAATTTGGACAATTGATACTGGAATTTCAGATATCTATGGTGGCAATCTTAGTGCCTTAATAATTGAGGATGGAAAATTCATTATATGGAGCGAAAATAATGAAAACTAAAATACTAATCATCGTTACATTTTTTGTCCTCTTCTCTTTTGCTAATTCTTATAAGCGTATTAACCTAATAGTTGGACAAGAAAATATAGAACATTACCTGCGAACCGCTCAGATAGTATCTATCAAAATTGACCCTAAAGCTGGAAGAACAGAAGCATGGCACATCATCCTGGATGATGGCAAAGTCTCATGTAAAGGATATTTTAAATATGTTAATCGTACAAGACCAGCGCCCCTTGCCGATAGCTATAGATACGAAATAGCTGCTTATGAATTGGATAAGTTAATGCATCTAAATGCAGTTCCTCCCGTGGTGGAACGAGAAATTAAAGGCATGAAAGGCTCACTTCAGCTATTTATCGAAAATTGTATAACAGAAAACCACCGTCAAAGAACAAATATTGAACCACCTTACCCTAAACTGTTCCAAAATGTACTAAACGATATAATTATTTTTGAAAATTTGACCTACAATGAACGCTCCGATTTAAATGATATTTTAATCCATGAGGAAGACTGGAAAGTATGGAGGATTGACTTTTCTCAAGCTTTTTCTCCACAACCGGAGCTAATTCCTGGCTCAAATATCAGCCATTGCTCAAAGAAATTTTTCCAGAATCTATTAAAACTGGATAATGAGATAATCATGGCTAAATTAAAACTATATTTAAACGATGAAGAAATTAGGGCTCTTCTAAAACGGAAAGAACTCATCATAGAGAAGATTAAACAATTAATAAAAGAAAAAGGCGAAACCTTTGTTCTCACATCTTAACAGGAAATACCCCATTATTTATGTACTATTAGCTAAAAAGCTACATAATTATCAAGACCTTTCATATGTTGTCTATTAAAGCCTTACAATTTTTTTTATAAGCACTATATATTTTTTTTGATTAATTTAACAAAATAGGTTATAGTATTATCAAAATAAAGCGGGAAAATCAGCAAATAAAAAATGAAACGAAAAACCTATCTGATTATTGCTGTATATCTTCTTTTATCATATAGCTATAAAGCCGAAGGACAGTTTACTCCTGCCGAAATTGCCCAAAGACAAGAATTAGAAGAATTTCTCAGAACAGCAAAAATAATAAGATTCGAAGCAATTGGAGAAGGCATTACAAAGCCAATAAGGCTTTTTTTAAAGAAAGATGATATAGAAAAAAGCGGTGTATGGAAGAATCCACATGGATATCAATTAGGCCACCTCGAAGGATGGCAGTATGAAATTGCAGCATACAAGATGGATAAGCTTTTGGGACTAAATATGATTCCACCTACAGTTGAAAGAAGATTTAAAAACAAGAGAGGCTCACTCCAATTGTGGGTCGACCATGAATATAGTCTTCTTACCATTATGGAGCAGAAGATCAAGATTCCTCCCTCTGAATACGACCATTTTAATAAGACAAAATATTTGACCAGAGCTTTTGATAGCTTAATCGCTAACAAAGACCGCACTCAACAAAATATTCGATTTACTAAAGACTGGCGAAGAATCCTTATTGACCATTCACGTTCTTTTCGTTCGTCAAGTGAATTCACTGAAAAACTCCTCTTTGGCAAAAATGCTGAAGAACGCCCGAAACCTTTTCGCCAGCTACCACGAGCTTTTGTTGACAAGATTAAAGCTTTGGATTTTGAAACTATCAAAAATGCTGTCGGCCATTACTTGAATAATAAGGAGATCAAGGCTATTCTTATGCGCAAAAAACTTCTCTTAGCTGAAATCGAGGAGATGATAAAAGAAAAAGGTGAAGATAAGGTTTTGTATTAAGAAAACATCGTATCACTCCTAAGACATTAAATAAGGAGGAGAAAAAATGAAAAATAGATTTCTTATATACTTTATTCTATTATATCTATTTTTGTTGCCCATTCAATGCTTTGCTCAATTTACAGCCGAAGAGCTGGCAGAGAGAACACAATGGGAAGAGTTTCTTAAAAGTGCGGATATCATCGACTATGAGCAGATGTGGGGTAGTCAAGCAATCACCAATCCTTTCAGGATTACTCTAAAGAAAGATACCATAACAAGAAATGCACTACTTAAAAATATCGAAGAAAGATTGGGTGGGCATTGGGAATGCTGGAAATTTGAAATCGCAGCATATCTTTTAGATAAATATTTAGAGTTAAATATGGTTCCCCCTACTATAGAGAAAAGCTTCCAGGGAAAACGAAGCTCATGTCAACTATGGGTGGAGTATGAAATGAGCCTCCGGAGCAAAATGCAGAATAACGTTGCAATGCCCACGTACAAGGTCTTTCATTGGAATAGAGCAACCTACCTGCAACGTGCCTTCGATAATTTAATTGCTAATATAGACCGCCATGCAGGCAATATTCTCATTACCAAAGACTGGCGGATGATTCTCATCGACCACTCCCGCACATTCCGAACCTCCAAAAAATTCACTAAAAAACTCATTTACACCGATAAACATGAAGAAGGACCGAAAGAGATGAAACAACTTCCTCGAGCTTTCGTCGAAAAAATAAGTGCTCTAAATTTTGAATTGATTAAAGAAATTGTGGAAGATTATCTGACAGATGATGAAATTAATGCTGTCCTGGTCAGAAAAGAGCTCATACTGAAAGAAATCAAAAAGCTTATCAAGAAATACGGCGAGGATAAGGTATTATATTAGCTCTTAATCAGATGTCTTAGTTCAATCATATTCTTCGAGAAATCGATATTAATAAATTGAAAAGGACATGAAGAAAAAAATCATCAATTTTATTGTTGTTGTAATCATCTTAGGATTCCAGCTTCAATCTATAGCACAACTTACTCCAGAAGAGGTAACAGAAAGAGAGGAATGGGAAGAGTTCCTTAATACTGCCATAATCATTGATCACGAACAAATATTTGAAGGCATTACAAAGCCTTTTAAGCTTCATTTAAGAAAAGGGGAGATAGAGAGATATGGTGTCTGGAAGAATTGCAAAGGCTTTCAACATGGTGCTTTTGAAGGATGGCAATATGAAATTGCAGCTTACCGGATGGATAAGCTATTGGATTTAAATATGGTTCCACCTACAATAGAAAGAAGATTTAAGAAAGAGAGAGGTTCTCTTCAATTATGGATTGAACACAAATACAGTCTGCTTAAAATTTTGCGACAAAAAATTTACATTCCTCCTTCTGAATATGAAAATTTCAATAAAGCTAAGTATCTAAAAAGAGTTTTTGATAGTCTAATCGCCAATGAAGACCGTACCCAGGAGAATACACGCTATACTGCAGATTGGCGGTTGATACTTATCGACCATTCTCGCTCTTTCCGTTCTTCTAAGAATTTCACTAAAAAACTCCTTTATAGCAAAAATAATAAGAAACATCCCAGCCCATTTCGACGACTCCCACGAGCTTTTGTGGAAAAGCTGAAAGCTTTGGATTTCGACAATATCAAAAAAGCAGTCGGTTCCTATTTGACAGACAAGGAGAGCAGAGCTGTCATTATTCGCAAAAATCTCATTTTATCGGAAATCGAGCAAATGATAGCAGAAAAAGGTGAAGATAAGGTTCTGTATTAAAAAAGCGTTATCTTCTGCTAACATATTAAATAGGAAAGGGAGAAAGTGAAAAAAAGCCTTCTTATTTTTTTTATTCTATTAATGCTCTTTTTGTTACTCATTCGATGCTTTGCACAATTCACGCCTGAAGAACTGGCGGAAAGAACTAAATGGGAAGAATTCCTCAAGACAGCAGAAGTAATTAATAAGAGAAGGATGTGGGGCATAGAAGCAGTAACTAACCCTTATGTTCTCACTCTACAGAAAAATAATATTATCAGAAATGCTTTATGGAAAAATCCGGAGGGAAAGTTCAAAGGATTTCTGGAAGGTTGGAACTATGAGATTGCTGCTTATCGTCTGGACAAATATTTAGAGCTAAACATGATACCCCCTACTGTGGAAAAAATATTCAACGGGAAAAGAGGCTCCTGTCAGTTGTGGATGGAAAGCAAAATGAGTCTCAAAAATAAAGAAAAGCAAAAGATTGCCCTGCCCCGCGATTGTATTACATCCTGGAATAGAGCACTTTATCTGCAGCGTGCATTTGATAGTTTAATCGCTAATGAAGACCGCCATCAAGGGAATATCCTCATAACAGAAGATTGGCGAATGATCCTTATTGACCATTCCCGCTCTTTTCGAAGCTCTAAAAAATTTACTGAAAAACTTATCTATGACCTTGGTGGGAAGGGAAAATATTATTACATTATGCCTCTACCAAAAACTTTTGTAGAGAAAATAGAAACCTTAAATTTCCAATTGATAAAAGATATTGTAGGGAAATATTTGTCGGATAAAGAAATCCAGGCAGTCTTTATCAGAAAAGAGATCATACTTAGAAAAATCGACCGACTTATCGAGAGATATGGAGAGAATACGGTTCTGTACTGATACCTCATTTTAACCTCTATATTTGCAAAATTTCGAACGAAATTTTAAAAATAATGAGGATAAACGATAGCGATGGACGGCACGAAGCGTAACCGTCCACCATTTTTAGTAAATGAACTCTTTCCTCGTTGCAGCTCTCCATTGTTTCCGAACATTTTAAAAAGAACCAAGGTACCCCACTTATCTTGTTACTTTCAATTTCTATGTTACATCCGCTGTCATATTTCTATAAATAATTATATTTTGCACTGGTATAAAAGCCCTGAATAGGGGAAATCTACTATGCTTTTATAAGCTTTTCGAATAACCATTCAATAAGGATTTAATGGGTTGATTCTGAATCTCTATCAACTTTTCAACAGGTATTGATAGAAAAGCCTTCACCATCCTGTGATCGAACTGGCTTCCGGAACATCTTCTCAATTCATCAAAAGCTATTTCTTCTGTCAGCGCTTTTCTATAGGGTCTATTTGAGGTCATAGCATCAAAAGTATCACAGACAAGAATAATACGAGAGCCTAAAGGAATTTCTTCTTTTTTTAAACCATAGGGGAAACCATTACCATCCCATCGTTCATGATGATGTCTTATAATGTTTATTACCTCCTCATCAGTTATTACCGGCTGGAGAATTTTTACTGACAATTGAGGGTGTATCTTTATCTGTTCATACTCCTCGGGAGTCAATTTTCCCGGCTTATTGAGGATTTGTTCTTTGACTCCAATTTTGCCAACATCATGCAATAAACCAGCTAAGCGAAGCTGTTCCATTTTCTTTTTGGCTAACGATAGCTTTTCTCCGACTAACAAAGAATATTGTGTAACTCTCATTGAATGACCCTGGGTATAGGTGTCTCGTGCTTCTAATGCTGAGGCCAGGGCTTTTATGGAGTTTAGAGTTAAATCGCGAATCTGATCGGCCAGGGTATCTACTTTTTTTTCTAAATTCTGTTGATATTCTCTATTCTCTATTATCAATCTTCTTCTTTCCAGAGCCCTTTCTATACTTATTATGAGCTTATCAAAATTTAAAGGCTTTAATAAGTAATCATAAGCTCCCATCTTCATGCACTCTATGGCGGTATTGATATCTATCATTGCAGTGATCATGATCACTGCCATTTCATTATCTTTAGTAAATATATGCTTAATAAGTTCATTGCCATTCATACCTGGCATTTTTATATCGCAGAGAACTAATTGGATATCATTCCTATTCAGGAGCTGCAGTGCGGCTGAAGCATTTTCAGCATTCCAGCATCGGTATCCTTCTGTGGAAAGTATCTTCTCCACCAGCTCCCGGATATTTTTCTCATCATCAACTATTAAAATATTCTCTTTAGATTCTTTCATTTTTATTAATCACCTCACCAATTAGATTTAATAAATGTTCATTATTAAATGGTTTTGTTAAATATCTATCCTCCAGTTGCGAAAGGAATTGATTGGTATTGGTATTGAGTACATCTCCGGTAAGGAATATAACTCTATTAGCCAATTCAGGCCGTTGTTGTTTTAATTTTTTATAAAATTCCTGCCCATTAAGTCGAGGCATTTTAATATCACTGATGATTGCATTATAATTATTTTGATCGATCATTTCTAAAGCTTTACATCCATTTTCCGCCGAACTAACCTTATATCCTTCTCTCTGCAGTAATTGGATAATAAGAGATCTCAGAATTTCCTCATCCTCTATAACTAAAATCTTTGCTCCAACTGGTTTCTTCTTATTGGTAACAGGGGATTTCTCGGTATTCTTTTCTACCGGATAATCGATTATAGGTAATACAATACTAAAGGCGCTTCCTTTTCCTAATTCGCTGTCCACTAAAATCTCACCCTGATGTTCTTTTATAATCCCATAGGAAAGACTGAGACCCAAACCTGTCCCTTTACCAGGCTCTTTAGTAGAAAAGAAGGGATTGAAAATTTTTGGCAAATTTTCCTGCGATATTCCCGGTCCGTTATCGATAACAGAGATTCTTACATTTCTCTGGTTTTGGGAGCTTTTTATTACTAATTTCCCTTTCCCCTTATCTGTAATCATAGCTTGATAAGCATTATTGATGAGGTTAAGAAGCACCTGTTGTAGTTGATATGGATCAACCATGGTAAATGGCAAATTCATATCCAGCTCTTTAATCACCTTTATGTTATTCACTTTTAACTCATAAACCATCAGCTCTAAAGTATTCTCAATAACTTCATTAATACTTATATATACTTTTCCTGGTTTGTGTTTGCGTGCAAAACGCAGCAAATTCTGCACGATTCGGTGACATCTCTCCGCTTCGCTTCTGATTTTGCTTAAATCCTCTTTAAGATCCTGGGATACATCAAATTTCTGGAAAAGCTGGGAATAGCCCAACACACTTGTCAAAGGATTATTAAGCTCATGAGCTACTCCAGAAATCATCTCGCCTAAAGCTGATAGTTTTTCGCTTTGCATCAGCTCCATCTGAAGCTTTTTCAAATCGGTTACATCTGTAAGAAGAATAATAGCTCCAGTAGCTCTTCCATTTGCAAAAATAGGGGAGCCTTGTATATTGTAATATTTAGGCCCACCTCTATATGAATCTGGTAAATATGCTTCTCTGATGTAGAAATTTTTTCCCTTAAGAAGCCCTGTAACTTTTTCCCCCATCCCGGTACCCTTTATGAAATCATAATCTAATATATGTCTGCCTATATACTCTTCCTTGCTCGTAAGATTTTTCATTATCACCTCAATATGATATCTATTTACATCTGCAATTTTCCCATCTGCATCAATTAAAAATATAGAAATTGGAACATTATCAAAAATATTATGGTATTTTTCTTCAGATTTCTTTAATTCCTCCTGAAGCTTCTTTCTCTGACTAATATCCGCTATGGTTCCATGATATTCAATAATTTCCCCATTTTCATTTTTAATAGCAACAGCAGTTTCCAAACAGGTAATAGTTTTTCCATCTTTCTTTCTGTAATCAATCTCATAGTTAGTTATATATCCTTCATGATTTAATTTTTCCCTTAATTTCTTCATATCTTCTGGGCGGACGTAAACATCTTTCTCCAAATCAATTTCAATTAATTCCTTTGGACTACTATAGCCATCAATTTTAGCTAAAGCTTGATTGCAGGTTTTGAATTTCCCTTCTGGAGTAGTTATATAGATACCCAGCTGAGAATTTTCAAATATGGTTCTATATCTTTCCTCGGATTCCTTAATTCTTTGGTAAAGCTGCGCGTTCTCTATTGCTATTCCAACCTGCTGTCCGATCGAAGACAACAAAGCAAGGTTATCATAAGACATCTTTTTTGTTTTTTTATTTACTCCTACAATCAACCCTATTAATTTATCTTTGACTTTTAAAGGAACTAATACTAATGAAACAATTCCCTCGTTTTTAATAAGTTTTTTTAATCTACTATCAATAAGAGGCTCCTTTTCAACATTATCTATTACTATTGCACTATCCTTACGGTAAGATAATTTTAAAAATACTCCGCACAAAGACGTATCATTTATAATCTTTTGCTTGAATTCTTCAGAAATTCCTTTTGTACTATAAGGTACTATTACCTCTCCCTGCTTCTCTTTCTTTTCTAAAATGCCGATAAATCCTCCACTCCAATCGGCAGCGATACTCGTATTCTCTAATGAGATATGTAAAACCTCTTCCAAGCTAAGAGTTCTACTTAAGCTTGAAATAATAGTATTAAGGGTAGAAAGCTCCAGATACATTTTTAATATTGCGTCTTGCAGATTTTTGCGTCTGGTAACATCCTCATAAATCGATACTACTTCACCAGAGGGCAACTTATAAACATAATTCTCCCGCCATCCAGAAATTCGCTCATCCTCATAAAAAGATATTGGATGATGCTCTGGTTTTCCAGTTCTCCATACCCGCTGGAAAACATCAAATAAACCAAAATCTTTAACACCAGGAAAAACTTTATGAACGCTTTTCCCAATAACCTCTTCCTTTACAATTCTTTCTGTTTCCTCAGCAGCTTTATTAATTTCTTTAAAAATGAAATCTTTTCCATTGTCAACTGCTTCGAATATAGCGACAGAATTGCTCATGCTTTCGAACATTTTTCTATATCTCTCTTCACTTTCCCGCAGTGCTTCCTCTGCTGCCTTTTGCTCTGTCATATCAATAATAATCCCTCTTAAGCCTACGGGTTTTTTATTTCGAATAATTAGATTTGAATGAATAGCAATTGGAAATGTGCAGCCATCTTTTCTTTTTGCAGTATATTTGCTTCCCCCTAATACTTCTCCATTTAATACTCGAAGAATATTCTCTTGGGCTCGCTTTCTATCTTGTGGAGCTATTAATTTCAGGCAATGAAAACCATTATCAAAATCATCCTTTGTAAAACCAGTAATCTTGTATGCATTGTGATTTACAAATGTTATTTTCCCTTTTTCATCTGTTTCGAAAATAATCTGCGGCAATGAATCTGCTAATTTCCTATATTTCTCTTTACTTTGCTGCAATGCTTCCTCTGCCTGCTTACGCTCTGTAATATCGGTCATTACACCTTGTAATCCATAAAAAACATTATCCTTATACACTGGTCTGCTTGAAGTTCGAACCCAACGAATTCCTCCTGATCGAGTAATAACTCTGTATTCGCTTGTCTTAAGTTGACCAGAAACAATTTTATGAAACATTTTTCGAAATCGCGGCAAATCTTCATGATAGATAAATTCGGTTAAAGATTTCCCCATAAGGTCTGATGGAAGAGTACCACCGATTGTTTCTATGGAAGGGCTTATATATGTGATTACGCCATCCTTATCTGCTGCGTAGATAACATCATTAATATTTTCAACTAAATGGCGATATTTTTCCTCACTTTCTCGCAGCGCTTCTTCTGTCTGTTTTCTTTCAGTAATGTCTCGTACAATTGCCATATCCGCAGGTTTACCTTTATATTGAATTAATGACGCATTGATTTCAACTGGTACTCTTTTGCCTCTTTTAGTAAGTATGTCTATTTCATAATTTCCGGGAACTTCTTCGCCGGATATTCTTTGACTAATCCTATCTTTAATAAAATTCTTCAATTCCTGGGGTATATAGCCAATAAATGAAGTTCCAATTAATTCTTCTGCAGAAGAACCAACTATTTCAGACATTTTGGAATTAACATATTTTAGTTGATTATCTTGAATGATAACTATTCCATCATTTCCACCTTCTACAAGGGTTGAGTATTTCTCTTCATTTTCTCGTACAACCTCTTCTGCTCGTTTGCGTTCGATAATACCAGCAATCACATTTGCTACCGTTTCTAAAAATTCTTCTTCTTTTTTATCTTCGCAATGACCTTGTTTTAAAAATAAGCAAATTACGCCTAACACCTTCTTCTTGGTGGATATTATGGGAACGCAATAATGGCCATGAGGAGTAAAATCCTTGTTGTCCAAGGGTTGATCAATATTATTTTTAAATATTATCTTACCCGATGATGCAGCCTGACCACATAAACATGTACCAAAAGGAACGCTTTTGCATAATAATTTGATTGATTTAGGTAGACCGTATTGTGCTTTCATCACTAAGGTATTTGCGTCCTGCTCAACCAAAAATATAGCTCCCTTTGACTCCAGGACTAGCCAGGAAATTGATAATAGCTGCTGAAGTATTCTGTTGAGCATTTCTTTTAAAGAAAAATCCTTTAATGATAGACTAAGCAATTTATTCAGAACAGTCTGCACCTGATAACCTCGACGTATTTCCTGCTCCGCTTTTTGCCTTTCGCTTAAATCTCGAGCGATAGAATGAAATACCACGGCCTGAGCTGTATCGATAATAGAAGAATTAAATTCGCAGGGAACCTTCGTACCATCTTTTCTCAAAATTTTTGCCTGACTGATTATCTTTTCTCCAGCGATTATTCTCTTAAAATATTCTTTATAAGCTGTTAAATCAGCTTCTTCATGAAGGTCAGGAATAGACATTTTAAGAAGCTCATCTTTAGAATAACCCGTCAACTGGCAGGCTGTTTGATTCACATCTATAAACTTTCCTTGAAAATCACAAACAAATATAGCATCAACCGAATGTTTAAAAAGATTATGATATTTTGCTTCTGATTTTCTCAGAGCTTTCTCTATTCGTTTTCTTTCCGTGATATCTCTGAATATTCCTTGTATGGCAACCGGTCGACCTTTATGCTTCATTAATGTTGCTCTTATTTCAAGGGGAACAAAATGCTCATCTTTATTAATAATCTCAAGTTCTTGGTGCACTTTATCAGCTTTCCCCTCTATTAAATTATTCACAGCCTCAGCAGCAGATTTGATACATTGGGGGGCAATAATTTGATAAAAGGGCTTACCGACAAGCTCTTCTTTTTGATAGCCACTTATCTTTAAGGCGGCCTGGTTGCCATCCACAAATTTTCCTTTGAGATTAATGATAAAAATGGTATCAACAGCCTTTTCAAAATGATCTTTATAACGTTTTTCAGAATGTTTTAATGTATCAATAAGCTTTAATCTCTCAAGAGAAATACCAATATTAGTGGCTAAATTTTTTGCGAAATAGAATTTTTTCGCATGCAAAAATGAATGACATGTTATTGTAATAATTCCAATCACTTCTTTCATCGTTTTTATGGGAAAAATAGCTACAGTTTTAAAGGGTATGTGATTTAATATCCTGGAAAGCGATTTTTGTAAATCGCTATTATTACTAACAAAAGCTCCACTAATCTCTTTTAAGTCAGATTTGATAGTTGAAACCTCTTTATCAATATTTATATCCCCAGCAACCAGAGGTAATGCTTGTTCAATTACTTTTTTAAAAATATTTCTCTTTTGATTTAAGGATATCCTGAATCCTTTAAGTTTAGGAGGTGGAAATTTACCTGCGGTAATTTTTTGCAGCTTATCTAATAATTTAGCAGATTTTATTATTCTTTTAATTGATAAAAATGAGCGATTGCAGCTCAGCATGGCTATACAAGAGAATTCATCACCAATCTCATTGATTACTTGTTCAGCAATTTCAAATATCTTCTTTTGACTCTTAGCACTTATGAGCTGGGAGGTATATCTATTTAATAAGTTTTGATATCGTAGTTCTTCTTCCTGTTCCTTTTGTTTTCTAACTTTTTCTGTAATATCTAACGCAGTGCATAGGATGGCTTTTTCCCCTTTGTAATGAGTAGGAATGGAATAAATCTCAACATCAACTAATCTATTATTCTTCCCCATTGCTTTAAAGGTATAGCAATGTGGAGGACTTTTTCCCTGTAAGCGATACCTAATTCGTGAGAGCACCATCTTACTATCTTGGGGTGAAATTAATTCATCAACTTTCATATTAATAAGTTCTTCTACTGAATATCCTAAAAAAGCTACAGCAGATTTATTTGCGAATAAAATCCTGTTATCCTGAATTAAAAACACACCCATAGCTATTCGATCTATAAGGCTCTTGTATTCTTTTAATGCTTGCCATTTCTCTTGCTTCATCTGTAGCTTTTGCTGATCAAGCTCTTGCATTTCCATTGCTCTATTAATGAGACCAAGAAGCTGAGGAATATTTAAAGGCTTTATAAGATATGCGAAAGCGCCAAAATTTAAAGCCTTAACAGCATTTTCTGTGGTGGTGTATCCCGTCATTATAATCACAAAACTTTGCGGAGTAACTTTCTTTATCTGTTTTAATAATTTTATTCCACTAATATTTGGCAGAACTAAATCAATCAATATTACGTTATAGAAGCTCTCATGTATTTCTTTGAGCGCTTTCCTACTACTCTTTAGATATGAGACACTATAACCTTCCTTTATAAAAATGTCCTCTAATGTTGCACATTGTTGAAGATCGTCATCTATAATTAAAATCTTACATTTTGTCTTCACCATTTCTTACCTTCATTGTAATTTTTGTTTTTCGTTTTTTTCAGCTTTAACTTTTTCTAATATATTTACTAATTGCTGAAATTGAAAAGGTTTATAAAGAAAATAATGAGGTTTTACTTTTTTTCTTTTAACCTCCTGTTCTACTGAAAGATAGCTACTTATAAGAATAGTAATTGTATTAGGATTCCTATTTTTTATCTTGTTGATTAAACTTAATCCGTCCATATAATCCATTTTGACATCAGATATAACAATATCAAATTCATTATCCTGGTGCAGTCGAAAAGCCTCAACTCCATTTTCTGCCAATATCACTTCAAAGCCTACTCTTTGGAGAAAGATATGGAGAACAGTCCGAAAACTATCATCATCTTCTACTACTAATATTTTTAATTGCATCAAATATCTCCTTATATCACCGGTTCAAGCGCTAACACAGCTATCTCCCGGCATATATATGTAGAGCAAAATGCATGCCAGATAGATATGTCAAAAAAATATTATTTGCTAAATTGGCAAAACCATTAATTATGAAGGAATTAGCAGGAATAAAATTAACGAGCAAGGATTTTTTAAGATCAATTGAAGAATAGTAATGTTACATTTTGTAAAGGTAGCGGTTTCACTTTGTAACTCTACCCGCTGTATCAATATCAAATTTTTTTATTCTCCTCCAAAGAGTAGTGCGACTTATACCTAATTTCTGGGATGTTTTCCTGAGATTTCCTCCACATTTTCTGATAGTAGTTTCAATCATCTTTCTCTCCATTTCAGCTAAGCTTTCAGCTTCAGAATATGATGAGGTTTTTCTTAACTCAGGTGGAAGATAGTGAGGAAGCAAAGTAGAACCTTGAACCATTATCACCGAACGCTGTATTATATTTTCCAATTCTCTTACATTCCCAGGATATGAATATTGGCAAAGAATCTCCATTGCTTCTTCAGAAATAGTGGTTATATTTTTGTTCATTGGAGGACAAAATTTATCTAAAAAATATTTTACTAATAAAGGTATGTCTTCCTTTCTTTCCCTCAAAGGTGGAACAACAATAGGGAAAACCTTAAGACGGTAAAAAAGGTCTTTACGAAAATTTCCTTTTCTTACAGCATCCTCTAAATCAATATTAGTAGCGGCTAATATCCTGACATCTACCTTTATACTTTTGCTTTGTCCTAATCTACGTATTTCTTGATTTTCCAATGCCTGCAAGAGCTTTGCTTGAACTCGCAAGGGTATTTCACTAATTTCGTTTAGGAATAAAGTACCACCAGCAGCTTCTTCAAAAAAACCTCTTTTATTTTGTAATGCACCTGTAAATGCTCCTTTTACATAACCAAAGAGTTCACTTTCTATTAACTGCTCAGGAAGAGCAGCACAGTTAATAGGCATAAAAAGTGCTTCACTACGTGGACTATTATAATGAATGGCCTGAGCGATGAGATCTTTTCCACTGCCTGTTTCTCCATAAATCAATACAGTGGAATTAGTTCCAGCTACTTGATTTGCCAGGCTGATTAACCGCAGAATTTCAGGACTATTGCCAATAATTTTTTGCTGAACATGATCCCGTTTGATCTGTCTTTTAAGATTTTTGACTTCCTCCTGAAGTCTATTTTTTTCTGAGACCTTTTTCACTTTCAAAAGCAACTCATCATTATTAAAAGGTTTAGTAAGATAATCATAAGCTCCCTGTTTCATAGCTTCTACCACCATAGGAATTTCTCCATAAGCAGTTATCATTATTACTTCTGTTTGTGGGGAATGTTCCTTGATACGACGCAATAGCTCCATTCCATTAATAGCTGGTAAACGAAAATCTGTGATTATCAGGTTGAAAATTTCTCTACCAAGCAAATTAAGAGCTTCTTCTCCACTGTCAGCTTGACTTATTTGATAACCACTTCGGTTTAGCAGTATCCCCAGACCATTTCTTACTGAAGGGTCATCATCTACAATAAGAATATTGAAATTTTCAGCCATTAAAACCTGCCGTTTCAATTTGAAACATTGCTATTTATACCTCGAAACTCATGATTTTATATTATTCCCTTATTTAAGCAATATGGAGATCTGAGGGAAAATCTAATGTGATTGTTGTTCCTCTTCCTTTCTCACTTTCTACATGTATCTTGCCTTGATGCTGATCCACAATATACTTTGCTACTGCTAAACCTAAACCACTACCTTTTACTTTAGTGCTGAAAAAAGGTTCGAAGAGGCGATTTAAATCTTTTTCTTTTATACCGACTCCATCATCCCTGAAAGTAAGACGATAAAATTCCTTATTATTAATAGTATACTTTTCACCATTTATTGTTATTATACCGCCTCGGGGCATCGCTTCTGCAGAATTGAGCAGAAGGTTCCAAAATAGTTGATGTATCATATTAGCATCAGCCATTATTTCTGCAGGCTGCTCCAAATTTTCTTCGATTTTTATTTTAGGAGAAATTGCCTTGTCTTTATCCATAAGCGTAGTGATCTCAGAGAGAATAGTGGTCAGATTTATCTTTTCCCATTTTTCTTGAGATGGTCGACACCGTCCTAAAAAATTAGAAATTATCTGCTCAATCCTCATGGTTTCTTTTTCAATAATTTTCATGAGGATTTTATCTTCCTCGGACATCTTTAGATCACGAATAAGAAGTGAAGCTGCACTATGTACAGAGCTTAGAGGATTTCTTATTTCATGTGCAATACGTGCCGCCATTTGAGATATTGTATTCATTTTGGCTGTGTGAATGAAGATCTTTTCCCATTCCTTTCTCTCACTAATGTCTTTAAAAATTGCAGTAATATATTCCACTTTTCCTCTTGCCTCTTTTAGGGGTGAAGCTGTAAGCAATATACTCAAGTTTTTGTCTGAAGAAGAGAGGAATTCAGTATCAAGATTACTTATTGTATTCCCTTTCAAAATTTGCTTAAAAAGATTTCTAATATCAGGTCTTTTCTCTTTCGGAAAAAAGTGCAGCCAATTTTTCCCCCTTGCTTCCTTATAAGAATAACCAGTAATCTGCTCAGCAGCTTTATTCCATGACATAATCTCTCCTTCTTCCGCTTTAATGACCATTATTCCATCTCCTGCATTCTCAATAATATTTTCTAAATACTTTTTCGCCTGAGTAAGTTCCTCCTGATACCTATCTCTTTCTGCTGTAAGGTGCTGTTTTTCTATTGCTTTCATAATAATTGCTTTAACTTCATTTATATTGAGGGGTTTTGGCAGGTATCCCTCTGCTCCTTGATTTAGAGCCTCGATGGCTGAATCTATGCTCGAATAACCAGTTATAATCAGCACCCAAATATGCGGTTTAGCTTCCTTCACTCTCCGCAGAAGTGATATGCCATCCATATCTGCCAGTTTGAGGTCTACCAACATTCCATGTAACGTTTTGCTTTCTATTAATCTCAATGCTTCATTTGCTTGAGAAGCAGTATGAATATTGTAACCCTCTTCTTCCAGAATATCCGATAAGGTCTCACAAAGATGTGGATCATCATCTACAATTAATACCTCAAAACTTCTTTTCATAATCTTATCTTTCTTCAATACCTTTAGATTCTCCTTCTAAAATTTCGAGAAATAATCCAGTTAACTCTGGATCAAACTGACTACCAGAACATCTTTTGATTTCTACGATATTCTCTTTTTTGTTCTTGTTGTAATTATAGGAATTGATATTGGAAATGGTATCATATGTTTCGGCTAAGGATATAATTCGAGCTCCTAATGGTATTTTATGTCCACTAAGTCCTTTTGGATATCCCTTTCCATCCCAACGCTCATGATGATATAGAATCATAGGATAAAGACTTCTCCAAATAGTAATTGGCTTTATCATTTTTGCACCCTCTTCTGGATGCATTCGTTTCATTGTTTCAGTTAGCTTAGATGTGGGCACTAAGTTTATCATCCCTATATCATGTAATAAGGCAGCAAAATGTATGTCTCTACGTTCTTTTTGCGATAGATTCAACCTTCTGGCCATTAAGTCACTGTACTTTGCAACGTTTTTAAGATGACCTCTCCATACTTCATTATTCTCCATAGCCTTAATAAATATTTCTGTAATATGAGTGAAAAAGTTCTGCTGAGCCTCATAATAAAAAGCATTTGATAAAGCAATGGATGCTTCACTTGCCAAACTCTGCAACATCTGCTGGTCATCTAAATCAAATCCAGGCTTATCTATTTTGTTGATAATCTCTAAAACACCCAGCAGTTGGTCCTTAAATAAAAGAGGAACGCAAAGAATAGATTGCGTATGAAAGCCGGTTATGTGATCTATACTTGAGTCAAAGCGAGATTCAATCGCGGCATTATTCACAATAACAGGCTTTCTGTTCATAGCAACCCAACCAGCAATCCCCTGCCCAGGTTCCAACCGTGTCGCTTTTAATTTATCCGACATTTCTCCACTTATAACTTTAAAAACAAGTTGATTTGTTTCTTCCTCAAAAATTAGCAGTGAACCAGCTTCTGCTTCTAACAACTCCACAGCAGCATTTAATATATCATTAAGCAAAACATCAAGGTGAATGGTGCTCGACAAAGCCAGCGAAGTGCTGAGTAGCTTATTCACTTGTTTGCTGTGAATATCAAATGTTTTTATTATGCTCGAAGCATCTTGACGCAGAATAATGTAGCCCAGTAATGAGAGAAATAGTAAAAAATAAATGAGACTTGTAAGACCGTATATTAAATAACGATGTTGCTGAATTGACAGTAGAGGAAAAATGTAAACTTCAAAAAGATAAGTCAATACAGCAATTGGCACTAAAGATATAAGAAAATATACTATACCACTCCTACGCATAAAAGGTGCTTCCCAGATGGATAGTCTATCTTTTTTCATTTATTGCTCCTCCAGATAATTTTTCTGCATTCAAGAATTAATCTCCTTCATTTCGCAACATATGCGAAATCATAAATGATAATTTAATTAAATATAAGTTATTAAAGCACCCCTTTTCACACTGCTTTTCTCTTTTATTAATTTTCTTCATGAGCATTTTTCTCTTCTGATGAAATAAAAAATAAAAATAATAAAGATTAATTTTAAGCTATTTGTTTCACCAATTTTATTAATTCTTTTATATCAATAGGTTTATAAATTACGCCACAAGCCCCTTCATGCATTGCTTTTCTTAAAAGATTTTCTACGGAAAAGGCAGTCATCATTATTACCTTTATATCCGGCGCGATCTTCTTAATTTCTATAAAAGCCTCTACTCCATTAATATCTGGCAGCTTCACATCCATCAATATAATCTTAACTTTATCTATATTGATTATATTCAATGCCTGGTTGCCATTATGTGCAACTATAGTCTGATAACCTTCGTCCTCTAAAATATCCTTAAGGGTTTCTGTCATTTCTATTTGATCATCAACGATTAATATTTTCCCCTTCATCATCTATATTATTCCCTCACCTTTTTAGAAATTCTTAATTTATACTCCTGGTCTATTATCAAGCATAATGGTTCAAAGATAATAATCAGCTATCCTTTACATAACCTGACTTTTTCGCAACTGGCAGCATGATAGTAAAAATTGAACCTTTCCCTGATTTACTCGATGCTTTTATGCTTCCACTATGCTGTTCTATAATTCTTTGACATAATGCTAAACCCAAACCAATACCCTTGGATTTTGTAGTAAAGAAGGGCTTGAAAATATTTTGCAAATCATTTGGAGAAATACCCTTCCCCGTATCTGAGAAATCTATTACCAGTTTCCCTTCTCTCTCTTTTACACTAATAGTAAACTTACCTCCTTGCGGCATCGCTTGAGAAGCATTCGTAATTAAATTGGTAAATACCTGCTGAATTTGTTCTTTATCAACCTCACAATAAGGTAATGCAGAAGGGAATTTTTTTATTATTTTAATTCCTTTTAATTCAAATCCGCTCAAGACTTCCTCGACTAAAGCTAGTATGTCAAAGGGTCTGAGCCTTAGTTCGATAGGTCGAGCGAAATTTAATAAATTAGTTATTATTTGATTTGAGAGCTTAATCTGATAATTTATTATTGAAATGTGCTTTTTCAGCTTTGGCTGATCTTCTCCGATCTTACTATCTAAATAATAAGCAACGTTGCCAATGACTCCCATAGGATTTCTTAGATCATGAGCAATACCAGAAGCTATCTGCCCCAAAATAGCCATTTTCTCCGATTGCACTAATTTCTCCTGTGCTTCTCTAAGTTCTGCTGTTCTTTTTTCTACCATTTGTTCTAAACTTTCAGAATAGTTCTTCAGCGCTTCCTCCATCTTCGTTTTTTCTGTAATATCCATCATAATATGTACTGCACCTATAAGTTTTTTTTCCCCACTAAACAATGGATCAATTACAATATTGAACCAACGATCCTTGATCTGGAAAATCGAGCTTTCTCTCTGTTGTGTTTCTTTCGTACGTATATAGGGGCAGTGTTCAATAAAATCAGACGCCTCATGTACGAGCTTGCAACACGATTTGTCAATAATCTCTGTATAAGGCATATTTAAATAATCTGCCATGGCTTTATTACATCGTAATATTTTTCCCTCTTCATCCAGCATAGAAACAGAATCGCTAATGGAATCAAAAGTTTTCATCCACTGCTGAGCAGCAGCCTTTAATGCCTCCTCAACTAACTTACGTTTGGTTATATCAGTTGTAACTACATAGCGACCTACAATTTCTCCATTCTTAATACTGGGTGAATAACGGTTATGAATACAACGTTTGGTACCATCCTTTCGAACTATCCAAAATTCCAATTCTTGGGGGAATTCACCCTTCTGTTTTGCCTCTTCCTCAATTTTGCTTAATCGTTCTTTTTCTTCTGGAGCAGCTAAATCAAAACCGCTGAGATCAATCAACTCCTCTTCCGGATATCCGAAGATTTCTGTTGCACGTTTATTCAAATAGATCACTTTTCCATTTTCCATTATTGTTAATCCACTCTGAATATTTTCAGCCATTCTTCTAAATCGGATTTCGCTATCCTGCAATCTTTTCTCCGCTTCTTTTTGTTCAGTGATATCTCTTCCTACTGCTTGATATTCGATGATATTATTCTTATCATCAAATATAGCCCGATTAGACCACTGCAGCTGTCTAATTGAACCTTTCGGCATTACTATCCGTTCTTCGAGATTAACAACAGGCTTCTTTCTGCTCAAGGAGTTAACTTTCTGTTCAACTTTCTTTCGATCCTCTTCAAAAATTAATGGTAAAAAGCTTTTCCCTATTAGTTCCGTTGGTTTCTTACCAAAATAACGACAGTATGCCTCATTAATAAAGGTTATTATTCTATCGGGTAAAAAACGACAGATTAATTCACTTTGGTCTTCAACTACAGCTCGATATAACTGCTCACTCTTTTTTAGTGCTTTCTGTGCTTTTTTATGCTCAGTGATATCAGTTACTATTCCAAGTAATGCCATTTCACCTTCATAATTTATTAATTTTGTCGTTAGTAGCGCTTCAATTTGCTCTCCATCTTTTGTAACCAGAGTTATTTCGAAGGGCTCGATCTCCTCTCCTTTTAGGTGCTTTTCGAAATTTGATTTTATAGCCTCTAATGATTGTGCTGCATGCAATGTCATGAAATCAAAATCTGGTGAATAGAATTCTTTTCTGCTAAAACCCATTACATCTTCGCATCTTTTATTAGCGTAAACTATCCTGCCCTTTTTGTTGATGAAAATCATATTTGGAGATTGCTCTGCAAGGCTTCGGAATTTTTCCTCACTTTCTCGCAGTGCTTCTTCTGACTGCTTTCTCTGAATCGCAATAGCAATGTGTCCTGAGATAAAATTCAGTAGGTCAAGATCATCTTGAGAATATACTGAACTATCATAATAACTTTGAACAACCACTACTCCTATGACACCATGTGCAGTCTTGAGAGGAGCACCAAGCCATAAAGATGAGTCAGGACCTATTAATCTAATCTTACCTTTCTTTTCAAGTCGCTCATGTACCTGTTTATCTGCAAAGAATGCCTTACCTGTTCTGCGCACATAATCAGTTAAACTCTTTTTAAGTGGCTGGGGAGAGAAATCATCATCATATTGATCCACATAATAGGGAAATGTATATAAATCTTCTTCCTCATCGTATAGAGCAATATAAAAATTTGTAGTGTTAATAATTCTTCCCAGCTCCTGATGAATATTTTTTAATAATTCATCAAGGTTTTTAGATACGCTGGTAGCTTCTGAGATATTAAATAAAACACTCTTAATCTTTTCTTCCCTTTTCCGTTCGGTGATGTCTCGTGCTATTGCCATCGCTGCCGGCTTTCCCTGGTATTGAATAATCCTGGCTGTCAGTTCAAGGTCCTTCTCAGTTCCATCTTTGCCTATAAGTTTAGCTTCATAAAAAGAAGGGACTCTTTTCCCTGCCATACGTGCCTTATGTCTTTTGGATACAAGCCCTTTTGATTCTGGAGCAATAACATTTATAAAAGGCGTTCCAATTAACTCGTTTACTGTGTAACCGGATATCTCTGCTACGGCGCTATTGACGAATTTGAATACTCCATCCTGTATAATCACAACACCATCCTGCGCCTGCTCCACTAAAGAGGAATACTTAGCCTCTGACTCCTTTAGCTCCTGTTCTGCTTGCTTATACTCAGTAGTATCAATGAGGAAGCCCTCCAAACCAACAATTTTGCCGCCTTGCACAACAGGATTTGCGGAAAAGATATGAAAACACGTCGACCCATCTTTGCAGTGCCTGGTAAACTCTGCAAAGGGGATTGATTTTCCCCCAAGCAACTGTTTTACATTTTTCTCCGCATGCGGCAAATCTTTCTCAACCTGAGTAAGGGAAAAATGCTTACCAACAACTTCATTTTCATCTGAATATCCGTGCATACGCAGCCATGCCTGATTTACTTTTTGAAAGCGGCCTTCCTGATCAATGTAAAAATAGCCAGCATTAGCTCCTTCAATGATTCGACGTAATCGCTCCTCATTCTCCTGAAGTGATTTCTCTGCCTGTTTTCTCTCCGTAATTTCTATTGTTATTTCAACAGCGCCTGTAATAATACCTTTTACATCTCTTACTGGATAACCCCTAACTAACCAGATTCTGCCATCTGGTGTAGTCATTTCGCAGCTGTGAGCCTGTCCAGTTTTACAAGCTTTTGCTACCGGGCACCCTATACAATGTGTATTTCTCTGATGCCATACCTCGTAACAATATCGTCCTATTAATTCCCCGGGTTTTATATCTATCGTGGCACCCGCTGCTTCATTTGCCCACAAAATTTTATTGTGAGTGTCTTGATAAAGTACAAGCTCTGATATGCTATTGAGAACGACCCGCTCCATATCCTTCATATCTGCTATCTTTTCGATTTTCTGCGAGATATTGTTTTTATTCTCTTTTGGATAAGAATCATTAACAGCTTTGCTTTTTTTATTTTCTTTCTTATGCATATTTTTAACAGAATTACGATCTTAATTAATCCATATATCTTAAGGAGTACTTTTTTTTATGTATTTATGATTAATAAAAACAAAATTAAGCTTGATAAAAACATATTTGGCTATGTGCTGCATTTTTATAATATTATATAT
>CAZYAF010000024.1:0-62218 GCA_964645975.1 uncultured Acidobacteriota bacterium
ATGTCATCTTCGGCAGCGCTGCACCGCCAGCCACCGTAGACCTCAACAGCGTTTCTGCCGATATGACCATCTACGGCGATGATGTTGGTGATTGGTCTGGTCGTTCCGTTTCCAGCGCCGATATCAACGGCGATGGCTGCGATGATGTCATCATCGGTGCTCCTGAGGCTGATCCAGCAGGCAGAAATGAGGCCGGGGAGACCTATGTCATCTTCGGCAGCGGACTTCCCATAGACTACGACTTCTTCGATACCGATATAGCAGATTGGCAGAGAAAAGGAAGCGGTGTAGCAAAAGTAGTAGATGAGCAGCTCATGCTCAGAAGAACAAGCAATAACTTTCGCTTGTTTCCCAAAGGGGCTTTAGAAGAAAAATGCACTATAGAAGCTAAGGTTACTCGGGCAGGTGGAAGACTGGCCAAAGTAAGCAGCTCCATTTTCTTCAGTTATAAAGATAATAGAAATTTCTGGGAGCTCAGGATGCAGCTCTATAGTGTGAGTTCGAAAAAAACCGGGAAGTGGATTCTGCGGCATAAGAAGGATGGTATGTTTGTGGAAAAGCATAGCATTGCTGATATCATGAATCGTAATCAACAGTATCTGTTGAATATTGAAATTAGTAGGGAGCAGATAATAGTTAAAGTTGATGATGTAGAAAAAATAAACATGTTTTTGCGGGGAGATAAGCCGACCTGGGGAAAGATTGCGCTGAGTGGTGCAGGAGCGGGTAAAAGCCTCTTCGATGACCTGACAATCTATTGATATAAGCAAGCAGTTATAACATAGGAAATAAAAGAGCAGAGCAAATATTCCGTGGCTGTAAATCTAAGGGCAGAGATACCATTATCACATTTAATAATCCTTAAATAAGGAACTGTATTAATATTTACCTCTCAATCTCAATGTTTCAACTTTTTAACTGTAAGATTCGGCTTGCATTCTTCGCATTCAAATTCCAGGGTGGCATGTTTGATATTATATTTTTCTAATTTTCCTTTTATCTCATGTTTCATCTCTTCGATCTTAAGCATATCAGTCTCTTTTGTAAATACGTGCGCATCAATAATATTCACGTTAGAACATAAGCTCCACAGATGCACATTATGTACACCCTCAACACCTTTAACTTCCTCGATATCTGTAACAACCTTGTCTAACTTGACATCTCTGGGCGCAAATTCTAACAGGATACGAATAGAGTCTCTTATTATGGGAAAGGCAGAAATCAAGATGAAAAGAGCAATACCAATACTTAATATAGGATCAATTACGACTTTACCGGTGAAAAAAATCCATAATGAAGCAAAGATAACGGCTGCTGAAGAGATGGTATCAGTAAGAACGTGCAAATATGCGCTCCTTATATTTAAATCATGACTCCCATGCAGCTTTAATGCAATATATAGGTTTACCAGAAGACCGATGAGCGCCACTATAAACATGGTGATGCTTCTGATAGGCTGTGGAGCGACAAATCGTTGATATGCTTCCCAGAAGATCCAGCAGCTTATTCCTATAAGCATGATGCCATTAGTGAAGGCAGCGAAAATCTCCAGCCGATGATAACCGAATGTTTTTGTCTTTGTTGGCAATTTTTTTGCTATTTTTATCGCGCTCAGAGTAAGCAATAAGGCGAACACATCTCTGAACATATGCCCGGCATCTCCTAATAGAGATAAGGAGCCTGACAGGAATCCGCCAATTACTTCGACAACAAAAAAGGTGGAAGTCAGGATGATGGCGATAGTGAGAGATTTTTCAGATGAGTTTTTGTGCATTTAATCTATGTGCTATTTTTCTTTTATTGTTGTATCTTTTATTTTTTGATTAATTGCTCTCAAATTATAATTGACTTTTTGTTATTACATTTAACAATTGCAGAGTTATTCTTCCTTCAATGTGGAATAACCTTCTTTTATTAAATAAACTACGATGACTAAGCCAACAATAGGGTCAGCTTGCCAGAAGCCATATAAATAATTGAGCCCCAGGCCTACTAATAAAGCGGCGGACAAAAACATGCACGCCAGCGTCTCCTTGGAATCTGCAATCAGGCTGCGGCTTTTTATCTGTTTGCCGGTTTTGTATTTTAAGTAGAACAAAATGGGCATCACAACAATTGAGATTATGGCAATAATTATCCCGATAATACTTGGATCAGGTATCTCACGGAGCAGCAATTTTTTGACTGACTCAAAGAGCACATACCCACCCAAAATAAAGAAGGTAATGGCAACCAATTTGACCGCTTTTTTCTCTATTTTTTCCTCTTCTTCCGCTGATAGTTTTCCGTGCTTTCTAAATCTCCAGATCATAATACTGCCAGACATCGATTCGATGAAGCTATCCAGACCGAATCCCACTAACGCAATACTCCCAGCCCAGAAACCTGCGGTGATAGAGGCTATCCCTTCTGCGATATTGTATGCTACGGTGAAGAAGGATAGTGTAAGTGCTCTTTTATGTAAATTTGTGCTCATAATAATAGATTCTCCTGAGACTAAATGATATCAGGACTTTATCATTATTAATACCATTTTAAATCTTTTTATTGCTTTGACCGCATGGGGTTGATTGGCAGGCATGATAATCATTTGCCCGGCTTTTAAATGATACGGTTCGCCTGAAATTACTATATCAGCCTCACCTTCAACCAGATAAACCATTGCATCATAAGGTGTTGTATGCTCGCTCAAGCCCTGTCCCTCATCAAAAGCAAAGAAGGTCACTGTGCCAGTTTTTTTCTCAATTATAGTTCTGCTTACTACAGAATCCTTTTGATAATCTGCTAAGTCAGCTAAATTTTTTACGTGCCCTATAAATTCTGTCATTCCTTCTTTATTATCTTTCATTTTTTTCTCCTGCATTTAGCTAAATATGCTCATAGCCTAACAGTTAGATATATGAATCTAATATCTTTTTAGCTTAGATATACTTCAATAGCAAATAAATCTGATTCCGAGTATCACTATTTGCATATTATAGTATAGTGCCTCGGTAATTATCGCATTTTTATTTATTGATTTATTCAAGAACGCTCTTTTTTTGATAGTAAACCGGATAATAATTATTGCAAGTATTTAAGTTCTTAATTACAATCTATGATTGAAAGCCACTGCAGAGAAAAACACTTTATCCCAGGCGTGTTTTAATTATTTTATAAGGAGGAGTTCTCATGGAAAAATTAAAGATTAATCATCTGGCGGTATGGATTCTGGTCATCCTCTTTCAGGGGATTTCATTATTATGGTACTCGCAGTTACTCTTTGCTTCGAAATGGGTGGAGCTCGTTGGCAAGAGCGCTGAGGATTTTGCAGGAACAAGCGCATTTCTGTATATCATATCAATAATTGCTGCCGCAGCGCTTTATTACTTGATGGCCTGGTTGTTTAAAGAATTAAACGTTATTACCGTAAGGAAAGGTCTCTGGATGTCTTTCCTCTTCTGGCTCTGTTTTCTGTTCTTGCTGGCAGCTACCAGTGATTTGTTCTCTATGAATCCCATAACATTGACGCTTATCGATAAGGGCAACTATCTGGTATGCTTCCTCCTCGGAGGCATCCTCCTCAGCACCTGGAAAAGAAAATAGATAAGAGCTGTTGGTCATTGTAATAAAATCGAATTTTGCTTTCAGCTATACGTATGAATGAGTTCATATTTAAATTAATATACGGAATTCTCCTGCTTATTAGCGGTGTTATCAGGGGTTGGCTCGTTATTAAATGCCGCAAACTTAAAAAGGTGGTGGCAAAGAAGCAGGTAAAGATAAAAATCGTCGTCAGCATGGCTTATATCGGCATGAGCATAATTCCTCTGATACATATCTTTTCCAACTGGTTCACTTCCTTTAATCTTGCTTTGCCGCTGTGGGCAAGAATTGCGGGAGCCGCGGGTTTTGCTCTCACCATCCTTTTATACGGGTGGACCCATAAGGTATTGGGTAAGCATTGGTCGAATGTTCTGGTGATTAAAGAAGAGCACAAATTGATCAGCGAAGGGCCTTACAAATATGTCAGGCATCCCATGTACACTACCTTCTGGCTGTGGGTGATATTCCAGGGATTGCTGCTGGCAAATTGGCTGGTGTGGATAATCGGAATTGGCACATGGTCGCTGGCCTACTTCATCCGAATTGACCACGAAGAGCAGATGATGCTCGAACAATTCGGCCAAGAATACAAAAACTACATGAAAAAAACCGGCCGCCTCTTCCCTAAATTATTCATATTAAAAAACTTCTTTAATTTTTTTGTTTTATAGTTTGCTTTTCTAATTTATATAAGAATTTTATTACTATTATATTAATAAAAAAACGTGTTAAATCTTTTATTACTATTTCTCTTGTTCAGTTTCTCTTTTAATTGTTGCCAAAACATCACCAAAAGTTTCTCGAATGTTTCCTTTAGAAAATCTTATTTGATTTAATCCCAATATATTAGAAAATTCATGAACACCTTCTTCTAATAACACAATAGCTTTTCGAAATCCTAATTTGCCTTGAAAAAGACCAAGTTCATGCACTACATTTTCCCGGGCATGTTTTTCACCATAATTATCAATATCCTCACCAGATAGAACAAGAAAAGCAAAAGAGCTTTGATTTAACATAGATTCAAGCACTTCTTTTATACTTAACCCTGCTCGTGGTCCAATTTCATATGCGATTACTTCGAAACCATGCTGTTCGTGAAGATGGTCCTTTAAATCTCTCCATTGCTTATCATGCCCATAGCCGATAAATATCTTAATTGGGTCTGACTCAATTACAATTTTGCTTTTTGATAGATTCATATCAAAAATTTGAAAAATAGATTCTATATCAGCCCTATTAGGGAAAGCTACTGATATTTCTGTGATATTCGAATGCCCAAATATGTTTATTGTTTTTCCTTGAACATAATTTTGTAAATGAAATGATTCTGCTTTTGGATACCCAGCTAAAAATTCTTCCAATGAGTCAAAATACCATTCTTCATTTCCAAAATTAATTAGAAGAGTATCTGGACGATCAATTTTCTTCTTAGAATTGACCTTTGATAAAAATAAATCATATGCTTCTTTTATGACTTCAACTGGGAATATTGTTTCATAGTAATATTTCCTTTTCTTCATAAACAGTTCTCCAGCATTATATAATAAAAAATAAACTTATTAAATGTAGTTAAAAGAATCAACCGTTTAATCGAATATTTTGACAGTGTTAATCAATGTTTAATGACTTTAACAATTACATTTTGATGTTTCTGAAATGAATCTATAAAACGATCGACGTCCCTTATAAAACCCAAATCATAAACAATAAAAAATAGATTACTATATTCAGTTTGATAAGCTAAGATATCATCGTTTATTTCAGCAATGATTTTCTTTTCTCTATCTTCCTTCACGCAAAATTTAATTTCAATTACTAAATCGATCTTATCTATAGTAAAATCTGGAATATAGGTTTTTGAGGAATATTCAATGCTTTCTTTTTCTCTTGAATATAATATATCAGTACCTATAAGTAGATTCTCAAATGCTTCTTGAATTTCTTTTTCGGTTGAAGGTTTTTGGCGAATAACTTTTCTAAGTTTTCGCTCTGCTATATTAATAATTCTAATAATAGCACTCGATTCCTGTGCAGTATCTTTTCCTTCATAAATAGTAGCAATATCATCTGCACGTTTTAGATGATCTAATGCTGCTTCTAATATACCTTCTGCACTGTCTAATTGTCGAATATATGCAATATGATCTTTTTCTTCTATAGCCTTTTGAGGATTCATGAATCCTGATAGATCCTTAGGACCTATTATAAAAGATCCTGTTTCTTTCCAAGTAAAAGATGCAAATGTTAGATAATATCGAGAATATGGACCAAAGACTTCTTCTAAAAATGTTAAAGTTCTAGCCCACCAATTTGTATGCTCCTTTAAAAATGCTTCTTTATTTTTAAGTTCTTCTATTTCTTCAATAAGCTTATTTAATTCGCTTAAAGCTTCTTCTTTTGTCCATAATGTCATTTTTTTTCCATTCAATATTTGATAGTATGGTTTAATTTTTTTTGGAATTTTTTCTTCTTGTTATAAAATCTTTAAATCTTTTTGATAAAATAAAAATGTAATCGCAAATTGCATATGAAAAATCAAATAGATCCTTAGCGTCTTCTTTTGTAATCTTTTCTTTTTTCGCATGCGCTCCAATATTACGAAATTTTCTAAGCTCTTCGCCCCATTCAAAGATTTTTTTATCAATTATTTCCTTATCTAATAATTCTTTTAATCCACCTGCTAAAGCCTTATTCCTAGTTTTATATTCTGCACAAATGCTTTCAAGAACTCTACCGCACATAACCGCACAAGCAATATAGGCTTTAGCTTTAAAGCATTTGTACGCTTCTTCTAAAGATACACGAACTAAATTAGGAAGATCCCAGCTTATATATTTTTTGGGTTCAGGCCATAGCCTTATAGCTGAATTCCATTCATAAGTATTCATTCCTATTTGAACGTATTCTTGATAAACCAATATTGGACTATTACATTTTGGGCATTTTAATAAAGACCATTTTATAGGATTGTCTTCCGTTCTATGTAATTCATATTCCCCTAAAACTTTGGCATTTACATATGAATCACAATCTGGGCATTCAATTACTACAGAATTATTCTCTTGCTTTACACGCATTTTAATATATTAATGTTTTTAATATAAATATAAACTATATATTTATTAATTTTATAACATAATTTAAAGAAAGTCAATGTTTTCGATTTATTTAAGGAGAGAGTAAAATTTATTATTTTTTTGTGAAGGTATATGTTTTTTTGGCTTTTTGGGAGAGGTTGAATAAGCCGCTTTTTTTCAGGCATTCATTGTAGTCAAACAATGCTTTCACCATATAATGTTATTGAGCCCAATGCTAATGCATAGTAAAAGGAAATATCCTCATTCTCAAGTAACTCTATTTTTTCTTTGGTCAGATAGAGGAGGCTTATTCTTTCAAATCTTCTTTTTAAGTCACTCGTTAGTTTAGCCAGCTTTTCTTCATTATTTGTATTTACCTTAATCCATATATCTATATCTGAATCCTCGAAATTTTCCCCTTTCACACAGCTTCCATATAATCCTACCCCCAACACAAAAGAATATTTTTTAAAATTGAAATTGGTAAACTGCTTTAAATTAAATATAATTTTCAATAATCTTACATGTAAATTATCTAAAATAACATATTTATTCTTATGTCTTTTAATAACTTTTACCTTAGAAAGCAAAGTAAAAAATTTTGAAACAAATCCCTTGCTTAGTTTAAGTTTAGTAGCAACATCAATGACACTTATTTCATCTTCTTTAAATATTATTTCGTTAAGTATTTTTTCTCTCTTTTCTGTTGACAATAAGTTGCTTAAATTCATTTTGGAAACCTTTTGTTTTTATTTTAGAAACTTTTTGTTTCCAATTTAGAAACTAATTATATAACATCTTTCTTTTTGAATCAAGATATTTAAAAAAATCTGCTTTCAAGAAGAAAAGATTTGATAGCTTTATTTTTTGTTTATGATTCAGTAATAAGACTTGCTTTTATATTTTAGTACATTAATGCTATTTTTTTAAGAAACAAAAGGTTTTTTTGGTTTTTTGGGATAGGTTGAATAATTCGGTTTTTGTGAGGGCGGATAGGATTTGGGCTTCGTTCATGTGGTGGTCGGTGAAGGAGAGGATTCCCTTTGGTTTTAGTACTCGATGGAGTTCTTTTAATACTGCATCTGGGTCGCTTAAGCAGTGGTAGGTATCATAAAATAGCACTGCATCTATACTGCTATCCGGCAGGCCGGTTTTGCCATCGGAAAGAAGGGTCTGCACATTGGTCAGTTTCTTTTTTGCCGCCAGCTTCTGCACCATCTGAATTGCCACCGGGTGGATATCCAGGGCATATATTTTGCCCGACTCACCCACCAGTTCCGCCAGGGGCGATATATAGCCGCCGGGACCGCAGCCGTAGTCGAGCACCTGAAAGCCTGGCTTAATACCCACCTTCTTTAAAATATTCATGCGCGGCAGGAAGATATCACGAAATTTGAAGCCCAAAGCCATAAACTTGAAATGAAAATCAGGTTGTGGTTTATCCATTACAATTATCTCCTCTTTTCCTTTTATGTTCCCCATGTACTTTATTGTTTTAATAATAATCGTGTGTGTTATAACTATGTATCATAACAGACAAATAAAAAGTAATGATTGAATAGTATATGCTAATACAATGGATAAGGCAACAATTTGAGGTTGTGATGTTATTCTTTATCCATCTATGCATACACTATTCCTTTTTTCAGCTTTCTTTCAGAAAATTTTTAATTACCGACCGATATTCCTCCGGCTTGAGAATTGAAGCTGCGTGACCGGTGCCGTGGAAGCTGTGCACCTGCGCCCGGGGATAGAGTGCTTTGAGTGTTTTGCTTGAGTCCTGGCGGGCTAAGGGGTCGTCGGCAGATTCGATGATGAGAATATTGCCCGGCCAGTCCTTTAAATCATCGGAAGTAAAGGCATAATGCTGATCGAAGTCAATTCCGCGCTTGAGGATATTCATAATTGCCTTTTTATTCAATCGGAAAATTTCCTCCTGCAAGTAGGCCCGCCAGAATTCATATTCCACATGCTCAGCATCGAGCAGTTTAATGGTTTCCCGTTTGAATAAGAAGCGAAGTAAAGGTAATGGAAAAACGAATAATAGTAGTGCGGTTCTTCTGGTTCGTTTGACGCGCTCCGGTTTGGGGCCGATGGTGTGAGACAGGATCAGCTTATCTACCTTATGGGGATATGTGCGCACGAAGCATTGGGCCACTATTCCCCCAAAGGAGCCGCCCATAATATGGGCTCGCTGAATGTTTTCTGCATCAAGAATGGCTGCAATCCCACCTGTGAGCTGCCCCATTGTCGCTGCAGTTGGAGGATAGGTAGGGGAGATGATGCGGTATTCCTTCTCCAGGGCTGTGATATGTTTGAAAGCCATTTCCCCATTGCCCGTAGCACCAGGAAGCAGAACAAGCACTTCTTCAGCTTGCCCGCATATTATGTACTGCCAATCGTGACCATCTACGGTGAGAAGCCTGGGCGGATAATCGGAGCGAAATGCTCGCAATTGCTCTTTTTGCTCCAGGGGGACATCGGTATAGAATTTGTCAAAAGCATCATTTTTCATTTTTCTTCCCTTTTTATTAGTTAATTAAAGTTTTATTTAAACACACAATCTAATTCCTTATCAGCTTATTTGCCTTGTTGATAATGGGTGTTGGATTGACTTTTTAGCCAAATGATAGTTTAAATGAGCAAGTTAGATTTGCATAACAATGTTTAATCCCTCTAACTTATATCATTTTTTAGCTTATGTCAAGCAAAAAATGATGTTAATTCTTGTTACGCCGACCTGATGTATATAGTTTTCTTTAAAGAAAAAAAATACTGAAAGTGTGACCTATGTCCTTTGTATAATATCTATTTAGAGTTAAAAAATTTATAAATAAACAAAAAAATCATTATTGTTCCTAACCGAAAAGATTTTTTAATGATTAAGTTTAAAAGGAGGAACAATCATGGGAGTGAAGGTTTTGAAATTTGCACTATTGTCTATGAGCTTGTGCCTGCTGTTGTTTCTCCTCAGTTGTGGTGACAATATTACATCGAGTAACGATCAAGGAGCGCTCAGAATTTACCTAACAGATAAACCCCTCGATAATGTTGAGCATGTCTATGTCTCTATTAGCACTATTGAAGTTCACCGCTCTGCTAAAAATGGAGGGGAAGCAGAAATCATTACTCTGCCAGCCCCAGAATCTCCCATTGACTTGCTCGCCTTGCAAGGACGAGAAGAGCTTTTATCCTCCTACTCTCTTGAAGAAGGATTTTATACCCATATTAAAATTGAGGTTACGGATGGAACAGTAGTATTAGATACTGGAGAGGAGTTTGAGCTAATAATTCCCAACGGAAAAGTTTTGATACCAACTCCTTTCACTATTGAGAAAGGGAAGCTTACGGGAGTGAAACTGGATTTTGATGCTGAGAAATCAATAAAGGTTAATAAAACGGGTGGCTCCAATCCCAAATATATATTGCGACCGGTCATCCAACTCGTGAGCGTGCAGGGTCCTTGATCCTCGAGAGCATTTCCTGTTTTCTATAATAAGAGATATGAATATTTTTTCAGATACAAAATTAAAAAAATATTATAAGTGTGATATATGTCATTTGATATTAATAAATTTAATACTACAATATACATAAGATAATACGCTGATTTGGCTTATAGCACAAATTTTTAGAAATATTTTGGTAAAGGAGATAAAAATGGTAACAAAGGTGATAAAAATTGCCATTTTGCCTTTTATCCTTTGCTTGCTGTTTTTCCTCTTGAGCTGCGGTGATAGAATCACCGGACCGAGTGAGATCGATGAGCTCAGCAATTATAATAGCTCAAATAATCTTAACAGCCTTGGTAATCAAAATAATTCAGATAATCTCAATAAGCCTATAAATGGCAACAATGGTAATAATGGCAACAACGGCAATAACGGGAATAACGGCAATAAAGGCGATAATGGGAATAATGGCAACAACGGTAATAAAGGCGATAATGGTAATAATGGCAACAATGGTAATAATGGCAATAATGGTAACAATGGCAACAACGGCAACAATGGGAATAATGGGAATAATGGGAATAATGGAAACAATGGTAATAACGGCAACAATGGGAATAATGGTAACGGTGATCAAGATAATGAAACTTATGGAACCTTAGAAATCTACATAAGAGGTAGTGCGAATGAAGATTATCAAAATGTCTTGTTAACAGTCGATGCTATCAAAGTTCACAGGACAGGTCGAGGGGGAGCAAAACAAGCGCTTGTATCACTGCCGGCACCAGTTGATCCGATTGATTTAGTAGGTGCGCTGGATGTGGAAGAGCTTTTAACATCAGAAATGCTTGAGGAAGGTTATTATAATTTTATTCGATTGCACATTTTAGAGGGGAAAGTAGTGTTAATAACGGGGGAAGAAATTGAGCTTAAGATTCCCAGCAAACGAATTAAGATACCCGTGAAGTTTACCATTGAGCCAGACATGTTGACTCAGGTGTTCATAGGCTTTGATGCCAAGAAATCTATTAAAATTACTAAAACAGGTTTAGGCAGTAACAAATATATTCTTCGTCCAGTTATCAAACCCTTAGAGGTGATTGGACCAACAGGAGCAGACGAAACCGAATAATAAAAATCAATTATTGTCATTACATTCTATAGCTTTTTTGAGTAGCTTTTTCCGAGCTGCTCTTTTTTTTTCAATTGTGATAGGCAATCCTTCCATATTATTCACTTCAAATAAAAGGGAAGCATAAAAAACGGGAGATATAATACATTATCGCACTTATCTTTGGCAAATATTGGATTTGAGAAGATAATTAATAAAAAAATTATTTTGATCAGTTAATCGTCAGGCAATAAGCTTTATTCGGACTCAAGCTTAGATGAGACAACCGCTTAGGTGTTAGACTTTGATGCAGAAAAATCTGTTAAGGTCACCAAAACCGGTGGCAAGAATGCCAAATATATACTCCGACCTGTCATAAAAGTAGTAAGAGTCAACAACCCTGATTGATAGATGATCGTCCTCTTCTATAGTTAGCAGTCTATCCAGCTATCTTGCTTCTTCGGCAAAGGCCGCTATATAACCATATTCATGCTGTTATCTGGGAAGGGCCGATTTTGCAATCGGAAAGAATGGTCTTCACATTAGTCAGGTGCTTTTTTGAAGTGATCTTTTGAACCTTCTCAATGGCAAGAGGATGAAAATCCAGAGCATAGATTTTCCCGGAGGTGTCCACCAATTTCTCTAAGGGTATTATATAGCTACTCGAGCCACACCCATAATCGAGCACATAAAATCCAGGTTTTATCCCTTTTTATTTAAAAATATTAGTACTCAGTTTAAATAAATTACGAAATTCAAAGCCGATAGCCATAAATCTAAAATGAATAGTGGATTGTGTTTTTTCCATGATAATTTCTTCTTCTTATTTTATTATATTAAATTTCTCTCGCCTATATAATAATATAAACCAGACCAATTTACTCACAAATGATTTTTACTATTATTTTTGACTTCATAATTTTCTTGTGCTATAAGTTTAATAATTGAATATGCCAAAAATAAGGATAATTGCAGAAAAAATAATAAATAGTAAACTTTTCTATCATTTAAATAGCTTTACGAAAGTACCATGGCTTGGACATTTATAGGCATAATAAATATAATTACTATTACTTTATTATTGTTGTTTTCATTCTTTCTTTTCACCCACAAGAAAGGCAAGACATTAAGCAATAGAATTCTGGCTGTATTTTTGCTCTCAAAAGCATTAAGTATTATTGATTTTAATTTCTATATTTTTAAGGAATATATATTTGTTTATTTTCCGCACTTAGTTTATATTGGTTCTTCTTTTGCATTTTTATGGGGACCTTCAATTTATTTTTATACAAAATCATTGGCATATAGAGATTTTTCATTCAAAAAACGACATATGCTGCATCTCCTACCCTTTATTATTTACTGGATAGCACTCATATTCAATTATCAGATGTATAGCGCTGAGGTAAAAAGGCAGTTATTACTTACCGTAATGCTATTTAATGTAAAAAATGTGTTTATTATGCGAGTAGTTCTTCATATACTCATCATAATCTATATTGTAGCTTCGTTGAGGATTCTACGGAATTATCAAATAGAAATAAAAAAGATATTTTCCGCTATTGAACATATTAACCTCTCCTGGTTACGTTTCATTCTTGTAGTATTTATACTAATGTGGATTGTTTATTTTTTAAATATTTTTATATGGTTAAAGACAGGGACTCCTTTGTTTATGTTGAGTTTATTGACAATAGCAATTTCTTTTATTTTTGCTATTTATATTCTTTATAAGGGATTAAAACAACCTGAGCTCTTTTCAGGGATAGAGGAAAGACCGAAATATGAGAAATCTCCTCTAACCAAAAAAGATAGTGTTAACTATGCTAATCAATTAGAAATTTATATGGATAAAGAAAAGCCTTATTTAATACCCTCCCTAAGCCTAAACGAACTTGCGGAAAAAATGGCTATTTCAGCTCGATATTTATCCCAGGTTATTAACGAAATTTTTGGTAAGAATTTCTTTGACTTTATTAACAGCTATCGAGTGGAGGAAGCCAAGCATTATTTACTCGATTCTTCCGATAAGCATTCTACAATATTGGAAATTAGCTTTAATGTAGGTTTCAATTCCAAAACTGCATTCAATCGTGCTTTTAAAAAGCATGCTGGTATGTCTCCCACAGAATTTAAAGAATTACATAGTATTTAATAATGAATGCTTGTCGATAGCCATTATTAATCTAACTTCCTTCCAAAAAAATAGTTCCATTTTATGTTGTGGGTCGACAACTCTCTCTTTTTTTGTTAAATATTCATTGGAAAAAAGGAGTAAATTATGGAAAAAAAAGAGAAACAATACAGCAGAAGGAGTTTTTTTACAAAAAGCTTATCTGGAATAGCTTCTGCAGGCCTCTTGGGTTTCTCCAGTGAAGCTGCATCATGGCATAAAGCAAAAAATATAGAGCAAAACTCAAGCAAAGAAATCATATACCGAATCCTGGGAAAGACGGGAATTAAGCTGCCCATTGTGAGCATGGGATTGATGAATTCTTTCAATCCAGAACTGGTAAGAAAATCCTATGAAATTGGTGTTCGTCATTTTGATACTGCAGCAGTTTATCAGAGAGGCGCTAATGAAGAAATGATTGGAAAAGTGATTAAAGAGCTTAATGCTCGTGACAAAGTTATTATTGCAACCAAAGTAATTCCAGCATACATAAGGCGCAGGCTGAGTCCTTTAGAAACTAAAAAAGTTTTATTGCAAACAGTTGAGGAAAGCCTAAAACGTTTGCAGACAGATTATGTGGATATTCTTTATTTGCATCATATTGATAATATTGAAGAGCTGAATAATCCAGAGATTAAAGATGCATTGCAAATGTTAAAAGAACAACAAAAAGCTCGTTTCATAGGCTTTAGCACCCATAGAAATATAGATTGTATTAACGAAGCAGCAAAGACCGGATTCTATGATGTTATTCTGACAATCTATAATTACGCACTACATGATGAAAACGAATTGTTTGAGGCTATTAGAAATGCTGCTTCAAAAGGTATCGGTATTATCGCAATGAAAACACAATGTGGCAATTACCTTCATAGGCAGGGACTTCCTTTGGAGATGCGGAAGTATTATAAAGGCGGGATATTGAATTCTGCCGTTCTCAAATGGGCGTTACGAAATAGTTATATAACAACAGCGATACCCGGTTATACTACCTTTGAGCAAATGGAGGAAGATTTTTCCGTAGCTTATGACCTTGAATATACACCAGAGGAAAAGCAGTTTATCGAAGATAAAGGAGTGAACATAGCATTAGGATATTGTCATCAGTGTAAAAAATGTGTGCCCACCTGCCCTCATGGAGTAGATATACCGGCGCTCATGAGAATACATATGTATGCTACCTGTTATTCAAATTTTCATCAAGCTCGAGATACGCTCGATTCCATTCCGAAAGAGAGAAGTCTTGCTATATGCAGCTCCTGTGATAGATGCAAAGCAACATGTGCGAATCATATAAATATAGCAGAAAGAATTGATGAACTAAAAGTAATATACGTTTAAATAGGAAAAATTGTATCTCAAATAAGGAAGTAATGAAATGAAGAAAATAATGATTTTATTAGTAATATTAGGAGCTCTTTGTCTAATTCAGGCAGAAGAAAAACCGGAAATAAAAGATGTTGAACCTTTCTGGTATGTTTATACAGAGTTTGAGGGAAATATGAACGAAATGCAGGAAGCAATAAACATGCTTTATCAAGAAGTAAGGAATCAATCAATTCAATGGCAAGGAGCACTTTTCACGATTATATTTGGTCCTTCAGATCAGGGTGAAGGAATAATGCGATTGAGCGTAGGTTTCCAAATTAATAAAGACGATCCCGTTAATCTACCTCTTAAAAAAGCAGAATATACATATACCAAAGTTGCTACCATCACTCATGTGGGGCCTTATGAAACTGTAGGGGAGGCGATGAATATAATTTTTCCCTATATTGAAAATAATGGTTTTGAGCAGATAGGACCTATGGTCGCATATTGGCTTAGTAATCGCGAAGAAGTTGAACCTGAAAAATGCAGAACCTTAATAATAATCCCGGTTAAAAAAGTTGAGGGATAATCTACGCCAGGGAGAAAATATAAGATTTAATGATAAAGAATTTTTCTAAAGTGCTGTAATGTTTACCTGAGCAAATTCCGATCGCTTTGATTTATAGGAATATTTGGATACATAGAGCCATTATGTAGCCAAATAATGTGCTTAGGTATCCTTGTTATTTAATCAACTATCTCAATCCAGCAACTGCAATCAATCCTTCCAATTCCACCATTTTAGTAGGTCGGGTTCATGCTCTTGGTTCGATGCGTAATATACTGCACAGCGAAAGACATAGAGCATGCATCGATCAACCTGAGTGCCCTTAAGTTCGCAAAGGCGAGAATATAATTCCTCAGGGTCCTGACTTTTCAGGTCTTGAACTGAATGAAAGCCAAGGCGGTGTAGATCTTTTGTTATTACCCTTCCAACTCCCGGGATTTTTTGTAAATCTTTCAGTGATGATTTCTGCATGATTTATCTTCTATTAATTTCCACCCTCGGCAAATGTTAAAATATAGCCATTACAGTCTTTTATAGCAAATTCTTGCGTTCCATAGAACGTGGTGTGCAAATCTTTGATAATGGTAACTTTATCATTTATTTTGTGCAATAATCCTTCGATATTCTCCATATCGACATAAAGTGTGAGCACTTCGTATGTCTTCTTATTTTTAAACTCTGGCCGGAAGTCTTCGGATAAACTCTCTCGTGATTGAAACATAATCTCCACATTTCCAGATTTCATCAGAGCAAAATCAAACGTGCCTTCTTCAGGGACGGTCATGACCAATTCAAATCCTAAAATATTCTTATAGAATTCTATAGTATTATTGACATCCTCGACCATTAAATTAGGCGTGAGTTTGCTAAAAACCATTGCTTTTTCCTGCTGGCTTGCTTCAATATCTTCAGATAGTGCTAATAAAAGCACGAGAGGTAAACTGACGAAAACTAAAGAAATACTTATGATATTTTTTAATCTCATATTTAATCCCTCAATTAATTTCAATTGTTGAATTAACTGCACTACAAGGCTTTTTAATTAATCTAATCTTTCATAATTATGAAGATTATAGCTCATGTTTCATTATACCATATCAATATTTTTTCAAAGAAGAACAAATAGTTATTTTTTCTTATCTACTTTATTTCATAACAAGGATTGTCCTAAAAATTAAAAAACGCTACTATAATAGGACATCAGAATTCCTCTGTAAAAAGAATAATATAATGTTTATAGCAATCATCAGGAGATTCTGTTTCACCTCAATATCAAGAAGCTCATCACAGATGGGCCACCAGCCTGTTAGGTGTTATATGTCCAAGAAAGATTGACTACTACAAATATCAAAGCAGAGGTCATATACAAAGTGCCACCAGGGTAACAGGTACAGGATGGGCGGACCCAGCAAATTTTGCCGTACATTCAATCTATTCCTGGCATAACCATGAGTGTGTTCATATTTATGTATCGTTGATGAGTAATCCCACTGATTTTTTCGATGAAGGGATGGCAGTAGCGCTTTCAACCAATCCGTATGATGATGATTTTGTGGTTAGGTGGAATGGTAGACCGATTCATTTGTGTGCGAAAGAGTTCGAGGGTAATGGGACATTGATAGCTTTAGACAATTTGTTAGAATCTCTTAAGTTTTGGAATTATTGTGTACAAAAAACCTATCCAGAGGCGGGATCATTTGTCAAATTTTTGCTGGATACCCACGGAATAGAAGAGATGGAAGATTTTATTCGTTTGGGAGATTTGGATGATACCGGAGCGGTGGTAAAAAGCAATTTTCGATCGGTTTATGGATTTTCATTTAAACGGGCTGAAGATGAATGGTTAGAATTTTTAGATAATTATACAGGCAATTAAAGTGAATTGCCTTTACTTCGCTTAATCAATGAAGACTTGTTTTATTTCTACCTGCCATTCTTACAGCAGATGCGAAATTCTATAAATTTATCTTTGATTTTTATTTTGATTCCCTTATAATTGAATGTATAACAATACTTTAATTAACATTAAAGCTTTATTTGCCTGAGAGTCAGATTTATATAAAATGAGAGAGGAGATTATGTAGAAATAAAGCGCTGAATAGATTTTGCAATAATGAGGAGATTACCATGTCTTTTTTGCTGTCCAGAAGGAAATTCATTACATCAACGTTCGCAGGCACATTGGCATTTTTCATGCTTCCATTCCATAAGGTTTTTTCTCGCAGCAGTTCCGATTCTGTTTTATCTCATACTGCTGAGGGTGAGTCGTCATCAAAAATTCAATCGCGACTCCTTGAGATTGCTCGTACTTATGGAAGCGAATTCGGCGGAATAGATATATTAAAATCAAGCTTAAAATAAGGAGGATAGATATGGCAGTGTTTGAAGTGGAAAGCTGGCATATTGCTGAGGGAAAGGAAAAGGAACATAAAAAAGCCATGCGACAATGGTTAAAATGGGTAAATGAACATCGAGAGCTATTCAAAGAGTGGAAAAGTGTTCGCTACTTCGAGAAAACTGTAGCGGGAGAGGAATCGGGGCGCTACTTCATTATCTGGGAATATGAAAGCATGGCAGATTTCGAAGCCTATAAGAAACGCCGGGCCGATTACAAGGGGCCCTATGAGGAATACAAGAAGAATGATCCCTACCATATGGATGTCTTTATTCACAGCAGCATGAAAGTTGAATTCTGGCAGGATGTGGAGCGAGACCTCTGGATAGAGTAAAATAATAACCTAACGGTGTTGTGAAAATAATCTTATCCATTATTTGAAAAGTATTACTTATATTTTAATTGATATTTTTTGGAGACGACTATCATGAAGCATTTAAATATTAAGAGGGTATTTTTCTTCTTTTCTTTGGCAGCATTGATGATAGTTTTATTTCTACCCTTAACCAGAATGCCGAGGAAGGAAAAATCACATGCGCAGCTTCGGTTTGGCATTTCTTTTCCTGCAGAGCTGTGCAAGAAGTCCGTTGATGGTCGGATGCTGCTGATGATCTCAACCAATGGTGAGGCAGAGCCGCGCTTTCAGATTAATGATGGCCCTAATACCCAGTTGATTTTCGGTATTGATGTAGAGGGTCTGAAGCCAGGTGAATTGGCGATGATTGATAGCGAGGTATTTGGTTATCCCTTGAAGAGCATTGCCAAGATACCGGCCGGGGAGTATTGGGTGCAGGGACTGCTACACAGGTATGAGACCTTTCATCGGGCGGATGGTCACACGGTGAAGCTGCCCATGGACCGAGGAGAGGGGCAGAAGTGGAATCGAGCGCCGGGCAATTTCTACAGCACGCCAAAGAAGGTCTTTATTGATCCTGCGAAGGATGAGGTGATAGAGGTAGTGCTGGATCAGGAGATACAACCTTTTCCCGAACGAAAGGACACCAAGTACATCAAGCACATTCGGATACAGAGCGAGCTGTTGACGGAGTTCTGGGGGCGGCCCATGCATCTGGAGGCCATCATATTATTGCCGGAGGGATTTGAGGAGCATCCGAAGGCGCGTTATCCGCTGATGATATATCATGGGCATCACCATCGTGAGTTTTACACCCCGGTGGGTTTTCGGGAGGAGCCTGCTGATGCTGATGCAGAGGGTTATGAGAAGACCTACCAGGAGTACAGCCATAAGTTTTATAAGGACTGGACCGGCCCTGATTTCCCCCGCATGATTCTTGTGACCATTCAGCATGCCAATCCCTATTATGATGACAGTTATGCGGTAAACTCGGAGAATCTGGGCCCCTATGGAGATGCCATTACCTATGAGTTGATACCCGATATAGAGGAGAAGTATCGGGGAATCGGCGAAGGCTGGGCGCGGGTTATGTATGGTGGTTCTACTGGTGGCTGGGAGGTGCTTGGAGTGCAGATTCTTTATCCCGATGAGTACAATGGTTGCTGGGCTGCATGTCCCGATCCCATTGATTTTCGTGCTTACCAGATAGTTAACATCTATGAGCACAAGAATGCTTATTATTACGATAGTAGATGGAAACGAACGCACAGACCGGGAAGGCGCAATTATCTGGGTGAGATTACTGCAACTGTGGAGGATCAGAGCCACCGAGAGCTTGTTCTGGGAACCAAAGCGCGATCAGGAGGGCAGTGGGATATCTGGCAAGCCGTATACAGCCAGGTCGATGAGGATGGTTATCCTAAACCCATCTGGGATAAGATGACGGGTGAAATTGATCATGAGGTGGCTAAATACTGGCGGGAACATTATGATTTGTGCTATATTTTACGGCGCGATTGGGCTAAAATCGGTAATAAACTAAAAGGGAAGATACATATATACTGTGGTGATATGGATAATTTCCATCTGAATAATGCCGTTTATTTGATGGAAGAATTTCTGGAAAGTACGGCAGACCCTTATTACGATGGTACTGTGGAATATGGTGACAGATTTGAGCATTGCTGGGATGGTGACCATGAAAATCCACTCCGCATCTCACGATTGACTACTAATCAACGATTTATACCTAAGATGCTGAAACATATTCTTCAAACCGCTCCCAAAGGGGCGGATACAAAAAGCTGGCGTTATTAAAGCAAGTAATATATTTTATTATATAAATGACCATAATAAACATAAAAGGAGGTAAAAGCTATGTTATCAACAATACCAATTAATCTGGATAAGGTGAGAAAAGAAGATATTGATAAGGAGATATTGAGGATAGGGATTATTGCCGAGTTGGATGCGGTGAATCTTTATGAGCAATTAGCAGCCATGACGGAAAATAAAAATATTAGAATAATTTTACTGGACATAGCAAAAGAAGAAAAGACGCACGTAGGCGAATTCCAGACCCTGTTATTGCAGCTTGATAAACAGCAGGAAAAAGAATTAGAAGAAGGCCGAAAGGAAGTAGAAGAGGAATTAGGAGAAAAAGATTAAAAACATGAGCAAGATTGCGGTAATCATCACAGATTTATTTGAGGATTCTGAATATAACGCACCAGCAGATGCTTTTAAAAGAGCGGGACATGAAATAACACATATAGGCTTGAAAGAAGGAAAAACAGTAAAAGCTAAAACAAGAGGTACGTTAGTAAAGATTGTTAGAGCAGTGAAAAATGTAGAAGTAGCTGATTATGATGCCCTTTTAATTCCTGGGGGTTATTCTCCCGATAAATTAAGGGTTGATGAGGATGCTGTGCAATTCGCAAAAGAGTTTGTGGAGAGCGGAAAACCGGTATTCAGCATTTGTCATGCTCCACAGCTTTTAATAACAGCCCAGGTTCTTAATGGAAGAAAGATTATGGGATATAAATCCATAATTCAGGATATCAAGAATGCCGAGGCAGAATTTGTTGATCAGGAGGTAGTTGAGGACGGAAATCTAATCTCCAGTCGTAATCCCGAAGACCTTCCCGCTTTTATAAGAGCGTCCTTGCGAAAACTGAGATAAAAAACGATATTCACTTTTAACTGCGCTTTATATTTTTGAGGACAAAGTACTATCTATATCAAGATATGAGTACGCTAAAGCAAAAAGTACTATAAGAGCAGCGATAGAGGGTAGGATATTTTTGCCTCTTCCACTATAAAAAAGTAGGGGATAAAAAGACTATTCATTTTATGGAATAAGAAGGAGGATATTATTTTTAGTGAAATATAAGCTTTATATATTTCCAATTATTACGCTCATTTTAATTCTATCTGTTAATATCGCTATAGCACAAGGAACAAAAATCTTAGGTATAATTATTGATGAAGATTGCAAGCCGCTTAAAAATGTGAGAGTTACTATTATAGATCGAGACAGAAAAACAGAGATTGTAACTTCCACAAATGAAAAAAGAAAGTTTTATGAGATGGGACTGCTACCTTCTATCTATGATTTAACGTGTGAACTGGAGGGTTATCCAAGAGTAAAGAGAAGCATAAGATTGCATATAGGAGAGCTCAAAAAAGTAAATATCGTTATGCTAAAATTAAATGGATTCACTTTTTTTAATGAAGGGAACTATGAAGCTGCAATTAAATTCTTTCAGAAGGTAGTAAGCAATTCCCCGGACTGCTATGATGCTTTTTTTTATTTGGGAAATAGCTACCTCATGCTCAATAAATTAGATAATGCAATATATGCCTTGCGCAAAGCGAAGAAATTAAGGCCTGATGCGGTGGGAGTGCATCTTTCGCTTGGGGAATGTTATATACGACAAGGTTCAGTAAATAAGGCTTCAGAGTCTTTTAAAAATGCCATAGCGGCTCAGTCAAGCAATGAAAATATTTTTCTAATCATAGGTTCTATATACGAAAAATATGGAATAACAGATAAAGCAATTTCTGTTTATAAAAAATCTTTAGAGATTAATCCACAATTATCCGCGTCGCATTATCAATTGGGGAAAATTTATCTTAAAAAAGAGAATTGGGAAATGTCGCAATTTCATTTAGAGCAATTTTTAAAATTTGCACCAGATGATTTTAAAGCCTCTCAGGTAGAAGCTGTTGTTGAAGAATTAAGAAAAAAAAATAAAGCAAAAAGAAAAAATTAATGAATAAAATTTGTTAATTTATTCTATGGTAACCATAGTATTTGATACTATGGAGTAACCGGGATATAAGATATTAGTTTAGAAATATCTTAATTGTTTTATAAACAAAGGAGGGTATTGAGATGCTATATAAAAAAAATAATATTTATCGTCATTTAATAACCACAGCATTTGTTTTTGCCCTTATCCTGAGCCTGGGAATAATTTTTACACCAGGTAGTCAAAATAAAGAAGCAAAACTTTGCTTTGAGATTTCCTTCCCTGATGCTGTCAGCCCAGAAGCAGTTACCGGACGTGTTTTTGTTATGATAACACGTAATGGAGAAAGAGAACCCCGTCTGCAAGCAGGTTCGTGGGGGGGATCAGTACCATTCTTTGGGGTAGATGTAGAAGGGATGAAGCCGGGAGAAACGGTGGTGATTGATGAGAATATTTTAGGCTATCCACCAGAGAGCTTAAAGGATATACCAGCAGATGAATATTATGTGCAAGCACTAATTAATATATACACCCAATTTAAGAGAGCAGACGGTCATGTAGTTTGGCTACACATGGACCAGTGGGAAGGACAGCAATTTAATCGGTCCCCGGGAAACCTGATTAGTGAAGTCAAAAAGGTGAAGCTCGATCCTGAGGCTGGATATACAGTTAAGCTCGAGTTGAGCAAGGTAATACCACCGATAGAAGTCCCACCGGACACTAAATGGGTGAAACGGATAAAAATTCAGAGCAAGCTGTTAAGTGAATTCTGGGGGCATCCAATCTATATCGGTGCTACTATTCTCTTACCGAAAGGTTATGAGGAACATCCCGATGTTTACTATCCGGCACATTATATCCAGGGGCACTTCTCTTTAAGAAATCCGCAAGGCTTCAGGACTGAACCTCCAGAAAATGGCGATCGCTGGGGTAGCTTCGGTTATGAGTTTTATAAAAACTGGATTTCTGATGACCTTCCTCGCATGATTTGCGTAACTTTCCAGCATCCCTGCCCCTATTTTGACGATTCTTATGCGGTTGATTCAGTGAATGTAGGACCTTATGGAGCAGCTATCACAACGGAGCTGATTCCTTATATTGAGGAAAATTTTCGCATTATTAGCAAACCCTATGCACGAGTTCTCTCTGGTGGTTCAACCGGCGGCTGGGAATCATTAGCATTGCAGGTATTCTATCCTGATATCTTTGGCGGAGCCTGGGTATTTTATCCTGATCCCATTGACTTCCGGCGCTACATACTGACAAACATTTATGAGGATGATAATGCTTTCTATCCACCAGGGCGCGAGTGGATTATACCGGAGCGTCCCTGGATGCGCGATGTTACCGGTCAGATTGAGGTTACTATGCGACAGATAAGCCAGCTGGAGGCAGTTCTTGGCAGCAAAGGAAGATCAGGTCAGCAGTTAGATATCTGGCAGGCAGTATATGGCCCAGTAGAAGAAGATGGCTATCCGAAGCCGCTGTGGAATAAACTAACAGGAGAGATTGATCATGAAGTAGCGGAGTATATGAAGCAGCATTATGACCTGCGTTATTATCTGGAGAAAAGCTGGACTACTGTTGGTCCGAAGCTTATAGGTAAACTTCATTTTTATTGCGGGGATATGGATAATTTTTATCTTAATGAAGCAGTCTATATGATGGAGGAATTTCTGGAAAATACCAAGAATCCCTATTATGCTGGCTCTTTTGAATATGGAAGACCTCAGAAGCCCCACGGATGGACTCCCTTTGGTCGCACTGGAGAACTGGAAAAATCAATGGCAAAACACATCGTTAAAAATGCGCCGGAAGGTGAGGATACATCGTCTTGGAAATATTAATGTAGGAGTATTTTATTAAAAAAGAATAGCTGTATAAAAATATCCTGTTACACTAAAAGTGAGCAACTATTTAAGATATTCTAAAGGGGGTATTTCAAAGGATATCCGATAGGTATAATAATTAATCGTAAATCCTTAAAGAATAAGTGATTGTCTCGAAATCTCTCAGGTTTTGCGAAAAGTCGCTGCTTGCTGACCAACATACTATTTGAAAACAGTAATTAACACTTAAGACTATTGTATGATAGTATTTGACGTCAAGGCCCTCTATTTTTGCTGTATGTCTCATTTGCACTGCTTTATAGCCTCTGATTTCTATTTCCTTTTCGTTTTCGGTTTTCAATGTGCTTATATTACTGCTCATATTTTGGATAATGGCCGATTTTAATTCTTGGAGTGAATAACCATGTGCTGGTTCTACAATTGTTAAGCAATTGGCTTCAGGTTTCTCTTTAAATATCTCGATATCTGATTCTTCGTTCAAAGTTCCTTTCTTTAACTTCTGCCACTTATTTGAGGGCATTGAGATGCTATAAGGGAATTGATTACTATCAATTACACTACTGCTCGTAGGTACTGCGTTTTCTTGGAGCATCTCCATTTCTTCAGTAGGTGCAATAAGGACAAGAGCCAAAATAGCGATGGCATATATGCCAATACCTGCTGCTATCCTGATAGTACTGCCTAATCCGGTTAAAAGCACAATAAACGATGCACTAACAGCAATCTGAGCAAAAAGGAGGGTATAGTCTGAGTGATAAAGTGCCACACCGCCCCATACGATCATTCCTAACACTGCTCGTATTAAAGCCCAATCACGAGCTGTTTTAACATTCATCAATAAACCAAATGCAATTCCGATATCGATAATAGAAGGGACAATTGCTGTGCTTATGCTTAGGGTATCACCCTCAGCACCAATTAAATTAAGAATAGCAGTGAGAAAGAGAAGTAGTGCTGCGGTAATTATTGCTGGTCTTGATTGAAGAATCTCGCTTCCCGAGCCCAAATATGATTTAGTTTCCAGAAGTGGGGCTGGGCGGGAGGTTTGGTTGGAAAGTTCAGGAGAGGTGTAAAAAGTTTGTTGCTGCCGTTTTTCCGTTGTCTGTTGCCGCATTTTTATGTATTTGGAGATAAAAACACCACAATCCAGACATTCATCTCCCCTAATATTTATAGAACCACATTTAGGACATTTAGCTTCTGGTTTAAAAGGTGCTCTTACTTCTTTGGTTAGCTCTTCTTGGGATTCTATTTTTTCTTTTTGCATTTCAACTAATTCTGGGATTTTATTGACAAAAATGATCGATTGGCAATTTGGACATTTTATTTTTGCACCTCGAGAAGGTATTTTCTCATCTGCTATTTTGTATCTCTTATGGCAATTTTCGCATTCTACAATCATATTATTTACGACCTTATTCTCATTTAATTTTGTGTATGTTGATGGTAACCAGCAATTACTTAAGCTAAATAATGAAATATGAGTTTCGCATAATATTTAGAAAAAGGCTGTTGATTTGCTATAATAAACTGTTCTTCTATAATATTATACCATATAGTGTTAGAGGGCAGGGTATATAGTTGATGCTGGTTGCGGGAATAGTTATTTATTTCTTAATACCAGTAAAGGTCTTTATACCTTCGGCTTTTGATAATACTACTGTATAGTAAGAAACCGTTTTTTTGGCAATTTTTTAAGCTATGCAATTGGGATTTAGTTTGAGAATTAAATTATATTTTACAAAACTTAATGCTAATTTTCTTAAAAAATATAATTTTTTTAGGCTTTATTAAGTAATAAGGTTGAATTTTCACCTCATGATGAGGTAAAATAGCAATTAGGTTATATAGCTTTTTAATAAGAGAGTCTTTTGAATATGAAGGATTCATCAGATAGCTTTATCATAAAAGAATGCGCACAAGGTGCACATAATCAGATAGCATGGTGTGAGTTTATACGTAGATTCGATCGGCATATTAAATTAACTGTTATAAGAGCATACAAGTATGTCTCAATCAGTACTAAATCAAAGCAGCATATATCAAAAGAGCTGATAAGAGATTTAGTTCAGGAAGTTTATATTAGATTAGTAAGAAACAATTGCAAAATATTAAAAAATTTTAGACCATCGAATAATGGTTCCATCTTTGCCTACCTTACCTTGACTTCTGCAAGTGTTGTTAAGGACTATTTCAGGAAAACGGGGAGATTGAAAAGAAAAGGATCGCTTTTATCAATTTGTGAGGAATTGGATTTTTCGAAAGCAGACTGTATAATGAACAATAGGCTGGCATCATTCACTTTTACTAATCCAGAGGAGCAATTAATAGCTAAAGATCTTTTAGAAAAGCTTGAAGAACATTACAGTTCAGTCGATGCAAAAGGAAATAATAATATAAAAGAATTATTATTCAAGCTTTATTTCTTGAAAGGTATGAGTATTAGAGATATTTCTCGTATTAATGGCTTAAATATTACTCTTGGCAATATAAACACGATTATTTGGAGGATGAAGAGAGAGATTAAAAATTTTGTTTGTAATGGTTCGGTTTCGCAAAAAGCAGACTAAAACAGCTATTTATTTATAGAGGATAGTCATATGAAGAAACACATGGATGAGCATCTATTAATTAAATTTCTTTCTGGAAAGCTTCCAAAAGGGAAAGAAGATGCTATTTTGGATCATTTAATTTCCTGCAGAAAATGCAGAGAGAATCTGGCTCTTTTTATCCAAGTAAGTAATACAACTCTCAATTACGAGGAAGAACGCTTATTAGCCGAGATTTTCCCTGAATCTATGGAGGATTATGCAAATCAAATAGTCCATGTTATGCAACAACATTATGATAAACAGAAACAATCGAGCCTGCAAAGATTAAAGGCATTCCTGAAAGTTAAAACCTACAATGGATGTACATATTTCTATTCAATTTTTAAGCAGCGGAGAGTTGCAATTCCATCAATATTTGCCTTAATGGCAATTCTTCTCATTTTTGTAAATCCTTTAGGGAATTATCTTGATTATAAAGCAAGCAACTATATAAAAACTGGGAATGAATTATTAGTGAAAAATATTCATCCTTATAATACCTTACCGTTAAGACCACATGGTTCATTTCCCTGGGTAGAATTTCGTGTTTTCAGAGGCGGCTTATCAGAAGATATCAAAAACCAGGGTGAGCTTTTAAAAGATTATTATGATAATGCGTTAGCATTGAGATCACTAAATCCAAAAATAATAAGCTCGGTGGGGAATTTTTATCTCCTCGTTGGGGATTTTAAATATGCACGGGTTTTATTTAATAAAGCTTTGCAATTAGAACCAGAAAACAAAATTGCATTAAATGGGATGGGAATACTTTATTTCAAAGAAAACAAATTTGAGCTTGCTATAAAAAATTTCTCTATTGCTAAAAAATCAGACCCCAACTTTATAGAGGCCAGATATAATCTGGCATATCTCTATCAATGCAGTGATGATTATAATAAAGCTGAGAAAGAGATACGTGAATACCTGCAGATAGACTCAACATCTAAGTGGGCTGAGAATGCCAGAAAAATGCTAGCCGAAATTCAATAGTTCTTTTTAATACTTCATAGCATTTACAATGTATTTTAATAAAACCTTAATTGTAATATCCATAGGTATTTTAGCTACTGCTGCTATCTTGTTCTATTTTTTATTTTGTAATTCCAACTTTCCTGATATTTTCGCAAAAGAAAAAACCAACACCAATTCAAAGGATTATCCCCTATTATTTTATAAAACAATAAATTCAGGTAATGCAGGTTTAATATCCTCCTTTATTGAAGAGGGTCAGCAGAAATTCAAAGCTGAAACGGGTAGACTAATTACTAATTATCTTGAATTTAAAAATAAAGGTGATTTTTTAAAAGCTGAAGAATCACTTGCTTTGGCCAAAAGAGCAGCTATATTTATAAAAATTTATTTACAAGATGAATACTACATTGATGCAATAAAATATAATAGCAGCTTGTCATCTGATGAAGTAGCATTAAAAATCAAAGCAAATGCTATGTTCAGAGAAGGTTTGAATTATTACACTAAAGAGGAATACTCTCAGGCTATGAGAGAACTAATTGAGGCTGCTGAGATATATGAAGAAATAGAAGACCAAATAAATATTTGTAGAATTAGCTATAATATTGGTAACATCTATTTTCAATTAGGGAATTATTATAAATCTTTGAAAGCGTATGAAAAATCAATCCAGTTGTCTAAAATTGCAAAAGATAATAGTACTTCTATTAGAGCAATTTTGGGCCAGGCGCTCATCTATTCTCATATTGGAAATTATTCCAAAGCATTAAAGATTTTTACAATTGCCTTAAATGATTTAGAAGATGATCCCTCTGGCTTATTAAGAAGATATATATTAAACAATATAGCAAATATACATTATCTATTGGGTGATTATGATACATCTTTAAAGGTATATCATGCTGTTTTGAAGGAGAGCACTGTAGCCAAGGATGTTCATATGCAGGCACGAAGTTTGCAAAATATCGGATTAAATCTTTTGATGCAAAATGATTATGAGGGAGCTGAAAGATATCTGTTAAAGTTTATGAAACTGCAGGATAAAACAGACAGTAGTAGTCAATATGCAGAGGCGTTGAATTGCCTTGCCTTTGTTAACATAAAAATGGATAATGCTAAAAAGGCTTTAAAATACCTAAAAAAATCAATAGCTATTTCAAGACAAATAGAAAAGCCTTTGGTTATAGCTGATTGCTTGAATTTACTGGGCGAAGCGTATATGAGGCTTGGTGATTATAATAAGGCATATAATCATATGCAAGAGTGTCTTTCCGTATGTGAAAATATTGATAATCCCTATTTAATCTGTCGTTTTTACAGAAGCAGTGCTCTCGTTCTAAAACACATGAATAAATTAAAAGAGGCAGAAAGACATTTTCAAAAAGCTATTAATCTAATTGAGTTAAAAAGAGAGGGTATCGAAGAACACTATTTGAAAAGCAGCTATCTTGCCACCATAAAGGATATTTATGAGGATATGATTATTTTTCAAATGGTAGATTTAAATAGGCCCATTTCCGCTTTATACTATTCGGAGCAATCACGTGCCAGAGCATTTCTGGATATGCTGGGCGGAAAGATCGAGCTTATCTATTCGGATAAGAGTATTGTGGAGAATAGAGAATCCCAGCACCATAATATACAATTGTCCACGAATTTTGGACTTCGTGGAGTGGCGCAAATTTCACTCCTTAAAACAAGGGATAATACTGAGAATAGAGAGCCAGAATTAGTTTCACCATATATTATAATTCCCGATAAAATAAATGAAATTCAAAGGTCATTAAATAAGAATACCAAGATTTTGGAATATGAGATAACAAAGGAGAAGACCATAATCTGGCTCATTACCCATAAAAAAATTAAAAGCAAAATAATTGAAATAAGCTCCAAAGAGCTTAGAGATCTGATAATTCGCTATAGAAAAGCATTAGCACTTAAGGATGATTTTTTAAGAGAGTATCCAGACTGGCCAGAGAGGATTCAAGCGACAGACTCCTTAGCAATTAAAATTTACAGTATTCTTTTTAAGCCGATAAAAGAATACGTTAACAAAGGAGACTTGCTTTACATAATTCCCGATGATGAGCTTTTTTATATTCCCTTTGGCTCTCTAAAAAATGAGCACGATAAATATATTATCGAAGATTTTGATTTTGCCTATGTCCCCAGTGCTTCTATACTAAATCACTGCTTGCAAAAAGAACGAGGAGAAATAAAGGCACAGAAAGATAAAGTTCTTCTGGTAGGTAACCCGGTACTTTCTGATGCTATATTAGATGATTATCCAGCATTAAATCCTCTGATAGATGCGCAAGAAGAAATAACGTCAATTTCACATATATTTCCACATTGCCATTCCTTTTTAGGAGTAGAAGCCAGAGAAGAAAATATATTAGAAAAAATAGAGGATTTTGAGATTATTCACATTGCTTCCCACAGCCTGGTTGACGAGCGAATGCCTCTCTATTCCTGGATACTGTTGGGCCCCTCTAATAGGAATTCGAGTATTTCGCTTATGGAAAATCCCGATGATGGACTTCTTATGCTTCCGGAGATTTTTAAGCTGAATTTATCGAAGTCAAAGCTTGTGGTCCTTTCCTGCTGTGATACTGGATTAGGTAAATTATTAAAAGGTGAAGGGATTATCGGATTTTCTCGCGCTTTTATGTATGCGGGCGCTCCGTCTTTGGTTGTAAGCCTGTGGAAAGTTGAGGATAAATCAACCAGCCTTTTATTTCAAAAATTTTATGCAAATATAAAAAACAAAGGGCATTCTAAAGCTGGAGCATTAAAATCTGCACAACTTCAACTCATTAAAGATGAAAAATATAAGGAATATAGGCATCCTTTCTTCTGGTCCTCTTTCATTACCATTGGAGATGGAAGATAAAATAAATATATTATATCTTTCTTAAAAAATAATTTATTTTCTTTCCTCATATTTTCTTTATTATTGGTATCCATAACATAAAATTAAAAGTGAGTGTTTATCAATTTAATTAAGGCACATTGAGCAACGATTAGATATTTTTCATTTTTTTTGTAATATTTTGCTAAAAATGTCGTTATCTAACTAAGAAGGGAGGTGATTTTCAAAATGGCAGGATTTATGGCCTTTTTAATGGTTTTAAATTTATTCTTCGGAGGAGTTTTTATCAATGACTACATTGCAGACCGCTCCAGGCCGATAGATAATGATTATGTTATCGATATCGGCATGAACGATACCATCGATCAGAACGGCAGCGGTTGGATCAGGGCTATGCCCAGACCGGGTGATGATCCCCCACCACCACAACCACCAGGACCCTGATGTTTATTAGATAATTAAAAGAAAAGCGCCTTCCAGCTTTCTGGGAGGCTTTTTTTTGTGCAAAAATTACCACTTCCTATCTTTTACATTAAAGGCTTTGTATAGCTAATAGTAATATAGTTTAAGTCTACCTCAAATAAAAGGTCAGCAAGCTTTATATAATCTTCCATCAGGCTGGAAAAATAGAAATTTTCATATCACCTTATCTATACATTCTTACTTAATGTTAACAAAAAAGATTAATTGACTTTAAAAGAATAAAGTGCTATATATAATGACTAAGCGAAGAATGGTTTGTGAAAAATTAGTTCTTCGATAAGTTGAATTCTTGCTTGTTTGGCCCTGAAATAAAAGTTGCGCCTGTAGCTCAGAGGATAGAGCAACGGACTTCTAATCCGTAGGTCGCAGGTTCGAATCCTGCCAGGCGTGCCACTTTGGTGAGATGGTGGGCGTAGCTCAGTTGGTAAGAGCGCTGGGTTGTGGCCCCAGAGGTCGAGGGTTCGAATCCCTTCGCTCACCCCATTATTTTTTGGTGCGCCCGTAGCTCAGCTGGATAGAGCGCCGGACTTCGAATCCGTAGGTCGCAGGTTCGAATCCTGCCGGGCGTGCCAGAACATCCGACCTTCAGTAAATTATGTAAAATACTTATTATCTTTTATAAGCACTGCCTATTTTGTGTAGTACTTATATAATTTAATTACATAATCCACCTTCGGCACAAGCAATAAGCACATGAACCTTTTCCCAATGGGCTATAGGTACTGTGGTAGATGGTATTACTCTATCTGGTTTTTTTGAGAACATTCTTGCTTAGATAAAATAGTAGTAAGGTAAAAAAATATATACCATTTCATGATCGAAAAATGCTATCTTATCTAATGAATAGAATTTGCAGATAGAAGGTCAAGCAACCTTGTATTTATTATTTTAGCTTAGATTCTTATGAAAAGGATTATCTATCAAAATGAAAAACTTAAAGAATGAAAGAACACAATTATGAGCAAGAAAAACGAAAAGAAAGGCATTGGAGCAAAATTAAAGAGCTGTTTCAAATCCTTATTCCTGTTTCTTCTAACCTTTATAATTTTCTACTCCCTTAGCTTTTGGACTTTCTCCTTTTTTGCAAAGAGATGGAGGCTCTGGAAGCTGCAGGGAATTGGATTCAGTATTATTTTTATAATTATGATCTTTGCTGGATACCTAATACTGAGCGTAGCTTTTAGCTATATCACCAATTGGTACCTGCGCTATTCCGCAGCCTCTAAGGAAAAATCAGCCAGAGCAAAAAGATATAATGCGTGGGCACTTCTTATAGGTCTGCCGCTTGTTATAGGTGTCAGTCTTGTCCTGCTTTACCAGCCCATTAATGGAGAAACAATGTTCGATAGAGCCAGGAGGTATTATAGTATGAGAGGAGAATATCCCTTCCTTCCCGTTATTAGCGAAACCATTATTACGGCTGAAGATGCAGATACAAAAACCGAAGGCCTCAAGGCTCTTGCCTCCATACATTCAAAAATGTGCCTTGAGGAGCTGATCAAAATCCTGCAGCACGATAAAGAAGCTTTAAATAATAAAGAAGTTTATACGGCAATGAAAAAAGCTTTTATTTCTTATGATTTAATGGCTAAACCATATTTGCTTGAGTTACTCTATAAATATGATAAAGAAAAGCCCCTCATGGCTGAAGCGAGTGCGGAAATGCACCTTCATAACAATTATTTTGCTCCTCCTTTTAAAAGATTACAAAAAGAAGCAGAGGAATTAAACATAGATGAACACAAAAAGAATCAGTTACTGCTTCGTATCGAAGAGATTGAAAATGAAGTGGAGAACAATCTTTTAGAGCTCGAACAAATTGCTCCCGAATTAAAGAGCGGTATTACCCTTCATGATTTTATACTTGATGTTTTTCTCGATATGGAAAGATTAGTGGAAGATAAGGAAATATACAACCTGGCTAAAAGAGTTGCTGTTAATAACACATATAGTAGCTACACCCGAGCTAAGGCTATTATGCTTATTGCCAAACTGGGTACGAAAAAAGATTTTGATACTATTGCTCCGCTACTTAATTCCAATGATGAAATGATAAAAGTCGCTGCTCTTAAAGCCATAACCAGACTTCATGAAAAAGCAGGTGGCCAAAAAGAAAAGAAATAATTAAATATCGGAAATATCTTCATGTCGCTAATTGGCAGAGGAAATATATTGACATCTTTATTTCAAAATGCTATATAAAAAAATGTAAAAAGGAGCTGTTAGTTGGCTTCTTTTAAATTGAAAATAGGCGCCTGTAGCTCAGAGGATAGAGCGGCGGATTCCGGATCCGGAGGTCGTAGGTTCGAATCCTACCAGGCGCGCCAGAAAACGATATTTCCCTTGTGGTGGGCCGTTAGCTCAATAGGCAGAGCAACTGACTCTTAATCAGTAGGTTGAAGGTTCGATTCCTTCACGGCTCACCATTTATTTTTTCACCACACAGTAATTTCGAAAATTTTACTAAACAATAATTTTTTCCCCTATTAAGGAACAGCAATTTACTTGACTAATTATTGGTTAAAAGATATTATTTTTCTGTTAAATATTATTTTATTCTATTACAATTGAGTTTATTTTTATAATTTGAAAGGAGTGGAATAATGAGAAAAATATTTTATTCAAAAATACTACGAGTATTTTTCTTCTCATCTTTTTGTTTATTGTGCTTGCCCAATTGCTGGGTGGATGAAGTAAGCTTACTTCATCCTGATCTAATAAAGGCCATCATCAATGAAGTCTCCGGAGAGATAGCCCTGCAGAATGAGATAATGCTGGCTCCTTATGAGCGCCTGAGAACGAAGGAGGAATTTACCACTCAGCTATGGGAAAGCACCTACATCATGAAAAAAGCCAAAGAGTATGGTCTACAAGAAGTTCAGCTCCATACATTTCCTTCTGATGATCCATTATGGCAGGTAGAGGTTGGTGAGCTGTGGATGATGGAGCCTGTGCAGAAAAAGCTGGCCGATGCAAAAGAGATAGCCGCTCATGTGGCTTCAATGAGTCAAAGCACCGATGCGGAAGCGGAGCTTATATATTTAGAAAAAGCCAGTCGTGAATCCGATTATGAGGGTAAGGATGTTTCCGGTAAAATAGTTCTCACAGCCGATAGCATTAGTAGTGCCAAGCGCATTGGCGTGATGAAAAAGGGAGCCCTGGGTGTCGTCTCTTATGCCTCCGATACTCCCACTCAATATATTGATGCCGTTGGCTGGCAGTGGGGTATAGAAATGTTGGACGAAAAGAAGCCGGATAAATCCACCTTCGGTTTCTCCATTTCTCGACGCACCGCTAATGAGCTTAAATCACTTCTTCTGCGAGGGGAAAAAGTAAAGGTCCATGTCAGGATAAAGGCTATTGAATATACCGGCAGAGAAGAGGTAGTCACGGCAATCATTCCCGGCACCGATTTGAAAGACGAGGAGTTTGTGCTCAACGCCCATCTCTACGAAGGAGTGAACAAGCAGGGAGCCAACGACAACAACAGTGGATGCGCCTCCATCCTGGAGGTAGCACGCTGCATAGCTCAATTGATCAAAGATGGCAAAATCGAGCAACCTCGCCGCACCATCCGCTTTCTCTGGGTTCCGGAGATTAGCGGCACCATCAAGTATCTGGAGAAATACCCCGCGATAGCCCGGCGCATGGTGAGCGGTATCAACATGGATATGGTGGGCTGCGACCTGTATAAAAATAACTCCCCTTTCCATATCTACCGCACACCGTACTCCCTACCGAGCTATATCAATTATATGGCTGAAAATATTCTGGACTACACGGTGAAGACAAATAGGAAGTCTATTGATTACCGGCCCTACATGACCATCGTGGCGCCCAGCGGCAGTCGACAGCACTTCATGTGCTGGATGGAGGAATACGATTCCGGCAGCGACAATATGGTTTTTAACAACCGCCAGATGAAGGTACCCATGGTGTTCTTCTGCAACTGGCCCGACGACTTCTACCACAGCAGTGAGGATGCGCCCAAAAATAGTGATGCCACCCAGCTCAAGCGCTCCAGCTTTTTAGGAACTGCCATCACCCTGGCGGTGGCCAATGCCACTACGGAAGATGCATTTAAGATAGCTGCCGAATCCCTGAGCCGCATCCGCTCCCGACTGGCGCTGTGCCAGAAAAAGGCTTACAACATGGTCGGCTTGAGCGATGCCGATACTATGACACAGGTTTATAAACATGCTCGAAATCTGATTGAACAAAATTATCTGGTGGAGCTGGAAGGGCTCGAAAGCTGCACTACTTTAGCGAAGGACGACGAGCGTCTGACAGGCTATATAGATTCCCTGAAAAAGCGGCTTATTATGCAAAAAGAGGTATCCATCCAGGAATTTCATATGCACTACCTGCTTCTCTGCAAAGTAAGGGAAGTGAAACCAATAATACAGGAGCTGACAGCGAAAGAGAAACAGTTAGCAAAACTTATACCCATAGTGAAGACCGATGCTGTCTGGCCGAACATCAGCAATGCCGGCAGAGGATTGAAAATAAATGGAATATATAATGGTGCTTATGAAGCCTTTAATTTCATAGATGGAAAGCGCAGCATTCTGGACATCGCTCATGCCATGGACGCCGAATTCATCGACGTTGGCGGAGTCCCCCTCGATACTGTAGAAGAATTCATCAACGCCCTGGCAAAAGCAGACATCGTCGAAATCAAATCCAGATCATAATAAATTGCATCATAGATTAATTGAATCAGCCAGCACAGCTGCTTTGGCAACAGTGTTGCTTAGCTAATTGATTGCTTGAATAAAACAAATCCATACCCTAAGCGTAACTTTTGCCATCACAATAATAGAGAAGCATTGCCTCCAGCCAATAAGATTTCTCTACATTGAGATTCTTCGAAGAAAAGTAGGGACAGTGCTTGTCCCTGTCCGAAGCAGCTTTAGCTGCTTATATATATAGAAGAACAAGGAGATTTCATCTCCTTCGGACAACCAATAGATTGTCCCTATCATTTTTTTCCTTCGATAGAAAAATGTAGGGACAGGCCTTGCGTCTGTCCGGCGGCACAGCCGCTTCGTCATATGTGCCTAACCATTTAAATATAGATTAACTACATAAACTAATATGTGTTTAGATATAATATATTACAAAGAAGCTCCGCTTCCCCTGTTTGAATGTGATGAAATCGCATTATTTATTTTTCCCATCAATGGGTATCCGTGTAGGGACAGCGTATTTCGCTGTCCGTTCTTTCGCTCCAAAGGAACACAATGTAGGGATAGGCTTTGCGCCTGTCCGGCGGCACAACCGCTTCGTTATATGCGCCTTACCATCTAAAAATTGATTCACTACATAAACAAATATGTGTTTAGATATAATATATTGCGGCGAGGCCATGCCTCTATAAATGCAAGGACAAATTATGCTTTAGATATAAATGCTCAGGATTAAACCAATCGGTCTTTATTAAGCTCCTTGAATTTGGCTAATGCTTTCTCATTGAGAAATGATAATTTGATCTGCCACTTCCCTTTAACCTTTTTATAGTCCAGCAGCTCAACACCAGGAGACAATTCTTCAATATTTGCACAGAGCTTGCAGAGCGGCACGGAGAAGTCAACTTTTTGCCTGCCCATTATAGGACCGCCAAGAGCCATGCCCACCTTGCTGGCAGTTACCTCCTTGCTTGTTGTGGCTATCTTCTCTGCCAGATTTATATCACACAGGCAGCAAATCTCCGATAGCTTGATAGCTTCGCTGTTGTCGGCTCGAGAGCTCGCAGCCAGCATAGCACCTACATTGGGGCTGCCAGTCAATGCACTGCCTACAGCAACTGATAATATCTTTGAGCCCAATCCTGGCAGTGGCGGTGCTGAGAGCGTTATAACCGATGATTCCCCCTCAGCCTTTCGATCTTTCAAACGGGCGATCTCAGCAAACCATTCATCAGAGGCAATATCTCCTCCCAGCTCCTTGAGGGAGGCCAATGCTGCATCACGAACCTTTTCACTCGGATCATTCAGTGCTTTTTTGAGTGCTGCTATTTCTGTCTGTGCGTATTTAGGTATAATAAGAGCCTTTGCTGCCTCCAGGCGAACTTCCTCGTTATCATTTTTAAGAGCGCCGCTATTCCTCCATCTTTTGTCATGGTAGGTTTTACCGCTCTGACGGCTTTCAACCGTAGTTTGATATCGGGCTCGTCAAGCAAAGGAATAAGCTTTTCCATGCGGGTGTTCGATTCCAATACGGTAACAATTACTCCTCCCGCGAGCACCATGTCAATGAGCAGAGCAACTATTACTCCCCACCATTTATTAAAGTAAAAATATCCGGCAATACAGGAAGTAATAACCCAGCCAAGCACCAGATACCAGGTGACTTTGTCCAGCCTGGGAGTAGTTAAGAATAATATGCCTGCAACGGCAAGCAGAAATAAGGATATAAGAAAAAATATGCCAAACATTATCTTGTCACCCTTCTACTGTTTCATTATCTATGATATTATTTTTTATATATACATTTTTTCCGCTCAATAGCAGGTATTTTCGCTGCATGACGGGCAATTATCTTCACATTACGAGAAAAAACCTCATATGCCCTTATGTATTTTTTGAATGAATCTCCCTCCTTATGTGCGGTGATTATATTATAACAATAAATCATCTACCTATCAATCAATTCGGTATTAAACTGGACGTGCTCCCAAAATAAGTTTTTATTATAAAGAAACAGGAGGCCCAGTATGAAACTTATCTTCATTTGTTGATTTCTCATTCGATTTCAATTAGAATACAACATTAGTAAAAATAAAAAGATTTTAAAACCAGTTTTTTTGCTACCAGCAAAAGAAAAAAATATTGGCATAAGGAGGTTTTTAAAAAATAAAATGATTAGACAAAAAAAATGGATTAAGAAAAAAACGATTTTCCTATCAGTTTCAGTAATCGCAATTAGCTTTTTTTTAGTTGCCTGTTCAACAGAAAATAATAAAACGGATAAAATCAAAGCTCTAATGGACAAGTATCATGATATTGGCCAGTTTCATGGTGCAGTATTGGTATCTGAAGGTAACAATGTTCTTTTTAAATCAGGTTATGGTCTGGCAAATAGTGAATGGAATATACCTAATGATACTGAAACAAAATTCAGGATAGGATCAATTACAAAACAATTTACAGCCGCACTAATACTGACATTAGTTGATGAGGGAAAACTTAGCCTTGATCAAAAAATATCCGAGATATTACCTGAATTCAGGAAAGATGTGGGCGAAAAAGTATCCATTCATCAATTACTGTGTCATTGCTCGGGAGTATCAATGCCTCCTTTATCTCTTAAAGAGTATGATGAAATATTTCAAAAAAAAATGACGACAAAGCAAATTATTGAAAAATTATGCGGTGGTGACTTAGCTTTTGAACCTGGCTCTAAATTTCAATACAGCAGTGCAGGATACATGGTCCTTGGGGCAATAATCGAAAAAATTACCTCCCAATCTTATGAGGAAGCATTGCAGGAAAGAATCTTAAAGCCGCTAAAAATGAAGGATACCGGAGTTGATGATTACGTGAAAATATTGCCTAAAAGAGCTTCAGGTTACCAAACAAATTTCGGGATTGGGAATGCCCGTTTTAAATATATGCCAAGTTCTTTCTCCTCTGGTGCTTTATATTCAACAGTTGAGGATTTTTACAAATGGTTTTCAGCATTAAATTCAGACTGGTTTTTGTCACCGGAATCAAGAAAACGTGCTTTTGCAAAACATATTGCAAGCCATCGGGGCTATTATGGTTATGGTTGGTTTGTTCAAGACAAAAAATATGATGATTCAACCCTTGAATTAGTATTTCATGCAGGCGATGTAAATGGTTTCAGTGGAATTATCTTTGGCTGTAATAAAAAAGAACAATTGGTCGCGCTTCTAACCAATCAGGAAGGTACACATTACTATGACATAGCTTATAATTTGTTTAATATTCTTAATAATGTGCCAGCAGATATTCCTAAGAAATATGTAGCAGATATTTTGCGGCACACAATTTATTCCGTGAACCTGGAAGCTGCCTTAAAAAAATATTCAGAAATCAAAAATGAAGGGATTGAAAATTATAATCCGGATGAAGATGAATTAATAGAGCTCGGTTATGATTTGCTATACGCAGATAAAGTACTTGAATCAATAGAAGTATTAAAAATAACTACTCAACTACATCCTGATTCTTACAATGCATTTGACAGTTTGGGGGAGGCCTATTACAGGAATAATGACACTTCCCGTGCAATTATTAATTACAAGAAATCACTTGAATTAAATCCTGATAATAAAAATGCGGCAAAAATGATAGAACGTATAGAATCGGAAAATAATTAAATTTGTTAAATATTTAACAGTACATAATATGCTCTGATAACCTATGGGCACTTTGATAACAGCAACAAAAGAAGGTAATCAAAATCTTGAAATGAGATAATTAGTTAGTTCTAAAATACTGCAAAACGAGATATTTGCATTTTTTTAAATACGCACATAGTGCACATCATACAGATTTTTGCTTAATTTTGATTCAACTTAAAGTAACTTTTAAGACTTAAAATCCTTATAAAACTAAAATATCTTATTTTAGCTCCCCCTATTATCTTGTTATGAAACATTATTTTGACATTCTCCCCGACAAGCCCCAATACTTGGCATCGGGATTTCCTCTGTGCTTGACAAATCATTTTCCCACTGGAACTTTCTTATGTAATCTGAAATCTACCTTAAAGCCGTCTAAAGTCGTTTCTCCCTGGTAGTCCAAATCCCAAGTTCCCGGAAGTAAAAAATCAAAGAATTTTTCGAAAGCCCACTCTGTAAAGGCTTTATCTAACTTATTATCTGGATCCTGGTATACCACACCTATAACAGCACTAAAACAATCATCATCAAATCCAGATATAAAACTATCAATAAACTCTAAAAAGTTTGGAGAATTTTTACTGGCTTTGAGTATTTCTAACTGCAATTTGGCAGTATTCAGAGCCTGATCTAGAACTGCTTCTAGCAAGGGTATGGCTCTTCCCGGTTTTGTTTCTCTATACACCACAAACGCCATTCTATTCTTCTTTGATGCTGCTTACTTTCCAATTACTTAACCAGAACCAGCACTAACAATTTCTACTTCCTTTATAAAATCACTTTTGAAAGGGCTTATCACTTCAACAGGGCACATATAGGTTTTTTTTGATAAATTTCCATCTTTTGTTTTATAAATTATTTTCCAACTTATACTTAATTCCAAATAAGCAGTTTCTAAATCAAAAGCTTTCTTATAGAACAAATCTGTTGCATAACTTTTGTTAGCTAAATTCTTAATACGCTTAATAACTTTCCTTTGGTATTTTTTCCCTATAGGTCTATACTTACCTCTTAAAAAAATCATAGATTCTGGTGTAAATTTTATCTTAGATTCTATAATGTTATCTAAGTTCTTCATTAGGTTCACTATATTCATATTTTACTCCCCTAATTTTTCTATTGTAAATTGTTACATACTACATAATGAGATATTCCACATGCTTAAAAAAAGATAAAAGCTATTTATTGTTGCATAACGAGATATTTTTACTTTTGAAATGCGATAACTAAATATTTCTAAAATATTATTATAGTCAAATTATAGTAGAAAATTCATGGTATGTCAATGGATTTTTTTATTATGATGGAGCAGGAAGTAGGATTCAAACCTATATCTAAAACATGGCAGGTTGGTATTTTAAACATTTCGCCATCTTGGATATGCAATATCATGCGGTGAAACCGCATGATTAACGAAGCCATGCTTCCTTTCTTGACATAAACAATATTTTTGATTATACTATCCCCAGCCACAATCAACAAATCTATCAACGGAGCCACTGAACCATGAACAAACCATTAGGCAAACCAGATAATGATAAACAAAAAATCAGCACCGTCAGCAATCCGATAGAATGCAAACATAAAAAATGCTATGAAGATGCTTTATCCCTCTCCCAATACTGCTGGAAACATATGCCCGAGGAAGAAAAAGCCAACTATAAACAGAAGATTGAAGATTGGCATAGACAAGAAAAATCCTTTAACGGATTTATTTTGAATGAAGCCAATCTATCCGGTGCTCAGCTTCATGGAGCCAATCTATCCGGGGCTAAGCTTTGGGATGCCAATCTATACGGTGCTCAGCTTTATGGAGCCAGACTATCCGGATCTCAGCTTCATGGAACCGACCTATCCGGGGTTGTGCTTTGGAGTGCTAATCTATCCGGTGCTGAGCTTTGGTGTGTTAATTTGAGAGATGCACTATTAATCTGGGCTGATTTGACTAATGCAAAAGGACTAAGGATTAATTATTTCTCTAAGAAGCTATCCTATATAGAAAAGAAAAGTCCTTTAATATATCAGCAATCATATTGCTTTGTTAAGAATTATTTTTTAAGAATGGGATTGTATGAAGATGCCAGTGAAGCAGCTTATCGGGAAAAGGTTCTGCAGAGACTTTCTTATTTTGATATTTGGTGGGAAAAAATAAAATATAAATATGAAGATTTCAAAAAAAAGGAATTGAAAAACATAGAATCATTCAAGAAAAAAGCATTGAAAATTATAAAATTTTTTATTATCAATAGTATATTAGCCGTTATTCCTTTATTTATTGCCTTTTTCAAAACGATTGGTTCTCTGATTTGGTCAGCTTTATGTGGATATGGTGAGAAGGCGTGGAGGCCGGTGGTTTCGGCTCTGGTGATAATTGCGAGTTATGGATTGTTTTACTGGTATGCGAATGTGCTGGAGCCGGCGCAAAATTTGCTGGGCAGCATGTATTTCAGTATCGTCACCTTTACAACCCTGGGTTATGGGGATATTAAGCCGATAGAGTATGATAATGTTTTCCGCTTCATCTGCTCCAGTGAAGCCTTCATTGGTGCTTTTATGATAGCGCTCTTCGTCTGGACCCTGGCGCGCAGAGGAGCCGCTCGATGATTCCATCATTCAATATATAAATGTAAAGATGTGTAATATCAATGAAGCCGTGCTATCAGCTAATAGGATTTCTTTACATAGAGATTCTTCGAAGAAATGTAGGGACAGTGCTTGCCCCTGTCCGAAGCAGCTTTAGCTGCTTATATATATATAGAAGAACAAGGAGACTACGTCTCCTTTCGGACAACCACAAGGGATTGTCCCTACGTCACTTCGTTCCAAAGAATGAAGCTACAGGCGGCACAGCTGCTTCGATATTACACAGCCACGCATCCCTTCTTTAATTTCCTTTCAACGGGCATCCGTGTAGGGACAGTGCTTGCCCCTGTCCGAGCGGCACTGCCGCTTTGTAATTATCAATCGAAGGAAAAAAGTGCAGGTACAGTCGGTGTTGCTGTTTTGGCAACAATGTTGCTTTGCAATATGATTGTTTGAATAATGCGAAATCCACCACATAAACCTAAATTTTGCCATCACAATAGCAAGGAGGTCACACCTCCCCTGTCCGTAAGGAAGCGCAGCTTCCTTTTTATTTTTTATACTAACTCATCTGCATGACCAGAATATGGATAATCATCCCATTTCTCCACCATATTCTTTCTTACAGGATTGTTTAATATGTATTTCATAATTTCTGATAGACTTTCTTTTCCCCTCACTATATGATCATGAAATCTTGCTTGCCAAATCCTACCATTAAAGCATAAATCTTTAAAAATTTTATATGATTTGCTTTTGAAGCTTCTTATAAATAAGGATATATTTGCTCCAGCTTGCTGCGGCTGAATAAGAAAATGGATATGGTTTAGCATAAGGCAATAAACAAATATTATCAATCCCAGCCTATCTCTTTCTTCCAATAAGCACTTGATTACTTCTCGATTAAGTTTGTCATCGACGAATATATCTCTTTTTTCAAAGGTGCTTATGGTTATGAAATAAACATAAGGCAATGAATAATCAAATCCTTTTAATCGAGGATTTTTTCTTTTGGGAAGGCTATTTTTTTTCATATTGTTACTATTGAAATAATCTTTGAGGGTATTTTGTAAAAATCAAAGCTTCTTTTATAGTTTACTATCCATATAAATAAATATCAATGCAAAGCTTCAGCATATCTAAACGGCTTTACGCCGCACGGACAGGGACAAGCCCTGTCCCTACGTCACTTCGTTCCAAATAAGAATGCAGAGACAGGCGGCAATGCCGCTTCGTTATACCTACATTTCCAACTAAATATATATTCATAACATAAGCTGATATGTGTTTTGATGTAATATGTGACAGAGAAGCCACGCTTCTCCTGTCCGCCAGCATAGCTGGTTCTTATTTTTGCTCTCAACGGGCATCCGTGTAGGGATAGGGTATCTCCTTGTCCGAAACAGCTTTAGCTGCTTGTATATAGAAGAACAAGGAGACTTCGTCTCCTTTCGGACAACCACAAGGGATTGTCCCTACGTCACTTCGTTCCAAAGAATGAAGAAATAGGCGGCATCGCCGCTCCGTTATACATGCATTTCAAACTAAATTTAGATTCGCCACATAAGCTGATGTTTATTTTGATATAATACATGACAAAGAGCCCACGCCTCCCCCGTCCGCATGCGGCTTTGCCACATTGTTAAAATGGTGATTCGACTATTTTCGTCAAAAGATACAACAAAGAGACTCCGTCTACTTCTTCTTATTTTCCTTGCAACGGACTCCCGTGTAGGGACAGGCGGCACGGCCGCTTTGGCAACACTGTTGCTTAGCTTATTGATTGTTTGAATAAAAAAGCCATCACATAACCATACATTTTGTTATCAGAATAAGAAAGAGGCGGTACCTCCAACCAGGTATGATATTGACATAAGGGCAATAAAATGATGTAATATATTGCATATATCATTATCCATATAAGAAGAGCTGAGAGTTTATAGTAACTAAAGAGATATAAGGGAAAAGTATGATGAGAAGCTCCTATAATAATTCAAAGGCTTTTCCTTATGTGCTTCTTGTCTTTATTCTTATCATAGGGATTTTAATCTTCTATTTAAGCTGCAAATCGAGGTCGCCCACTGAGCCCGTATCATCATTGAATGGACAGGTTGCAAAGCAGAGCGCAAACAAAACCACCCAAACCACCAGCTCCTCCAGCACTACGACAACTTCTGTACCCGGTCAATCTAATACCAACACCACCACCCTCATCACCTCAAGAACCTTAACAAGTACCTCCACTCGCACAACTACAACTTCCAGCACTACGACTTCTGTACCTGTAGCCACCACAACCAGCCGCAAATCAATTACAACTACAAAGACCAGCACATCAATCTCCACTACATCTACCTCAACAAGTACATCCTCCACTACCTCCTCCACCACAACCACAAGCATCCAAGAAGCAATATTAGAATGGTGCGATTTTTATGTAAAGTATTATCCTGACGATCAGTGGTTTGATTTCAGTTATATTAAAAACGGTGCAATAGTCGCTATCCCTGTAGAACTACGCCCCAGTGAACAGGGCTTTTTTGAGATTGCACCATACATAGCAAATTACGGAACAATATCAGTTGCTGATGTTCTTGTTAATCTTAGCATCACTACATGTTCCGCTTGGGATATACCGAGCGAGAACATTACGGTTGATTGGATTTATAATAATGGACAATGTATGCAATTAGATTTTTTTGTACCTGTTTGGAATGGTGAGGTTATTCCTTCAGGTACTGAATGTACATTTGTTTTTACTGAGAACTACTCAAATAAGACATTTACGTTTACAGTTGTATTTGAATAGTATTCATAAGAGCCTTTAGTATCTATATTGACTAACGGATTTTTTTCAGGTAGCCGATGAAGGCTTTGAAAAGCTGGGGAATGAGGGAGGGGCTTTTGAGAATTCGCTTGAGGTAGGAGAGAACGATTCGGGGGCGCAGGTAGAACTCTCGCAGGAATTTTTTCTGATAAGACAGGAGTTTTTCTTGTGATAGACCATGAGGAATATAGACAGCATCCAGCAGGTTCATTTTCTTCCAGTCGCGCTCAAAGGAGCCATATTTATCGCCCCATTTATAGATTTCCGTTCCGGGGAAGGGAGTCATTAAGCTGATGGAGACATCATCCAGCTTGAGCTCTCTGGCAAAGTTGATAGTCCGCTGCAGAGTCTCCTCGCTTTCCTGCGGAAAACCCAGAATGAAGAAGCCTTTAATGAAAATACCCGCATCGTGAGTACATTGAATAGCTTCTTTGATTAGTTTTAGCATTATTCCTTTTCTGGCGATATCCAATATTTTTTGATCACCGCTTTCGATGCCGTAGGCAATCTGCCAACAGCCCGCCTGCCTCATTAGTTTCATGAGTCCAAACCCTGCCGTCTCCACCCTGCCGTTGCAGGACCAGCTTATATCCAGGCCTTCCTGCATTATCATGTTGCACAGCTTCACCAGTCTTTCTATAAAAAGGGTGAAGGTATCGTCCTCAAAAGATATCTCCCGTACCCCAAAATCATGATAGAGTTTTTTAATGAGCTCCATCATATATTCAGCGCTGTGAATGCGGTACTTTCTTCCGAACACGGAACGGTCGCAGAAGATGCAGCGAAAGGGACAGCCCCGAGAGCTGACCACATGGGCAGCGGGCAAGCGGCGGACTTTGAGCGCTGCCGGTTTATAGCGGTGAGGAAAACCGGGCAACAGGTCCCAGGCTGGCAGCGGCAGCTCATCCAATGAGGTAATAAAGGGTCGAGGCTCGGTTTTGACAAAGTTTCCATTCTGTTGAAAGATGAGGCCTTTTGCCTTATCAATGGATTTCTTTGTTTCTATCTTTTCCAATAATTCTACCAACGTCTCCTCTCCCTCACCAATAATACCTATGTCGAACTGAGGATAGGTCTTCAGGGTCTCTTCGGGGAGAGCTGTGAGGTGGGGGCCACCTATTATGGTGGTTATATCGCCATTCCATTCCTTTATCCTTTTTGCCACCTCAGCGGCGGATACGATAGCGGTGGTACAGGCGGTAATTCCCACAATATGAGGATGCCAGGATTTGACCTGTTCAAGGCATTCTTCAAGGGTGAGCTGTAGTGATGAAGCTTCAATTATCCCACATTCAAAGCCATTTTTTCGGGCCACTGCTGCCAATGATAACAATCCCAGGGAGGGCATAGTAGAACCCGCCTCGGCAAGGCTGCCATATCGTTCCTCTAGAGTGAGAGGGGGATTGATGAATACTATGCGGTTAGGTGTTATTGGTTTCATTTGATTATCTGCAGTTTAACATAATCGATGGCAACGCCGAGAAGACGGCCGTCGTTACCTTCCATAACAGCTCTGGGCTGCTGACAATATTCATAGTGAAATTTTATCTCGTTGAGGCCAGCTTTCCAGTAGCTTTTTGGGATAAACGTTTTATAGCTATTGAAACCATTTCTTAATTTGATGCTGGAAGCCTTTTTCCCATTTATAAAAATTGTTATCCCTTGTTCAGGTGATTTTGCATAGCTGAAGGGTGCTGCCTTCAGCTCCAATTGATAATTGAAAGCATCGAAGAGAGAAATTAGGAGGTTTGATTCCCTGCCCTTTGACCAGCGAAAAGAAAAAGCTCCCTGGTAACTCTCGATTCCATACCATCCTTTTCCCAGAAAAGGCTCATCCTGCTGACTTCCGATATCAATGGAGAGATTATGATAGGGCTTGTGTCCGAAGATGCGGTCGAAATTTTCCAGGGGCGCACCATACTTGAGCCTGAACCATACATTAGCGGGGAAGGAGAAGGGGTGGCCAAATCGTTGGTAAAAAGAGGATATCTTTTTCTGTTGTGTACGGCTAAAAGAGATAGTATCCAGATGAGGGATTTGCGCTTTATTGTATTGATCCATAAAGAGGATATTTCCCAAAGCAAAACAACCGATAAAAACTCCTAATAATAGGTATGGATGCTCCTTTATTTTTTCTATTAATGCAGCTAAGGTAAAGGCAAAGATGAAAAGTCCACCGTTAAATCGTCGATTCCCATAGGAATCTCCGGCGTACCAGTCTGTTACGCTGCTTAAAACGTAAACCAATGCAAGAAAACAAATAAGAAGATAGAGGAACATCCGTTTATCTTTTTTGAACATAAAAGGAAAACCAATAAGCGAGAGATATATAAGAGGTGTCCAACTGAGAAGCCCATGATAAGATGAGAAGAAAAGCTCACCTATTTTAGGCTTTGACCATTGAAAGACATCCGGATTTCGAATGAATTCCCATCCATGTATCAGATGGAATAGAAAATAGACGCTGACGGCAAATACGACAAGAAGTGTTACGTCTTTAATAACGGAGGATTTTAGCAGAGCCCATTTTTTCGTCTTAAAGAGCTTCACCCTGCCTTGAATTACTTCTATGATAGGAAAGAGAAGGTAGATAATGTTATAAGGCCTAATGGCGATCATGAGCATGGCCAAAATAAAGAGCCATATCCATCCTTTTATGCTTCGATCACCCCGGCTTTTGAACCAGACATAGATAAAGAGGGCAACTGAAAAAAGAGAAGCACACTGCGGCATAGTGGGTTGGTAAATCATATACCATAAGGGAAAGGCACCCAGCCATAGGGCAACCACACTAAAAAAGGAGATACGCTTGCTAAAATAATTCTTTAATAGCTCATAGATCAAAATAATGCCGATGAAAGCATAGAGCAAGCTGCTCAGGCAGACAGCGTTGACATAAGGATAGCTGGCACCATTTAAAGGAATAGAGCGACCGAAAAGGTTAGCTGCCCAGGCAAAAAAGTGCCCCAGCAGTAAGAAAGGAAACCAGAGGGGAGCCGGGCTGGCTAAATAGCGAATTTTAAACTCAAAGATTTCCGAGCTCCAGGGATCAGGCTGACCGCTGAAGAGAAAGCTCCATACCCAGCGGTAGAAAATGAGACCGTCGCTCCCTATTCTGCCACCATAATAGTGAAAAAAATAAAGACAGACCATAAAAATGCTCAAAAGCAGCAAATGGTAGATATCCGCCTTTTTTAAAAGGTTAAATATAAGGTTTTTCTTCGTATCTATTCTGGAAGAATTTAACTGCCAGCAGGTTAGAGACAGGATTATTAATAAAGCCGCCATCCAGGGAAGAGGATTATTCACTTCGAAATGCACAAATCCCAGATTAAGAGTATAGGATTTCAATATGAAAATGAGCAATAATGAGAAAAGGCATATAAGGATTGCAGCAGTAAGGATTATCTTTGATAATTTTGTCTGTAAGTTTTTGCCAGACATAACGGTGGTATTAATGTTTCATGAATAGCTATTTTTGCAAAAATCAAACGCCAAGGCTTTTTCGGCCTTGGCGTTTAAACTGATTACATCAAAATAAAAGCTCTTTAAATAACATTGGAGCTTCTGAATTACTATGCCTTAATTACCTCAGCTCCTCCCATGTATTTTCTAAGCTTCTCAGGGATTACAACTGAGCCATCTTTCTGCTGATAATTCTCTAAAATAGCAACCAGAGTTCGACCCACAGCTAAGCCGGAGCCATTGAGTGTATGGGCTAGTTCTGTTTTACCTGAGCTGGTTCTGAAGCGAATGTTAGCGCGACGGGACTGAAAATCTTCGAAATTGGAGCAGGAAGAAATCTCTCTATATTTATTCTGACTTGGCAGCCATACCTCGAGGTCATAGGTTTTGGCTGAGCTAAAACCAAGGTCTCCGGTACACAGGGTTACTACTTGATAATGGAGCCCCAATTGTTTTAGAATTTCCTCGGCATCGTTGGTGAGGCGCTCCAGTTGATTGTAAGAATCATCAGGATGAGCAAATTTAACCAGCTCAACTTTATTAAACTGATGCTGTCTGATGAGACCCTTAACATCTCTACCATAAGAGCCCGCCTCACTGCGGAAACAGGGAGTATAAGCACAGAAGTTCACCGGAAGCATTGCCCCTTCTATAATTTCGTCTTGATATATATTAGTAACGGGCACTTCTGCTGTAGGAACAAGATAGTAATCTCTATCCTTCAAATTGAGCTTGAAGAGGTCTTCCTCAAATTTGGGTAATTGACCTGTACCCGTCATGCTACGTGCATTAACGATAAAGGGAGGAAGTATTTCAGTATAATCCTGTTCATAAATATGCAGATCAAGCATAAAATTTATCAGTGATCTTTCTAATCGTGCGCCCAGACCTTTATAGAGAGCAAAACGTGCACCGGTTATCTTTGATGCACGATTGAAATCGAGGATATCAAGTTCTTCTCCGATGTCTACATGTGATTTTGGTTCAAAATCAAACTGCGGCTTTTCTCCCACAGTTCTTACAATGGTATTATCTTCTTCTGTTTGTCCTACAGGGACTGATGAGTGCGGTATATTGGGGATTACCATTAGTATCTCGTTGAGCTTATCATCAACGTCTCGAAGCTTATCATCAAACTCTTTTATTTTTGATGATACTTCTTTCATTTCTTCAATCAAATCTGAAGCATCTTTTTTAGACTTTTTAAGCTCCGCAATCTTTTCTGAAGTTATATTGCGTTTATGCTTCAATGAATCAGCCTCTGTGAGAAGCTCTCTCCTCTGCTCATCCATAGAAACAAGTTTATCGAGGTCCGTTTCCGTCCCTCGTTGTTCCATTTTTTCTTTAATTAATCCTATATTCTCTCGAACAAAGTTTAATGCCAGCATTTTATCACCCCAATCTTATTCAAAAATAAATAAATTTTTACTAAGTTTATAAGAAACGCAATTATTTGTCAATCTTTAAATGCTTTTACAGGGCGTCATATTAAAGAAAATATCAGAAAATTAACACAAAGCTTACCTTTTCTTAAGAGTTAGGGGAGGATTTAAAGCTATTCTCACAATCATACTGTTTTATTCCAAAAACATACCATATTGGGACAGCCTATTTGGTTGTCTGAAGGAGACAGAGTCACATAATTGTTACTGGTGTGGTATTTTTATGTTTAAGTAGCAGAAGTTACTTCGGACAAGGAGATATCTTATCCCTCTATCGTTTTCCTGTGCAGGTAAATATTAAAATGCGGTTTCGCCTCATTCGAACTTTGTTGGAATAAGCCTATGACAAAACGTATGCTTAGCTTTTTGTTCGTATATAATATTTATCTTGACAAAAGGTAGTGGATAAGATGTAATAAATGAAAGGATTATTACAGTAATATAAAGGAATTAGCGGTTCATAGTATATAATCTTAATCAAGCGAATGGAGGGTTGTTCTATGAAGATGGGATTAGTGGGATACCCCCTGGTGGGGAAGACCACCCTTTTCAATACCCTCACTGGCTCTCAAATTCCGCTTTCAAAGTATATAGAGAGTAAAGCATCTCCAAACATTGGTATGGCAAAAGTACCTGATGAAAGAGTACATAAGCTTGTTAATATTTTCAATCCGAAAAAGACAGTCTTTGCACAGTTTGAATATGTAGATATCCCCGGTTTTGCCGTTAAAGAAGTTAAGGAAAGCGAATTTCTTACTCAGCTGCGTCAGGTAGATGCCCTTGGTCATATAGTAAGAGCTTTTAAAGACTCTGAGATTCCCCATGCACCCGGAGAGATTAATCCCAAGCGAGATATAATGAACCTGGAATCAGAGCTCATGTTAGCGGATTTAATTGTAATAGAGAATCGGATTCCTCGGCTGGAAAAGGATATCATGAAAATGAAAAGTGCAGAACTGGAGAAAGAGCTGGAACTATTAACACGATGCCAGGAAGCTCTGGAAGAGGAGAAACCTCTGAGGGAGTTAGTATTTATGCCTGAAGAAGAGACCATGCTCAGAGGATATCGTTTTCTTTCGCAATATCCAATGCTCACAATTATTAATCTGGGAGAGGAAGAACTTCCAGAGTGTTCCCAGTACATAGAGAAATATCAATTAAAAGAGTTTGCGAATAAATCCAATGTGGCATTTTGTCAAATTTGCGGAAAAGTGGAGATGGAGATTTCTCAGCTCAATGAGGAAGATGCACAGGAATTCATGGAAAGCTATGGAATTGATCAATCTTTAATAGAGAGAATCATCCGTACTTCATATGAGCTTCTGGGATTAATATCTTTTTTCACCTACCAGAGTGACGAAGTTAAGTCATGGAGCATAAAGCACTCCTCTACAGCGCTGAAAGCAGCAGGTGCCATTCATTCTGACATTCAGAGGGGTTTTATTAGAGCAGAGGTAATCTCTTTTAAAGAGTTAATAAAATTAGACTCAATAGATGAAGCTCGTAAGCAAGGATTACTACGACTTGAAGGTAAAGAATACCAGGTAAAAGATGGGGATGTGATTACTTTTAAATTTAATGTATAATATCTTTCTATTATTAATAAAGGCGATAGGTTATCAATTAATAATGTGCATTTAAGGCATTTTTATGTAAAGGATTAATATGAATATTGTAGATATTTATGGCGCTACCGACATAGGAAAAAAGAGAGAAAAAAATGAGGATGCTTTTCTTATCCTTGATTTAGCAGATGTAGCAAAGCTAAATGGAATTGCCGCTTATCTCGCCGCGGTTGCTGACGGTATGGGTGGTCACTTTGGAGGTGAAATAGCAAGCAGTACAGCTATTGGTATTCTAAGAGAAAGCTTTCTTAAAGAGATTCAATCACTTAGCAAATCAAAATTTAACAAGAAAGCAATTTTGGACTTATTTAAAGCAGGTTTTGAGCGAGCAAATGCAGTAATTTACAAAGCATCAGATGGTAATAATCATCATATAACAATGGGAACCACATTGGTTGCCGCTTGCATTATTAATAATGAGGTTACTATTGCAAATGTGGGGGATAGCCGTGCTTATCTATTCAAAAAAGGAAAGTTGAAACAGATTACAAAGGACCATAGTTTTATAGGAATGCAGATGAAAAGGCTTAATAGGGAAAATGAGGTTATAGAAAGATCAACTTTAAGGAACATTATTACCCGTGCAATTGGTGCTCGCCCAGATTTGGAAATAGATACTTTTGCAAAGTCATTGAAGGATAATCAATTTCTTGTGCTTTGTAGTGATGGCCTTTATGGCGATTTAAATAAAAAGAATATTGAAAGTGTTTTATCCCAGGAGGGTAATGTAGAGTCTATGGTAAATAGACTGGTAATGATGGCTAATCAATCAGGAGGCAGAGATAATATTACTATTGTGGTAGCCGGTTATAATAAAGAAAATGTTGAAAGAGAGCATGAAAACCAGGAGGAGAATGCCAAAGAAAATATTAAGATTGCGCTAAAAATCAAAAAAATATTTAATAAGGCGAAATGAATTATTCCATTTTATAATACTAGTTGATTTTCATTTATTTTCTACATAAATGAAACCTGAAAAATTAGGCAGATACCAGATTTTAGAAGAAATTGGCCGCGGAGCTATGGGCATAGTATATTTGGCCTATGATTCTCAGATTAAAAGGAAGATTGCAGTTAAAACATTTAATATTGAGCAGATGGTTGACACTTCAGAGCGGGAAGAATTTAAGCTTCGGTTCCAGCGGGAGTCACAATTAGCAGGAAATCTATCCCATTCTAACATAATAGCTATACATGATGTTGGAGAGGAAGAGGGTATATCGTTCATCGCAATGGAGTTGGTGGAAGGTGAAAACTTAGCGGAAAAAATTGCAAAAAACTATCGGTTTTCTATTGAGGAAATTGTAAACATATTTGAACAACTCTGCCAGGGTATGAGCTATGCGCATCAGCAAGGAGTTATTCACCGGGATTTAAAACCTTCCAATATATTAATAAGAAAAGATGGACTGATTAAAATTGCCGATTTTGGCATTGCTCGAGCTCTTGGAGCTACTATCACCGCTAGCCATAAGACCTTAGGTACCCCTGCTTATATGTCACCAGAACAGATAATGGGCGGGAGAATTGACCTGAGATCGGATATTTTTTCCCTGGGTATAATTTTATATCAGATGCTCACGGGTGAGCGCCCCTTTGCTGGCGAGATAAACTCTACAATAATCTATCGTATTATCAATGAAGATCCCATACCACCAAGGAAAATAAACCTGCTGGTACCACCAGCCTTCAATCATATCGTGTTGAAAGCTTTAAGCAAGGACCCTGCAGAACGTTATCAGTCCTGTGAAGAGCTGCTGAATGATATGAAAAATTATAAAAGCCTTAAACAACCAGAGACTTTACCTACGCTCGCTTTGAATGAGGATAAAACTGTTCGGGAACCTGGGGCAATTAAAGAGAAAGCGAGCAGTAAGAAATGGTGGGCGATGGCGGCTATCTTTATTGTATTGGCTACGGCAGCTTATTTTTTTTATGAATTCAAATATAAAGAGAGCAAAGATAGAGAAACAATTTATCCACAAGATCAAATTGCGGAAAGTATTGCAGAACGTGAGGAACCTGTTAAATTGAAAATTGAGGCTGAGGGAGAACAAACAACTTCTGCAAAAGATAAAAGCACACCATCTGAATTTACAGAGAAAAAAGAGACCATTGATAGTAGTAAAAAAATGCCACCCATTTCTACCGCAAAAATCCCTGAAACAAGGCCGTCAACAGCAGGAGAACAGAAAAGATATGAAACCAAGGGAGTTGCTCAGGCAGATTCAAACTTGATATTTACCTTTGGCCCCATGCCTCCAGGAAAATACATTCTAAAAATAGATGGTAAAAAAGCCCAGGAAGAAACCTTTGCTTCTCTTACTTTACTTAATCATTTACAAAAGAACAATCCGAAAATATTTTTTATGTTGAGGAGGAAAGCTCTTGAGCTGGGAAAGCTGCACCGTTACAGAAATATCTATCGCAAGAAAATCCCCATAGTTGCCGGAAATCACGATATATCTCTTACCTTAATTCTATTTACTCCCCAAATAATATCGACTGCTAAAGATAGGAAGGAACACGTAATTAAAAAATTGGAATTGCAGCGTACAATTAATGGCCTTTTTATAAAAAGTCAGCCAAGAATACGGGTGCTTAAAAGGGAGGAAGGAGATATATCATTATTTTGGCAGAATCCAAAACAATAGAACTAAATCCTTCAAATAGAAAGCAGCTCATTGTCCTTAAATAATAATATAATCATGAAGCTTTTATTTTTTCTAATATTTTTTTATCTTTTAAACATAGCATCTTTTGCTTCAGCCCAAACTCGAATTGAAGATAAGGCAATTAAAAATAATGTTGGCTGGAGGCAGCTTATAGGTGTAGGTTTTTATTCCCTTTTCTCTCCCAATATGAAATACCAACAATTTGCCCGAATCACCAAAGATTGCGGCTGCAATTTCGTGAGAGTTTGGGCCTACAATTCCTATGGCAAACACTTCCCCTGGAAAAAGAATGCTCAGGATTCATATGACCTGAAGCAATTGGATAGAGAATATTTTAAAGTGATGCGACGAAGAATAGCTTATCTTGATCGTATAGGATTGAGGGTGATGTTAGTTATCTTTGATGAGTCAGGAATGCGAGATTTACCGGGAGCGTGGGAGAATCATGCCTGGAATTCTCGGAATAATATAAACGGTTTTATTAAAACTTCTCGACAGGGAGTACCTGATTTTTATAGTTCTCAATACTGGCCTATACAACGTCGATATATTGATGTACTGTGGGAGATGATTGGAAAAGATTATGCAGATTCTCTTCTTTTTGAAGTAACCAATGAAGGTACTGCCGGTTGGCAATGGGAAAAGAAGGTAATAACATATTTACAATCTAAAGGAGCTCGTCATATTGTCTCCTCTTCCAAAGTAGATATGGAGCACATTGTACCTTTGGTAGACATCTATTCCTTCCACGGAATTTGTTTAGCGGAACATGTGCCAGACAACTATCAGGGTAAGAAATATATGTGGTCATCTGATGGAATAATGCACGGGAGCAGCGGAATAATTCAATTTAAAGGTAAACCGCACTATGGTTATTATCCAACAGCAGAAGAGGTGTATGAGCTTACTAAAAAGGTACTCCAAATAGGAGGCCATCTGGAGTTCAATCTATCCGGCCGATTAGAAAGGAATGAAGGCGTATACGATGATTTTCTGCTTGCTCTTGTAAGAAGTATTAGCAGAGCGGTTAAAGAATATTATGCAGGATTAAAAAAATAAAAATAATTATCCAATTACTAAAGACTATAGCTCGCGTCTTCCCTCCATTGCTTTCGCCATAGTTACTTCGTCAGCATATTCCAGATCAGATCCCACGGGAACTCCAAAGGCGATACGGGTGACTTTAATAGCTAAGGGTTTAATGAGTCGAGCAAGATAAAGAGCAGTAGATTCACCTTGTACATTCGGGCTGGTAGCTATAATAATTTCCTTAATGCCACCTTGCTTAATCCTCGTAAGCAATTCTTTTATTTTAAGCTGTTCAGGTCCTATACCATCCAACGGAGATAGTACTCCTAAAAGCACATGGTATAGACCGTTATATTCATTAGTTCTTTCTATTGTTAGAAGGCTATTTGGATCTTCTACCACGCAAATCTTGCTCTTATCTCTCTGAGGATCAGCACATATTGAGCAGGGGTCACTCTCAGTCATATTGTAACAAATTGAGCAGTAACTTATTTTTTGCTTAACTTCAGTTATGGCTCCAATGAGCTTATCTATTTCAGAAGTAGGCTGACGCAAAATATAAAAAGCCAATCTCTGAGCTGATTTGAGACCAATCCCTGGAAGCTTACCCAGCTCATTTACTAATTTCTCCAATGGTTTAGAATATTTAACCATTTTATACTACGTAAGGCCGGGAATATTAATGCCTCCCAGCAGGTCTCCCATTTCGCCTTTTAGTTCTTCATCTACTTTTCGAGCTGCCTCATTAATAGCAGCAATTATTAAATCTTGCAGCATGTTAATGTCCTGGGGATTAACTACTTCTGGGTCTATTTTAAGGCTTAGTAATTGTTTGTTCCCATCCATAATGGCTGTGACCATATCGCCTCCTGCTGAGGCTTCAACTTTCATTTCTTCCATTTGTTGTTTAAGCCTTTCCTGCATTTTCTGAGCTTCTTTCATGAGCTTTGCCCAATTTTTCATCATACCGCTCCTAATATAATAATATTAAAGAGTTATATTTTCATTTAACTCTTAATGATGTTCATTTTTTATCTTGTAAGTCTTCAATATGAGTTATTTTACCTTTGAAGGTATCAATAAAATCCTTAACTCTGGGCTGAGAGAGCACTTGTTTTTCCAGCCTTTTTTTATTTTCTTCTTCTGGATTTACCTCAGCCCTTTGTTCCAGTTCTTTTTTCTCCTCTGCAGAAGTGACTATTTTAATCTCGATTTCCCTCTGGGCTATTTTACTGGCTAACTGTTTCAAGGATTTAATTTTTGCTTTTTCTTCCAGGAGCTCTTTATGCATTCCATTTTTTTGACTAAAGTTTAGAGTTAAAGTGCTATTTTTAAAATTTATTGAATTAGCAAAATTCATGAGATGGTAAACCTGAGGTTTTTCTTGCTTAATGGTATTTAAAATTGTATCTTTCAAGTTACTATCCTGAGGGGGGATTTGATAATGATCACCAGTCTCTTCAACACCTATATCTTTTTGCTGTGAGAGTTTTTCCGTGGATTTTGCAGGTTCCTCTTTTATAGTTTTCGAAGAGGAATTGGAGAAGAGGTCTGGCTCGTCGATCTGTGCCTGTGCCGTTGAGTTAAGCTCCTCTTCTTTTTCAATAATAGCTGCGGAGCTTAATTTTCCGGCAAAATTTTCCAATTTTGATATGAGGTCATCCACCGGAAGCAAGCTCTTGAGCAGTGACATGCGAATAAGCAGCGATTCTAATTGAAAGCGGGATTGCGAACTATACCTAATTTCTTTCTCCTCCTTTAGTATCATATCTAACAACCTCAATATCTCAGGTTTGGAGAAGGAAGCAGCTTGGTGTTGAAGTTTCTCATAATCTTCTTTGGGTAAGCTTATCATTTCTTCTGGAGCATCAACAACTTTGAAGAGGAGTAGATTTCGTAGGTGACCAATTAGCTGATGACATATTTGATGGGGTTCATAGCCGTAATTCATAAGTTTATCTGTCAGTTTTATCAGTTCATCTCCTTTATTGCTCATTATTGCCTGGGTGATAGAAAGGAGCATTTCATGACTGATTATACCGAGGATGCTGACTACATCGTCATAAAGAATTTTTTTACCGCTATATGAGATTATCTGATCAAGGCTTCTCTGAGCATCTCGAAGACTTCCTTCGGATGCTGTGGCAATCAGGGCTAAGCTGACGTCATCAGCTTCGATATTTTCTTCTTCAGTTATTGTGCGCAGATGGTCAAGAATAAGATGATGAGGAATTCGGCGAAAATCGAAATGCTGGCAGCGTGAGATTATAGTAGCAGGGAGTTTATGAAATTCTGTAGTAGAGAGTATAAAGATGATATAAGGAGGAGGTTCCTCCAACGTTTTCAATAGAGCATTAAAGGCTTGAGTGGTAAGCATATGAGCTTCATCGAGGATATAGATTTTATATTTGCTTACCAAAGGGGGATACTTGACTTTGCTTCTAATATCACGAATCTCATCTATCCCTCGGTTTGAAGCAGCATCCAGTTCAAGAACATCCATTGAAGAGCCCAGTGATATCTCCTTACAATTAGTGCACTTATTACATGGCTTAGGTGTGGGACCTTCTTTGCAATTAAGGGCTTTCGCCAGGATGCGGGCGGTAGAAGTTTTGCCAACGCCTCGAATACCGGAGAAGATAAAAGCTGGAGGGATACGGTTACTTTCGATGGCGTTTTTAAGGGTTTTTATTATAGAGTCCTGACCTACCACCTGGTCAAAAGTTTGTGGTCGTAGTTTCAGTGCTAAAACCTGATGAGTCATGATCATCTATCCTTGAAAAATTAATTGGGAAAAAGGCCGTGCATCCTTTTTTCGAAGCTCATGTGCAGCGTCTTCAAAAGGATGACCAGATGCGGGATTACCTGGGACACCTGACAGTAAACCGCTTACCGCTGCTCCCTTCCGGGCCTGACGGGATTCACGGGCTGCCACCGCCCAGGGCCCGAATCCTTAAGGCCAATCCAATTGAGACCAACCTGCCATCTCACCCCTCAAAAAGGCTTTCAGTCCTGCTATAGCGGGTTTCAGGTACAGGGCACCGCTAGCTCCCCACCTAGCACGGCCAATATATTTATTACTCATTCGGCAAATATTTGTTCTCATTTTCGAGTAAAAGTAATTGAGCATCTTCATTATATATTTCGCCATTTTTTTGTTGAATACGATATTTTTCAGATATTTTTCCTTTATCTAATCTATCAGTTATCATTTTATAGTATTTTTCATCTATTTCTGCGGATATATACTTTCTTTTCAATCTCTTACAAATTTCAATTTCTGAACCACTTCCTCCAAATAGTATTAGTACTATATCATCTTCTTTTGTACAGCTTTTTATTAATAATTCCGATAATTTTTGAGGTATTTGGCATGAATGAATTGTTTTTTCTTTACTAACGTTTTTAACCAAATTATGAAATAGCCAACTGTAAGGCATTCTTCCTCTAGATCCATTTTCTATATTTTTTAATATTCTTTTGTCTTGGGGATTCTTATAAGGCATAGCAACATTTTCTTTATAGAAGTTATTATTTTTAGTTTTTCTGCAATGGAGAATGGTTCTATGAGCAGTTGTAAATCTTTTAGCTGAATGTCCTATATTTGTATTATAAATCCATACATAATCAAGTACTTCATAGCATACTTTATCTAAATAAAGAACTCTTAAATAAGAGTTTTGCTTTGGATAGTTTATTAAAAACATATTACCAGTATCTTTTAATACTCTAATACATTTTTTAGAAAGATTAATATACCATTCTATATATTCATTAAAATTTTTTGTGTATTTTTTTCCATTATATTTTCTGCCAACATTATAATCGGGATCACCATATATCATATCTATACTTTTTTCTGGTAGTTTATCAAGTATATCAAATATATCCATTAAAAAAATCTTATTTGCAAATTTGTCAATTGAGGCTTGCATTGATTATCGTATCCTTAGATTATACTGTGCATTTTTTATTAATTTGATTGAACTCATATCTTCTTCATTTTCAAAAATATATTGATATAATCTTAAAATTGAACTTTCTTTTTGCTTTTCTCTTAATATATAGCACGCATTAATTGAGTCTATATTTAGCTTATCTTTATATTTTAGTATTGTAAAATATTTGAATGGAATAAAAATTTGATAAATAGCAAAATCTGGCACAAACCTATTTTTCCCTTCAAATATAGTAACAATATTGTTTAACTCCACAATAAAATCTATTTCCATTTGTAAATTATTTACAATTATTTTTTCGATGCCAATATTATACGAAAAGCTAATTTTTGTTCTTTTAGAATTGTATGATTTTGGATTTGCTACAATATCTGCGTATAAAAAATCATGAATAATTCTTTGATTATTTGCAACTGAAATGATATTAGATTCACTAGTATCATATTCATTTAATATACTTCTTCTATATTTCCATTCAAAGACATCTTTATCATCTACCTTCTCAAATTTATGATATCCATTTTTTATTCCTTTTACAAATTTATGCTTTCCCTCTCCTAAATGTATAATAAAAAAATCTTCTTTTATCAAAATGTCAGGTAGTTTATTAATATTATCAAATTTAGTAGCATCAAAAGGATTTTTAAATTTATATTTTTCCGCGATTTGTTTTACGAGTTTATTATCGAAAATAAAGGTATTTTTGTCTTTACATATTTTAAATATTTCATCAATTACTTTTTTCTTTTTATTAATATTATCGCGCATTATTTAAATGGGAAATATAATGGAAATCATAATGGACATTAATAATTATGGCGGAGAGAGTGGGATTCGAACCCACGGTCCCGTTATTAACGAGACACACGCTTTCCAAGCGCGCTCCTTCGGCCTCTCGGACATCTCTCCGCTGGCCTTAGGTTTAGAGTTTAATCAAAATTTTCACATAAGTCAAACTGATTTTTATAGATTTTAGGGTTTCATCAGGCTGCAAATTGATTTTTGTGCTCAATTAATACTTTTGCTTTTTACTTAGACTGTCGATATTGACCATAGATTATTAATGTGTAATAATTTTATAATATTGTTGAGAGCAAAAATATGCCTTTGAGGAGAACATAGATAGATACTTAGAGCGCAAGCGAGTGATTTTGTAATGGCTAAAAAATCTTCCCGCAAGAGAATAGATTTTGATAATTTTGGTATATATCATAGTCATCGTCAAGCACGGCTTTCCAGACCCTCTGGCGGCTATGATAGCTTGGATAGTGCGAGGAATCTATTCAGGTTGGCTAAACCACCAATTGGTTATGGTCCACTGATTGCTGGTACCGTTGCTTTTATTATTCTAATAAATATTTTTAATGTTTTTCTTACCATTAGCCTTGCGTTGGGAGCAGGGGCAGCTTTTTATTTTTTATTACCTGATAATAGGTCTCGACGATTGACAAATCGAGCTGTAGGAGAGGAGCTTAAGGGTAATAAAGAAACTGCCCTTAAGTTGTTAGGGAAAGCCCTTGTTTTGAATTCAAAAAACTATCAGGCAAGAAATCTAAAAGGATTTATTTTAGCAGGTAATGGAGAATATTCTGCAGCTGCAGAGGAGCTGGAAAAGTATTTTGAAACTGCGTATGATTATAATTCTGCGGCACTTCTTGGACGTTGTTATTGGAAATTGGGTAATGTAAAGCGAGCAATAGATATATTAAAACAGCTTCCAAACGATAATCCAAAGCACTTTAAAAGCATTGCTATTTTAGGAAAAGCATATTTAAAAAATGGAGAACCGGAAAAGGCAATTGAAGTTCTTAATAAAAGTTTGCAGTCGGCCAAAAAAGACGAAACGGGTGAGATTGATATCAGATATGCTCTTGCAGAAGCATATGAAGCGCTGAAAAAAATAGATGAAGCTAAAGCTCAATATAGTATTATACTCAGAAAACGCAGGGAGGATGAAAAAGCCGATGAACGTATTAAACTTCTGTCCAAAAAATAATTTTTTTAGTCCATACAAAAAATTAGTTGCGCATTTTAAGTAGTGGTCTATATGTTGCTCCCTCTATTATTAAAATTGTTAATTAAATAGAACTTTCCTGGTCGATTTCAAATGATTATATACGTTGTTCCTGACTTAACAAATAATTAATGTTATGCTAATTATAATTTTAGTTTTTGGTTGCTATTTTATTTAAAAAATCACAGGGGGATAGCTCATGGTTTTGCCAAAAAACCTCCCCTCTTTTTTTATCTCTTTATTTTTTTTTCAGGTAATTTTTTTCCCTTTATCACGCCACAGTAACAAAGAGCAGCATGTTATTGGGGAATTCTTTTATGCTTAAGAAGATTTAGAAATTACACATTGAAACATCAGCCTTCAGAAGAGGTCTCCGGGATTGTTTTGTAATAAAGGCATTATCAATAAAGACATGAAGGATAGAGCTCTCGTGAGGGAAGGAAAATATCAGGAAAAATTATATAGAAGTTTTAAAATGTATAGACATATTTAATTAATTAATATATAATGAATAGAAAATAGATTCAGATTTTGTAATAGAGCCTATTTGAGAGAGGAAGAATTATTAGTAGAATGAAATAAAAAAGCTTTAAAGAGAAATTTATCTCTCGGGGAGGGATTTTTTATCAAAAGGCTAAACATATCCTATCTCCTTTTGATTACCTCCCCGTTAATTTTTTGAGCAGAAAGACAGCTTTTCTGGCTGTCTTTTTTTATTTAGTTTTAACCTAATAGCATATAATAAAAATTTTCCTACCGATAATATATCATAATTAAGTTGTCCCTATTTTATTACTACCTTCATATAAAACATTCAAAGACTTTTATATACATCAGTGAAAAATTATTAGGTGACACTAAGTTTAATTTAATGCAAAAAAAATTTAATTCAGGCTTTTTTCCATATATTAGTTTTATCAGCTTTTTTACTGGTTATTATGAACAATAAGAACTGGAAAAGAGGCATGAGGTTGCATAGGAATTATTCTTTGCTGAAGAACCTGCACTAATTGCATCTTTGGAGCCACAAAGCAACAACCTTTAGAAAAAGCTGTAGGCATTGTATCATTAAGTACTGCCCAACAAATAAATGATATGAGCGCCAGTGACCTTAATGATGTTTTCGAGATAATATGCGATTTTCAATTGACAGCAAAGCCTTTGTATTAACATAGCTATCGTGTTAGAGGTTTGCTATAGAAGCATAATCCAAGAATACTGATAATGTTAGGCAAAGTACTGCTCATGATGATTATTGGAGTCAATCAAATGCGAATTGGGGGAAAATGACTCTTAATAATATAGATGGTATCTTAATTATCAGAGAACCAGGATCAGCACTTTATGGGATTAAACATTTTAAAGACTACTGTAAATATTTTTCCTGATACTCTTTTCTCCCTAAGGGGAGATTCACAAAGAGTAATAAGCACCATCAAAGGAGAATAACCTTAACAGGGGATAAAAAAGCATATGCCAAAAGAATTATTATAATCTAGTGCTTTTTGAAATTCCACTCCGCTTAAATTTGTTATTTAAACAGGGCAATCCCTTGCGAATGTTTTTTTATTGCTTGAAATTTTCATTTTTTTTATTATAATTTATTTTGCAAGATTTAGTAAGGAAGGAGGAAATGAAAGTTAGATTTATATACCCCAGTATTAGTTTTAATAAA
>CAZYAF010000025.1:0-62097 GCA_964645975.1 uncultured Acidobacteriota bacterium
TGGACAGGAATCTAAATCCGGAATCCTTCGAGTCCTACAGGAAGCTTATCAACATTGAGCCAAATGGGAGAGAAAAAGAGTTTGTTCTTTTCACAGTGAAAAAAGGGAAAGACAAAATCGCCGCACTTTTTATCTCTCCCGCAAGTGATAAAGGCAGAAGCACTCTGCGGCTGTATGAAAATATGTGGTTGTACATACCCAATGTTGGGAAGCCCGTTCGTATAACCAGCCTTCAATCCGTTGTCGGAGGAGTGTTCAATAATTCAGACATTCTAAGGCTGGATTATGCAGAGGAATATAATGTCGTTGAGGTAGAAGACCTGGGGGATGAATATCTTTTGCACCTGAAGGCGAAAACAAATTCCGTTGCTTATGATAAATTGAAAATGTGGGCCGATAAAAAGAAAAGCTTACCGAATAAGATAGAATGCCTCACAGAGGCTTCCATGCTGATCAAAACCATTTATTTCAAACAGATTAAGGACTTTGGGGGAGGTATTGTCAGGCCTTCTGTGATTGAAACCGATAGCCCTCTGCATCAAGGATATAAATCGGTGATGATATTCGCCGGAATCAAACACAGAGAATTCAAGGACGAAGTTTTTACACTGCCCTTTTTACCCAATTTGGAGTCATTGAGATAATTGCGATCAATCACTCTGTGTTTTATTCTTATAAATCTATTGGTCTTAGGCCTATCTGCTCAGGAAGAGCACACATTTGATCTATCGGAAATAGAAAAAAAAGCGTTTCAATTCGGTGGATATCTTGAATTTCGCCCAGTTCTTTTCGGCCTGGATAGGGATTCTTGGCTTTATAAGCTTAAGTTTTACGACCTTGAAGAAGGGAAAGCAGTTGCAGAGTACAATTTCAATGCCCTTTTGGATGCAAGTTATGAAAAAGGGATTATCAGAGCAAAGATACGTACGAATACGGATATAACCAAGTATTTTTCAGGCTGGTCTCATAACACAACTCTGTTTGAAGCTCTCCTCTCGGTGAAGCCGTCTCTCTCCTTCCATCTTGATATTGGCAAAAAGCGCATGAAATGGGGCAAGGGCTATGCCTGGAATCCTGTCGCTTTCATCGATCGGCCCAAAAATCCCAATGATCCAGAGCTCGCCTTGGAAGGCTATGTGGTGCTATCCATGGATTATATCAAGAGCTTCCAGGGGAGATTAAAGACCATCACTTTCACACCTGTTTTAATTCCCGTTAATGAACATATCAACAGCACGTTTGGAAAACCGAATCAGTTGAATTTCGGCGGAAAGATCTATTTTCTATTTTATGATACCGATATAGATCTTATGTTTTTGTCAGGTGGAAGTGTGCCTGCACGCTATGGAATGGATTTTTCTCGCAATCTCACCTCCAATTTTGAAATTCACGGTGAATTTGCTTACATCCCTGATTACAGTAAAAAATTCATCCATGAAGCTGGGACTTTCGGCGAAGAAAAATATGCGAGTTTAACCTATCTCTTGGGTATTCGATTCCTAACCAAGACAAACACGACCTTTTTCTTTGAATATTTAAAGAATGGTAGTGGTTATACCTCCAACGAGATGGAAAATTTCTATTCTCTGATTGATCTTGCGTACAAGTCATATCTTTTGTCCGGAGATGACAACCAGCTCAAGTTTTTATCCGGTTCGGCAAGCCAGGCTTACAGAACATTCGCTCCCATGCAGGATTATCTCTATCTCCGGATAAGCCAGAAAGAGCCATGGAATATCCTTTATTTTATTCCTTCTTTCACCAGCGTATTTAACCTCACTGATAAAAGCTTTTCCCTAACTCCGGAATTGCTCTATAGTCCCATCACGAATCTGGAGCTACGGGCGAAAATTACAATCCTGCAAGGAAAAGGCGGAAGTGAATTCGGGGAAAAGCAGAACGACTTTCGGCTGGAATTCCGAGGCCGGTATTACTTTTAAGACTGGGCTGCAAGTTAGATTGGTTTGACTTTTAAACTGGAAATTAAGATGGCTTTATATCAGTTTAAGGGACGCAAACCTCGAGTAGCATATGGAGCTTTTGTGGCCGAGTATGCTTTGGTCATCTGTGATGTACAAATCGCTAAGGATTCCTACATTGGTCATGGAGCAATTCTCCGGAGTGAGTACGGCACGATCCTTGTTGGAGAACTGACAGTCATTGAAGAAGGCGTTCTAGTGAAGGATTCGACTCACTTCGTATTCAGCTTAATGCATCTTTGACTTAACAATTAACTATGCTTTCTCATCAAGTGGCATCAGATTTGGAGAAAATACCGAGTTTTATTTATGTCCGTTCTGAAGATTCCATAGGTAAGAGAAAAGTTCATGTGATCGTAGATCGTGAACGGGCAAAGAAAATGGATTTTACACCTCAAGAGATTGCTCGAAATATTGAAGTTGCTATGTGATGTGTAAATCTTCGACGTATTCAGGGGAAAGAAGGTGAGATTATGGTTCGGGTTGAATTTCAAAAAGATGAAAAGAGAACCCTGAACCATTTTCGCGATCTTACTATTTTCCAAAACAATCAACCTGTAAAACTTGCTTCATTGGCCGATTTTGAGTTAAGACATGGACCAAGGAGTATTCGCCGAGAAAACCGTATCACTTCAATGGGTGTTTCAATTGATTTAAAAGATTTAACCGTTAATGAAGCAAAGCAGAAAATTAGCCCGGCATTGAAGAATTTTAAATTCCCGAATGGTTACTCCTGGAGTTATGGACGCAGTCTCGATTTTGAAGATGAAACAATAAAAACAATGATGCTAAATACTTTTCTGCCACTGGCGCTCATTTATATCGTCATGGTATCTCTTTTTGAATCATTAATTTACTCCAGTGCTATCTGGACATCCATTGTTTTTTCCATCATCGGAGTATGGTGGTTTTTTCTCCTCACAGGAACCACTTTCGATATAATGGCTTGGTTTGGTGTACTGTTTTTAATTGGAGTTGTTGTGAACAATGGTATTGTTCTCATAGACTATATCAATCAGTTTCGCTCAAGAGGTCTCTCACGCCACAAAGCCATCATTCAAGATGGCAACAATCGGTTAAGACCGATTTTAATGACAGCCTGAACAACTGTACTCAGTCTTATCCTTCTCTGTTTTATCAAAGTCCAAATATCTGGAGATGGCCCTCCCTACTTCCCCATGGCTCGAGCAATTGCGGATAGTTTACTCTTTTCGACCCTTGTTATACTTATCATTCTTCCAACGATATATACTCTATTGGATGATTTAAGAAACTGGTCCCGTCGAGTAGTCAAAGTTACCAGAATTTAAAATCAAGCTATGAATTAGTTTTTCTTCTATCTGTAAATTCTAAGAGAAACACAAAATGAACCAAAAAATTAATACAATTGTGCTAAAAGTGTGGTAATTTAAATGAAAAACCAGGAAAAGTGAGGAAAAATCGGAGAATTTTTTTCTCTTGTAAATATTTACGTGATAAAAGATTAAGCTATATTTTCAATAAGTTACAAGAATCACCAAAATCCCCTTTTTCTAACTACGGATTAGAAGGTCGCGGAGTCTAATCCCCTCAGCTCCACTAATCGTTATAGGCTTTGGCAAACTTCTTGAAATCAGTAGTTTTAGATTTGCTATTCAAGTCAATATATATATCTAAATTATTTAGTTACAATATTGTTACAGAAATTTGGACAGAATGGTACTGTTTGGTACAAATTGATACATTTAAAATTTCCTGTAACTATGAGAGAATGTGAGGTTTATTTTGTATTTCAATAACTTAGGAAAGGGCGTGCAAGGGATTAGAAGTCCGTTTTGATTACCAATTACAATATAAGAGTTTTTAATCTTATTAAATTATAATATTCTTTCTCAGCGGTTTATACTTTAACTGTTCCCAAATTAACTCAAAATTTCAAAAATCTTTTGATTGATCCAAGTAAAATATTTAAGAATCCCTTTAAATTCAATATCAAATTATTTTATATTTTTAAAGCAATATGGTTCAAAAAATTGAGAGTTAATTTTTAAGGTTATTCACCCAAAAAAGGGCGTATGACCTTTTCATTAGAAACCGGGCAAAAAAGGAATGAAATAAAGGTTAACGAGCTTTGAAATCAGTATTTTAGAAAATAAAGCAATCTCGAAATCCAGAGAGCTTATAATCCAAAGATCTCTGGTTCAAATCCAGCCCCCGCTACCATTTTTTACCTTTTTTTAGAGTCTTACATCATTTTTTTATTCTCACTAAATATTTTTTACTTTTGTAATAGCGCTTACTGTTTCTTTTTAATCATTTTGTTGAAATAAAGCTATAATATATATATTTCATATACTTTGCTATGATAACTATATCTTATTATAAAAATTAAGGAAATCGCTACTAACAATGTAGCGATTTCTTTTTTATTTTTTTGTATTTATATTTTTCTTCAAACATTCAATCATCAGAGAAAAAAATGGGTATGGCATTATAAATGCTATTAAAAATAATCTAAGGGAGATTCTGTATGAAAAGAAGGACTTTCCTTAAAAAGAGTGTTTTAGCAACTGCGGGTTTTGCCGTAAGTCCCCTGGTATCATCAAACTTTAATATCACATCCATCTTACAAAAAAAATTTAATAAAAATAAATCTGAAAATATTGATGATCTTCGAATAATCAATTTAGAAGGAGCACCTCATCACAGAGGACAGATTTATGGCGAAACCTTGAGGTCAAAAATCTTAGAAATTATCAAGCTATGGAAAAATAATCTGCATAAATCTCTCGATATGGACCCAGATAAATATCTTTCGCAAATGCTTGAAGAGACAAATTTTCTCCCTGCAATAAAGAAATGGACTCCGGATCTTTTGGAAGAAGTAAAGGGAATTGCTGAAGGTGCTGGAGTGGACTTTAAGACTATGTATGCTTATCAATTAGGTGACGAGGATTACTGGTATGGACGAGACCGCCGAATTGAAAAAGCATTAAAACAAGCTAATAAATGCAGCGTCCTTGGCATATTTGACGGTGGGCCTCGTAAGACTATCTTAGCCCAGAATATGGATATAGAGAGCTATACTGATGGTTATGAGGTTCTTCTCCATATTAAACATCAAAACTCACCGCTTGAGAGCTTAATTTTCACTTATGCAGGTTATATTTCTCTGACCGGTATGAACAACGCGCCCCTTGCCGTGTGTGTTAATACCTTACTGCAGCTAAACTATTCTCCTGATGGTTTACCTGTTGCCTATGTTATTCGGGGACTCCTGGAAAAAAACAACTTACATGAAGCTATAAAGTTTCTTCATACTATACAACACGCTTCCGGCCAGAATTATGCTATCGGTGCATCCGAAAAAGTTGTTACATATGAATGCTCTGAAAACAAAGTGAGCCCGTTCATTCCATATAAAGGAGCTACTCGCGTATATCACACAAATCATCCGCTGTTGAATGATGACCAAAGCAAACATAAAGAGATGCTGAAAAAATTCGGCTTTGACAAGAAAAAACGACCTACATCAAACTCTGAAGTAAGATTCAATTTTCTTAAAGACAAACTAAAAGATTCATCTCAAGAAGTAACAGTTGATACAGTAAAATCAATCCTTGGCTCTCATGAAATTCCCATATGCTTTCATAAAGAATCTGAGGGAGGAGGCATGACCGCAGGCTGCATAATAATGGAGCTTACAAAATCTCCAACACTCCATCTCGCACCTGGACCGCCATGTTCAACCGAATTTAAGGTATTCCATTTTTAACTTGTTAATTTTTGAAATCTGTATCTTACCGATTCTTATTGCAAGAAACTTAATAATAATTCCATTTATACTTATTTCAGCAACCATAAAACATAATAATAAAAGTTACTTTGTCAATTAATCTAACATAATAGTTGAATATAAATTTAATCAGGAAAGGTTATAAAAAAAATCTTTATTTATTATCATGCATATTATTTGCACTATTTTTATTAAGTTCTTTTACAGGGACTAAATACAAACCAGACTTTCCCCTTCTAAAAGGTAAGTATTTAGGTCAGAAACCACCAGGAATGAAGCCCGAGATCTTTGCACCAGGCATCATTTCAATTGAAGGTCAGAAATATCGAGAATCAGATATTAATTTCTGGCCTGATGGTATGCGATGCATCTTTGCTCGATTCGGGGATGGAATACCAGATTTTACTTTGTTTGAATCAAAAGTTGAAAATGGAGTTTGGACAAAACCCAAAGTCTCTGAAGTGCTAAATGATGGAGGCTATCTACCATGTGTAACATATGATGGTCTAATGATAATATATACACCTACTGAGAGTGCCCGTAATTATCCACCTTATCTTTGGTTTGTTCAAAATATTGACGGAGTATGGAGTTCTCCAAAACTGATTTGCATAGGAATGTATCCATCGGCGACGCAGGATGGAACGATTTATTACACACATGGCATTCATATTGTCAGACTAAGATTTATCGACGGTGTTTATCAAGACATTGAAGTCATTGGCCCACATATCTATTCCAATTATGAGGATGGGCATCCTTTCATTGCTCCTGACGAGAGTTACATTATTTTCGATTCCAGCACCCGACCCCAAGTTGAGGATAATGAACTGTTTATCAGCTTTCGAACGGGTGATAATACATGGACGAAACCCCAGAATATGAAGGATATTCTGGGAATCAAGCCCACAGGCAAAGCTCGTGTTACATACGATGGAAAATATTTGTTCTTCACCAGCCGTGGAGATATATATTGGGTTGATGCTAAGGTAATAGAAAAGCTTAAACCTAAAGAGATGAAGTAAAAGGAGAAGCAAGAATGGCTAACATAGACCTCAAATCAAAAATTCTAATATTTGTACTCTTAGTGCTTTTTGTATTAGTTGGGTGGCTGCCTCAAGAGAAACGATCCTCAAATGAAGATTTCCCTGTATTGAAAGGACCTTATCTCGGTCAGAAACCTCCGGGGATGAAACCAGAGATATTTGCTCCAGGTATTGTATCAACCGGATATGATGAATGTATGGCATTTTCCACTCCCGATGGGAAAGAGCTTTATTTTTGGTTATACGGATCTCCACACAGCGTTATACTTTTCATGAAAGAAGAAAAGGGTCGATGGACAAAACCTCAGGTTGCTCCTTTTTCAGGTAAATACAGTGCCAAGTGTTCTTTGTCTCCTGATGGAAATAAGATTATTATTAGCATGGGCAGCCCCTTAGATGGTAAAGGAGAACCGAAAGATAATTGGCAGATTTGGATTGCAGAGAGAACTGATGCCGGCTGGAGCGAACCCAAAAATCTTGGCCCTCCAGTAAATTCAGAAAATTATTCAGCTGCCTATCCTACCCTTTCTACAAATGGCAATTTATATTTTTATTCCAGAAATCGTAAAGGTGGAATGGGTAAAGGTGATATTTGGATGTCGAAATTTATAGATGGCTATTATACCAAACTGGAGAATCTGGGTAACTCAATAAATACAGAATTTGCAGAGGCTGATCCGTTTATTGCACCTAATGAAAGCTATCTTATTTTTGGATCTGACCGGCCGGGTGGATACGGTAATGCAGATATCTATATAAGTTTCCGCAGAAAAGACGGTTCATGGACAAAAGCTAAAAATATGGGAGAGAAAATAAACACAACCACAGATGAAATTTGCCCAATTGTCACGCCTGATGGGAAGTATTTCTTTTTTTCAAGCAACAGAACAATCCATAAGAATTATTCAGAAACGCCTATTACTTATGAAGAAAAAATCAGAATCCTCAATAGCCAAGCAAATGGGGGATGGGATATTTATTGGGTTGACGCAAAAATCATCGATGGACTTAGGGAAGAATAATTTTTTATTCCAATTCATTACCGATAATAAAAAAAGGATGTAAAAGCAATGAGTATAAGTAAAAAAATCATTGTTGTATTTGCAGTATTATTTTATTTTACAGCATTTGCCTTTGCTGATGAAATTCATGATGCAGCATGGAAAGGAGATATTAACAAGCTGAAGTTATTATTAGATGAAAACGCATTATTAGTGAATTTAGAAGATAACCGTGGATGGACTCCGCTCCATTGGGCCGTTGTAGGCCAACAAAAAGAGGTGGTTATATTCTTAGTTAGCAAAGGTGCGGTAGTAAAAGTAAGCGATAATAATGATAGATCACCTCTTCACTATGCTGCTTATTATGGATTCAGAGATATTGCTGAATTTCTAATTGAACAAGGTGCGGTAGCGGATGCTAAAGCAATAGGTGGGGCTTCTCCATTACATTGGGCAGCCACTGGTGATCAAACAACTATGGGTGAATTTTTAATATCTAAGGGTGCGGATATTCATGCAAAATGCAATGCCGAAATCACTCCTCTTTACTGGACAGTTTTTCGCGGTAATATCGATTTTACAAAACTTCTGATTTCATATGGGGCTAAAGTTAATTTCGCAGACTACACTGGTATAACTCCGCTCCAACTTGCTGTAATGAAAGGCTTCTCAGAAATATGTGAACTTCTCATTAATGCAGGAGCTGATACTTCTATAAAAGATAACTACTCCGAAAGAACACTTCTGCACCTTGCATCTATTCATGGCTATAAGCCAGTTATAGAGCTGCTCCTTGAGCAAGGTTTTGATCCTAATTTAGAAGATGCTAAGAAAATTACACCACTTTATTATGCTATAAAATATGGACATAAATCAGCAATTGATGTCCTTACTATAAACGGAGCAAAAACGATAAATTCAGAAAAAATACATAATTATTCAATCTTTTTAAACAAGAAATTACATGAAAACGAAGCAATTTTCTGGAGACTGCGGGGAAGAAGTTGGGGTATTAAAACAAAAAAATCTTTCCTTATTTTTAATTATTCTCAAGATCAAATAACACCTGCTGATGCTTCTTTAGACAGTGGTTTTCTCATCTCCTCTGAGATGAGAGGTCAAAATATCTTTTATTTCGATGCACGATACCCTCAAAATGCCCAAGACCTAATAGTTCTCAAAATAGCTAAAAATACTGCACAAAACACTTACGTTTTGAATAACGATTTTCAGAAAAGATATGAGGAACTTGATATTCAAGAAGCAATTTATTTAAAGCCAGGCGATACGAAAAAAATAAACGGTCTTGAGATAATAACGACTCCGTCTAAAGGTCAAGATCGAGGATATTATGTAAAATCAGATGGAATTGCAATAGTATGGACACCCAATAAAGTTAATCATTATTCACCAATAGATACATTTTCAGAAGATGTTAAATATCTTACCGATAAAGGGGGCAAGATAGACGTTCTTATCTTAGGTACTCCTTTAGGCTTAGGACCTGAAAATGATTTAGCTCTTGAAGGAATTTTAGAAGAGCTCGATGAGCTAAACGTAAAAATAATAATCCCAAGAGGAGACGATCACCTTTGTCGCAAGCTTGTTCAGCAAGCAAAGACCAAACATATCAGAGCAAAAGTTTACTATGCTGAAAATCCAGGAGATTGTCTTATTTATAATAAAGCAAAGATTCAATAAAAAAATTTCATATTAATTTGAAGAAATAAATTTGATGAAAAAATCTGCTCACTATTTATTTATCATTTTTATATTAATTCTTACCAGGCTAATTTTTGTCTCCATGAAAAATGAAGTGAAAAAATTTCCCATACTGAGGGGCGCTTATTTAGGTCAAAAACCACCAGGCATAACACCGAAGGTTTTTGCTCCCGGGATTATTTCAACCGGTTATAGTGAAGCATGCTTAGTTTTTGCCCCTGATGGAAAAGAGCTATTTTATGTTATGCAAGGAGCGCCCTATGGTGTGATTCTTACAATGAAACAAAAAAATAATAAATGGTCTAAACCACATATTGTATCCTTTTCTGGAAAATATAGTGATGGTGAATTGAGTCTTTCTCCTGATGGAAATAAGCTGTCTTTTATATCATTAAGACCATTTGAGAGAAAAGGGGAACCTATAGAATACTGGGATATATGGATAGTTGAAAGAAACAAAAAAGGATGGGATGAACCTAAGAATCTTGGCCCAATAATTAATTCCGATAAAATGGAAGCGTTCCCTGTCCTGGCACAAAATGGAAATTTATATTTCTCTTCTGATCGAGAAAGTGGAAAAGGTGGATGGGATATCTATTGTTCAGAGTATATCAATGGAAATTATACCGCACCTAAAAGCCTGAAAAAATCAATTAATACTAAATATGATGAATGGGATGCGTTTATTGCACCCGATGAGAGCTATATTATATTTGGTTCTAAAGATAGGGAGGATGGATACGGTGAAAGCGACCTTTATATTAGTTTCAGAAATGAAGATGGTTCTTGGTCACAAGCGGAAAATATGGGAGAAGATATCAATTCTAACGCAGGTGAGTATTATCCCATTGTTACACCAGATGGAAAATATTTCTTTTTTAATAGTGTAAAAAGATTATATCAGTCTTGCTCTGAGAAACCAATCACTTATGAGGAGAAGATAAAAATACTAAGCAAACCTGGAAATGGATCTGCAGATATTTATTGGGTGGATGCAAGAATCATTAATAATCTTAAACCCAAAGAATTAAAATAAAATAATAAAAGGAAGATTTAAAATGGGCAATATAAATCTCAAATTGGGAGTTACTGTATTTTCTTTTTTAGTATTTGTTTTATTAATTGGATGGATACCTCAAGAGAAACAAACTTCTAAAGACGATTTTCCGATATTAAAAGGTCCCTATTTGGGTCAACAGCCACCTGGAATGACACCTGAAATTTTTGCCCCGGGAGTAATATCTACGGATAGCAACGATGAGTTTTGTTCCGTATTTACTCCTGATGCAAAAATGTTCTTATTCGTTCGTTTATTTGAAGGCATGCCCCTTACTATATCTCTAACCGAAATGAAGGATGGTAAATGGACTAAACCTTCTCCGCCTCCCTTCAATAGTGAATATAATGATTGGGACTACAATATTGCACCGGATGGTAGGACGCTCTATTTCACATCGGTACGACCCGTCACTGAGGGTGCCCAACCATCTAAGTATGGCAATATCTGGGTAACTCAACTAACCGCTTCCGGATGGACTCCGCCGCGTGTGCTCGAATATCCAATTAACACTCCTGATAGCGATGACCAATATGCATCTGTTACTAAGGACGGTACGCTTTACTTTTTCAGCGGCAGGAATGGCGGATTCGGAAAGTTAGATATATATCGTGCCAGATTGTTTAATGGAAAATATCCTAAAGTGGAAAACCTTGGAAAGGTTATTAATACTGAATATAGCGAATTTGATTTATATGTAGCACCGGATGAAAGTTACCTCATTTTTTGTTCAAACAGACCTGGTGGATACATAAAAGGTAACGAAATATATATTACATTTAGACAGAAGGACGGTTCCTGGACAAATCCGCAAAATCTTGGTAGTTCTATTAATACTGAAGGCTACGAAAGCTGGCCCTTTATTGCTCCAGATGAAAGATATTTATTATTTGAATCGAATTCTGGTACTATCTATATTAGCTTTCGGAAAAATGACGGTTCTTGGACAAAAACGATAAATATGGCTGAAAAAATCAAATCAAAAGGACCACAGGATAGATTTCCAAAGCTTTCTAATGACGGAAAGTATTTATTTTTTGTTAGCAATAGACGTATAGGGAAACCATATTTCGAAAAACAACTAGATCTCAATGAAATAATTGTTAGAGCTAAACACCCTGGCAATGGTTTGGGCGATGTTTACTGGATTGACGCATCTATTATTTAAGAATTAAAACCGAATGAATTGAAATAAAAGGCGTTTATTATGAGACGTATTATCATTTATATCAATTTACTGTTCTTGGTTTTACTTGTTTTCAGCAACTGCACCAGGAATCATGATTCCCCTGTTTTAAAAGGCCCCTATCTGGGTCAAAAACCACCCGGTATGACGTCTGAGATATTTGCTCCTGGTATTGTATCTACTTCTGCTTGGGAATATAGCTCAACCTTCACAACAGATGGGAAGGAATTTTATTATGCCATCAGTGGTGCACCTTTCGATGTTATTATTGTTATGAAAGAAGTAAATGGGAAATGGACAGCTCCGCAAATTGCTACATTTTGCGGTAGGTATAGTAGTTACGATACCAATTTATCACCTGATGGAAATAAACTCTATTATACTTCCAAAAGACCGCTTGGCGGTAAAGGAAAACCCAAAAAGGATAATGACATCTGGGTTGTCACACGAACAAAAAGTGGTTGGTCAGAACCGAAAAATCTCGGTTTGCCAGTTAATACTGAAGGAGCTGAGAACTATCCATCTGTAACGAAAGATGGAACATTATATTTTCATCGTTATGAAAAAGATGGAAAGAAAGATTCAGATGTTTTCTATTCAAAATTCGAAAACAATCGTTTTGCAGAACCTGTCAGACTCAGCAATTCAATAAATTCTGATTATAACGAATGGGATCCCTTTATAGCGCCGGATGAAAGTTTCATTATATTTGGCTCGGTGGATAGACCTGAAGGACATGGAGGCTGTGATTTATATATTAGCTTTAGAAAAGAAGATGGTTTCTGGACTAAGGCAGTAAATATGGGAAATAAAATAAATTCCAGGGGACATGAATTTTGCCCAAGTGTTACATCTGATGGAAAATATCTCTTTTTTATGAGCAGGAGGAGTTTCCATAAACCCTATTCAGAAATCCCAATTACCTATAAGGAAAAAATCAAAATTTTAAATAATCCAGGAAACGGCCAGGGAGATATTTACTGGATAGATGCTAAAGTGATTGAAAATTTTAGACCAAGAGAATTAAAGTAAAATGGTATTTATTTTGAAGCGTAGTATCGCATATATTAGTTTAATAGCATCTATTCTTCTTATTTTCAGCAACTGCACCAAGAAGAATGATTTTCCTATCTTGAAAGGTTCTTATCTGGGGCAAAAACCACCTGGCATGACGCCTGAGCTTTTTGCACCAGGAATTATATCAACAGGTTACAACGAAAACTGTGCTGCATTTACTACCGATGGAAAGGAACTCTATTATTGGCTGATGGAAAGAAGACCGTTTTTTGTTATTTTGTGTTTAAAGGAGGAGAATGGTAAGTGGACATCCCCTCAGGTTTTTCCCTTTTCAGGGAAATATTTCGATGGAAAGGTCACAATATCCCCTGATGGCAGTAAGCTATGTTTCTCTTCAAACAGACCGCGAGAAAAAAACGGAGAACCAATTAATAATTGGGATCTTTGGATATCAGAGAGAGCAGAGTCAGGGTGGGGAGAGCCTAAAAATTTTGGTCCTGTTGTGAACACCGATGCGCACGATGCTTATCCGTGCCTTGCCAGAAATGAAAACCTGTACTTTTTTTCCGACCGCGAAGGTGGAGAGGGAGAAGATGATATGTGGGTATCACGCTTTATAAATGGGCACTATACAGAACCGAAAAATCTCGGACCTTCGATAAACACCAGTATCAATGAAGGCGATCCCTTTATAGCTCCGGATGAAAGCTACATCATATTCTGCAGCCGGGATAGGAAAGAAGGATTCGGAGAAAATGATCTTTATATCAGTTTCCGCAGAGAAGATGGCTCATGGAAAAAGGCCAAGAATATGGGAGAAAGGATAAATTCAGCCGCAGAAGAGGTATGCCCTATTGTTTCCTCTGATGGAAAATACTTTTTTTTCTCCAGCACCAGAGCAACCACGCTGCCATATCCGGAGACACCCTTCACATTTGAGCAAATCAAGAATAAACTCAATAGCCCGGGAAACGGTAGTAATGATATTTATTGGGGAGATGCCAAGATTATTGAAGAATTAAAACCTGAGAAATTAAAATAAGGAGTAATCATGAAAAAGTACATTATTATTTTTATAATGACGGTGTTATTTTCTTGTTTTACCAGCTTTCTTAAGGCAGATGAAATCCACGAATCAGCAAAGATAGGAGATATTGAGAAAGTTCGGTCCATATTGTCCAGTGACAAAAGTCAGCTTGAAGCCAAAGACAGAGTTGGTTATACGCCTTTGAATTGGGCTGCCATGCGAGCAAAATGGGATATGGTGAAATTTTTGCTTGATGTTGGAGCGAATGTGAACAGCCTTGGTCTTGATAAATGTACATCACTCCATTGTGCCGCTCATCATAACAATAAGCATATCGTTGAGCTGTTAATTAATAAAGCTGCGGACCACAGTTTGAAAAATGCCTGGGGTAATACACCATTACATGTTGCATCACAGCGTGGTTGTGCGGAATCCGCAGCTATGCTGATATCAAAAGGTGCGGATTTGCAGGCAACATCTAATGAAGGGTGGACTCCTTTGCATTATGCCTTCAAATGCGGTCATAAAGCCTTAAGGAAATTACTCATTGAAGCTGGAGCTTCGAAAACTATTAAAGACAAATATGGTAAAACTCCCCTGGAATATGACTTCACCCGGCCATCTCCTATTCCTATGGATAAGAGTAAGTATAATGATTATGTTGGAGATTATGCCTTCGGTGGGGGTTTCTTTGCCAAGGTTTGGATAGAAAATGAACGGCTGATGCTGGAAGATTATGCCCACGATGAAATATATCCCATCGCAAAAGACACGTTTTATTGCAAACAGGAGCCCTGGAAAATAACATTTTACAGAAATGAATCCTGTGAAGTAGATAAAATTGCCTTAGGCTTTCAGAGGAGGACATTAGTTTGTAAAAAAGTGCCTGATAGAAACGTAGATATACAAAAGCCAAAATTAGGCATCCAATCTAAACCACCAACAAGAGAAGAGCTTTCTGTTGAGGATTTGCAATTCCTTTTCTTTGACCTAAAACTAAATTCTAATGTACACCTGATTACGTCTGTTCAAGAAAATTCGGCAGCTGAAAAAGCAGGTATCAAAGCGAATGATATTCTTTTTGAATTTAATAATAAAAGATTAACCGAACTCGGTGATTTACAAAGATTTTTGTTTGATACACCACCTGGTGCCCATGTGCCTATAAAATTATTTCGACAGGGTAAAGTCATCAAACTAATGGTTGAACTTGAGTAAATCCTTTATACATGAATACCCTTTATTAATTCATATCACACAAATTAATTTAATGGAAGCAGGCTATGAAACAGAAAATTATTTTTATCGGAATTGTTATTTCGGCTATTTTAATTTTCAGCATATATGGTCAGCAAGAAGATTTTCCTGTATTAACTAATTAATAAAGGAGGGTGAACATGTACAGTAAAAACTTAAGGATAGTAATAATAACAATAGCTCTTATTTGTGCTGCTCTACTATTCTCATGTGCTCCACAACAAGATAAAGCTAATAAGAAAGAATTCCCGGTACTCACGGGCGAATATCTCGGTCAAAAACCTCCTGGCTTAACACCAGAGCTTTTTGCTCCTGCTGTAGTCTCTACTGGTTTATATGAGCGGGATGTTGCTATGACCCCTGATGGCACTGAATTCTATTATGGACTGATGTTTAGCAACTACGTAACCATTATGGAATCAAAATTAGAAAATGGACAGTGGACTGAACTGCAAGTCGCCTCATTTGCATCGGATATGAAGTATTTCTATTTTGAACCATGCATAACACCCGATGGAAAGAAATTTCTCTTCCTCTCCACCCATCCAACAAAGGCGCAGGAACCGAAACCTGGCTGGGCATATCAAAATATTTGGGCGGTTGATAGGCAGGATGATGGAAGCTGGGGAGAACCTTACGATATTGGATCGCCAATTAATACTGAGGGTGGGGAATATTTCCCATCAGTGACTGATGACGGAACACTCTATTTCACTCGACAACCACAGGGTGAAAGGAAAAATTATATTTACCGCTCGCGATTAATTAATGGGAAATATGCAGAACCAGAAAAGCTACCCTATGTAATTAATGGAGACGGCAATCGTTACAACGCTTTTATAGCGCCTGATGAAAGCTATCTCATTGTTCCCATTTTTGGACACAAGGATAATATTACTCCTGAATCTGCTGATTACTATATCTTTTTCCGTGATGAGAATGATAATTGGTCAGAAGCAATCAATATGGGTGCAGAAATCAACCTCCCGGGAACCAATGCAATCTCTCCTTATGTAACAAGAGACGGCAAATATTTCTTCTTCGGCAGCCATAAAAGAAAAGAAATCATCGAAATGGTAAGCCCTGAGATAACCTTGAGCATCATCAAAAAGTATGATCGCCAACCACTCAATGGACGTTCTGATATCTACTGGGTTGACGCTAAAGTGATAGAAAATCTTAAGCCAAAATAATTAAAATAATAGAGAGAAAACTATGGCGATAAATAAAAAAATTATATTTTTATTGTTGGCATTAATTATTTTTGTGAAGCTCACATTAGCACAAGAAATTCATGAAGCAGTTCAGCAGGGTGACCTTGAACGCGTAAGGAAGCTGGTCGAAGAAAATGCTGAATGGATACATCATCGAACAACCGAAGGAGATACACCTTTATATTCTTGTGCTGCATACGGACATATCAAGATTGCTGAGTTTCTTATAGAGAAAGGAGCCAACATTAATGTTCAAAACAACCAGGGTTGGACTCCTCTTAGCGTTGCATCTTTCAACGGACACTTCGAGATTGTCGAGCTTTTGCTCAAACACGGAGCAGATGTTAATGCCAAAGATATATATGGTTCTTCAGCTCTAAACCGATCTGTTGGGAGAGGGCATTTAGATATTTCGGAGTTTCTGATCCGCAATGGAGCCGATCCCAATATTCAGAACCCATTAGGTATTACTCCTCTCTTCTGGGCAGTGCGTTCTGGGAATCGAGAAATGGTGACACTTTTGCTTTCTCATGGTGGTGATCTGAATGGTGTCATGAATGATGGAACCACATTGCTTCATCTTGCGGCCAGCCTTGGTGAAAACGATATTTGTGAATACTTAATCTCGAAAGGAATGGATGTTAATATCAAGAAACGGTATGATGTCACACCTTTGCATCTGGCAACGGTTTTTGGTCACAAGGACATAGTGGAGATGCTCATTGACCATGGCGCCGATATCCATTCACTGAGCGAATTTGCCGGGTTGCCCATTCATCAGGCTATGGCTAGTGGGCATGATCAAGTGGTGCAATTGCTTCTGGCAAAGGGAGCTAAAAATCGAAAGCGAATTTTTCCTGAACTTGGCGGTAGCTATCTGGGGATGAAGAGACCCGGCGCCACACCTGAAATTTTTGCTCCTGGTATCTTGATTCATGTGCATTGGCCTCACACCCGACTGCTTTTTACCGAGGATGGCACAGAGGTATTTTGGTCTGCAGCGTCTTTCTATGGCAATCAGGAGCGGATATGGTTTATGAAGCAAGAGAACGGACGATGGCAACCACCTCAAATCGCACCTTTTTCGATTCCTGGCCCTCATATCGATGGCGGCCCATTTCTTTCCCCTGATGGTAAAAGGCTCTATTTCCAATCAACACGCCCAATGGAGAATAATGTTAAACCTAAGGCGCCGGGCTTTTGGTATGTTGAAAGACAAGAAAAAGGATGGAGTAAGCCAAAACACGTTAGTCTCCCCATCAATGCCAATGCCATGATTGGTTTTGGATATTTTAGTAAGAACGGTACGCTTTTCTTCCATGGATCAGGAATTGAAGGCGGTTATGGCAGCGGAGATATATATAAAGCGGAGTTTCGCAATGGTGAATTTATGAAACCTGAGAATCTTGGAGAAATCATTAACAGCAAATATGCTGATGTGCATCCCTATATTGCACCTGACGAAAGTTATATCCTATTTCAATCGAACAGGTCAGGAGGGCAAAGCCCCGAGTTTGAACTTTATATTAGTTTTAAAAATAAAGATAACCTATGGACTGAACCGAAGAATTTGGGAAAAACGATTAATGTTGGTCGCACGACGGCTCCCTATATTTCTCCAGACGGAAAATATCTATTTTTTATTAATGCCAGGCACGGAAGCAGAGATTATTACTGGGTGGATGCCAAAATCATCGAAAAATTGAAACCAGAGGAATTAAAATAAAATAATAAAAAGAGGATTTTAAATGGGTAATATAAATCTCAAATTGGGTGTTATTGTATTTTCATTTTTGGTATTTGTTTTATTAATTGGATGGATACCTCAAGAGAAACAAACTTCTAAAGACGATTTCCCGGTACTAAAAGGTCCTTATTTAGGACAGAAACCACCAGGTATAACGCCTGAAATCTTTGCCCCGGGAATTGTCTCAGCAAGTTATAATGAATATATTGCAAATTTCACTCCTGATGGGAAAGAACTTTATTTCGCTTTGGGAGGAGCTCCACTTGACATCATACTTTTCATGAAAGAGGAAAACGACCAATGGACAAAACCTCAGGTCGCTCCCTTTTCTGGTAAATACAGTGCAGAGTTTTCTTTGTCTCCTGATGGAAATAAGATTGTTATTTGCATGGGCAGTCCATTAGATGGTACAGGAAAACCGAAAGAAAATTGGGAGATTTGGATTGTAGAGAGGAATGATACAGGCTGGGGTGAACCAAAAAATCTTGGTCCCCCGGTAAATTCTGAAAAATCATCTTCTGACTATCCTACCATTTCTACAAGAGGCAATTTATACTTTTATTCCGGAAATCGTGAAGGAGGAATGGGTAAGGGTGATATTTGGATGTCGAAATTTGTAGACGGGCACTATACTGAACCGCAGAACCTTGGGCACTCAATAAATACTGAGTTTTGGGAAATGGATCCGTTTGTTGCTCCCGATGAAAGCTATTTAATATTCTGTTCAGGTGAACGTTCAGATGGATATGGAAGAGCTGATCTCTATATTAGTTACCGCAGAAAAGATGGTTCCTGGACAAAAGCTGTAAATATGGGAGATAAAATAAATTCAATCACAATAGAAATACATCCATTTGTTACACCTGATGGGAAGTATTTATTTTTCTGCAGTAATCGGACAACACATAGGCCTTACTCAGAAGTGCCCATCACCTATGAGGAAAAGCTTAATATCCTCAATAGTCCGGGAAATGGAAGCGAAGATATTTACTGGGTGGATGCCCGAATCATCGATGAGCTAAAGCCAAATGATTTGAAATAAAGAGTCTTTCTAAGGGAATAGTTATTGTTTATTATATAGTTTGCTTGGAGGATTTGAAAAATGAATAAACGATTTTTTATCATTCTTTTAACATCGATTTTCATTTCATCCTCATTGTCATATTCCATATACAATGAAAAGAAGTTCAGCGATGAGGAAAGCAAAATCATACAAGTTCTTGAAAGATTCCAGGAAGGATATACAAAAAGAGACACTTCGATTTTGGATGGATATGCTGATGAGTTATTCACGTCTGATATTTTTATTATCGGTACCGGATCGAGCGAATGGCCAAACGGAATTGATGAAGCCAAAAATCTGATAAAATGGGATTGGGAGCGTTGGGGAGATTTGAAGATTAACGGTGAAGAGGCTATTATATCAACTCATAATGATGTCGCATGGTTTGCTGTTCAGGGTACCCTAACATATAAATTCAATTCTGAAGAATATATCTTTCAGAGATATGGAATCCAAGACATTAGGAGAATTCTTGACCAAAATAAATCCAATAAATTAAAGCTCATAGAAATAGTTCAGGATGCCAGTGATTTACTCCGAGAGGTCGAACTCGCTGGTAGCCAATTTGTCTATCCAATACGGGTGGCTGGTAGTTTGGTAAAAGAGAAAGGGAAATGGAAGTTCAAGCAAATGGTTTTCTCTTATCCCTATCCTCGCAACCTTATTATTAAAGATGAAGCAAAGTAATTTTTCAGTGAGGCAAGATGCTATTAGATAAATCGTTATATAGAAATAGAGCTTATTTTTCCGATTTTTTATAACTAATTGAGTTTCCTGGCCAGCTTGAGCGGTCAATTGTCTTTTCCGTAGGAGACAAGCTGTATAGATAATCAAGAAATTCTCATTAATATTTTTTTTCACAGCAATAAGTTTGGCTCAAGGTAATAAGGAGTAGCTATAGAGTGGAAGATGTATATTTTCAACTTACAACATTCCACATTTCTGTATTCATAAGGCTTCCCTGCTTATTGCACATCAAAATATTTTTTCTTTTCAAAACATAGCGATGTCTACTGGGTAGATGCAAAGATTATCGATGAATTAAAACCATAAAATAGGAAATGTAATATTATGAAAAAAGCATTCTTAATTGGGTTTATATTTTTAATGGCTAATACTTTTAATTGTCTTAGTAATCCAGATGAGTGGCCGGTTTTGCAGGGTCCATATTTAGGACAAAAAGCACCTGTGGATAAAGCAAAAATTTTTCTGAATGGGATAATATCCAAATATAAAGAGCCCGAAATGTGCGCTGCATTTGCATTAGATGGAAAAGAGTTTTACTTTAACGCTTATTATAAAGATAGTTGGGCGATCTTTGTGACCAAAGAAGTGAATGGACAATGGACCAAGCCGGAACCACTGAAGTTTACCTCTGGTTTTACTGATCGGGATTTTACAATGTCTCCTGATGGTACCAAAATCTATTTTGCCTCTAATAGACCAAGCGAAGAAGGAGGAGGAGAGAAATTAAAGTCCTTAGATATATTTTTTACAGAAAGAACTCAATCAGGTTATTGGTCGGAACCGAAAAACATTGGTGCACCGATTAATACTGATTTTAGAGAAAATTACCCTTCTGTTGCCCGCAACGGAAACTTGTACTTTTTTTCCTGCCGGAATGATGGGTTGGGCGGTTGTGATATTTACCTATCTCGATTCATTGATGGGCGATATATCACGCCCGAAAATCTTGGCAGTGCCATCAATAGCGAAAAAAACGACTGGGATGCATACATAGCACCTGACGAGAGCTACATCATTTTCAGCTCGCAGAATCGAGATGATTCCATAGGTGGGCAAGATTTATACATCTCTTATCGAAAAAAGGATGGCAGCTGGACACAATCTAAAAACATGGGGCTAAGTGTGAATTCTGAATTTTGTGAGATTTGTCCCAGTGTCTCCTTGGACGGAAAGTACCTTTTCTTCACAAGCAGGAGAAGAGGTAAAGCTGATATCCTATGGATCACAACAGATATCATTACAAAGTTAAAACCAAAAGAACTAAAATAGAAGAAGGAGCAAAAATGCCTTACATAAATCTCAGATTAGGCATTATAGTATTTACCTTCTTAATACTCGTTGTAGCAGTCGGATGGTTACCCCAAGAAAAGAAAACATCTAAAGATGATTTTCCCATATTAAAAGGACCTTATCTTGGTCAGAAACCTCCTAATAAAACACCTATTCGATTTGCCCCAGAAATATTTTTTAACAGAGTTAGTACTGAAACATATAGTGAATTGCATAGTTGTGTTCAATTTTCACCAGATGGAAACGAACTCTATTTTGAATTACAAAGCAAATCAAATGATTCAGGAAAATTTAAAAAGACTATTATGTTTATGAGGATAAAAAATGGAAAGTGGACAAGACCAATAGCTTTTTTCCCTTCTGACGAGAGTAATAATGGTTCTCCATGTTTATCTCCAGATGGTAAAAGACTCTACTTTGCTTCTGACCGATATTTTCCAGGTAAAAAGGAGCCAAAAGATAAGGATATCTGGTTTGTCGAAAAAAGTGAAAAAGGTTGGAGTGAACCTCAAAACCTCGGTTCTCCAATTAATACTAGTATGACGGAAGCATGTCCTTCATTTACTAAAGATGGCACCATCTATTTTTACCGTAATCTTGGCAAAGAAGATGGCTGGGGCGAAATTTTCAGTTCACGTTTCATTAACGGTAAATATACTAATCCAGAAAAACTTGGAGATTCAATCAACACACAAGGATACGAAGCTTTACCTGTAATAGCTTCGGATGAATCTTATCTTATATTTTATTCATTGAATCGTCCTGAAGGAAAGGGTCAATACATTAGTTTCCGCAAGAAAGATGGCTCTTGGACAAAAGCGAAAAATATGGGCGATAGTATAAATGCAGGAGGTTTAGCATTTTGCAGCAGTTTTTCACCAGACAGGAAATATTTCTTCTTTCTCTTAAGAAAAAGCAACCAAATAAAAGGACAAGAAAAAGAGCCCGGTATCTATTGGGTATCTGCAAAGATTATCGAAGAATTAAAATAAGGAGAGTAAAACCATGTCAGGGATAAGGATTTTATTCTTGTTAGCATGTTTTATTTTGATACTATTAATAGGTTTTACCCAAAAAGATGATTTTCCGGTATTGAAAGGTCCCTATCTGGGTCAAAAACCTCCGGGTATGACTCCTGAGATATTTGTTCCGGGTTTTATATCCACTGAAAAGAGGGAACTTAATTCTGTTTTTACTCCTGATGAAAAGGAGTTTTATTTCTCCATTAGTAAGCCTGGTAAGGGATACACCATTATGTATACAAAGCAAGTGAAAGAACAATGGATAAAGCCTCAGGTCGCACCCTTTTCAGGAGAGTACTCAGATGTTGACATGTGTATATCCCATGATGGAAAGCGAATGTTCTTCGGTTCCATGAGACCTCTGCAAAAAGGTGGACAAAAACCAAATGATTTTCAGATTTGGTATGTTGAGAAAATGGAAAACGGCTGGAGTAAACCAAAAAATCTGGGACATCCGATAAATTCTGCTAAAAGGGCACTCTATCCCAGTATAACAAAAGACGGTACTCTCTATTTCCAGAGCAGACGCAGTGGTGGTTATGGTGGAACTGATATCTATCGTTCTGAGCTTCTTAATGGTACATATCAGGAGCCTGAAAATCTCGGTGATGCTATTAATTCACAATATGATGAAGGTGATGTATTTATTGCACCTGATGAAAGCTTTCTAATTTTTTCCATTGATCACCCTGACAGTTATGGTAAAGGTGATCTCTATATTAGCTTTCGAAAAGAAGATGGGTCTTGGACAAAAGCAAAAAATATGGGCAAAACAATAAATTCTGGCGCTTGGGAATACTGTCCCATGCTATCACCCGATGGCAAATATTTATTCTTTAGCAGATTCTTTAGCAGTAATAAAATTGAAAACAGCGATATATACTGGGTGGATGCAAAGATTATTGAAGAATTAAGACCTAAAGAATTAAAATAAAATATTAATAAGGAAGGATTAACATGGGTAGTATAAACTTTAAATTAGGAATTATGGTGTTTGCATTCTTGTTGCTTGTTTTATTAATTGGATGGCTGCCGCAAGAAAACAAAAATTCTAAAGCTGATTTTCCGGTATTGAAAGGTCCCTATCTGGGACAGAAACCACCAGGAATGACACCTGAGATTTTTGCTCCTGAAATTATCTCTACCGGGCTCTATGAGCGTGACATTGCCATAACTCCTGATGGTACTGAGTTTTATTATGGATTGATGTTTAGCAACTATGTAACCATTATGGAATCAAAATTAGAAAATGGACAGTGGACGGAACCGCAAATCGCATCATTTGCATCAGATATGAAATATTTCTATTTTGAACCGTGCATATCTCCGGATGGAAAGAAATTTCTCTTCCTATCCACCCGTCCGGATGAAGGCCAAGAACCAAAACAAGGCTGGGTATATCAAAATATTTGGGCGGTTGATAGACAAGAAGATGGAAGCTGGGGAGAACCTTACGGGATTGGATCGCCAATTAATACTGAAGGCGGGGAATATTTTCCATCTGTGACCAATGATGGAACGCTTTATTTTACACATCAGCCAAAAGGCGAAAGAAAAAGTTATATTTATCGTTCACGATTAATCAACGGAAAATACACAGAATCGGAAAAGCTGCCTGATGTAATTAATAGTGAAGGTAATCTATACAACGCATTTATTGCACATGATGAAAGTTATCTTATCGTTCCTATTGCTGGCCATAAGGATGCTCTTACTCCTGGAGCTGCTGAATATTTTATATTCTTCCGAGATGAAAACGATAACTGGTCAGAAGCTATAAATATGGGTGAGGAAATCAATGTGCCGGGAACGAATGCCATCTCACCTTATGTAACAAGGGATGGTAAATACTTCTTCTTCGGCAGCCACAAAAGAAAAGAAATCACAGACATTGCGAAATCAGATATAACCTTGAGCATAATCAAAAATTACGACCGTATGCCGCTCAATGGTCGTTCTGATATTTATTGGGTTGATGCAAAAATTATTGATCAACTAAGGGAAAAATAATTTATTTTGAACTAACTCATTACTTAAAATAATAAATAGAGGGCAAAAACAATGCCTATAGGTAATAAAAATATCATTGTATTGGTAGTATTATTTGTATTTATAGTATGTGCCTATTCTGACGAGATTCATGATGCAGCTAAAGAAGGGAACCTGGCAAAGGTAAAAGAACTATTGGGAAAAAATCCAGAATTAGTTAATGTAACAGATAATCGAAATTGCACCCCTCTACACTTTGCAGTTAATGAGGGACATAAAAATATAGTTGAGCTATTAATAGAAAAAGGTGCGGATCTCCATGCAAAAGATGCCGACGGCGACACAGCCCTGCACTGGGCAGCTTGGGCCGGCAAAAAGGATTTAGCTGAATTATTGATTTCCAAAGGCTCAGATAAAAATTTCAAAAATAATTCTGGAAGAACACCATTATCTTACGCAGTTACTCGTGGCCATAAAGAAATCGTTAATCTACTGATTGTCAAAGGAGTTGAGCTAAATGTAGAAGGAAAAAGTGGCATAAAATGGTTGCATGATGCAGCTTCTGCAGGTCTTATGGAATTAGTTAAACTTATGCTTAATAAGGGTGTTGATATTAACTCCAGGAACGAAAACGGAGGAACTCTGTTACACAGTGCAGCTTCCGGCGGTCTCTTGGAATTTGTTGAACAAATGATTGCAAAAGGAGCGGATATCAATAAAAAAGACAAATACGGCTTAACTCCTTTGCATTATGCAGCTTCTAATGGCCATAAAAATGTCTTTGAACTTCTAATAGCAAATGGGGCAGATATCAAGGCTAAAACCAAGGACGGTAGAAATGTATTGCATTGTGCTTCAGTCAGCGGCAATGAGGAGTTGGTTAAGCTGTTGTTTGAAAAAGGAATGAATGCCAATGCCACAGATAATTATGGCAGAACACCCTTGCATTATGCAACTGAGGAAGGCCACTATGAGGTATCGAAATTCCTGTTGGCACATGGGGCTGATATAAACTTTAAAGATCGATGGGATACCACCCCTCTTTTCCATGCAGCTATGACTGGCAATATAGACTTGCTTGAGATGCTTATAACACATGGGGCAAATGTAAATGCTGAAAATCTGCATAAATCTACACCCATAAATTACGCATCACAAAGAGGTAACATCAATGTTATAAAGCTATTAATTTCCAGAGGAGCAAAAATAAACAATAGAAATCTTTGGGGTGAAACAAGCCTGGATAGAGTTGCTGCCGGTGGTTATAAAGATTGTGTTGAGCTTCTCGTTGAGAAAACATCCAAATTTGGCTTTAAGCATATGATGGAAAGATTTCCGATGCATCTGGCATCCTTCCATGGACACGATGATATTGTAGAACTGCTGATAGAAAAAGGGGTTAATGTAAATATTAAAGACAATGATGGTCGAACGCCATTGCATTATTCATCTTGGGGCGGACGAGCAAATACAGCTAAACTTCTTATAGCAAAAAACGCTGAAGTAAATGCAAAAGATAAAGATGGAAATAACCCTCTTCATTTTGCAGCCAAGACGGATAATAAAGAGCTGGTTGAGCTTCTTACTAACAATGGTGCTCATATAAACGCAAAAGACAATAAAGGCAGAACTCCACTGTACTTCGCCCTAAAATTTACTAACGACAAAATAGCCGATTTTCTGATTGAGAAAGGTGCGAAATTTGGTGACACAGAAAAAAGCTTTGATAGTGATTTTTTGTTAAAAAAGAACCTCAAAAATGGAGAAGCTATTATATGGTATTTAGGACATGCGGGATGGGCAATAAAAACAAAAAATCATATGCTAATATTTGATTATAACGTACGATCAAGAAAACCTGATATACCTTCATTGGCAAAAGGATTTATCAATCCAGAAGAGATAAAAGATCTAAATGTTACTGTTTTTGTAACCCATGCGCATATTGATCATTATGATCAAGTTATTTTTGAATGGGAAAAAATCATTCCAAATATCACATATATCTTTGGCTGGCAGGCTCAAGAAGACCCAAAATATATATACATAAAAGACTATAGAGAAGAGAAAAAAATTGGTGATATGGAGATTTCTGTTATAAATAGCGACCATAATGTAATACCTGAAGTAGCATATTTAGTAAAAGTGGATGGTCTTACTATATATCATTCAGGAGATTGGGCTTGCACAAAAGACTCCTATCAAAAAGAAATAGATTATTTCTCAGAGAAGAGCAAAACAGTCGATATTGCTTTTATGTACTTAGGTGGTGATTATACTTTTTATGCAATGGAAAAGCTGCAGCCAAAGGTTACCTTTCCGATGCATGCCTTCGGCAGGGAATATATGTATAAAGGAACTGCTGCTCATGCTAAAAAGCTCAACCTCAAAACAAATGTTATCAGTGTTGAGAACAGAGGAGATAGGTTCTTTTACCAAAACGGTCAAATAAAATAATGTACGATCAATATTTAAAATAAGAAAATTAAAACAAAATTGTCAAAAAACTTTTAACAATAATTATTTTAATATTAGGAGGAAACCATGAATCTACGTATAATTATGAACATTACAATGGCAATCTTGCTTATCTTCGCCATTTCTGCATTCTCTCAAGATATTATAAAAGCAGTAAATCAAGGCGATTTAGAGCAAGTAAAGACTCTCCTGGAGAAAAATCCGGAGTTGCTCAATACCAGATTTTATAACGGAATCACTCTTCTGCATCACGCCGCTCATAAAGGTCATAAAGATATAGTAGAACTTCTTATAGCAAAAGGAATTGATATAAACGCCAAAAACGAGATGGGCTATACCCCACTGGATTGGGTAATTGATAGTAAAAATAGCGAGATTATTGAACTCCTTAAATCCAACGGAGCTCAAATAACACCGGTATCGGATCCAAAAGTTTATCCTCTATCGAAAACTATCTCCAGAATCGTATTCCCTTACCACATGCATACAAACATTGGTGCATTTATCGGGCCTGATGGAATCTTACTTATAGATACCGGATTCAGTCCGCGATGTATAGCTAAATTAAAAGCCAAGCTTCAAGAGCTCGGAGATGGAGATATTAAGTATATTATCAATACCCATAATCACGGAGACCATACGGCAGGAAATTCAATTGCTGGTGATAATACCAGGATAATTGGCTATTCAGACTTAGAACAACTATTATCAGAAGGTATCATTTCTAAAAGCAAAGAGCCATTGAAAGGAAAAACAGGAAAAACCTTCGAAAATTACTATACTATGCAGTTTAATGGTGAAGAGATTAGAATTATTCCGAACCCTGGTATCCATTCAGAAACAGATTTAATCATTTATTTTCCAGACTCAAAAGTAGCCGATATGGGAGACCTTCTTCTGTCACAATCCTTTCCTGCAGTAGGCAAAAATGTCATTGCGTATTTAGCATTTCTCGAAACAGCATTGGATATTTTCCCTGAAGATACAAAATTTATCAGCGGTCATGGCAAGGATTCCACCTATGAAGATGTCAAAAATTATCAAAAAATGCTCCTTACTACCATTGAAATCGTGAAGAAAGAAATGAAGGCTGGAAAAAACTTAGCGGATATGCAAAAAGAAAAAGTGCTAAAAGATTACGAATCCTGGGGAACCTTCCTCACCTTTTTGAATACCGATTACTGGATCAATGCTGTATATGCAAGCTATAAAGATAAAAACTAATACAAACATTATATCCATCTTTAAATCATAAAAAAAGAAAGGTTACACCAGTGAAGTATTGGAAAAGTATAATAATATTTTTAGGATTAGCAGCTTTCATGGCCTTAGCCTGGGCCGATGAAATTCACGATGTAGCTAAAGAAGGCAACCTGGCAAAGGTGAAAGAACTGCTGGAAAAAGATCCTACATTAATAAATGTCAAGGATGAAACTGGCAGAACTCCCCTGCATTGGGCTTGTCGGGGAGCACATAAAGAAGTGGCTGAATACCTTTTAGAAAAAGGTGCAGATGTGAATGCTAAGGATAATGATGAAACCACAGGTCTGCACAGCGCAGCAGGACAAGGTCATACAGAAGTAGCCAAACTTCTAATCAAAAATGGGACGCAAATAAATGCTAAAAATTATAGGAAAAACACACCCCTTCACTTTGCCGTATACAATGGCCAGCAGGACGTTACAGCATTACTGGTTGCAAACGGAGCTGAATTGGAAATAAAGGATGATTACGGTCGAACTCCTTTGCTTGTTAACGCCTTAAGGGGCGGAAATATCGATGTTGCAAGGATTTTAATAGAGCATGGAGCTAACCTCAATGTAGTAGACTCATTTAGCGGCACAGCTCTTTCTTGGGCAGCAAGAGAAGGTTACAAAGATATGGTTAATTTGCTCATTGAGAAAGGAGCCGATGTTCCAGTAGAAGAACCTAAGAGCAAAGAATTAATGCAGGTTGCTGCATCCAATGGACTCCTAAAGCTATTTACTATACTTCGGGAAAAAGGTGTTGACTTTAATTTCAGAAATGATAATGGCGGCACTCTTCTCCAATCCGCTTCTGCTGGAGGCTCTCCAGAAATCACAAAACTCTTGATCGATGAAAGTATGAATGTTAACGAAAAAGATAGATATGGTTACACACCTCTGCATTATGATGCTGCAAATGGACATAAGGCAGCAATAGAATTGTTGCTCGCAAAAGTCGCCAACATCAATATGAAAATCATTGCAGGAAAAACGCCGCTTCATCTTGCTCTGGATGCAGGACACAAAGATATTGCCGACCTATTAATCGCAAAAGGAGCAGACCAGAGCCCTCCAGTTTTTCCCATTTTAAAAGGCGATTACCTTGGTCAGAAAAAACCTGGATCAGAACCCGAGCCTTTTGCCTTAGGCATTATTTCATCATTAGGCCGTGAACTCTGTGCCTGCGTTTTTTCCCCTGACGGAAATGAAGTATTTTGGTGCTCAACTTTTCCAGTTCCTGGCTCAGGATATTCAAGGCCTAGATTATTTTATATGAAGAGAGAGAATGATAAATGGACAGCTCCTGAACTGGCACCTTTTTGCAGTGAATTCGGCGAAGCTATGCCCTTCTATTCACCCGATGGGAAAACATTGTTTTTCATTTCACGACGTCCAATAGAAAAGGGAGCCGAATCTGGCAAAGCAAATATCTGGTATGTGGAAAAAGAAGCTGCGGGTTGGTCAGAGCCAAAATCGGTGGGATCCGCGGTAAATGCCATGCAAATACATTGGCAGATATCAGTTGATAAGGATTATAATCTATATTTTGATTCCAGTTCAGGCGGTGGCAAAGGTATGTATGATATCTATTGTTCAAAATTTGAGAATGGTCAATACTCCAAACCAGAAAATCTGGGAGACCCCATTAACACTGAAGAAGTTGATTTTATACCATTTATTGCTCCCGATGGAAGTTATCTTATTTTTAGCAGATGGGTTGGAAGTGGTGGAGCAAGAGTATCAAACCTTTACATCAGCTTTCGGCAAGAGGACGGCTCCTGGACTGAACCAAAAGATATGGGTGATAAAGTTAACTCACCATTCCTAGACCTGTGTCCAATAGTATCCCCCGATGGCAAGTACTTGTTTTTCATCAGCCTTAGGAACGGCAATTATGATGTATATTGGATGAATTCCAGAATCATCGATGAATTAAAGCAAAAAGAACTAAAATAGAGGTATGTATTAATGAAACATAAAATCATTTTAATTAGTATGATTTTTTCAACTGTACTATTTGTAGTCAACTTCACTCAGGATGATGATTTTCCTGTATTGAAAGGTCCTTATCTCGGCCAGAAACCTCCAAGTATGAAAGCTGAACTCTTTGCTCCTGGAATAGTATCAACAAGTGATAATGAATTTTTGTATGGATTTTTTAACAAAGGTACAGTTTTTATTTTCGACCGCACATCACCAAATTTAATAGACTGGATTCCTGCGGTTTATTTTATGGAATTGAAAGATGGAAAATGGACGAAGCCAAGCCTTTCTACATTGAAGGGCAAACCCTGGTATCATAGCTACACTTTTGCCCCAGAAGGCAAAACTATCTATTTCGCATGGAAGGGAGCATTAGATGACAGAACTACCTCCAAAGACATTAATATATGGAGTGTGAAAAAAACCGCTGAAGGTTGGACCGAACCAAGAATGCTTGAGTCTCCAGTAAATTCAGATAATATAGATACCTGCCCGACTGTTACAAAAGAAGGGACTCTCTATTTTTTTAGTGGAAGAGAAGGTGGATTCGGTAACGGTGATATTTATAGATCAAAATTAATTAACGGAAAACACATCGAAGTAGAAAATCTTGGCAAACCTATCAATACCGAATATGATGAAATTGATCCTCTTATTGCTCCTGATGAAAGTTATCTTATTTTTTGTTCCAAAAAGCCTGACGGACACGGTGGCTACGATTTCTACATATCTTTCCAAAAGCCGGATAATTCCTGGACAGAACCGGTTAATATGGGAGAAGGGATAAATTCCTCTAGTTATGATGACCGTCCATATATTACACCTGATGGAAAGTATTTCTTCTTTACCAGATATGAATCTAAAAATCTTAATATCTATTGGGTAGATGCCAGAATTATTGATGAACTGAGAGAAAAATGAACAAACAAGTATTAAGTTATTAAAGGAATACTTAAAATGAATAAAAATGAATGGATTGCCACTTTTATGAAAAATTTAGATGCCCAATGTGATGAAGAAACACGAACTCAACTTATGATATCATGTGGTCGTGAATGCGCTCGCCATGTATCGATTAAATTAGCTGAAACAAGCAAAGGTGATATTGATAAGCTAATAAGCAAGCTGGCTAAAATTCTCGGAAATGAAAATTGCTATAGAGAAGATGATACTGTTCATCTTACCTACAATAAATGTTTATGCAAAATGGTTAATAAAGGGCCTGAGAAATTACCCGATACATATTGCATATGCTCAAAAGGCTGGCTATTAGAAATGTTCGAGACAGCCACTCAAAAACCAGTGGAAGTTGAAATACTCCAGACTATCAAGCGCGGCCACTCATCCTGCAAATTTATTGTTAAGTTATAATATAATTTTTCTCGAAATGATTTCAAAAAATGATAGTAGAATTAAATAATTTAAATAAAATCATAAATTAATAATATTACAATAAAGGAGGATTTTTTATGTTAATCTTAAAAAGAATAATTATTGCATTGCTTGCAATATCCTTTTTCGCTTTACCTCTTTTAGCACAAGACATTCTTAAGGCAGCGCAGCAAGGGGATGTTGATACCGTTAAGAAGCTTCTCAATGAAAACCCTGATCTGATAAAAACTAAAGATGAACATGGGATAACTCCATTGCATGCAGCATCCTATGGTGGATATAAAGAGATAATTGAGCTATTGCTCTCTAAAGGTACCGATGTAAATATAAATGATAATAACGGCCGAACTCCTCTCTTCTTCGCTGCAGGAAATGGGAGCATAGATATATGCACATTGCTTATCGAAAAAGGAGCAAAGATAAATGTAGCGAATAAATACGACCGAACACCACTGCTCTACGCCATTTGGCGCAATCATAAAGATCTTGCTGAGTTTTTGATTACAAAGGGTGCAGAGATTAATTTCAAAGATACGGATGGCTTTACACCACTTCATTATGTATCTATGGAAGGACAGAAAGATTTTGCTGATATGCTCATTTCGAAAGGTGCAGATATATTGGTAATCGACAATTCCGGGCATACTCCACTCCATATGGCTGCTTACTATGGTCAAAGTGCAATTGTTGAACTTTTGGTCACTAAGGGTGTGGATATCAATATTAAAGATAAGGCAGATGATACTCCGCTTCATGGTGCCGCCTGGAATGGTAATAAAGAAACAGTTGAGCTCCTCATTACCAAGGGGGCAGAGGTAAATGCAAAAAATAACAGTGGCAAAACACCCCTTGATTATGCGGTTATAGCAAGCCATAAAGAAGCTGCTGATTTTCTCATGGCAAAAGGCGCTGTATCCAGCAGTAAAGAAAAGAAAATTATAAAAAGTACTTCCATTATCAATAAAACCGATCAAGGTGAAAAAAATACGATAATCATGACTGTTCTTTATGACAACTATTTAGCCGTTGAGGGTACTAAAACAGAATGGGGCTTTTCCTGCTTTATCGATGGTACAGAGAAAACCATCTTATTTGATACGGGTGGCGACAGCAAAGTCCTGATGCATAATATAAATCATCTTAATGTTGATCTGAGCAAGGTTGAACAAATTGTCATATCTCATAATCATTGGGACCATACCGGAGGACTTACTGCTGTCCTGGAAAAAATACCGAATAAGCCGGTTTATATACCCTATTCCTTCCCTTATGATTCCATTAGAAGAATTGAGATAGCTGGTGGTAAGGTAGTTCCTGTTAATGAACCTGTTGAGATATGTAAACATGTTTTTCTCACCGGTGAAATGGGAGATCAAATTAAAGAGCAATCCCTAATAGTTAATACCCCTAAAGGAATGGTTATTGTAACTGGGTGTTCTCATCAGGGTATTGTAAATATTCTCAAACGAGCAAAGGAAATACTTGATGGAGACATATATCTTGTTTTTGGTGGTTTTCATCTCATGCAGCATTCAGATGAGCAGATGAAAACAATTATAGATGATTTCAAAAAATTAGGAGTCGTTAAATGCGGAGCCACACACTGTACTGGCGATCGTCAGATAGCATTATTTAAAGAAGCCTTTGGAGAAAATTATGTTCCTATTGGAACTGGCAGAGTTTTGAAGATTACAAAAGAAGGAATAAAATAAACGGATAGTTATAATATTTATATTTTTTTTCTAATATCACAAAGCTAAGCAAGCATAATTGAGAAAAAATTCTTTCTCATGAGGGAGAATTTTTCCCTCAAAATCATCTTTGCAAATACCTTACAGCTCTCTATTGATTATCATAAAAGCTTCTTGCGATTTCTATTCATCTTTACACACTTAGTTTATTATTATGAAAATCCATTCATACCTGCTAAAATAAGACTCAGAATTTTAAAGCAACTTTTCAAAGAATAATGAAGTTCTTCGAAGAATATCTTGCTGAAGGATATTATTCATACCGAATAGCTAAATTCTTGATATGAAGAAATATCTCCTTACAATTATTTTACGGATTACCTATAAAAAACCTATTTAATTCCATAACTATATGCATTAAAATAATCTTCGATGAGAGCAATCATATCAAAGGAGTTTAATTATGTCGAAAAAAGCAAAAATAGTTCATCCGTATATTCCAAATTCTGTACCTGAAGTAAAGGCAAAAATGCTAAAGGAAATTGGCGTAAATAATATTGACGATTTATATGCAGATATTCCTGAAAGATTAAGATTTAAGGGAAAGCTAAACTTACCGGTACCTTTAACATCTGAATATGCTCTGAAATGTCATGTAGAAAAAATCCTGTCAAAAAATCAGACCTGTAAAAAAAATATAAGTTTTTTAGGAGGAGGCTGCTGGCAGCATTATGTTCCTGCTATCTGTGATGAAATCAATCAACGCTCTGAATTTTTAACCGCGTATGCAGGAGAACCTTATGAAGACCATGGGCGATTTCAAGCTCTTTTCGAGTATCAGAGCTTGATGGCAGAACTTGTTGACATGGATGTAGTAAATGTACCGACTTATGATTGGTGCCAGGCTGCAAGCACTTCTATAAGAATGGCTGAGAGAATCACCGGACGTAATGAAATACTTATATCAGATACCATATCCTCTGATAGGCTTTCTGCTATAAAAAATTATTGTATGCCGGTTGTTTCCATTAAATTGGTTAAACATTCTCCAAAAACCGGTTTGATGGACCTGGACGATTTAAAATCTAAAATGTCTTCTTTAACTGCTGGTGTTTATTTCGAGAATCCATCATATTTGGGTTTTATTGAACATCAAGGAAAAGCTATATCAGAAATTAGCCATAAAAATGGAGCTTTGTGTATTGTTGGCGTTGATCCAATTTCTTTAGGAATTTTGGTACCTCCTGTCAAATATGGAGCGGATATAGTTTGTGGTGATATTCAGGGACTTGGAGTTCATATGTATTATGGAGGTGCACTGGGGGGATTTATTGCAACTCATGATGATGAAAAATTTGTTATGGAATATCCCTCCCGCCTCTTTGGTATTACAAAGACTGCAGTGGAAGGTGAATATGGTTTTGGTGATGTCGCTTATGAAAGGACATCTTTCGGGATTAGAGAAAAAGGCAAAGAATTTGTTGGAACTGCTGCCGCATTATGGGGAATCACAGCTGCCGTTTACTTATCCCTTATGGGTCCAAAGGGAATGCAAGAATTAGCTAAGCACATCATACAAAAATCTCAATATGCAATGAAGAAGCTATCAGAAATTAAGGGAGTAAAAGCCCCTCGATTCGAATCGCCACATTTTAAAGAATTCATAGTAGATTTCAATGATACTGGAAAGAGTGTTAAAGATATCAATAAATTTTTGCTTAAACATGGTGTATTCGGAGGTAAAGATATTTCTAAAGAATTTTCAGAATTAGGAAATTGCTCATTATATTGCACTACTGAAGTACATACAAAAGCAGATATCGATTACTTAGTCCAAACCTTATCTAATTATTTGAAATAACCATATATAGGACTATTACAATGGAATTAAATAATAAAAGTAAATTACGAAACTTTCATCAAGCTAAATGGGATGAGCCCATAATTTTCGAATTAAGCACAAAAGGAAAAAGAGGTATTCTCATACCTGAGATTGAAAAAGATATTGAGGACTGCGTGGGGGACGGAATTTCCATACTGCCTGAAAATATGGTGAGAAAAGAAATGCCAGCTCTCCCAGAAATCTCTCAAATGAGAGTATTGAAACATTACCTTCGCTTATCTCAGCAATGCTTAGGAGCAGATTTTAATATCGATATAGGACAAGGAACGTGCACCATGAAGTATAACCCAAAAATCAATGAGGTTCTAAGTCGTTCATCCAAAGCTACTGAAATTCATCCGTTCCAAGATGATAATACAGTTCAGGGAGCATTAGAAATAATGTATAAATTAGATATATTCCTTAGAGAAATTTCAGGGCTTGACAAGTTTACTTTACAATCCAGTTCCGGTTCCTCTGCCATTTTTACTATGGCTTCTATGATACATGCTTATCATGACTCTCACAGCGAAGCTGAAGAGAGAGATGAAATTATTACTACTATATTTTCCCATCCTTCAGACGCTGCTGCTGCTGCTGTGAAAGGATTTAAGATAATTACTCTTTACCAAAATGAAGACGGATTACCAGAGGTTGCAGCTTTGAAAAAAGCTGTTTCCAATCGTACTGCAGGATTGTTAATTACTAATCCAGAAGATACAGGAATCTTCAATCCTCATATTACAGAATTTACTAAAATTGTTCATGATGTGGGCGGATTATGCGGTTATGACCAGGCCAATGCTAATGGAATACTTGGTATTACACGTGCCAGGGAAGCGGAATTTGATATGTGTTTCTTTAATCTACATAAAACTTTTTCTTCACCCCACGGCTGCGGTGGGCCAGCATCAGGTGCCCTTGGAGTTACAGAAGAGCTTATTAACTATTTACCAGTACCACTTGTGGAATTTGATGGCAACAAATACTATTTAAACTATGATATCTCTTATACAATTGGCAAAGTAAGAGGATTCTACGGTGTCTTTCCCGCTATTCTAAAAGCATATGCATGGATAATGAGCTTAGGAGCAGAAGGGCTTAAAGAAGCTGCAAACATAGCTGTATTAAATAATAACTATATTTTAAAGAAAATAAAAGAGCTAAAAGGTGCTGGCGCTCCTTATGCCATAGGAAGACATCGAATAGAGCAAGTAAGGTACAGCTGGGAGCAGCTTACTAAAGACACTGGCGTCACAACAGAAGATGTTATATGTCGAATGGCTGATTTTGGCTTCCATTTATGGACGAGTCATCACCCATTCATCGTTCCAGAACCATTCACTATAGAACCTACGGAGTCTTATTCAAAGGAAGAATTGGACGAATATATAGCAGGATTAAAGAAAGTGGTAGAAGAGGCCTATGAAGACCCTGATAAAGTAAAAAATGCTCCATATAACAGTGTAGTACATAAGATTGATCATACTACTTTAGATGATCCTGACAAGTGGGCTATTACCTGGAGAGCTTACTTGAAAAAACACAAGATGAAGAGTTAAAGATTTACTAAAAATGATAAAGTTAGGATTAATTATAAACCCTATTGCTGGAATGGGCGGACGGGTTGGTCTTAAAGGAACAGATGGTCTCCATATTTTAGCAAAAGCTAAAAAGCTTGGAGCACAGGAGCAAGCTCCTAATCGAGCAATAGAGGCCATTAAAAAACTTGAGTTTCTTAAAGATGAGATAATAATAATAACATACCCCAAAAAAATGGGAGAGGATGTAGCAATTCATTGTGGTTTTTCCCCGAAGGTCATTGGAGCAATCTCAGATCAAATAACTACTGCTTCAGATACAAAAAAAGCTGCTCAGGATATGTTAGATTTAAAAGTTAATTTGCTGCTATTCGTTGGTGGTGATGGAACAGCAAGGGATATATACAGTGCTATTGGAGAATCAATGGTGGTTTTAGGGATACCTGCAGGAGTAAAGATTCATTCAGCCGTATATGCTTGTAACCCAACGAGAGCAGGTGAACTTTCTGCTTTATTCCTGCAGAACAAAGTCAAAAATACTATAGAAGCGGAGGTAATGGACATAGACGAAGAAAATTTTAGAAAAGACATATTAACAGCTAAATTATATGGGTATTTAAGAATACCTTTTGGAAAAAGATATATTCAGAAAGCAAAATCGGGGAGCACTCCTAATGAAAGATATTCTCAAGAAGCAATCGCTGCTGAGATAGTAGCAAATATGACTGATGAATTCTATTATATCATTGGCCCTGGCACTACAACCAGGGCAATAATGGAAAAGCTGAATTTAAACAATTCCTTACTGGGAGTAGATCTTGTTTATAAGAAAAAGCTTGTCGGAAAAGATCTGAGCGAGTCAGAACTATTAGAAAAAATAAATGGCAATAAAACTAAATTAATTATTACCCCCATAGGTGGACAAGGTTATTTATTTGGTAGAGGAAATCAACAATTGAGCCCAGAAGTAATTAAACATGTGGAAAAGGACAATATTATTATAATAGCGACACAACAAAAAATTAATTTATTAAAAGGTCATCCATTATTAGTAGATACCGGAGATAAAGCAATTAATCAACTATTAAGCGATTATTTTAAGATCATTACCGGTTATCAAGAAATTATAGTTTATAAAGTAACATATTAATCAAGCAGCTTTAAACTTTTTTAATTTATGATATTACTCTTTCTAACTATGGCATGATGTTAAACTCTACAAAATTCCAATTTTTTTATATTAAATAAAACTATTCCACTCACTTTTATTTCATGTCATTATCCATTTTCAATTAAGCGCATTAAGTTTTACACCTAATATAATAATTTATCACTGTTTTAATTGCTCTCATTTTAGTTGACATCAATTTTTTTTATATGCTATAAGCTATATAGAAGGCTGGAAGATTTAAATAAAACATAAAATTAATAAAATCTTTGCAACGCAAAAAATAAATTGCTATTCATTAATCTAACTATATAAGGCATTATAATGGGAATCTTAAACAGTAAAATAGCTTTAATTACCGGTGGAGCATCGGGAATAGGACGAGCTACAGCTACCCTCTTTTCCAATGAAGGTGCAGCAGTAGCTATAGCTGATATCAATAAAAATGCTGGAAAAACTATTGAAAAAGAGCTCCTTAGCAAAGGAAGTAAAGCCCTATTCATTCCTTGCGACGTAAGCTCTGCAGAAGATTGCCAAAGGGCAGTTGAAACAACTATAAATACATTCGGAGCTCTTAATATTCTCTTTAACAACGCCGGCATTATCAGAAGGGCTTCTGTCGTTGAAACAACTGAAGCAGAGTGGGACAAAGTACTAAATATTAATCTTAAATCAATATTCTTATTATCTAAATATGCTATTCCGCATATGGAAAAAACTGGCTGCGGAGTAATAATCAACACTGCTTCAGGTTGGGGTTTGGTTGGTGGACGAAAAGCATCTTCATATTGTGCTTCAAAAGGAGGTGTTGTCCTTCTGACCAAAGCTATGGCTCTTGACCACGCTGAGCAAAATATTCGGGTTAACTGCATCTGCCCTGGTGATACCGACACCGCTATGCTGCGCAGCGAGGCAGAACAGCTTGGCGAGCCGATAGTTCAATTCTTGAAAGAGGCAGCAGAACGCCCATTAAAGAGAATGGGTAAACCGGAAGATATAGCTCAGGCTGTGCTCTACCTGGCCAGCGATGCCTCATCTTTTGTAACCGGAGTTTCGCTGGTTGTAGATGGAGGTGGCTTAGCTGGATAAGGAGGATAGTATGCAAGGCCTCAAAAATAAAAGAGTTCTTATTACTGGCGGAGCGAGTGGCATTGGCGCTGCTACAGCCAAGCGCTTCATAGAAGAGGGTTCACTTGTTGTCGTGCTGGATTGTGATCACGAAGCTCTCACAAGAATAAAAAAGGAGCTTCCGTCTTTAAAGGGAACTATTCATGCTGATGTATCAGATCCTCAAGCAATAGTTCAAGCCTTTTTGAAAATTGATGAGATGCTGCACGGATTGGATGTGCTCATAAATAACGCAGGAATAAGCATAAGACATCCTTTTATGGACATAATTCCCCAGGACTGGCAGAAGGTTATAAATGTAAATCTTAATGGAATATTCTATGTAGCACAACAAGCTGCTAAACGTATGCTTAAGCAGGGCAACGGAGTAATTCTAAACATGGGCTCAACCAATGGTGTATTAGGATATCCCAATTATGCTGATTATAATGCATCTAAATCCGGCGTTATAGAACTTACTCGCTCTATGGCCCTGGAGTTAGCTCCAAAGATAAGAGTTAACGCTGTTTGCCCGGGATTTATACTAACACCAATGCAGAAATCTGAATATACTCCAGAAATGCTCCGAGAATTCGAAAACAAGGTACCTTTGAGGAGAGTAGGTCGCCCGGAAGAAGTTGCAGCCCTTTTCGCCTACCTCGCTTCCGATGAAGCATCTTTTATTACCGGACACTACTTTACCATCGATGGAGGTGAGATTGCCGGAGGATTAGCAAGTCGTTAAATCTGTGATTAAGAAACCTAATCATATTATTTTACAATATTAGCTGGTCTCTTTCTCACTTGATGTTTTGTGAAATTAAATATTAACTACTAAATTGATTTATCTATAGTGAGTTATCATGAAAAATACAAATCTTATTTGTACAAGATGCCAAAAGCTTTTCCCCATTGATAAGATTTATCATCGCTGTGATATTTGCAACGAGCCACTCGAAGTCGAGCTTGTAACCAAAGGCAAAATAAATAAAGACACTATTCTTAAACAAACTATTCTTGAACGATATGCTGACTTTTTTCCTTTTATAAAATCTATTAAAAATATCTCTCTTTGCGAAGGATTCACTCCCTTAGTTGAATCTCCAAAACTTGCATTTGAGTTAAAGGTTAAAAGAATATTTTTTAAGAATGAAAGTCAAAACCCCACCTGGTCTTTTAAGGATAGAGGAACTCTTGTTGGTATCCAGCATGCTCTTGATTCAGGCTGCGAACGTATAGGTACTGTCTCTACCGGAAATATGGCTGTTTCAATGGCAGCATATGGAGCGAAAGCTGGATTGCCAACATTTATATTGATAAATGCGGATATTCCTCCAGAAAAAATTAACCCAATTGCCATCTACCGTCCAATTCTAATAAGAGTAGAAGGTGATTATGGAAGGCTTTATTATCGAAGCCTGGAAATAGGAAGACAACATGACATTTGTTTCATAAACTCGGACGTACCTTTTAGAGTTGAGGGATCAAAAACTATTGCTTTTGAAATCTGTGAGCAGATGGATTTTGCCGTACCTGACTTTGTTATAGTGCCAACAAGCTCAGGTGGTAATATTAGAGGTATTTTAAAGGGCTTTAAGGAATTTAAACTCTGTGGGCTTATCAAAAAAATGCCTAAGATGATTGCTGCTCAAGCGATTGGCTGTTCACCAATCTACAATGCATTTATTAAAAATGAACAAAAAATAACTCGTGTTGAAAATCCTGATACTATTGCCCACGCCATAGCAAATCCCTACCCTCCCAGTGGTAATGAAGTTTTAAGAAAAATAAAAGAGCATGATGGCATTATTGCCGCAGTCTCTGATGAAGAAATTATCGAAGCGCAAAAGCAGTTAGCCATGGATGGAACCTTCGGTCAACCTGCTGCCGCTGTCTCCTTAGCAACAGCAGCTAAATTAAGGCAGGAAGGAGTTATTCACGAGGATGATACGGTGGTATGTATTATAACGGGCAGTGGATTAAAATCTCCAGGCGTGCTCAAAAAGCATCTTTTGAAAGTTCATTACTGCAAACTTGAGGGTTTAAATAACTTTCTGGAACATGGATTGAAGAATGTAAGCAAACATTTATAGGAAATTTCTATAATTCTTTATGAAATACCCTTGATGTTTTTACGTTATTATAACCAATCCTTTCATAAAAATATTGCACGCCTTCTCGCATAATATTCGAGCTGACCCACATTCTCTTACAACCCTTTTTTTTCGCCCACTGCTCAGCATGTGCCATTAACATTCTGCCTACTCCATGATCTCTATGTTTCTCTTCTACAACAATTCCCTTAACCTCTGCTATAAAATCAGAAATAATTAATCCACAGGTATGAACATGAACCCAACCAATAACATTATTATCTGCAAATTCCATTACAAAAACAGCATGGTCCTCATCTTTCTGAACGAAATCCAAACGTCTGAGCATATCTTCGGTAGATGCCGGGTATCCAAGTTGCACACTAAGCAGAGCTATAAATTGTGCATCTTCAGGATGTGCGGCTCTAATGGTTATCATATCTTTATCATATGGTTCATTGTAAGGATAGCCACAGCGCATTTTTCTTCCCTTGCTTTAATGAATTTAAACTACCAATTGCTTCCGTGCAGAATTGCAAAAGTGTATAAAGCACTATATAAAAAGTTCAAATCGATCTTTCTTAGCCTTACATACCGGGCATATCTCTGGAGGCTGCTCTCGAGCACATAAATACCCGCAAACCTTGCACCTCCACACCGGTAGCGGTAATTCAGAAATACCCTTTGCAGCAGGTTTTTCTTTTGCTTTCTTTCGCTCATCAGCGGGAGGTCGTCTTTCGGGTATACTGCCTACCGTTTTTTTGCCCTTAACCACATCTTCTGATACATACAGACCACAATAGCATGCTCCATACTGAAGAATATCAGCATCCCTATAGTCACAGGGGCAGATGATATCAAGGTCTTCCTCTTTTACCCCTGATGCCAACCTACAGGGGCAATTCCAGTAACCATATCTTCTATCATTTATTAGTATACCTTTTACCAGCTCTTTGGTGAATTCAATATCCGGATTGAGATGATAGCCTCCATCTTCTGCTTCTTTATCCAGCCTTTTATAGAGCTTATCTATTTCCTCCTGTTTTATTTCTTCATTATTGCTCATATCCCTAATGACTCCCTTATCTCACTTTCCTTGAACCCAGAGATGGTTTTGTCATGGTTGATAACAATGGTAGGAAAGGATGTTCTCGGATTGAACTTTTTTACCTCGTCTATAACTTTTTCCTTCTCCTCACCTTCTAATAGATCCACATCTATATAATGATACTCCACACCTAAATCGTTCAGCAATCGTTTGGTCTTTTTGCACCATACGCAGGTGCTGAGAGCATAAAGCATGACATGACCGCGGTTTTCACCTTTTACATGCTTTATTTCCATATATTACTCTCCCTGAATAAAATTTTTGTTTTTGCACTATCACCTTATATTAGAATTAATCGATAAACCAATATTCTCATTTTAATAACAATTAAGGTAATGTCAAACATCTTTTTTATAATAAAAAAAAATGCCTTAAATGTAAATAAATGAAATTTTAGGGTAAACACTATCTGATTGCTCGATGACAAACTTTTTATTTTGCCGCCCCAAAGAATACCTGGGCGATTAAACCAGCAATAGGTGGAAAGAAGAATGTGCAAACGAATCTAACAGCGGTAAATCTCCACCCCATGATGCCAACCTCTAATGGTAAGCGTGATACCGCCCATAAGGACCAGCCGGTTAAAAAGGCAACCATGGTTCCTATGCTGGCACCTGCTTTGAGAAGTCCTGCTGCAACAGGCAAGCTGACATATGGACCACCGGGCGCCATCGCTCCGGCAATGGTTCCGATGAGTATACCCCGCAAGCCCGATTCCGCACCGATCCACCTCGACAGCAGCTCATGCGGTACTAATACCTGAACCATCCCGGCTACAACAAAAGCAAATACAAGCAGCGGCAAAATTTGAATTGTCATTTTCATCGATAGCTTAAGACCAGTAATATGCTGCCCCTGCCCTCTGGCATAGCCTACATACAACAGCACTACCGCCAACACTCCCACTATAACCGTCGGTATTACCATAGATGCCCCCTTCCCCTTCTTCTTATTCTTTTCCATAGTCATTATTCATATATATTCTTTATTCAGCTATTTTGCAGTAAGATTTCGAAAAATATTTCTAGCATTTTTCAAAATGTCATCATAGGTAAAAATACTTATTCGAGGCTTTAATAAATCGTTTAGCATGCTAAGCATTCTTTTTTGATCTTTATTCAAATTTTTATCTCTCCCAATTACAATAATACCTCTTGGAAAATGTATCCCAGGAAAACCATGTTTCTGAGCATAATTAATATCATCTTCTACCCAAATTAGCCAGTTAAGAATCTGTCCTAAAGCATGTGAAAGTTCTGAGCTTGGATGAGGATATTTAGTAAAAGGATTTTTCTTAGGACTTTCAATTTCTACAAAAACATATTCATCGTCTAACCTTCTTATTACAAAGTCTGTCTTCCACAAATTCGCTAAACATTGCTTCTCAACAATGCTTGATGCCAAAGGATCTAATAATGCGGGATGATCTTCGAAATATTGTTGATATACCTTTTCTTTTAAATTTTGCGCAACTAATTTTTCTAACTCACTGCATATTTTTTCGCTTATATTTAAGGCCTCTTTATCAATTAATTCAACAATTATATTGACTGCTTGCTCACCCTCCTCTTTATTAGATATAAGAAATTCAGAGTTTAAATCAATTAGCATACCAAGTTCATTACGCCTTTTAGAATCATTCAAAAAATAATTTACTAAACGTGCTAGTATATCTTGAGCTTTCTTAGTTAATACATCATTTTCACAATTTTTATTAATCTGATAACTAAGCTCTTCAAAAACTTTATCATTTATATATTTTTGACACGGATTTATCCATTTCAAAACAAAATCAGGTTTTTTTAAAGCTACAGCTAATATAGCCTTTTGAGCCCAATAAAAACTTGAAACTAAAGGATCTGCCGTTGCTTGTTTGTATAAAGCTTCAAGCCCAATTTCTCCATATTTTATTAATGATAGTGTTGAAGGGATTTCAAAATCTATATCATCAAACATCCTATGAGGAGCGCGCATAGCCAATTCAAGATGTTTATCAACCATATTAAAGTCTTTCCTCTCTAATACTGCTTTTAATTCTTCTATAAATTATCGTACTTCATGATTAAACTTGCTGATGTCATATTTTTTTCTTTCTTTCATATAAATTTTCCTATAATATATTATATTTATTTTTAATTTTATTCTAAAAATTACTTTAATTATATAAAGCTTCACATTAAACTTTTTAATTGTCAACTATTTTAGTTATATTGTTCTCTTAAAGATTTAAACGTTTTTTCAGGCCTTCGAGGAGGACGAAGCGGCCTAAAGGGATGACCTGGCAGTCGAAGGCTTTGACAAAGGCGGGATTTTCGCACAGCCCGCCGGAGATGTAAAGCTTTTTCGGTTTATTCACCAGTCGGTAGCAGTTATGGGCAATGCCTTTGAGAAAGCTGGCAAAGGCTTCTTCATAGGATTGACCCTGGGAGATACGATCGAACATATTCGTCATGCCCAGTACGGCACAGATAATCGGCATTCGCTTAGCATCCGCGGGAAGTTCCGCAGCGGATAGATTAAGGTAATTCTGCAGCAGCTCTATTACCTGACCAGCAAAAGCTCCGCATTCAGTGTTCCAGTCCATTCCTTTTACTTCCCTATCTACTACCTTCACATATTTCACATCCCGGGCTCCGCAGTCGAGCAGAGTAAAGGAAGGCTCATCTATAATTTGCAGACCTCCTTCTGCCAGGGCTATGAGCTCGTTCACCCATCTCCCATTATATCGAGGGAAGTTATACCCGGTGGACATTCTTACCTCATACTGACCGGATTTCTTTTTGAAATCCCGGGTGGGCATTACCTCGTATTTCCCGCTCCGAAGGTCATAAAATTTAGCGTAAGAGGTGCCACAATCTAATAGTATTTCTCGACTCATTTTACATGAAAATTAATAAAAGCTTCAATTTTCGCTGCGGTTGAGCGTGTGAGAATCTTATCCATCTCCACATACATGCCGCCGTGTCGTCTGGCCAGATTATATGCCAGAGCCGCCTTCTGACAGAAGCTTTGAGCAAAAAAGATAATGGGTACTCCTTTATCCAGCTCCAACTCAAGTTCATCGTCTGCCGGTGTCTTGTTCTCCATACAGCGGGTCCAGCCATAAATGTGTGTATTCGGTGGAAAGAGCTGGAGGATGCTGAAATCAAAGGGTGGAACTCCCCAGAATCCGCACTGTGGTTCTATATACTCTAACTCAATAGAGCTGTCAAGAGGTTTGCTTACACTCTGTACTATAAGCTCCATCTTTTTCTTTAAGGGATACTGGCTCTGACAAATGGGATAGCCAGGACCTTTTCGATTTCGATTTATTTCCTCTCTAACAGGGATGTCATACAATCTTTGCAAACAGGTGCTTATATAGCGCATTCCATCGCATTTTCCATTACCTACATCGGCTACTACCAATTCCAATTTTTTTTTGTTCCATAACGACATGGCATTAGATGCTACCCGCTTTAGAATTGAGCAGTAAATATTCGGCAAGACATCCTCTCTCATTCTAATTCGAGGTAATTGGTCATCGAGGTCCACTATCTCATATCCCTGGGATTTGTATTCCTGCATTATATCCCAGGGCGGTACTCCAACAACACCTATAACTTTTTCTTTTTTCTGCATTATTCTCTTTTTTTATACGTTAAAGGGTCTATGAGACCCGCCTTTTTAAATCCCTCCAGCCGAAGGATACAGCTTTCACATTTCCCACAAGCAACATCCTCGTTTCTATAACATGACCAGGTAAATTCAAAAGGTACTTTTAATGTACTCCCTTTAAGGATTATCTGCGTTTTATCCATATCAATCAGCGGGGTTATGACTTTTATCCTGGTAGCCGGTTTAGTACCAACCTCAATAAGCTCATTAAAAGCCTGATAATATTCTTTTCGGCAATCCGGATAACCGGAGCTGTCGCTCTGAACTGCACCAATAAAGATGGATTTTGCGCCAACAACCTCTGCCCAGGATACTGCGATTGCCAGCATATGTGTATTTCTAAAAGGAACATAAGTTGTCGGTATTGCATCCTTTTCAGACATCTTATGAGGTATTTCCATTCTCTTATCTATGAGGCTGGAGCCTCCTATTGTTTTTAAATAGGAAATGTCTGTCACTAACCTCTTCTCAACTTTATAAAAATCCGCTATTTGATTAAAAGCCGCAAGCTCGCGTTCCTCGGTTCGCTGACCGTAGTTTGCATGGAGAAAAGCCACTTTATAGCTCTGGTTGGCAATCGCTGCAGTAACACAGCTATCCAATCCTCCGCTCACTAAAACTATTGCCAATTCCTGTGCAGGCACTATACTCCACCTTCCCTGCCGGGCCAGATATATTTATGCAGTTGAAGTTGTAACCTTGCCTTAAGCTTATCTTCCAACATCCAGTCGGCCAGTTTAGCAGCATCCATGACATTATGCACTGGCGATATATGTATCTTCACTTTTTTATTTAATTTATATTTATTTATTACCATTCGGCTCCATACATAATCTGAGCGATTTTTTACTACAAATTTTATCTCATCGGTTGCTCTTAATTGATCCATATTTTTCCAGCACATTTTATGGCTCATTTTGCTGCTGGGGCATTTAATATCTATTATCCTTACCACGTTTTCATCAAGACGGCTTATATCAATGCTTCCATTAGTCTCAACTAATACTTGATAACCTTCCGAATGCAATTTTTCAATTAAAGAATAAACCTCTTCGTTGATGAGAGGTTCACCACCAGTGATTTCAACCATAGGAATTCTATATCTTCTAATCTCACGCATGATCTGAGGAATAGTGAGTTCAATTCCCCTATTATAAGCATATTTTGTATCACAATAGCTACATCTTAAATTGCAGCCAGTCACTCGAATAAATGTACACGGAAAACCACTATAGCTCGATTCCCCTTGAATGCTTTTGAATATTTCATTTATAAGCATTAGACTCTTTTTCTATCAATTAACCTCAGTCAAATAATCTCTGCTGCGGTTCTTCCAGGGCAATATCTTTTAATTGAGGAAAAGCTGAAAACATCCCTGAAGGGACATTAACCTTCGTTGAGCTCAGAAGACTTTTAATCTGCAAGGCATTACAAACCGCCTGTCCTCTATAATGATTATTAGTGATAACAAAAGTATCAATAGCTTTATGTGCAATCTTTAAAATTTTTTCAATCCAGGGCTTTAACTCATCAACAGAATAAAGGTAATTATATCGTTCATCACGGCCAGCATTTTCTCGAAACCAATCTCTATAATTCTGACCATGCAGCCTAACATATCCTATACGACTGGTAATTCGGGAAGTGGGTGCAATTGAACGGGAAATTAGCGGTTGGTCAATATTACAAAAACCCACTTCCTTTTCCTGAAGAAAAGCATATACTTCTTCCTGATCCCAGGAACTGTGCCTTACTTCCAGGGCTAATGGGTAATTTGCGAAACGATTAAGGAGTTTTTCTAAATATTCACTATTTTCTCTATTATTCTTGAAAGACCATGGGAACTGAACTAGCAGGCTTCCTAATCGATTATTGTCCAGAATCGGTTCTATCCCTCGTTTATAACTGAGCTCATCAGCTACAGTAGCTGATCCACGATCGTGGGTGAAACCCTTCCACAGCTTTGCAGTAAATTTAAAGTTAGGATTATGCCCTACCCTGCTGACCCAGCTGGCAGCCATCCGTTGCGTAGGTGGACGATAGAAAGTAACATTAAGTTCAAGACTATCGAAATAGTTGGCCAAATATCCGAGAGGATCGAATCCACTTCCTTTTTTCTGAGGATAAACTATACCTTCCCAGTCTTCATAGGACCATCCAGCGGTACCAATTCTAATGTTATTTTCTTGTTCCATTGGTGTCTTCTCATTTTAATATAGCAGATTTATGCTGCATTAATCTTAAATCTGATTTCAAAGAGTTCAATAAAGCCCTTTCTTCTTTAGAATAATTCCCTTGCTTTAAAGAACGATTAACATCATTTGCATAATCTCTTATTCGGGAAAAAACATCAATAGCTATTTCCTCATGTCGAAGAGGATAGCAGGTATTATTGAGCAGCAGAGGATCAATTTGAGGATCGAGGTCATACTCTTCGACTGCCTTTTCCCACTCCAGGGTTCCACGAATTGGTGAAAATGAAGCAAGCCTGATTTTGGCCCCTAATGAACCAACAAAAGAAATGCTATTAATTACTTCATCTAAAGGCTGGCCCGGTAGGTTCATTAAGAGATAAGCTTCCATTGTCTTTCTCTCATATCCCACTGCTTCGAGATATTCCAGAGCTTGTATGAAGTCGATATTAGCCACTTTCCTGTCCATTTGTTTTTGTCTCTGCTCGTCTGAGCTTTCTAGACTTAATCTGATAGTTCGAAAATCTGCTGCTTTCATGAGCTCGGCCAAAGAATAAGTTATCTGTTTGGGATGGAGTCCGTTAGGAGTATGAAAGCTAATCTTGAAATTTCGCCTAATGACTTCTTTTAAAATAACTTCAATATGATTTTGTGAATTGAGAAGAAGAGCGTCATCGTAAAAAGCAATATTCTTTACCTGATAAGTATCTATATAATATTCTAATTCTTCTATTACTTTAAATGGATCTCGTTGATAAAATGAATTAAATAGCCTAAAAGATGCACAAAAAGAACATCTATAAGGACAACCCCTGGAGGTTAATAGAGGTATAAATCGATTGATACTGGTTAAATCATAAGCTGGATAGGGCATCTGGTCTAATGTTGTAATATTGTCAAATGAATATGTTTTCCCTCCTTTAAGCTCCTCTAATAAATTCAGAAGCGAGGTTTCTCCAGGACCGGTCACAATATAATCCGCACCAGAATCTATGCGGGCATGCTCCTCTTCCAGAGTAGCATAAATTCCACCAAGGATAACAGGTGTTTCTGGAAATTGTCTCTTAGCCAATGCAATAGCCCTTTGAACTCCCGGATACCAGTATGTCATACCTGAGGTAACTAATATAGCAAAAGGCTCTGGTACTTTCTCTAACTCATTCATGAAAATATCTTCGGGAAGCCCATAACGACAATATTTCCTGGGAACGTGTTTTAAGATAGCAGGTTTTTCTATTTCTTCTCTGTAAAACTTACCCCTGCCATCCTCTCTCCCTTGGGGTGCTTCTCGATTCTGTTTTTTGAGCAAGTCAGGATGCCACCTATCAAGACAGTCTATAAAACTCAGAGTATATCCTAACCTTCTCAACAAAGCTGCAAGATAAAGGAGCCCTATTGGCTTTATCCATAAATCATACGCCGCGAAATCGTAAATCCACGGATTTATAAGCAAAAGATGTTTATGTTTCATCTTATTAATAAACACTCAGCTATATTCTTGTACTTATATTATTATACAACTTTTTATTATAATATGAAATTGAGCTTCGACTAACCTTGACAAAACACTTAGCTCTGCCGTAATATCTGATAAGGGATAATAAATAGTGGCAAAAAGCTATAAAAAGATAGTAAAGGTATTATTTATTTTATTATTTTCTGTTGCATGTAACAATCCTTATGAAATAAATCAGGAAAGAAGCTACCCTAAAAGCCCTGTGGGAGTTGTTAATATAAATACAGCTTCAAAAGAAGAATTAATGCATCTTCCTCTGATAAGCGAGGAAAAGGCTCATTTCATAATAGAATGGCGTAAAAAGTACCCTTTTAAAAGAGTAGAGGAAATTATATATGTTCCCCGCATTGGGGAATTTACCTATCTGCAATTAAGAAAATATTTAGTGGTGGAAGGCAAAACTACTTTAAAACAAAAAGTCCTTCACCTTAAATATGAAAAATAAACACTAATTCTTTAAAAAAAGTTAAACTGCTACTCTAATCCTCAGGTGTCCACCGCAGTATCGGGCTTCTTGCTGCTCTTACTTCATCAAGTCTCCCAACTTTTGTATTATGCGGAGCAGAATGAAGCAGATCCGGGTGCTCTTTAGCCTCTTTAGCTATTTGCTTCATAGCTTCGATAAACCCATCTATTTCCTGTCGGCTTTCAGTATCATTGGGCTCCACCATCAAAGCACCGTGCACAATTAAAGGAAAATAAATTGTAGGTGGATGGAAACCATAATCCATGAGCCGTTTAGCTATATCCAGCGTGGATATTCCATATTCTTCCTGTATTTTATCCGAGAAAATAACTTCATGCATACAAGGACGATTATAAGGGATATCGAACACTCCTTCTAATTTTTTACGAATATAATTAGCATTAATAACTGCGGCTTGGGCAGCTTTTTTTAAACCATCAGCTCCCATTGTAAGTATATAAGCATACGCTTTAATCAAAACTCCGAAATTGCCGTAAAAGCTCCTTACTCGACCTATTGATTTTGGCCTATTATAATCAAGATGATATCCCTTATCACTCTCTTCCACCAGGGGAGCAGGAAGGAAGGGCGTGAGCTTTTCAGCTACAGCAACTGGTCCACTCCCTGGACCTCCTCCTCCATGTGGTGTAGAAAAGCTTTTATGTAAATTGAGGTGGATAACATCAATTCCCATATCTCCCGGCCGCGCAATCCCCATAAAAGCATTCATATTAGCACCATCCATATAAACCAGGCCGCCCCTTTCATGCATAATATTGCAGATTTCCAGAATATCTTCCTCGAAAAGACCAAGAGTATTTGGATTTGTGAGCATTATCGCTGCCACAGTTTCATTCATAACTTCTTTGAGCATCTTTGGATTGATACAACCACGTTCATCTGATTTTATCTCGACAGATTCTAATCCACAAAGGGTAGCACTGGACGGATTAGTACCATGCGCAGAATCAGGAATGAGAACTTTGGTCCTTGCCTTATCTCCTTTATCATTATGATAGGCTTTAATAATCATCATACCGGTGAGCTCACCGTGTGCACCTGCTGCTGGCTGAAGTGTTGTACGACTCAATCCGGTAATCTGGTTAAGAAATTCTTCAAGTTCTTTTATCAAACGCAAACTTCCCTGGCACAAGATTGGTGGAGAATAAGGGTGTGCTCCAGCAAAACGTTCCAATCTGGAGACTAACTCATTAACCTTGGGATTATATTTCATAGTGCAGGAGCCTAAGGGATAAAATCCGGTATCCACACCATAGTTCCAGGTAGAAAGACGAGTAAAATGTCTTACCAGCTCCACCTCACTCACCTCAGGTACAGCTTCCAGTTTTTTTCTGAGATATTTTTCTTGAATCAGTTTCTTTGTATCTTTTTGTGGAACGTCAAGAGCTGGTAGGGAATAGGCGCTGCGCCCCGGTGAGCTGCGCTCAAAAATTAGTTTCTCTTTTCTTATCAAGCTTTGAGTCGCTTCCATTACAGTAACCCCTTTAATTCTTTAACAAAATTATCAATTTCATTTTTGGATATAAGTTCTGTTACACAAAGCAGAAGGCTATTTTCTAAAGCAGAATAAAAGCGTTTTAGCGGTAGCCCTGCAAGGATGTTTTTTTCTAATAGCGAATTCAGAATTGGCTCAGGATCATTATCAAATTCTATAACAAACTCATTAAAGAAAGAACCTGAAAATTTGGGTTTGCATCCTTTTAATCCGCTTAATGCTTCAAAAGCATAGTGAGCTTTATGAAGGTTTTGTTGAGCCAATTCCTGAAGACCTTGCTTACCCAACCAGGTTAAATAAATGCAAGCAGCTAAAGCACAAAGAGCCTGGTTAGTGCAAATATTTGAAGTGGCCCTCTCTCTTCTAATGTGCTGCTCTCTGGTAGCAAGGGTAAGGACATATCCTTGCTGACCATGAACATCTAAGGTCTGACCGGATAATCTGCCAGGAAGACTTCTCTTATATTTATCTAAAGTCGCCATGAAACCTAAGTAAGGTCCGCCAAAACTGATGGGAAGTCCCAATGATTGTCCTTCACCAATAGCTATATCAACTCCCATTTCACCGGGCGGTTTGAGTAAACCTAACGAGATGGGTTCCGCAATAGCCTGAATCTGCAAAGCTCCTTTGCTATGTGCTATTTTTGCCGCTTCTTCAACATCCTCTATTACTCCAAAGAAATTAGGCGATTGCAAAATGACAGACGAGGTAGCCTCATCAATGGAGCTCTCTATAGAATTCAATTGCGTTGAACCATCATCATTAATTGGAATGTTAACTATTTCAACAGGAATATTTTGACAATAGGTTTTAACAACCTGGACATATTCTGGGTGAACGGCTTCTGAGATAAGTACCTTTTCTTTTTTAGTAAACCTTCGTGCCATTAATGCTGCTTCTGCCAGAGCAGAGGCACCATCATAAAGAGATGCATTAGATACCTCCATTGCTGTAAGCTGGCAAATGAGTGTCTGATATTCAAAGACCGCCTGTAACGTTCCCTGGCTTATTTCAGGTTGATATGGGGTATAAGCTGTATAGAATTCTGCTCGGGAAATAAGGGCATCTACTATTGCAGGAATAAAGTGCTTATAAGCTCCAGCTCCAAGAAAGCAACTTTGCTTACAATAATTAGCATTCTCTTCTGCTACGATTTTCATATAATTTATTAACTCTGGTTCAGAGAGTGCCTTCGGAAGATTCACAGAACATTTTTCTCTAACTTCTTTTGGAATTACGGAAAAAAGCTCGTCTACATTCTTTACTCCAATCTCTCGAACCATTCCTTTTAAATCTTCATCGGTATTTGGTATGTATCTCATTTTTCTACTTCTGTGCTTTTATATATTCTTCATAATCCTGGGCTGACATTAAGTTTTTAAGCTCATCTTGGTTGGAAATTTTAATCTTCACAAACCAGCCCCCACCATGAGGTTCCTCGTTAACTTTAGCGGGGTTATCCATGATGGCGTCATTAATTTCAACTACCTCACCAGAAACAGGTGAGTACATATCGGAGACAGCCTTAACTGATTCTATTGTTGCCATTGAAGCATTTGCATCAAAGGTGGCGCCTACATCGGGAAGTTCAATAAATACGATGTCTCCGAGTTCCCCTTGTGCATAATCGGTAATACCGCACGTGCCGGTATCACCATCAACTTTTATCCATTCATGTTCCTTTGTATATAAAAAATCTGTTGGATACATTGATTAATCCTCCTTTCTTATAGAGGTTTATGATTTTTATTCTTTAACCTATAGTGTTATTTTTTTCTTTTATAAAAGGGAGTGGGTATTACTTTTGCTGGAATTTCTTTACTCCTTATTTCAACGGTAAACTGACTGTCAACTTTTCCCAGTTCTGGTGGCAAGTAAGCTAAGCCTATATTCTTTTTTATAAAGGGAGCATGAGTTCCACTCGTGATGCAGCCAACTTCTTTTCCTTCATAAAATGCTTTGTAGCCGTGACGTGCAATGCCAGGTCCAATCATTTCAAACCCTACGAGCTTTTTCTTTATTCCCTCTTCAATCTGCTTCTCTAAAACTTCTTTACCAAGAAAATCGCCCTTATCGAGCTTTACTATCCACTGCAAACCAGCCTCTAAAACGGTAGTAGTAGCATCAATATCATTTCCATAGAGCGGCATACCTGCCTCCAAGCGCAGCGTATCGCGAGCTCCAAGACCTATGGGCTGTATTCCCTCTTTTTCACCAGCATCCATGATTCCATCCCAGACATAAGGACCATCAACTGGATCGCCATATATCTCGAAACCATCCTCTCCTGTATATCCAGTACGTGATAAAATCGCTTCTTTACCTCTAACCTTTCCTTGAGCAAACCAATAATATTTGATTGCAGATAAATCAATATCTACCAAAGGCTGCAGTATGGATTGAGCTTTAGGCCCTTGCAAAGCAAGTTGGTAATATTCTGCACTTCTATTAATTATTTCCACATTTCCTTTTTTGTGATCTAAAAGCCATTGAAAATCTTTATCCGTATTAGAAGCGTTAACGCAAAGAAAATAGTGGTCAGGAGAAAAACAATGAACAAGAATATCATCAACAAAAGTGCCCTGAGGAGTAATCAAACAAGAGTACTGAATCTTCTGCGGTACCAGGCGAGTAACATCATTGGGAGTATGCTCATTGAGAAAGGCAATGCTGTCTGGTCCCTTAACGATAATCTCTCCCATATGGCTTACATCAAAAAGGCCGGCTTTTGTCCTAACACAATTGTGCTCGTCAATAATACCACTGTACTGTACTGGCATAGCAAATCCAGCAAAAGGTACCACTTTAGCTTTTGAATCAAGGTGTTTTTGATATAAAGGCGTGTGTTTTAAATCTTTTATTTCCATTTATATACTCTTTATATATGATTAAAATTAATATTACCTATATCTACACTTAATATATTAAACGGTTTCATTTTTAGCACATCCACTATTATATGTCAAGAATATTTCCACTTGCATAAATAACCAAAGCTACTGCTTTTGCATAAACTATCTATTAGTATTTTTCATCACTACTCCATACCTCTAAGGATAAATTCTATCCTGTCCCGCTAATTACTCCTTACTATTAATTTTTTTCTTTTATTTTATGATGATTAGCATCCTGTTTTTCAGTTGATTTTTATCTGCAATTACGTTACTATCTAACGGAAATATCATTTAAAAGAAGTTTAAAAATATTAAAAAGAAAAATGACTCAAGAAGTTGGAAATGACATTTACCTATCTATAATTATTCCGCTCTATAATGAAGAAGAGAACATCCTTCAACTTATAAAAGAACTTGATGATTTTTTTGAACACTTCGACAAGAAATTTGAAATCATTATTATAGATGATGGCAGCTGCGACAAGAGCTTCCATCTTCTCTCTAAATATGCTCAGGAAAGGAGCTATCTGCGTATATTACACTTTGGTGTCAATTTTGGTCAGACTGCAGCTATTTCAGCCGGTTTTGATGCTGCACAAGGTGAAATTGTCGTCACCATGGATGCAGATTTACAGAATGATCCCAGGGATATTCCCTTATTACTCGAAAAGATGGAAGAAGGATACGATATAGTTAGTGGCTGGCGAAAAAAACGTAAAGATACATTCTTAACCAGACGATTGCCATCAATCATAGCAAATAAACTCATCTCCTGGATAACTAACGTTTCCCTTCATGATTATGGCTGCACATTAAAATCTTATCGTCGAGAGATTGTCAATCATATTAATCTCTATGGAGAAATGCATCGATTTATTCCGGCATTAGGCCGCTGGTGTGGTGCCTCTATTACAGAAGTAGGAGTTAATCACCGAGAACGAAAACATGGCAAATCAAAATATGGCCTATCACGCACCTTCAGAGTAATATTAGATTTATTAACGGTAAAATTTTTCCTCAGTTATTCAACAAGACCCATACAAATCTTTGGCAAATTCGGTTTATACTCTTTTCTTATTGGTCTTGCCTCACTTATTGAAGTAGTAGTTTTAAAAATCCTTAGAGATAGAGATATGACCGGGAATCCATTCCTTTACCTATCTGTTCTGATGGTAATTATTGGTGTACAATTTATTATTCTCGGGCTTTTAGGAGAGATTATTATTCGTACTTACTATGAATCACAGAAAAAAACTACTTATATCATTAAAGATAAGATAAATTAAGAGCGCTATTATGAAAGAATTACTTAATGAACAACAACAAAAAACCTTAATAAAACTTGCCAGAGATACTATCAGTCTTTATGTGAAAAACGGCCAGAGGATAACATTTAATAGTACAGAACAAGAGCTTCAAGCAAAGTGCGGTGCCTTTGTTACCTTAAAAATAGACGGAGACCTCCGAGGATGTATTGGATTTATAACTTCGCCTCGACCTCTTTATGAAACAATCATTGATGTTGCTATTGCTGCAGCTACAGAAGATCCGCGATTCCCTCCTCTGCAGAAAAATGAATTAGATATAATTAATATAGAAATATCTGTTCTTTCCCCGCTGCGAAAAATTGAAGATATTAAAGAAATTGAAGTGGGAAATCATGGTCTTATAATAAGCAAGGGATTTCACAGAGGCCTTCTCCTGCCCCAGGTAGCAACAGAAAATAATTGGGATAAGACTACTTTTTTGCGTCACACGTGCTTAAAAGCAGGATTGCCCACTAACGCATGGCAAGAGGATGCAAACATAGAAATATTTAGCGCCCAAATTTTCGGTGAAAAATAATTAAATTTATCTCTTCAAAAGCTTTATTGAGGTTCTATTTTACAGCCAACCTGGAAATCTTTTAAGGAATATGTTATCCGACAAAGGCTAACCTCATCATCTGCTTTTATTATCACTAACTGGCCTACTACTTGATTAATCTTTTTGCCTCCAGCGTTTTTCACTTCAATAATCCTGAAGAAATCTCCAGGTTTTACCTGTTGATTGGTGCCCAAATCAATATATACAATAGAATACTCTCCCAAGCCAACTTGCCTATCTCTGGCAAAGATAATAGAACCAATAAGTTCCTCTGTAGGAGGATTTATCTCATCTAATTCCGGTATTTCTTCAACCATTGGAATGGGATACTCTTCATACGGTATAAGATAATCATTAATATTTACATAATCACAGCCTCTTATTATTTGCGCCGTTGCCACTTCTGGTTGAGCTACTAAAATCTTAATAACGCCAACCTGAGTGAAAACATAGAGCTTATCACCATTCAATGGATGCTTGATATTTGCCTGCTGTCGTATCAATGTATACAATTGACCCGGCTCAATTCCCCGGCTTGTTCCGGTATTTATATAGATAATATCATTCTCCACTGATCCATCTGCATGTTCCTCTTCTGCTCCTATCACTTTGCTCTTCAAACCATTCTTATTTTTCATTATTAAGGGAGAACAATATAAATCTGAATCAGAAGCCATTGCTATAAGACCAGCCTCCTCAGGCTCCTCCGCTTCTAATATCGCTTCTGCAGGTTTCTCTTCATCTTCAGGAACAGCAACCACTTCTTCCTCTCTTTCTTCTGCAATTTCTTCTTCTGGTATTTCTTTAATTTCTTCAGCAACAACTTTGACTTCAGGAATAATCAAAGGGTCCTGTGGAAATATTAAATCGGGATCGGTAATATATTTATTTTGCTCCCAAATTTTTGGCCACAAGAAAGGATTACCCAAATAGTGCTCAGCTAAATCCCATAAGGTGTCACCCTTTACGATATAATGAATCTTAGCCCCTTCGGGTAGTTCGGTAGGATATTTATATTTGGACCAATGTTCTTCTTGAGCTTTAATAGAAAAGTTCAAAACAAGAATGAAAAAAATGCTTAAAAATAAAATAGAATGTTTAATTTTCATATTATAGTAACTCCTTAAAAATTTGTTAAATTTATTGCTTTAACAGTCGTATTTTTTCTTGTGCAATTGGTGCTACTTTGCTATGGGGAAAAATATCCACTACTACCTGAAAATACTCCAGAGCTTTTGCTTTATTATTTTGTTCCAGATAGCACAAGCCAAGTTTTAAATACCCTTCGGGTACCTTGCTGCCAAATGGATATAATCTAATTAACTTCATATACTCTTCAATTGCTTTAGGCCAATCTTTTTGGGCATAATAGCACTCGCCTAACCAAAACTGAACAATATCTATAAAACCACTTTTAGGGAATTTTTCCATGAAATTTTTAAATTCTTCAGCTGCCTGATCATATCTCTTGAGCTTATATTTTTCATAGGCCGCTTTGTAAAAATCTTCAGCAGTCTCAGGCTTTTCTATTTTTTGCTCTTCGACTCGCGGTTTGATGCTTTTAGTAATCTTTAATCCAAGCTTTTCCTTTATTTTTGTCAGCTCTAATATTACTTCTTCAAAGTCAATTTGACCTAACTGCATCTTTTTTTCCAACTCATCTAATTGCCTATTTAATTGCCTAATTTTCTCATTTAATTCCCTGTTTTGCTGCTTAGTCGTTTCTATTTCTTTTTTTACCTCGCTAATGTCAGTTCTTATCTCATTTAGTTGTGTTGATATACATCCGTAAGTAAGCAGACCACTGATACTGACTAAAACAAGCATCAGTAAAATCTTATAATATTTTTTTTGATTTGAAATAATTTTTTTCATAAAACAAATATAAACCATGGAAAACAATCATTTTTACCATATTATATAATAGCATGAGCAAGTGTCAAGAGAAAAACTGTAACTGCAATTCTATCCTGAGAAACCAAGGTTTTATAATTTTACAAAAAATTATTAACTGATTTATTATAAAAACAATATTTATAGAAATAACTCTGCTATCATAACTCTCAAAAATCTTAGCTCATTAAATAAAATTGTCCATATTCTAAATAAAATAGATTTTTTTACTTGACAGTTATCATTAGTGCATTCTAAAATTGTTTAGAATTAAATGATTGTTTATAATTATTAAGTGATTTGACATGATATTTACATTTAGCCAAAAATTGAGTATCATCTTTTTCGTTAATTTCCCTTCGGGATTCTGACCTACTCACAAATAATCTTCTCCAAATTTAGCTTATAACCCCTTTTTACTTTAAGCAAAAAAGATTATAATAAAAGCGTGTTTAAGCTATTTATAAATAAAAATAGCCATTTTAAGATATAAACTTATTATCAAAAAGAGAGGGGAAAATGAAAAGTGATATTCAAATAGCACAGGAAGCAAAATTAAAACCAATTATTGAAATAGCTGACGAGTTAAACATTAAAGAGCATGAATGTCATTATTATGGTAGATATAAAGCAAAAATAAGTTTAAATGTATTCGATAGGTTAAAGGATAAACCCCAGGGAAGGCTAATTCTGGTCTCAGCAATAAATCCTACTTCTGCGGGTGAGGGAAAATCAACTGTTGCTATTGGATTAGCTCAAGCTCTAAAAAGATTGAAGAAAAAAACCATGATTACATTACGTGAACCTTCCTTAGGACCAGTCTTTGGAGTAAAAGGGGGAGCCGCTGGTGGAGGTTATTCTCAAGTAGTACCTATGGAGGATATAAACCTTCATTTTACCGGAGATATACATGCAGTTGGAGTAAGCCATAATCTACTGGCTGCAGCTATTGATAATCATATACATCATGGGAATAAGCTGGGCATTAATCCTATGGATGTGTCCTGGATGAGAGTAATGGACATGAACGAACGTGCCCTGCGTAATATCATCGTTGGTTTAGGTGGAAGAACTAATGGACCACCTCGAGAAAGCGGTTTCCAGATTACTGCAGCTTCAGAAGTAATGGGCATTCTCTGTATGGCTAACGACATTACAGATCTTAAAGATAGACTTGGTCGCATCATTTTTGGCTTTAACTATCAGGGTGAACCCTTAAGAGCTTCTGACCTTCAGGTCAACGGCTCAATGGCTGCTCTCCTCAAAGAAGCCCTCATGCCTAATTTGGTTCAAACCTTAGAAAATGGCCCTGCTTTTGTACATGGAGGACCTTTTGCAAATATTGCTCATGGCTGCAATTCCATTATAGCCACCAAATTAGCCACAAAACTGGCCGACTATACTGTTACCGAGGCCGGTTTTGGCTTCGATTTGGGTGGAGAAAAATTTCTTGACATTAAATGCGGATATGGAGAACTTACCCCTTCTGCTGTAGTATTAGTTGCAACCTGCCGAGCACTAAAAAGGCATGGTGGTGTCCCCAAAAAAGAAGTGAGCAACGAAAATATTGAAGCGTTAAAGAAAGGTTTACCCAACCTTGATAAGCATATTGAAAGCCTTGGCTTTTATAATATTCCTTTTGTTATAGCTATCAATAAATTCGCTAACGACTCAGAAAAAGAACTTGAAGTGCTCATCTCTCATTGTCGAGATAAAGGTGTACATTTTGCTGTATGCGATGTGTGGGCAAAAGGTGGAGAAGGTACATTAGAGCTAGGTGAGGAAATTATAAAACTTTGTGAACAAGACCCTACATTTACACCACTCTACGATTGGAAGCTTCCTTTAAAAGATAAAATCGAAATAATCGCTACTAAAATCTATGGAGCCAAAGGAGTTAGCTACAATAAAGCTTCTGATCGTACCTTAGAAAAAGCTACTCAGTTGGGGCTTGGAGAACTTCCTATTTGTATTGCAAAAACACAATATACCCTTGCTGATATCCCTACTCTCCTTGGCCGACCAACAGATTTCGAATTAAGTGTTAGAAATGTTATCATCGCCTCTGGTGCAGGATTTATTGTACCAATAACAGGAACCATTATGACTATGCCCGGCCTTCCAAGCGCACCAGCATACGAAAAAATTGATATCGATGCAAAGGGGAAAATATCTGGTCTCTTTTAAAAGATTTAGCTATTGAAGCCTTACTTTAAATGCAATATGATAAATATAAATTAAGTTTTTTATTTTAAGGAGGTAATATTATGCCCGACACAAAAGCACTCTATACAAAAATGGAAAAAACGGTGCTTGATGGCGATATTGATGCAGCAGCTGAATTAGCTGATGAATCTCTAAACCAAGGTCTGGACCCTCTTGAGGTGATTAACAAAGGCTACTTGATTGGACTGCAAAAAGTGGGAGACCTCTGGGAAAAGGGAGAATTATTTCTACCAGAGATGGTTCAGGGAGCTGAAGCCATGAAAGCTGCTATGGCCAAATTACAACCTGCTTTATTGGCAAAGAAAGAAAGCGTAAAAACCTTAGGTAAGGTAGTCATTGGTACAGTTCATGGGGATATACATGAAATAGGAAAATCTATTGTTGGTACATTGCTTTCAGCCAATGGATTCGAGGTCGTTGATTTAGGTGCTGATACTCCAAATGAGGATTTTATCAACAAAGCCAAAGAAATTGATGCGGATATTATTGGTCTCTCGGCTCTATTAACCACAACAATGCCGGAGCAGAAAGCAATAGTTGAGCTCATTAAAAAAGAAGGCTTAGCAGACAAGATAAAGGTTATTGTTGGTGGTGCACCGGTTAGTCAGAGCTGGTCTGATGAGATTGGAGCAAACGGATATGCTGAAGATGCTGTAGCTGCTGTGAACTTATGCAAGTCTCTAATGGGAACATAATAATAGTTACACTATTACTCAACCATTAGGAGGCTCTATGTTTATTATAGGAGAAAGACTAAACTCCACTCGTAAATCTATAAAAGCTTTTATGGAAACACGTGATGCTGACGCAATCAGAAATGAAGCTAAACGCCAGGCTGAGGCTGGTGCGAGCATGATTGACATTAATGCGGGAGCTTTTGTCGGCAAAGAATTGGATTATTTTATATGGCTCATGGATATTGTTCAAGAAGCAGTAGACCTTCCCCTCAGCCTCGATAGCCCGGATAGTGCTGTAATAGAAGAAGGGCTTAAGCGCCATAAAAACGGAAAACCAATGATAAACTCTATCACGGGTGAAGAAAAAAAGCTAAATGCTCTTTTGCCTTTATTTAAAAAATATGATTGCTCAGCAATCGCCCTCTGCCTTGACGATGAAGGAATAGCTGAAACAGCGGAGAAGAAATTTGAGTTAGCATCAAAACTCATAGAACGTTTTACCTCTGAAGGAATCAAACCTGAAAATATATTTATTGATCCTATTATTCAACCTGTTAGTACTGGCCGTCATTTTGGACCAGCATTATTGGATGCAGTTCAAATGATTAAAGAAAAATATCCCGATGTTCGTACTATTTGTGGATTAAGCAATATCTCATATGGACTTCCCTATAGAAAACATATCAATCGTATCTTTCTAGCTATGGCTATGGCTAAAGGTTTGGATTCCGTCATATTGGACCCTTGTGATGAGAAGATTATGGCAACTCTTTTTGCTGCTAATACATTACTGGGCAAAGACGAATATTGCAAAAACTATCTCAAGGCAAAAAGAGACGGCCGATTAGAATGTGTTTCCAGTTAAGAAGCCTATTAAGGAAAAAATAATGAATAATGAAACATTTAGACCCAAATTGAAAATATTGGGAGATAAATTAATCGAGGATATGATTTCCGAAGCCAGAGAGCTTCTGGGAAAATTTGGCATCGAAGTAGAAAATAAAGATGCCATGCAACTTTTAGGCGATGCCGGAGCAAAAATAGACCAAGAAAAAAGAAGAGCTTATATTTCACAAGACCTCATTGACAAATGCCTTAAAACGGTTCCATCTTCTATTAAAGTCTATGATAGAGAAGGAGAATTAGCTTTGGATTTGGAAGGTGATAACATCCATTACGATCCGGGTTCTGCTGGTTTAACCGTTTATGATTATGAGAAAGATGAGATAAGAGCAGCTTTATCATCTGATTATGTTGCGCTTATCAGGCTCACCGATGCTCTCCCCTATATTAAAGCCCAAAGTACCTGTTGTGTACCTTCTGATGTTCCGAAGGATATTGCCGATCGCTACCGCCTTTACCTCT
>CAZYAF010000026.1:0-58395 GCA_964645975.1 uncultured Acidobacteriota bacterium
GGCGGCACAGCCGCTTGGTAATATGTACATTTCAATAGAAATACAGATTTATAATTTAAGCTAACATTTGTTTTGATATAGTACATTACAAGGAAGCGCCGCTTTCATGTAAGAAAGAGACTAATATGAACTATAGCTAAATAATTGACATTCAAATAAACCTCACCTATAATCGTTCAAAATATTTGCCAAGCTCAGGGGATGGATATGGTGATTATACGCACGGCAGGCTTGAAGGACAGGGAAGCGGCGCTCAGGGTGCGTGCATCGGCTATTCGAGGCATTTGCAAATCTCATTATAGTAAGCAGGAGATTAAGGTCTGGAATGAGGTAGCGAGGAGGAAATCCGCGGAGCCGGTTCCTGAGAGTTATATAGTGTTAGTTGCGGAAAAGGGAAATGAAGTGGTGGGATTAGCTATGCTTGACGTGGATAAAAAGGAGGTAACGTCGCTCTATGTACATACCGAGTATGGAGGCGAGGGGATAGGCTCCAGCCTTTTGCGCAAATTGGAGGATGCGGCCATAGGAAAGGGAATCAATTCATTACAGCTTCGGTCAACGCTCAATGCAGTCAGCTTCTATGAAGAAGCGGGCTATGAAACTAAAGAGAAAATTAAATTCCTCCTCACTGAGGAAGTGCAGTTAGACTGTGTTTACATGGAAAAGGAGTTGAAAAAACAGTGAAGGAGAAATCCAGGATGCTAGACTTAAAAGCATTAGGATGGGGTGCCTTTTTCCAGAAAGAGTTTGAATCAGTACAAGAGCCTGGCTTAGCAGCAGGCCGAATAGCAATTGAGAATAAACAGCAGTACCTGATTTATACACAGCAGGGTGAGCTGCGGGGAGAGGTTTCAGGCAAGCTGCTTTATGAAGCGAGGTCCTCTGCTGATTTGCCGAAGGTGGGCGATTGGGTTGTCATATCGGCCATGGAGGCTGAGGGAAAGGCCATCATTCATAACATCCTTCCGCGAAAATCCAAATTCTCCCGAAAAACGGTGGGCAAGAAAACCGATGAGCAGATTATTGCGACAAACATTGATATTGTCTTCATTGTTCAGGGTTTGGATAGCAATTTTAACCTTAGACGCCTGGAACGGTATCTGGTCATGGCTTACGAGAACGGCGCCAGACCGGTGATCATTCTCAATAAGACCGATTTATGCCGGGATTATCCAGCAAAAATTGCAGAAGTGAAACAGATAGCATTTGATGTACCGATTCTGGGGATTAGTGCCAAAACGGGATATGGCATTGAGAAGATGCGCGAATTTATAAAAGAAGGTTTAACCTTCGCCTTTATTGGCTCCTCAGGCGTGGGAAAATCAACCATCATCAACAAGCTTCTTGGGCAAGAGCTACTCAAGATCAGGGAAGTACGGCAAAAGGATTCAAAAGGTAGACACACCACTGCTAAGCGAGAAATGATCGTTTTACCCCAGGGTGGGGTACTGATTGACACCCCGGGCATGAGGGAGATGCAGTTGTGGAGCGCCAGCGAAGGATTGGGGGATACCTTCGCAGATATTGAGCAGCTTGGTAAGCAGTGTCATTTTTCCGATTGCAGCCATACCCAGGAGAAGGGCTGTGCAGTGATTGCAGCCGTTAAAGCAGGAAAAATCTCAGAGGAGCGCTATAAAAGCTATATGAAACTGCAAAGAGAGCTCAAACATTTGACAGTGAAGCAAGATCAAAAAAGTTATTTAGCAGAAAAGGAGAGAATGAAGAAGTTGCACAAGGATTTTAGAAGGATAAAGAAAAGAAAAGAATCTGGTAAATATGGTGATTGGTAGAGTAATAGAAATGGTATTTCCTTATTAATAAACATTAACCTTTAAATCACATTGTTTGGATTTTTTGATGAAATTCATTTTAATAAATATTATAAAAACTAAAAGAACCTTGGAATGAATGAAAACAAAAACAGCGTGGTGCTATATCTTATTAACTACATTTTTCTGGTAGTCTTTTTAGCTTTGGGAGGTTTTTTATTTTTGAAATATCCCGCGAACCAGGCAATAGACGGTATAGTGCTCAGCCTGGCAGGTATTATCTTCGGGATTATTATGCCTTATCACCTGAAGAAAATAAAGGCAGCGGAGTACAGATTTTTTCCGGCAAAAAAAGATGCGCTCAAAGCAATCATTGGCGCTATTATCTTCACAGCTATTCTTGTATTTATTTACCCTTCTGGAATTTTGGGTGATAAAGCAATTATAACCGTCTTTAACTATCCTCCTGCACTTTTGCCAGCGCTGCTCACATTTCTATTTCTTCTCTTTTCTGCAACTAGCTATGCTTTGCTATTCTGGGGAGGGATGCTCTCCGCTTTTAAAAAAGCTTATGGGAACATAATAGCCGTACTTGTCACCAGTTTTCTTTTCAGCCTTTATCATGTGGCCGAGTTTGCCGTTACGTCCATTACTTTTGACTTTCTATTGCTTATGTTTATAAGTGCAATAATGTGTACCGTTTTTACCCTGCTCATGAGATCTGTATTACCCACTTTAATCGCCCAGCAATTTGGGCAATTTGTCTATTTCATTTCACTGGAAAACAATCCTTTATCTGGACCTGCCGGGGTAATTATGAGTTATGTATTGCTTTTGATTTGCTTTGGAGTCTACAAGATGTTAGCTAAAAGGTCTGAATGGATAAGAGCATAAGTTATTTAGAAAAATCGTGAAGATAGTTATTATGAATATTGAGTTAAAATATGGCAAATTGCTATTGTTTTTTTTGATATCCATGTATAATAAGCAGAGATTAAATATTTATTAAGGAAATGTAAAGTTGGAATTGTAAGGAGTATAGGTAATGAGCAATAAAACGAGCTTTAGTTGGAAAAATATAAAGATATTATCAGTTTTAGTTGGTATTATTTGTAGTTTAATGGTTTTTAATATAGCGGTAGCTCCTGGTTTAAGAGCACAAGAAGAAAAGGATAGCGAAAAAACCAGGGAGCTTTTGGCTAATATGAATATTTATCCTTATCCAGAGAAAGAGGAGCTGAAAGAGATTGCTTTTGATAGTAAATGGATTGAAGGTGTTCCTCTTTCATCGGAGGATATAAATGCCGATTTTTCCAACTTTGACGATCTTCAGTGGCTTAAGCCAATTGCCCAGAAAAACAAGGTTTTTCTCCTGGGTGAATACCACTATTATCAGACAATTCAACATTTGCGCAATCGGATATTTTTTGCCCTGAATACTTTCGATAGTTATCCCCTTCTTATTATTGAGCTGCAGTATTCACTTTCTGGTTTTTTTGATTATTATGTTGGTCTCACAGATGATAAGGAAGCGGAAGAATATTATCAGAATGTGATATATGATTTAGTGAACGAAGAAGAGGGCTATGAGCTTCTGGAGCATATCCGAAGGTGGAACAAAATACATCCTGATACAAAAATACATATCGGGACTACGGATGTGGAGCACGATTATACTGGTACCTTGCGACGTGTTATTGTTCCTTACTTTAAATTATTAGACCCTTCTTTTGATATTGATTATGATACCTTTTCTCGACTTGATCTGGAGGAGCTGTTGCCTAAACTCGAAGAGCAACTAAAGGAAGCTAAGGCTAAAAATATAGTTGGCAAATATCCCTTTTTAACACCGCACTATATCGAATGCGTACTGGAGAACCTGAAATCAACGCAATTGTGCTATAAGTATGATTTCAATTATTATCGTCAGCGAGCTATTGTACGGAATCTTACCGACCCTCGATTTTTCGGAAAATTCTTGACCGAAGGTAAGGTTATGATCCATGGAGGGGGATATCATACTCCATCCCGCTTTCCCTATCCGGATGGGGGAAATTTCTATCGAGAAGGGAGTTATCTCTCCTATGATTTTGAGCCCACCAAGGGAAAAACCTACTCGCTGGAACTGCATGGATTTGCTTATAAAATTGGTGATATGGCGGATATAGATTTAGAAAAAACATTACACCATGGAAGCGGTTATAAAGGTATTCTAAAGCGATTCCAGGGAGCGTATAAACAGGAATTAGTATCACCAGAGGATTATTATCTTTTCGGTAGAGAGTTAGATGATTTTAGCAAATTTATTTTCACTACAGCTTATGCATACGACCATCGCCCGTTACTGGTGAAAAATATTGAATGGGATAAGGTGATAGAAAAAGCCAAAGAAAGTTCAGGCAAGCTTTACAATAGCGTAAGAACGCAAAAAGATATGATGCATGATCCCTATGATGCCAATATTTTAGTATTCCGTTCACCAATTACTCGGGTAAGAATGAAAAAAGCTGAGGAGTAAGTTAGAAAAAATTATACATAAAAGTAGATTAGTATAGTTAAAAAGGCAAAGTTATATAACTTTGCCTTTTTCTTTTGTAAAAACTTAATATAATAAACAAAAGCAAATAGTGAGATTAAGATTTCTCTACTCTTAGCTTTAACAAAAAATTACTATTTACTATTTTTTTAAATTCAGACGAATGCTTCCTTGATCTTGACTTTATTAAGGTCTATCTCTCCTAATTTGTGCTCATAAGCCCTTTTAATCATGATAATGTCCGTAGGCTGCATTCCCCAGAGAGTTGTGCAATAGGAATCAATAGCAACTCTATCCACTCCAGCTATTACCTTATTTGGTTTTATTAGTTCCCCGGGCCCAAAAGGTCCGTTAGTGGTTATAATTTCCATAGCATCTACTACACAAAGTGTAGGAGTTAAAATTGTGTTAAGGTCGGCTATGCACTGATCGAGATGAGCTATGTCTTTGGAATGAAAGAATTTATTTGATGTAGGAGCATTGCATCCCATGAAATTTTTCATGGTACCAGTAAATTTATTGCCTGCATGATCTTTCGTAATGGGAATAGTGATAAATACATCATTATTATAGTATTCGTTAAGCACCATCGTTTCTTTGAGGGCTATTCCCTGAGGAACTTCCCTTTTAACAAACTGGCTTTCATCCTTCATGTCAATTAATTTGAGGTTAGCTCCCATATTAATAACTGCTTCTCCCAGACCTGTAGCATCCCAGAACTTCTTTGGCAGCCAACTAAGGCAATTTACTTCTTTTGCCCCTGCTTCTTTACAGAGATCAATGACTGCTTCAATTATAGGCTGCTTGGTATAGGTGCCGGGATGATTACTCTGGCTGTTAGGAAATATGGCAACTTTTGCATTTTTTGGCACAAATTTTTCTATTCCGCCTAAGAGCTTGATAGCTTCTTTGGTGTTTTTGTACGCATCTTCTCCAACAGTAATCGAGATGTCTATTTTGTCTGCAGCATTTCTATAAGGGAGTGCTGAAGCTAAATAAGAAGGAATGGCTTTGCTGCCAAGATAGGATGCGACACCTATCTTAGCCCCCGTTTTAAAAAAGTCTCTTCTTGAAATTTTCTTTTTCATAGTCTGTCTCCTTTTTTTGGTATTATTCATAAAGTTAATAAAAGTTATAAATCATTCATAATACTTTGCATTATTTCCTTGGCTTTTTCTATAGTAGGTGTGCCAACATAAATAATAATGTAATGTGCTTTATTTCCTATTAGCAGCAGGTTTTCTTTTGTATCCCGACAATAAATCATGCCATTTTCGTTTTTATAGCTCTTATAATCATCTGAATTTTTGAAAAAGCTTTCGGCTTCTTGTAGGATTTCCTGGCATTTACCCAGTTTTTGATATTTAAAGACAAAAAGTTGATAATCAAGATTATCGCCTTTATACAGTTGCCTGACAGTTTTTTCCACTTGAAAGATATCCTTGCCAGAAAAATGGTAATAGTTATAGAGAGCTATTTTCCCCTCGATGTACTTTAGGCTTCCCTCTACCTTATTATCTTTAGGCATAATATTTATTAATTCCGGAGCTTTACCGCCAGTAGGGAGCTTTTTACAAACAAATTCAGCAAAGGTAATGAGAGCTTGTTGCATTTCTTCACTTTGACTAAAGGCTGAAATTGTTACAACATAATGTGCCTGCCAGACGTTAATATAATAACTCTCAATCACGGCCTGGTTGCCAAAGGAAATTCTCTTGCCAGTTGTGCCTGTTTTAAAGGTATAGGTTCCATAAGCAGCCGTATCGTCTTCCATTTCGAAAATCTCTAAAGATAATGATTCTCCTGCCTTGTTACTATAATCCTGGGTAATGACCTGTTTGAATCCATATTCATGGTATATTTCCGCTCCCCCATTAATGTATTCGTATAGTGATTCGCCTTTATAGATTCTATGCACATCTTCTTCAAACCATCCTGGTATTTCATCATCATGAGGAATGCAAGAAAATATATCGGTTACTTTAATATCATTATTATTAAAAGAAGCAACGGATAAACAGAATAAGAATATAATCGCTAATGATAAAAATTTTAGTCGAATTGACATATAATCTTCTCTCTATATTTATATATTTAAGTTACTTAATATATCATTAACTATAATTTAATATCTTTCTCAAAAGGCTAACATAGGTATTTAATACGTGTCAAGCGTTAAAGCAAATAGAAATAAATCCTTCTATATTAATTGAAGCCGTATTTTACTTTTGCTACAAGTAAAATTAATGACTATAAGAAATTAATTATACAAAAGAAATGGCTATCTGCATTGAATAAATGATGCAAAATGCGATAATTTGAAATGTGATAAAAGTGTTTTTTTAGATTATGGGACTCAGTTAATAGTGCGTTGAATTTTCTTAATCTTATCTTTGCTTTATCTTCATTTTTAAAATTTAAATTCTTTTAGGAAGCGGTGTGGCAAAAGTAGTAGATGAGCAGCTTATGCTCAGAAGAACAAGCAGCAACTTTCGCTTATTTCCAGAAGGAGCTTCAGCAGAAAAATGCACCATAGAAGCTAAGGTTACTCGGGCAGGTGGAAGACTGGCCAAAGTAAGCAGCTCCATTTTCTTCAGTTATAAAGATAATAGAAATTTCTGGGAGCTCAGGATGCAGCTCTATAGTGTGAGTTCGAAAAAAACCGGGAAGTGGATTCTGCGGCATAAGAAGGATGGTATGTTTGTGGAAAAGCATAGCATTGCTGATATCATGAATCGTAATCAACAGTATCTGTTGAATATTGAAATTAGTAGGGAGCAGATAATAGTTAAAGTTGATGATGTAGAAAAAATAAACATGTTTTTGCGCGGAGATAAGCCGACCTGGGGAAAGATTGCGTTGAGTGGTGCAGGAGCGGGTAAAAGCCTCTTCGATGACCTGACAATCTATTAGTATAAGCAAGTAGTTATAACAAAGGAAATAAAAGAACAGAGCAAATATTTTTTGGATATAATGCTGAAAGCAGAGGTAGTGTGATATTTTTATTGCATGCATTGTGTTTTTTGAAATTATTAAATAAGCAAATAATCTTATAAATTACATTCACTTTTATTTATATTTTAAGTGTCTTTTATAATTTCAATGCTTTAAAAATTGATATTATACTTTTGACTAACCTCTTATACTTTTTTATAATATATAAATATCTGATCTTAAATAAATAAGAGATATAGTTTTTTTTTATATTTAAATTAGGAGGAGGTAATATCGTGAAGGTATTGATTAAAAGATACATTATTTCTGCTCTGTTATTTGTGACAATTTTAACTTCGTCTTTATTTGCCCAAAGTAACGAAAAATATACGGAAAAAATCAAGATTTTTGAAAACTTTATCAAAAAACAGATGGAGATAGATAGGATTCCTGCGCTCTCCATAGGTTTCATGAAGGACGATTTCCTCTGGACAAAGGGATTCGGTTACGCAGATCTGGAAAATAAAACTCCGGCAACGGAAAAATCAGCTTATCGGCTCGCATCGGTAACAAAAACAATGACTGCTATTGCAATTCTTCAATTGGTGGAAAAAGGCAAAATTGACCTTGATGCTGAGGTGCAAAAATATGTTCCTTATTTCCCCAGAAAACTCTGGCCCGTTACCGTTCGTCAACTGCTGGGGCATCTGGGTGGTATCAGTCATTATAAAGATTATGAAGTTGAAGGACATATTAAGGTCCATAAAGACACCAGAGAAGCTTTGGCTATTTTCGAAGATTTTGAGCTGGTAGCAGAGCCGGGAACGAAATTTAGCTACTCAAGTTATGGTTATAATCTTCTTGGTGCCATTATCGAAGGTGCGGCCAAACAGAATTATGGAGATTATATGCGCGAGAATATCTGGGGGCCATTGGGCATGGGCAATACCTATATGGACAGCCCTGATAATCTTATTCCCGGGAAAGTGAGAGGATATCGCTTAATTGAAGGAAAGATTAAAAACTCAGAATATGTTGATATTAGCAGCCGTTTTGCTGCAGGTGGGACGCGTTCGACAGTGGTTGATTTGTTAAAATATGCCAGGGGAATTATGCAAGGAAGGCTGCTGTCACAGAAAATTACTAATGAAATGTTTACATCACTTGCAACAAAGAATGGCCGCTATACGGGTTATGGATTAGGCTGGGGTATTAACGATGTGAATGGACGCTTTTCCGTAAGTCACAGTGGCGGTCAAGCAGAGACCAGAACATGGCTTATATTATTCCCGCAAGAAAATTTCGCCATTGCGGCAGCTTGCAATTTTGAAGCAGGAAATCCGTATCAGTATGCCATGTGGCTATACCAGATGCTCATGGAAGAATCCTGGGGATTATCCATGTATACTGGTGATAAGGTAAGTGCTGCTCTTATACGAGCTATGGATGGAGTATTTAACAGCGGCTCAAGTTATTATGTTAGATATCAAAAACCGCTTTCTGATGATGAAACTGAATTAGCCAGGCTTTTCGCTCAGTTCAATAAATATATAAATCCAGAAGCAATCAATAAGGATTATAAAGATGTCATGAAGAAAATAAGCACAGGGAAGCATCCGGTTGCCCATGAGCTATTCATTAAAATTGGCTCTTTTATGGCTATGAAATTAAATGAGAAATTTGGTGCAGAGCGCTTTGATTATTACCATAAGATGGGCTCTCTTACCTTTTTCAATGATTACATAGACATGTATCAGGGTAATCCAAATTATGAGAAGAAATTACAATTTAGTGAAAGTTTCGCTCAGACGGTAAAGCATTTGCATCCCGACTGGGAAAAAACCTGTAATAAGTACACCCGGAATCTCATCATAACGTCTTCCTCGGATTGGAATGATATAGAGAAAAAGCTGAAAATTGCCTTTGCCAATGCCAAGATTTATCCTGATTTCACCGGATATTTAGCCAGAGCTGCTGAATATTATTATATAGCAGATGATAAGAATAATGCTTTCAAGGTAGCTAATTTAGCTGTTGAGCTTTATCCTGAATCTGCTGTGCCATATATTATGCTGGCTAATGCAAATGTCTGCTTTAGCGATAAGAAAGAAGCAAAAGAGTTGTACAAAAAAGCTTCTAAAGCAACTATTGATAAGAATGCTTATAGTCCCGCAAGTTTTACTCGTTTTGCCAATTTATTATGGGATTATGGTGGAAAGGCTGATGTGACCATGGATTTGCTGGAGATTGCTTTAGAGTTGCATCCTAAAGCAGCGCTACTCAACTATTACATGGGTATGGCATTTACTGAGAAATCGAAAATTTATTATAAAAAGACTCTTGAATTAGACCCTCAATTTGATGAAGCGCGGAAAATGCTGAAAAAGATTGAATAAAAATTAAGATTGAATTAGGCAATAAAAAAATTCTAAAAGAGAGACGATTTTTATTCAACCACTTTCAAAATAGTGATAAAGTAATATTATGATTTGAGGAGGGTGATATGAGAAAAAATATACTGGTACTAATTGTAACTGTATTCTTAATATCGTGTCTTCTTTTCTCTTTTACTCCCATTACCAATCCTAAAATAGAAGAAATAATAAATGCTATTTCAGAGGAGCGAGTTACTAAAATTCTTCATCAATTGGAATGCTTCGAAACCCGAAGTCTGTTCTCCGAACCAATCAAGGATAATTTTGGAATTGAAGCAGCAGGGGAATGGATATATGATGAATTTAAGAGCTACATTTCCAAATTAAATGTCAGCTTCGATTGCTACCATTTAAAGAAACAGGGAAGAAGGTTACACAAACCTGTTGAGTTATGTAATGTTGTTGCTGCTCTGCCCGGTAGGCATTCCGGTAAACAAGAAAGAATTTTTATCATTAACGCTCATTATGACAGCATAGCTCGCTCTGTAGATGGAAAATTTCATTCTGATGATGTCAATACTCCCGCTCCCGGTGTAAATGACGATGGTTCAGGTGTGGCAGCTCTTCTGGAGATGGCTCGGGTTATGAGCAATTATGAATTCGATGCAACTATTTATTTTGTTGCTTTTGCTGGCGAGGAAGTTGGATTAGTCGGAAGTACTCTCTTTGCCCATAAAATGAAAGGTGAAGGGAAAAATATCGAGGGCGTCATTGCTTTAGATATGATAGGCAATATCGAAGGAGGTAATGGATATATAGATAACAAAAGACTTCGGGTCTTTTCTTCGGAAATACCCGATTCTGCTTCTCAACAATTAGCACGATATATGAGACGTATTGGAAAAAAATATTTCCCCGAAAGAATAATTCAATTATTTTATCGTTCTGATCGTTTTGGACGAGGTGGAGACCATTTACCTTTTCTCCAGCAGGGATTTCCAGGAATTAGGGTAATGGAAGCAAATGAAAACTATTCCCATCAACACACAGCACAGGATACGCTGGAAAACATGTCTCCGGAGTACTGCACTTCTAACATTAAAGTTGTAGCTGCCTGTTTAGCCTCTCTTGCTAGTGCTCCACCATCACCAGTAGTTAATGATGAACGAGGATATCCCATGCTCAGTCGAGGAGAGTCCGGCTATGACGCACTTCTTGAATGGAAAACGCCTTATGATATTGAAGATTTAGCGGGATATAAAGTATTTATGAGAAAAACCACCTCGCCCTTTTGGGAAAATGAATTGACTCTCGGGAAAGAAACAGGCTTTCTTTTTAAAAATGTTTCGATTGACGAGTATGTTTTTGGAGTAGCAGCTGTTGATGATGAGGGTAATGAAAGTATGATTACCAGTTATGTTATACCACCGCGTAGAAAATTAGCTTATGAAACGATTGAGAAAGAATAATAAAGAAAAATCTTATTAACAGAAAAAGGAGGATTCGATATGCGAAATATTTTTATAGCTACAGTATTGTTATTGTGTTGTGTTATGATTTTTTCAGGTGAAAAGAAATCCGCAGATATTATACTAGCCAATGCTGAAATCTACACCATGGAAGAAAAAAATCCCTGGGCATCAGCCGTTGTTATTACTGGTAATAAGATAACGGCTGTTTTAAATGATGCCAAGGAAGCTGAAGCTTATATCGGACCTAATACAAAGGTGATTGACCTTAAGGGAAAATTTGTCGTTCCTGGTTTTATTGATGGACATGTTCATTTTAACAATGCTGGTGCATTAATTAATGATGTTAACCTTATGACTGTATTTAATAATAAAGGTTTAATAAAAGAACTCAAACGAGTGGTGAATATTCTTGATGATGGAGAATGGATTACGGGTGGCTTATGGGGAGCCTATGAGGAATGGGCCTTAGGAGCTGCTGAAGCCGGAGAAAAGAAAAAAGCGAGATGGGAGCCTGACCGCTTGACTATTGATGATATAACCAGCAACAACCCATGTCTCCTCTGTAGTTATGATTTTAAGCTTTTTCTGGCAAATACTGCGGCATTGAAAGCTGCTGGCTTAGAAAATGAAAGCCTTCCTGGAATGAAACTCGATAATAAAGGCCGTCCAACTGGTCTTATATACAAGGACTCTCCTGCATTGGAGAAAATTCGTTCAGTGGTAAAGGAAAAGTCTCACAAACGTCTATTGGAAGAAAACCGCGCTGCATTAAAAAAGCTCAGAGAGTCGGGTATTGTTGAGGTCCATGATATTGCAGTGCCAGAGCAGACAGCTCGATTTATAGAGCTGCAGGAGAATGGTGAGTTGACCTGCCGCGTGTGGCTTCGCCCTGACCTTTCTCGGGGTGCAGAGATGAAGGAGAAAGGCTTCAAAATGGGATTGCACCCGAAAACCAAAGAGTCCGGTCAATGGCTTCGTTACGGTGCTCTTAAAGGTTACATTGATGGAATAATGGGTACCCACGGAGCTCTCTTTTTCAAGCCTTATGATGACCAGCTAGATAATTATGGACATTACCGCAGGCATACAAGCGACCATCCTGAATTCAAAGAGCCAAACATGGAAAAAATGTATAATTTCATAAAAGTCGGATATGAGGCAGGCTTTGTCTCCAATGTCCATGCTATTGGTACCAAAGGAGTTGCGCTCATGTTGGATACTTATGAGCGCTTGATGAATGAGCTGGGTAAGAACCTTGAAGGATTCCGCGTTATTCATGCGCAGGTTATTCGACCGGAAGATTTTCCACGTTTTAAGAAATTAAATGTTATTGCAGAGGTGAATCCCTATCATCTTTCAGATGATATGCGTTGGATGGAGGAGAGAATCGGACATGAACGATGCAAAGGGGCCTATGCTTTTAAATCATTATTGGATAATGGAGCTATTCTTTCATTTGGTTCTGATTGGCCAGGTACTTCAGTAGCAGAATACCATGTACATCCTAAATATCTTATCCATGCAGCGGTAAACCGTACCACTATAAAGGGTACCCCTGAAGGGGGATGGTTCCCAGAACAGAAGATATCAGTGCATGAAGCATTGAAGGCCTATACGATTAATAATGCATATGCTGCTTTTGAGGATAATATGCGCGGCTCTATTAAAGCAGGAAAATTGGCTGATATTACTGTTTGTGATCTCAACTTGATGAAAATTGATCCAGCTGATATCCTTAAGATGAATGTTTATATGACTATCGTTGATGGTAAAATAGTATTTGAACAAAAGGAATAAAAGCAGATAATTTATAATTAATAGATAAAAATATCTTTACAGAAAGCTTTTTATATTTTATATTTCTATTATAGGAAGCTTTAATATAAAGAAGCATTCATGTATAAGATTTAGCTGCATTTAGCAGATTCAAGAGCCCCTATTCCTCCACTAATCAGCGCATAGGGCTAAGGTTGGCAAAGGATACCAGCCTTAGCCCTGATTTAATGATAGAGATAAAGGCATCATTATTTTTCCTGCAATAGTTTATTCACTAACATTGTTTGCTTGGACAAAGATGGTTTTCCCGTTTTATTTTATTGCATATAATTATGGTAATGAGAAAATAAAGAGATGAATATTAAAAAAGATTCTATAAAATATTTCTTTGAGCTGGTGGTCGTTTTTCTTGGTGTAACCAGTGCTTTTATGCTTACACAGTGGTCTGAGAATAGGCGCGCCAGAAAAGCAGAAAGAAAATACCTTGAAAATATATATAAAGAATTAGAAGAAGATGATAAGGATCTGAAAAGAAATATTGAACTCACCAAAAAAAAAATAAAGAATCTTGAAGCATTGATTAAGTTATTAAATGAGGAAGCTGATGTGGAAATAATTGAATCACTGATACCTGAGTTGTTTGAAATTGTTTTATTTAAGAGTAAGAGTAACACTTGGATAACTTTGAAAGAAAGTGGAGAGCTAAAGTTGATACGCAATTTTCAACTTAAAATAAAATTAGAAAATTTGCATATTTTTTATTGGGTTTTAGATGAAATAAGCGAATGGGTATCCTCTTATTTTAAAACACATCTTCTTAGTTACTTTCTTGAGAATATTGATCTTAATACATCAAAGTTTATCCATAAACCTGACATATTATAGTCACGCTTTAAAAATTTGGTGAGTTTTTATGCAATTCTTACAACTAATTATCTTCAATCATTAGAGGAAACACAAAAATTGTGCCATCAATTGAAAGAACAGATTAAAAAGGAACTGAATCGAGATTAATAGCGTAATATAATAGAAGCTGATTGTATGTTTGGTCATTAGTACCACTATGAAGGGTAGTAGAAGTGGAACGACCAGTGAAATTAATGAATAAGAACTTCTTTCTCCTGTGGCAGGGACAATTAGTAAGTCAAATAGGGTCCCAGGCTTTTATAGTAGCAATAATGTTCTAGACAAAGCACACAACAGGTTCAGCTACTTTAATGGGTATGCTTGTTATGATGGCAATGTTACCCGGTGTGTTTCTTGGGCCAATCGGTGGAACTGTTGCTGACCGGTTTTCTCGTCGCAGCATTATTATTTTGTGTGATTTATTCAGTGGTTTGGCAGTATTGTCTTTTGCATTACTAATTTTCTTATTACCAAATGCAGAGAAAGTAATTATTGTATATCTTTTCTTTGTAACCATTTTTATAGGCATTATGGGGTCGTTTTTCCGACCAGCAATTTCAGCTGCAATCCCCGATTTATTACCGAAGAAGAAAATAGTGGCTGCTAATTCTTTAAACCAATCTTCATATCAAATTTCGATGTTCATTGGTCAGGGTTTAGGTGGCATCTTTTACCGTATTTTGGGACCGCTTATGCTCATTTTCGTTGACGGTCTATCCTACTTATTTTCTGCTGCCAGCGAATCTTTTATTGCAATTCCACAAATTATTCCCAAAAGAAGCACTGGGTATAAATCAGTATTCCATGGATTTAAAGAGGATACTCTCGAAGGTTTTCATTATATATGGAAGAATATTGGTATGAGAAATCTTTTTATAGCTGTTGCCTTCACTAATTTTTTCGCCATGCCAATTATCCTCTTGTTACCTTTTTATGTGGAGGATTTTCTAAAGGTTACAACAGAATGGTATGGCTATCTTATTGCTGCTTTTGGATGCGGAAGCTTATTAGGATTTCTCCTGATCGGAATGATAAAACTATCCGGACGGACTCGCTGTATAGTAATTATACCTTTAACTATTATAGCTTCGTTGATTATTTGTTCATTGGGTTTTATTACTGTTCCTTATATTGCATTAATCATGATAGCAATTGGTGGAGCACTGAATGGTATATTCAATATAACAATTATTACGCTTTTACAAAAAACCACACCAAGCGCAATCCGGGGACGAGTGTTTGGTCTTTTAGGCACCCTTTCTTCTGCTCTTGCTCCCGTAGCTATGGGGCTGGCGGGAGTGGTTGCTGATTTGGTGAATAAGAATATTCCTCTCATCTATACTTCTTGCGGAACAATATTGGTGATTATAGATATCTTAATAGCAATGAATAAAGAATATCGCGATTTTCTATCATATAAATCATAATAAATTATATTTACATGATGAATAATATGCGAATTTTAACATTAGCTTATTAATACAACCTTTGAAAGATAATAATTAATTCTTTTTCAAAAAAGAGATTCATTTTCAGTTAATTAAGGATTAGCCAAATTTTTATAGCAGAATAATATTATATATAATTTATAACTATTGAGCTAAAAAGTATATATATGAAAATAAATTTGATAAATATCTCTAAAAGCGCTATAAGGGATTCCTCTTGACTTATATCAAAGCATTAGTTAAACTTACAGTTCAAGAAAGAAAGAATAAATGTAGTGGAAATGTATCAATTTCCTGCTTTTTGGTCTTTCCAATTTATTATGCTAACGGTTGAATTATTTTATTTCTTTCCCGATTATCATTGTCCGATAAATACTAATGGTGGCTAAAATTGCTGCGATATATTCTTTATATAATTGTTGGTTATTTAATCTATAAAGTAATAAGATTGGGCTTTAAAGAAAATAAAAAATTTGAGAGCAAGAGTAATGGTAAGTATGCGAATAGCGGAAAAGTAAATGGAGGCGAAATGGTTAAAGATCCTATGTGTAATACCTATATTCCCAAGAAAAATGCAATAAAAGACACCATTAAAGGGGAGATTTATTATTTTTGCTCCAAGGAGTGTAGAGACCAATTTATTAAGAAAACAAAAGATTAAAGCAAATCTAATGCAAATGGACACAAGACAAATAATTGATTATTTAATGAAGGAGATGAAAAAATAGAAAAAGAGAATTTTCAAGAAAGCATTGAAAATCTGATAAAAGAGCTGCAAGAGATTCAGAGTCGTTTTTTTCGTGAGAATGCAGATAAGATAATCCAGGTAGCACATATCATCTGGCAGTCATTGCGCCAGGGGGGGAAACTGTTGCTTTTTGGAAATGGAGGTAGTGCAGCAGACGCACAACATATTGCAGGAGAACTGGTTAATCGACTTTATGGAAATAAGAGAATGGAGCTTCCTGCCATTGCTTTGACTGCAAATTCATCGGTTTTAACCAGCATAGCCAACGACTATGATTATTCTCAAATATTTAGCGTTCAAATACGCTCCCTGGGGAAGAAAGGAGATGTAGTTCTAGGTATAACTACCTCCGGAAACTCACCTAATGTTATAGAAGGAATAAAGAGCGCTAAGAATTTGGGGCTCATAACCATTGCTTTTTTGGGAGCTGATGGAGGAAAGGTTAAGGATATGGTAGATCATTTTCTCCTGGTTCCTCATAGGTCAACTCCGAGAGTTCAAGAAGTGCACATAATTATAGCTCATTTGATTTGTCAGCTTATTGATGAGTGGCATAAAATTGAAGGTAAACCAAAATATTAAATATTTAACATTCTTTAATAAATAAGCCTTGAGCAAATATAGAATTAAACCAATTGAGCTAAAAGATTTAAAGACTTATCCTTTAAAATCGAGAGAGAGTAAAGTTCATATAACTGATTTTGCTACTCCCTGGATAAAGGGTGAAGGGATGGTGGACTTTTTTCACCATCTTCCCAAAATCTTGGGAGGAGCTCATCTGCGGAAATTAATTCAGAGTATTATTGATGCTAAAAAGAATAAGAAGTTCGTTATTATAGCTATGGGAGCTCATCCAATAAAATGCGGTTTATCGCCAGTTATAATAGATTTATTAGAGAGGAAAGTAATAGATGCACTTGCTATGAATGGAGCAGGAATAATACATGATATTGAAATAGCTTTAGTAGGCCATACTTCAGAGGATGTGGAAAGCAGTCTTGAAAAAGGTGAATTTGGCATGGCTAAAGAGACAGGGGAAACAATAAACAGAGCAATCAACTGGGGTGCAAGCAGAGGTCTGGGAATTGGCGAATCTATGGGGAATAGAATTTTTGAAGCAGCCCCACCTTTTGGTGAAAAGAGCATTATTCTTCAGGCATATAAACATAATATTCCTGTTACCGTTCATGTTGCCATAGGGACGGATATAACACATTTTCACCCCTTGGTAAATGGTGCGGCTATTGGAAAGGCAAGCCACCGTGATTTCCGTCTCTTTTGTTCCCTTATTACCCAGCTTGATCAGGGAGGTGTATTTATTAATATTGGCTCTGCTGTTATTTTACCTGAGGTATTTCTGAAAGCCCTTAGTCTCATGAGAAATAAGGGCTATGAATTGAAAAATTTCGTAACAGCTAATTTTGATCAATATATGCATTATCGTCCTGACCAGAGCGTTGTAAAACGCCCAAAAGTCTTTGGAGGCTGGGGAGCACATTTTATAGGACAGCATGAGATAATGCTCCCTCTACTGGCGGCTATTTTAATTGAAATGCTCCCGGATAGGGAAGAGAAATGAAATCATAATAATTTTATAAAAGAGGAGGTTTTGAGTAATGGTAAGGATACTTGATGGTAAAAAGATTGCTAATGATATCAAAGCCGAGGTTGTTGAGGAAGTAAAAGAGCTAAAAAGCAAAGGCATTAATCCTTGCTTAAAAGTAATTTTAGTTGGAGATGACCCTGCGTCACAGATTTATGTTAGTAATAAGGAGCGTACAAGTAAAGATTTGGGAATGGATTCCGAAACTATTCGGTTGGATAAAAACATATCACAGGATGAATTGCTTGGTTTAATTGATAAATTAAACAAAGATTCCTCTGTTCATGGGATTCTTGTTCAGCTTCCTCTACCCGATCATATGAATCAGCAGACCGTTATTGAAGCTGTTAATCCAGAAAAAGATGTGGATGGATTCCACCCCGTGAATATCGGAAGGCTAATGATAGGTCAGGAGTGTTTTGTTCCCTGTACACCTGCCGGTATTATGGAAATGATAAAACGCAATGATATACCTCTTAAAGGAAAACGGGCGGTTATTATTGGAAGAAGTATTATCGTAGGCAAACCATTAGCCTTATTATTAATGGCGGAACACGCCACCATAACAATATGCCATTCCCGTACTGTTGACCTTCCTGGGGTTGCATCTGAGGCGGATATTTTGGTAGCTGCCATTGGTAGACCAGCTATGGTTACTGATGAATTCGTCAAACCTGGAGCAGTTGTGATTGATGTTGGTGTCAACAGGGTTGAAAAATTTGAAGAAGTTAAAGATTATTTTGGAGATAATGAGAAAAAATTGGCTGCTTTCGAGAAGAGAGGCAATGTCTTAGTAGGAGATGTACATCCTCGTAAGGTTTACCCGGTTGCTGGTGCTATCACACCGGTACCTGGAGGAGTTGGGCCTCTTACTATCGCAATGTTGATGAGGAGTACAGTGAAAGCAGCTCAAAAAACTTTGTAAAATATTATTAAAATTTTTTAGATATTCGAGATAAAAAATGATATTAATAGTTGGACTTACCGGAGGAATTGCCAGCGGAAAGAGCTTAGTAAGGGTAATGCTAAATGATTTAGGATGCTGCACCATAGATTCAGATGATATAGCTCACGAGATTATTCAACCGGGAGGGAGAGCTTACCAGGAGATAATCGATGCCTTTGGTACTGAGATACTTAACTCTGATAGGACTATAAATCGTCTTATTTTAGGAGATATTATCTTTAAAGATGAGAGAAAGAGGAAAAAACTGAATTCTATTATGCATCCCATCATAATAGAAGAAGAAACTCACCGTCTTGAAAAATACTGTGATCAAGTAGAACAAGGGATTGGTGTAGTGGATGCTGCCTTAATGATTGAAGCAGGAACCTATAAGTACTATGACAAAGTTATAGTAGTCTACGCAAAAGAAGAACAACAATTAAAGCGATTGGTGCAGCGTGATTCTCTTAATGAAGAAGACGCTCTATGCCGAATTAGATCTCAGATGCCCATTGAAGAAAAGCTCAAGCTGGCTGATTATAAAGTAGATAATTCAGGTAACATTAAGCAGACAGCGGCTCAGGTTGTTGAGGTATATCATAGCTTGAAGCAAGATTTAGAGGAGAAAGAAATACTGGAGAAAAAGTCGGAATAAATTCATTCCTCATTTATTCTATTACCGAGGAGTTTTAAGCTATGTTTGAAGTAATGGTAGAAGCTCATTTTTCAGCTTCTCATCAGATTAAAGGATATAATGGAAATTGTGCTAAATTGCACGGGCACAACTGGAAGGTGCGAGTATATGTACGGTCTCACGAATTGGATACATTAGGCTTGGTAATAGATTTCAGATTGCTCAAAAAAATGCTTCAAGAAATTCTTTCACATTTTGATCATAGTTTAATCAATGAGCATCCAGATTTCATTCAGCAGAATCCTACTTCGGAAAATTTAGCCCGTTGGATTTATGGAAAGATGAAAGAAAAACTTGCTGGGCAAACATGCCATCTTTATGCTGTAGAGATATTTGAATCTGAAAGTGCGGGGCTTTTTTATACTGAGGATGAATAAATTTAAATTTTTATAACTTACTGTAATTATTAAAACTATATTAACCTTTGGTATTACTATTTGATTAGTTATTGTGCTAAATTCCAATCATCACTAATAAGCTCATCCAGCTCGAAATATTCAGGAATTTCAAGGAGCAGGTTATAATCAGCTTTTAAAATATTATAATGGTTCTGTTCAACATTGCTTAGATAGTGGAGCCATGTTTTTGCTTTTTTGTTGGTAGTCTTATCAGCAATTACTATATAGAAATCCCTGGCCATCTCTTCACTTTCCATGGCAACTTCGAAGAGTTCTTTTGCAGCCAAGTCCTCATTTAATGCTTTTTCTATATTGGGTACCGTAGTTTTAGAGGGCAGCTCAAGTTTCTTATTAGGGAATTGTCTTTTAAAAATACCCTCTAATAGCTCTCTATGCTTATTTTCCTCATTAGCAAGGTAATTGTATTGGGATTTTAACCTGCTGTTTTTCGTTATGTTTTCAAATTTTTTATAAAGGTTAAACATTTCTATCTCAGCTTTAATAGCTGTACTTATAGCTTCCATAGGAGTCAAATCTTTTTTAGTCGACATTATGTGCCCTCCTTTTTTTATATTTTAGAAATCACCTATATTATTCTTTGTATCATAATCAAATCTTTATGTCAATGAAGGAGGTATTCTTTAAATATCTGATTGATAATATTTAAATTAATTCACTGACGTAGATCAACTTTTAACAAAGAAATTCATGGATAATTTCGAAAAACTTAACGATACATATTATCGCAGAGCAGTATTTTTTGTGTTTAATATATTTTGAAAAAGGCTGCATAGTACATTCCCAAAATTATATTATGTTAATTTGAAAATATAGAATATTTCTTAATTTTTTATTAAAATAGCGACTCATATCATTTTAATGAAACCTTTTTTGTGTTATATGCTTTTATTTGAAAGAACTTATTATCTGTAGGAGGGTATTAGTTCTTCTCTTTTTCTCGTAGGAGTTAGGAGAAAAAATAGCTTTTATAAAAAATGGAGGTATTATAAGGTCTACAAGAATTGGTAATATTATAGCTGTTGGTTTTTTCGTCCTTTTTATTACCTGTAATATTTGGGCTCAAGGACCAAGGATGTCTTACTATTATAATCCTGCAACAGAGCTTTCCTTTGCCAGTTGTTATCTATATCAACAGGGAGGGTCGCAACAAAAAATACCATTTCTGCCCGTAATTAGCCGCAGTTTTCAACGTTCTCCCTTAGGTATAGATAATTACAATAAGGACGTAAATGTAGAAGCTCCCATTGTTTTTATAGGTAATGGCATCGTTAAAGAGAATGTATGGAACAGTTATATGGGACGCAGGTTTGATTACACCCAGGGAGAAATAGATGTAACCGGTAAGGTAATGATGTTTTGCTATGATTTTCCCGATAGCATAGAGGCACAGCTCAAAGAAGAAATACCTTTAGAAGCTCGAATATCAGAGGCTGCATCACGTAAAGCCTCAGCTGTGATTATTTTCTCTTACAAAACCGAGTATCCTTTTTTATATGCAATTTATAACAATGAAACGGACACCCCTGATATCCAGGTAATCACTATAACTAAAGATTCAGCGATAAATATTTTATATAGTTCCGGCTATGACGGAAAAGAGGTAATTAAAAATTGGGAAGAGTCAGGTAAGCCTTTATCAGGAGAGCTTATCACAAGACTTTCATTGAAAATCAAAGGAAATTTTGATAAAGTGGAAACAGATAATTTTTTAATTCGCTTCCGCAAAGTGTTCATTTCGAAAGATGAAATAGACCAGATCGCTCAGATTAATGAGAAGTCAATACAATTTCTATTTGACATTTTCAAAGAAGAAAAAGAGTTAAACTGGGAAAAACAACTCACCGTTTATTTTCGCGATTTTGACTCTAAAGTGTTTTATACTCATCACTGGGGGGCAGGCTTAGCACATAATGAAGGAGTATTTAGTATTTTTCGAAAAAGTAAGCGGGATTTTGGATTAGCAGTCCATGAAAACACTCATATCTTGACTTATTTGAATTGGTCTGATGATTCTACATCATTTTTAAATGAAGGAATAGCTAAATATACCGAAGCTCTTGCCACGGAAAAAGATAAGAATCATCTTGCAACTATAAAATATCTAAAAGAGGGAAATCTCTTTCCCTTGGAGGAGATGGTTCATTTTAATATCGGTTTTCCGGGATAAAAGACAACTGTTGGTTACCCTGCTTCAGGTTCTTTTGCTCATTTCCTTATAGACGCCTACGGTCTCAAATCCTTTAAAAAGGTTTTCATTCTCGAAGCACGAACTGATAAAGAGAAAGAGAAAGAACGCTCCTGGGAAAAAGCCTATGGAAAATCCCTCACAGTTTTAGAGCAAGAATGGATTTATTGGTTAGGAAAGCGATATAAAATATATGAAAAATATATTCAAGATCATTTAAATAAAGTAAAAGAGAAAATGCAGCTTGAGAAAAAGGCAATTAAGATCCCTATCGAGCAGATGAAAAAATATACGGGTATTTATGTGGAAAGGGAGATGGGACGAAAAATTGAAATTAAAATTTTAGAAGACAGACTCATTCTCACTTCGCCTGATGCTCCCGATTTTATAGTCAATTTAATTCTCAAGGGAGAACGCAGATTTAAAGCTGAAAGTGGACCAACTTCGGGAGAACTCATTGTTTTCACTGTAGATGAATCAGGTAAAACAACTAAAGTAGATTTCATATCCTTTGCTTTTCATCGAGAATAAAATTATAGGTTTTAAAATAGTTAAATTCTCGATATAATTAATATAATTAAAATACATATTAAGAAGGAGGGAAATCCTATGCATAGAAAAATAAATCTATGGTTTGTCTTCTTTTCCGTTATTCTTTTCGGTAGCTTTATTTTTCAACCAATAAGCTTCAGCCAGGAAGAGCGAAAACTCCATATGGCAATCGTAGGAAGCATCCAGAATGATAACCCACAGTATAATCCGTTTGTTATTTGCCGTCCAAAAGAGGTGCAATTGTTGCTTTTAGATATGGCAGAATCTCCCATGAAAAAAGAGGAGATGGAATCACGATTGAGTTCTTCTAAGATAAAAGTTGATGATTTGTTGCGGGTAGAAATCATAAGGCAGGAAGGAGATTTTTATTATTTAAATTTTCCTCTGTTTACTGAGAAGGATGAAGAAATCATAATGAAGGTAGCAGAGAAATACAGCAAATATCTGGTTGAAGATATTCTCAAGAAAAGAGAGCAAATATATAGCATATTTGAAGACTATAAGCCTTTGACCGTAGGTAAGGATAAGCTTGCTTTTATCGTTGTAGGATTCTTTAGCCTTGATATTGGAGCTCTTAGATTGCTCGCGCAGAATAATTATATTATTAATAACCCGGAAAAACCGGGCGGCAATCACTATATTTTAAATGCTGAAGAAGTAACTGAATTTTCTTTAAAAGAGCTTTACTGGGGAGGCCACACTCAGAATATAGATAATATGATGTTCTTGACCTTTGGGGATCACCATAAAGAGACAAAACGCTATGCCTTTCCAGATATATCATGGCGATTAGGTAGAAGCTTTAACCTTGAAGTGCCTGAATTCTACAAAAAAGAATTGCTGATATTATTAAATGACCAAACCATTAATTTAGTTGAGAATATTGGAAAAGCTCTTTTAATTCTGAAAGATTCGCCATTATCCTTAACAAGTATTCAGGAGGCTTCTTCTCTTTCAAAAGAAGAACTCCAGCATATCCTGGATTTTTTGATAAAAATAAATTACATTACCGAGCATAACAACGAATATTCTCTGGCCGTTCCTGTTTTTGATGAAACGGACGAAAAAATGATGAGAGAAGTCCAGGCCATAGTCCATAAGGAAATTCTAAGCTGGATTGAGATATACTATGAGCAGATAAAGATTGATTTGAAGGATATCAGCGCTGTTAAAATGGAAGTAAATTATAAAGAGACTTTCAATATGCTCTGGCATTATTTCTTTGGTTACACCAATAAGTTATTAGCTCGTTCTGGATTTATTTATGACACCTATAAAGGACCGGAGGACCAAAAGGGATACCTGCCAGCGGTAATGTATAGAAAACATTAAACGAGACAATATTATCTCTTAAATAGATGAGATGAGTTTTTTTCAATAAGAAATATGATTAGCTAATGGGGGATTGTTAAATGTAGTGATTAAGCTTCTACTTCAGTGAATGTATTCCATCGCTGACAGTGAGGGCACTTCCATAATATTTCGGTGCTTTTATAGCGGCAATTAGTACAAATGTTATAGCTGGAGAGAGGAATGTGTTGTTCTATTAGATTGAGATAGTGCTTCACCTCTTCTGATGGAAGGTTTTGACTAAGCAGTAATCTGCAGAAAGCCTGGTGCAAACTCAAAGAATCTGGTTTGATTGAAATGGCTCTTTTTAATGCTGTAGTAGAAGCTTCTAAATCGTTTTCTTCATAGGCAATGCGGGATAGCAAATAATGGCAGCGCCAATTGTTAGGATTTTTTTCAGCTAAGTGGGAAAAAAAGTGCTTAAAATTATCCTCTTGCTTAAGAGCCTTATAAGCCTCTTTTAGTCTATCAAATATTATATTAGCTTTATTAGGGGAAATTGTAGCCATTTTTTTCCATATATTAACGGCTTCCTCATAGCTATCTTGTTCAAAATAAATATCACCCAAGTTCAAATAAGCGGGATAGGTGTATTCATATAATGAGATAGCATTGTTGAAATGTTTAATTGCTGTTTTTAAATCTCCTTTTTCCCAGGCTATTTTGCCGAGTTCATTTTGCAAAAAGCCTAAAACAGAATTGTCCTCCGATTTAGTTTTCTTTATTATTTTTTGCTGCAGCTCGTAGGCTCTTTGCCAGTTTTGTAGTTCTTCTTGTAACAGCTCCATTTGCTGCAAGACGAGAGTATTATCAGGTTCACGGTTTAACAAATCCTCAAATATTTTCGAAGCTCTATCTATTAGGCCAGCACTTTTAAAGTCCATTCCCAAACAATATAATACTTGAGTACGCTCAGTTGACTCTAAATCAGAACGATGCAGGAGGCCCTGGTGGATTTGAATTGCTCTCTCTGCCTGTCCCTTTTTTCTTAACAGATTACCGAGTGTTAAAAATATCTCAACATTCTCACTATTTTTACGCGCTGCTTCACCCAGTTGTAAAATGGCCAGATCTTTTTCCCCATATATGAGATAATTTAATCCCTGAATATAATTTGCTAAACCATATATATGCCTTCTTCTTTTTGCTTTTGCGGACTGATGAATAAAAAAGGCCCACAGTCTTCCCAAGGCTATTCCTATTAATAAAATAATAAGGGCGAACCACAAGAAATTTCCATATTCTTGAAAAATTATTGTTTTCAATTAATACCTCTCCTGCTTAATTCTCGGCATATTAATTATTCTTCAGATTCTTCATGTTCACCAAACATACCCTTATTTGCTATTATTTCCTGTTCCTGCTGCTCCATAGCTTGTGAAATGGGTATATTGCGAAGGGAACTAATTTCTTCTTCTAATTTTGTTATCTTTTTTTTCTGTCGGCTTATTTGAAGCCTTAATTTTATGTGCTCTGCTACTCCTATGATTGCGGATACAATAATTCCAATGGCTAATGAGCCAAACAACACGACCCAGAGGGGTACATCGTTGAATGTTTTCCATTGGTAAAAATTGAGATCAACTGACTGGTTCGTATTTAATATTGCAAGTATTAGCAGAGCAAAAAAGAGGATTATTGTTATCACTGCCTTTAGAATATTCATAATTTATCTCCCTAATTGATAGATTAATTTTATTCTTCTTTTGAATTTTGAGGTTTAGATTTCCATCGTTGATGCATCCATACCCATTGCTCCGGATTCTTTCTAATAGCAGCTTCTATTAGATTTGTGTAAAGCTGAGTATTAAGAATCGTATCATTCTGCGCATCAGATGTACAGATAGTTTTAAAAGGCGGGGAGAATTTGATTACATGTTTTTCATTACAATTTCTATATATCGTACTCAACAGAACTGGTGCCCCGGTACGGCGAGCCAAAAATGCCGCTCCTGCAGGTGTATAGCATAGTTGATTGAAAAATTTAATGTATACTCCATCTACCTTAGTGTCCTGGTCAATCAGCAATCCTATAATTTCGCCTTTCTTGAGTACTTTCATAATTTTTTTCCCTACCGAGGGATCATCACGAAAAATAGTTTTAACATCTTTATTACTTCTGAATCGCAAAATCAAATTATTAAGACGGTGATCATAAATTCTTGTAGCGACCACGTTAACAGGGTAACCGGCCATTGATGCAAATTGGGCCATAAATTCCCAATTGCCAAGATGCGGACTTATGACTATGAGTCCTTTACCTTTATTAAAAGCATGCTGTAAATATTCCATACCCTCAAAAGTAGCAATTTTTTCTAAGTGCTTCCTATCTTTATTAAAAGACCAGAAGAGCTCGAAAAGATTTTTACCAAAATTAATAAACACATATTTAGCAATTTCCCTTAGTTCTTTTTTACTTTTTTCCTTGCTAAGAGCCCTCTGCAGATTATCTAAGGCTTTTTTCCTTTCTTTCTGTAAAGTTATATAAGCTAATCTCCCAACACAACTTCCAATAAAAAGGTTCCAGTTTAAAGGCATTTTTTGACTTACAAATAAGGTAAAGCGTGCAACATAGTATATTAAATTCCTCAGCACTTTTTTTCTTAATTGCATAAATTATTGAATATTAGGGCAGTAATAATATAAGATGTCTTCCCATTTCCCCTGGGCTTTTATTATTAAATCTGCTATTTCTCTGACAGCGCCTTTGCCACCAGGTGAATTACAAATTAAATGGACTCGCTGCAATACTTCTTCATGAGCATCTGCAGCAGCTGCTGATAAGCCAACTTCAAGAAGAATAGGGAGGTCAATGAGGTCATCTCCTATATAGAGAACTTCATGCTTATTCAATGAATATTTTTTCAAAAGCTGTCGAAGGCACGCTTCTTTATCCTTCACACCTTGATTTATTTCCTTAATACCTAATTCTTTGGCTCTATATTCGACAATAGGAGACCTTCTTCCACTAATTATTCCGGTTTTAATACCAATATGATGAAGCATTTCGATACCCAGACCATCTCTTGCGCTAAATGCCTTAATATCTTTATTTGTTTCATAATATATTATGCTATTATCAGTGAGAACTCCGTCTACGTCCATAAGAACAAGTTTAATCCATTTTGCTCGCGAAAGAATTTCTTTTTCTGATAGCAATTTTTTACCTCATTATTATGTTTAAGATTTACCAACTCTTTCTATTGATGCTATCAATCTGCAAAATGGTTTTTAAAAGATTTTTCAATTGAGAAAGCTCTAAGCTATTCGGTCCATCGCATAAAGCTTTTTCAGGATTGTTATGCACTTCCATAAATATCCCATCAATACCTGCAGCAACAGCAGCTTTAGCCATAATAGGGATATATTCAGGTTGCCCTCCCGAACAGGTCTTTTTACCACTTGGTAGTTGCAAGCTATGTGTGACATCGAAAATGACAGGGCAGCCAAGTTCTCTAATTATTGCAAAGCTCCTCATGTCCACCACCAGATTATTATAGCCGAAACACGTTCCTCTTTCAGTAATTAAAACGTTTTTATTGCCAGTTGAATTGGTTTTTTTTATGATATTTTCAACATCCCAAGGGGCGATAAACTGTCCTTTTTTAATGTTAATAGCCTTTCCAGTTTCAGCTGCTGCTAAAATTAAATCTGTTTGCCGACAGAGGAATGCAGGTATTTGTATAATATCAACCAAAGGAGCGACATCTTTAACCTGGTCTACTCGGTGCACATCTGTGGTAATAGCTACTTTGTATTCCTCTTTGATCTTAGTCAAAATAGCAAGCCCTTTTTGAATTCCTGGGCCTCGATATGACTGTATAGAAGTACGATTTGCTTTGTCAAAAGAGGCTTTGAAGACAAAGGGAATGTTGAGTTGATTACAAACTTCTTTAATGGCTTGTGCCATGTGAAGAGTGTGTTGTTCGTTCTCTATAACGCAGGGTCCTAAAATAAAGAAAAGCGGAGCCCCACCTCCTGCACTTATAGAAGGAGTAATTTTTACGGTATTAGTGGTAGTCATTTTGTTAGTTAGGTTTTCGACGTTTTTGGTTCTGGTATGAAGCATTAATAAAGGATGTAAATAATGGATGCGGTTTTAGAGGTTTAGATTTGAATTCTGGATGAAACTGGCATGCTATAAACCAGGGGTGATCCTTAACTTCAATTATTTCTACATATTGCCCATCTGGAGATATGCCACTTATGTGCAATCCATTATTAGTAAGAATATCCTTATATTTAAGATTAAATTCATAACGATGACGATGTCTTTCCCATATTTTATTCTTTTTATATGCCTGATAGGCTAATGATGGATTATTAAAATGACAGGGATATTGTCCTAATCGCATTGTACCACCCATCTCATCCACACCAATAAGTTCTCGTAATTTAAAGATTACTTTATGGGGTGCATCGGCATCAAATTCTGAACTGTTAGCTCCTTTCAGTCCGCATACATTTCGAGAATATTCTATTACGGCACACTGCATACCTAAACAGATTCCAAAAAAGGGTATCTTATTTAACCGTGCATAATTAATAGCATCAATCATTCCTTGAATTCCACGAGGACCGAAGCCACCAGGCACTAATATACCATCAGCTTTGGCGAGGAGTTTTTCTGCACCTTGTACTTCGATATCTTCTGCATCAACCCATTCTATGTTAACGTGTAAATGATTAGAATAACCACCATGTTGTAGTGCTTCATTTAGGCTTTTATAGGAGTCTTGAAATTTAACATATTTTCCTACAATAGCGATAGTTACATTACCTTTTGGATTCTTGATATTTTTGACTAATTTTTCCCATTGTTTTAGATTCTGCTTTCGCTTTGGGAGGTTGAATGTGCGAATAATAGCTTCATCTAATCCTTCTTTAGCGAATATCAACGGGACTTCATAGATACAATTGACATCTTTAGCGGTTATAACTGCTTCTTCCGAAACATTGCAGAATAAAGCGATTTTTGCTTTTAATTCTTTTGGTAGAAATCTATCAGTTCTGCAGAGCAAAATATCTGGTTGAATACCTATTCCACGAAGTTCCTTCACACTATGTTGCGTTGGCTTTGTTTTTAATTCATCAGCAGCTGCTATATATGGTACTAATGTAAGGTGTATAAAAACAGAATTATTGGGTCCCAGCTCATTTCCAAGCTGTCTAATTGCTTCAAGAAAAGGTAAACTTTCTATATCTCCGACAGTACCTCCTATTTCTACAATTTCAACATCAGCATCCTTTGAAGTCCTGGTTAATGAGAGCTTAATTTCGTCGGTAATGTGAGGGATTACCTGTATAGTTTTGCCAAGATAGTTTCCCTTTCGTTCTTTATTAATAACTGCCTCATATATCTGGCCGCTGGTAAAGTTATGGTCCTTAGAAGTTCGGCAATTTGTAAAACGCTCATAATGCCCTAAATCCAGATCAGTCTCTGCACCATCATCCGTAACATACACCTCTCCATGTTGAAAAGGGCTCATTGTGCCGGGGTCGACATTAATATAAGGATCAAGTTTTACAAGAGTTACTTTAAATCCTCTGCTCTCCAATAAGCAACCTATTGAGGAGGCTGCTAATCCTTTACCTAAGGATGAAATTACGCCACCTGTGATGAAAATAAATTTTGGCATTTTAAATTCTTCTATTTAATATTGGTTTTGTCCCTGAGGATATTGACTACTTCTGCCAGATCCTCAGGAACATCTATTCCTCTCGTTAAATATTTGCTTTTCCCAATTTTTATTTTATATCCATTTTCCAGAATTCTAAGTTGCTCCAAGCTTTCTGCTAATTCTAATGCAGAAGGCTTAAGCTTAGCATATATTTTCAAAAAATCTTTTCTATATGCATAAATTCCAATATGTTTATAATAGTTTCGCATAAGCTTTGTATTTTCTTCTATATGCTTTTTAAATGGAATATTATTTGTGTATGTGCTTTTAATATAAGGTATAGGTGAGCGGGAAAAATAAAGGGCATAACCATGCTTATCTGTAGCCACTTTAACAACCTGGGGACTCAGGAGTTCATCAATACTTTGAATGGGGTATTTCAAACTGGCAACCTGCGGTGCTTGATCTTTGACAAGAAGCTTTACTACCAGTGTAATCATAGTTGGGTGAAGCAGTGGTTCGTCGCCTTGAACATTTACAATAATATCAGCATCAATTTTTTTAGCTACTTCAGCTACTCTATCACTCCCGCATAAATGACTTTTTGAAGTCATCCTGACCTCACCACCAAAACCTTTGACTCTCTTATATATTCGATCGTCATCAGTTGCTACTATTACTCTTTGTGCAAATGTGCAGCGGCTCGCTTGCTCATATACATATTGAATCATGGGTTTCCCCAGTATTTCTGCTAATGGTTTACCGGGAAATCGAGTTGAAGCATAACGAGCAGGAATGACCACAACAACATTTTCTGAGCGCTGAATCTTCATGAGCCCTCTTGCATGAGCTGAAAGGGTTATATATATATTGCAATTGGTAAATATGTCATTTTATAATATTTTATTTTAAAGAAGTTGTCAAACAAAAATTAGGATTATTTCATTACAGTAATTTCCTTATGAGCTATCACTTAAAATTAAAAGTGGAAAAATGACTTGACATTTGATATCCATTCACCTAAGATTAAATAATCTTTTTTTAATTTGACAAAGCCCTGATTAAAAGGTAATCTAAGTATATCCTCTTAATGAAAATAACATCGTTGGTTGTCCATTAAGGATTAATATTATTATGAAAAAATTTTATATAAATGAGTAAAAAATTACTAAATATTTGGGATAAATCAAGAATAAAAGTTGCAAGGTGGTTGCTTTGGTTTCATGTTACTCCCAATATGCTTAGCATTATGGGATTGCTAATTAGTTTCGGAGCAGCAATAGCTTTTGCATATGGTAGAATAGTGACCGCTGGTTTTATTATGTTGGTTGCAGCCGCTTTTGACAATCTTGATGGAGTTCTTGCGAGAATTTCTGGTAAAGTTACAAAATTCGGCTCTTTTTTAGATTCTGTTGTTGATCGCTATTCCGATTACGTGATTTTTTTTGGCATTGCCGTTTTTTATGCACGATTGGGGCATTTTGGTTATTTTATTCTAACTGGAATAGCGCTGCTCGGTTCTTTTCAAACCAGTTATACTAAAGCCCGTGCAGAAAATTTTATCGACCAGTGTAATGTTGGTTTTATGCAAAGACCAGAACGTGTTATAACACTCATAATAGGTTCATTAAGCAATCATTTACCTGTTGCTTTGTGGATTTTAGCAATTTTTGGACAGATAGCATCATTTCAGAGGATATATTTTACGTGGCAACATACTTATCAAGAAAAATAAAAATATTAGTCTTAAATTATTATGTGCCTATATTATTAATGCTTATTAATTCAATTTTTGCTGGCGCCATGATTTATTGCTTTTATAATAATTAGCGCCAGTATGATGGAATTGTTTAAGGCATTATTAATTTTGCATGAAAGGATGTGATTGATTATGGGAAGAATAGTAAATGATAAACTAAAAATTACTCCAGAAACAGAACAAGAACAAGGAGAAGTTGCAAGAACGTATTGTGGTGCAGAGATACCACCTCTGGAGATGGGTCTACCCAAAATAATTCCTTCACTATGCCCAGAATGTCTGAAGAAAATCGATGCGAGATTATGGGATGAGAATGGTAAAGTAATGATGGAAAAAACATGTCCTGAGCATGGAAAATTTACAGATATCTATTGGGGTGATACACAGCTTTACCTCAAAGCTGAGAAATGGGCTTTTATGGAAGGTAAAGGATTAACTAATCCTCAAGTTAAAAAGGCTACTCTCTGTCCGGATCATTGTGGTTTGTGTAACATGCATGCCAGTCATACAGTGTTGACTAATATTGATTTAACAAATCGATGCAACCTCCGTTGTCCTGTTTGTTTTGCCAATGCAGCTGTTACGGGTTATGTTTATGAGCCTTCTTTTGAACAGATTTTACAAATGATGAAGACCATTCGTAATCAGAGACCGGTGGCTACTGGTGTTGTTCAATTTTCTGGTGGTGAACCAACTATATATCCTAGATTTTTTGATGTACTTAGAGCAGCAGAAGATGTGGGCTTTAACCATATTCAAATTGCTACAAATGGTATTGAATTAAGTAAAATTGACTTCGCCCGAAAAGCAAAGGAAGCAGGATTGCATACTATATATCTCCAGTTTGACGGAATTTCTAATGATATTTATAAGAAAACAACAGGAAAGCCTTTATTTGAAACAAAGGTTAAAGCTATTGAGAACTGTCGAGAAGTGGGAATTATGGTGGTTTTAGTTCCCACTATCGTGAGGACTGTCAATGATCATCAAGTAGGCGATATACTTAAATTTGCTTTGGAAAACGGAGATGTTATTAGGGGGATAAGTTATCAGCCTGTAGCATTTACCGGGAGGATTTCTACTAAGAAGAGATTAGAGCAGCGTTATACTATGCCTGATGTGGCTATAGACATTGAAAAGCAAACAGGTATACTCAATGCTCAAAATGACTGGTATCCGATATGCTTTACCAGTCCTTTTTCTAAATTATATATAGCTCTAAGGGGCCAAGATAATATAAATATGACTTGCCATCCTCACTGCTCTTTAGCAACTTATCTTTTGTATCGTCAAGAAGATCCGGTCAATAGCGCTGTTCCCGTAACGCAAGTAGTAGATGTTGAAGGCATGTTTAAAGCAATTGATAAATTAGCGAATAAAACTGAAAATGCTAAAATTAAGGCATTTTCAAAGCTTAAGACTTTTAATTATATAAGAAAATATTTTAAATCTGAAAATGCACCTAAAGGACTGACGTTTACTAAGTTTCTTAATACCTTGCAGGGTTTAGTTGATAAAAATTTACGTGATAAAACTGAATGGATTGCTTTCTTAGTAGCCGGTATGCATTTTATGGATGTCTATAATTATGATATAAATCGAGTGCGTAGATGCGTTATTCATTATTCCACTCCATCAGGTCAAGTTTTTCCCTTCTGTACATATAATGGTGGTCCTTGCTATAGAGAAAAAATTGAAAAGCGCTTTTCAATTCCATTAGAAGAATACGAAGCAAAGCATTCACATAGCTAATCATACAGACAGAATTTGATATAATGGGTAAGAGAATAATTCTCTTACCCATTATTTATGCTTGGATTTAAAGAATGGCAAATTTTTTATTCGTAACGGAGGGCCTTAATTGGATCGAGGCTTGCAGCTCTATATGCTGGATACAAGGACCCCAATACGCCACCTATCAAACCGAGAATTCCCGCAATTATCATCCAACGGAGAGTAAGCTCTATAGTAAGCATGGGGAAGATTGTTTTCAACAGATCTTTTGATACATAAGAGATTCCATAGCCCGCTAAAACACCTATGAAGCATATAATAAGAGCTTCTATAACGATGATGGTTATAATAAAAATCTTCGAAGCTCCAATTGACTTAAGAATGCCAATCTGTCTGGTTCTTTCCATAACTGCAGTATACATAGCGAGGAGTATTGTAATAGAGCTCACAAATATTGCTAAAATAGTGATGGCTCTGTTGAAAGCGTTAATTCCAGAAATGCTTTCTGCAAGGTGCTGGCTATATCCCTGCAATATGTTGACATTATAGCCAGGGAAAGCTTCTGTTAGTCTATTAGTTACTTCCTCAACTAAATTTGCAGAAGCGCATTTTACGAAGAACAAGGATACTTTTCCAGGCTCCCCCAGTGCATCTTGTAAAGTACGGAGTGGGAGGTATATCATCGCACCAACATTTGGTCTGCTGATTCCTACAACTTTAAATGTTTGATTAAGTAATGATACCTCTTGTTCAAGCTTAATATTAGCAGTTTTGGAAAGCACTCTATCAATAATGATATCATGTTGGCCAGTGAAGTGGGAGCCTTCAAGAATTTCGAGTCTCCTATTTATAGGCTCAAAATCATTCTCTTCCACCCCAAAGATATTATGAGGTTGCTTATCTACTGTAGTAGTGTTCCATATGAGTACAGGAGATACGCCTTTTACTCCTTCTATCTCCAATAGCCGATTTTTTATAGATTCTCGCATAAATACACTATTAAGGGTGAAGAACAAGGAACCTCCAGGAGGTTGAAAGAGAATATCTCCCCCAATATTCTCCATTCCTCGAGCATAGTTATTAAGAGTTCCATTTGTCATGCCCACTATAACAATCATTAAAGCAATTTCGATGCTCACAGCAATAACGCTTACTACGGTGCGGGTCTTTTTTTGTGTAATATTCGCTAAAGGAAGAAAAGCCATTGTTTTTTTACTCTTTCCTAAAATATTTTTTCCTCTCTCAGAATCTTTTCTAAAATGAATAACAAAACTCAAAGGTGGTATTTTACTAAAAAAATATATTATAGTCAACTAAAAAAGCCTGGAAATAAGATTTTTATGTATATTTTGCATGCTAATTAAAAATTATTCTTTTATTGCATTTTTTAGTGCCGCTCTTGCTAATATTCCAGTTGAATCTAATATAGGCAATGGTAAGTGTTCTTGAGAGATGAGTAATGGTATTTCTGTGCAGCCCAGTACGACCGCATCAACGCTTAGTTCCAGCATTTTATGAATAACCTCTATGAAGTAGTTTCGAGATTCTTCAGTAAAAATGTTATTTACCAGTTCATCGAATATTATTGTATTGATATGTTCACGGTCATCCTTTCCGGGTATGGTAAAAGTAATATCAAATTCTGCCAGCTTCTCAGCATAAACAGGCCCTTCCATTAGAAAACGAGTACCCAATATTCCGAGGAAGTTATAATCGTTTTGTTTTGCTTCTTTAGCAATTTCTTCGGCAATGTGAAGCCAGGGAAGGGGAGATTTTTCGACAACCTTGTCAAAAGCCTGATGGATTGTATTGTCCGGGCAGATGATGAAATCAGCACCACATTTAGCAACATTTTTTGCTGAGGAGAGCATCAACTGAGCTACTCCTTCCCAATCGCCATTATCGATGAATTCCATATATGCAGCGAGAGGATGAGTATGCATAGTAACTTCGGGATGATTATGCTTACCCATATAATCTGCACCTTCTATGCAAATAGTCCGATAACAGAGCGCAGCCCCTTCCGCACTACAGGCTACTATACCGATATGTTTAGCCATGCTATTGCTCCTTTTAGATGATATTTTATCTAATTATTGAGTAGAATCCAACAAGTCCTTGTTTTTTTACTGCATACAATGTTATTTTTAAAAGAATATCATGTGTTTTAAAAATATCAAATTTCATAGTGCAGGAAAAATTTTCAATTGCATTTTTTATTAATTTGACGTTCTACTCTATTATTTAAATCTTTTAGCTGCAATTTCCCAGTTTATGTTTTTTAAAAATGCCTCCATATATTGAGCTCTATTGAGCTGATAATCAGTCATATATGCGTGCTCGAAAACATCCATGACCAGAATTGGCTTGCAGCCGGCAAGATGGCTGACCTCATGTTCGTTAATCCAGCAATTAAAAATATGGTCACTTTTGGCGTCCCAATAAAGTACTACCCAACCAATGCCCCTCATAGCACCTGTGGATATGAAGTCCTTTTTCCAGGCATCAAAACTGCCGAAATCTCGTACCATTTTTTTATAAAGAGTGCTTTTTTCGTCAAGCCCATTTTTTCCGCCTAAATTACCAAAGTAGTACTCGTGCAGTCTCATACCATTAAATTCAAAACCGAATCGTCTTTTAAGCTCAGCATATTCCGGAGTGCGATCTTCTCCCTTTTTCAACAGAACGTTAAGTTTCTTTAAGAGAAGGTTTGTATTCTTCACATAACCCTGATATAGTTTGAAATGGTTATTTAACAGCGTATCGCTAAAGCCGGGCATTTCTGACAGGTGTGAATAATCTTTAGCTTCATAGGGTTCCGCAGTTTTTTCTTGTGCAATCAAATTTCCAATTGAAAATAAAAATATAATTAAAATTGTTGAAACCTTTAGTAGATAAATTAAGCTTTTCATTTTACCCTCCATCTTTAATGTTTAATAAATTAGCAAGAAATATTTTCTATATAATATTAACTGATTAAGGCTTCCTAATTTTATTATGGTTTTACGTTTTCAAAACTGTTTAAATAGGCGAATTTTTCAAAGGGGAGTCGTTCCGGTCTTTCTTTCTCCCAGGCAAGCTGTTTTTCTGAAAGCACAGGATTTATCTTATCAGAATGTTTGCCCATTATGACCAGCGTGATGAGCATCATATCTTTGGGAATACCAAGTATATCTTTTGTTTTAACTCCTTTAAATCCGGCAATGGGATGCGCGACCATTCCTAATTCTGTTGCTCGTAAAAGCAAAAAGGCAGTGGATAATCCAATGTCAAAAAGATAATATTCTCTATCAGCAATAATGCAATCGTTATCCTTTTTACCGAAAACTGCTATGATCATGGATGCTTCATAAGCCCATTCATTTCCCTTTGAAAGGGCTTCACGCATCTGCATCAATTTCTCTTTATCATAAACAAAGACATATCGTATTGGCTGATTATTAAAGCAGGAAGGAGCAAGAATTGCATGTTTTGCTAAGTCATGGATTAAATCTTCTGTTATTTCCATCGGTTCTAATGAACGGTATGCTCTTCTTTTATCGATGGCTTCTTTTACATCCATTTATATTCTCCTTTGCTTTATGTAATAAGCTCTTTTTCAATTAGTTTTGCATAATTATTTACTGGTCAATCCTGAATTAATAAGTTTTTTAATTTTTTCAATCCGTTGCTCTTGAGGTATTCGTTTTTCTACTGGATTCCAGTCCTGGTACAACTCCCGATGAAAAGGAGTTTTTTTCTTTTGCCAGATTATGCCCACGGGCAGCTTTTCCTTTTTTCGAGCTGTTACAAGAGCATCTTCGAAGTTATCAGGTGCAGAATCTAATACTTCGACTATTTCATTATATAAATCATAGGTATCATTATAAGTAACACAGGGTTGAAGAACATCCACAAAGGAAAATCCTTTATGTACAACAGCTTCTACTATAATATTGACCAAATTTTCCATTTTCATTGGATATCCTCGAGCAACGAAGGTTGCACCTGCTTCAAGCATAAGAACCAAGGGATTGAGAGGGTCCTCTACGTTTCCTCGTGGTGTTGACCGGCCTTTAAAGCCCTTTTGACTTGTAGGAGTATATTGTCCAGTGGTAAGACCATAGACGCCGTTGTCGTGAACTATTACCGTGATATCTGCATTTCGCTTAGCAGCAAATATCAAATGAGATATTCCTTCGCCTAAAGCATCTCCATCACCGGCAAAAGCTAATGGTATAAGCTCAGGATTAGCTATTTTCATTCCCTGTACAGTTGCCATTGACCTGCCATGAATTGAATATAACCCACTAAGCTTAATATAATCGAATATCTTCCCATGACAGCCAATCCCAGTTGAAATGACTATTTTCTCTCTGCTGATTCCTTTTACCTCCAGCTTCTCAATCGCTTTCATAACTGCAGTTAAAATCCCAAAATTTCCGCAGCCAGGACACCAGGTGTTTTCTGCATAGGTCTTTAGTTCTTTCATTTACATCACCTCCTTTAATTCATTAGCCAGTTCAACAGGGTCGAAGGGTCTCCCGTCATATCTCTTTATTACAGCATGCGAATCTATACCTGCTTTCTCTTTAAGCAGCGTAGCAAATTGGCCTGTAGAACTCTGTTCCACTATAATGGCTTTTTCTCCTTTATAAGCATTAAGCTCCCATATTGGAAAAGGTTTGAGATATATAGGTTGAACAACTGTTGCTTCTATTCCCCCCGCTCGAAGAGCCTCTAAAACACTCATGGTAGTAGAGCCATAGGTAAAAATAACAGGTCCATCAGTGCCGAACTTATTTACTGTTTTCATCTTTTTCATATGCTTTAAAATAGTATTTAACTTCCTATTTCTTTTATCTCGCATCTGAATGGTAATTTCAGCACTTTCAGTAGTTACTCCCATTTCATCGTGCTCATAGCTGTTCCAGTTTATCCATTCTTTAGCAGGTGGAAAAAGCAGAGGTGAAATTCCATCATCTGTATGAAGATATCTTTTGAATTCTCCCGATTTATGCATTTTGGGTTCTACTCTTATTATTTTTTCAGGTTCTAATGAGACTGTCATGCTGCTTTCCGCCATATGCTTTTCTGTCAGCAGAATTCCGGGAGTTTGAAAAATCCATACAAGATTCAGCATCTCCGCAGTTAAATAAAAGGCTTCTTCTATGCTTCCGGGTGAGGCTACGATTTTTGGAAATTCTCCATGTCCCTGATTAAGAGCAAAAAGTAGGTCTGCTTGATCTGAATACGTGGGTAATCCTGTAGAAGGGCCTGGTCTTGATCCAAGGTATCCCAGAAAGGGAGTTTCCGTCATTCCGGCGAGAGAGAAAGCCTCCTCCATTAACGCGAATCCACCTCCGCTGGTTCCCACCATTACACGTGCACCAGCAAAAGCAGCACCTATGGCCATATTCGCTACGGCAATTTCATTCTCTGGATGGATAGTTACAATATCCAAATCTTTTTCCCGAGCAGCGAGAAAGTGTAATATGGAGCTGGATGGTGTCATGGGATAGGCGATATAGATATCAAGCCCAGCCGCAGCAGCACCTAAAGCTATTGCCTCGTTACCAGTGAAAATAGGTTTTTTTTTGGCTCCTTCTGTTAATGAAAATTTACCCTTTATCTGCTTATAGATTTGATCGTATATGTTTGAAGCAAAAGAAATATTGTTATCTAAATCGACTTTATATTCTTCTTTTATTATTTTAGCTAATCTGCCTTTATCAAGTCCTATAGCAGCGGCTAAAATGGCTACACCGCATATTCCAATTCTTAACTCCGGATTTGGGAACTTTTTAGCCTCAGATTTCATTGGAATTCCTATCCCATCACCGTGTTTTATTTCATCGGAGTTAAATACCATAGTTACCTTTTCCGCCAAATGATTTTCATGAATCTCATAGCTCCTGCCATCTAAGGCAACTATGAGATCTGCCTTCGTATAATGGCTATAAATTTCATCGGTAGATGTACTAATTACTGAAAAGTTATGGCCTCCTTTGATAAGGCTTTGATAATCATCCATTTGAAAAATTCTTCTTCCCATTGCGGAAAAGATATGTGATGCGACATTCCCTGCTTTTTTAACTCCTTCACCTGCTTTTCCTCCAACAATGAAGGTGAAAACTTCTTTTTTCATAGATAACTCCTTATTTGTAGAATTTTCCTCATTCTTCTAAATACGATATGAATTAAAATATAGAGGCTTAATAAAAATTACAATATAAGGAAATAGGTGTAGTTATCGTTTTAATAATTATATTGAAATTAGTGCTTTTTCTTAATCAGTACTTATAGAATCATTATAGTAAATTTAAGCGTATTAATCAATTTTAATTAAATTTATGGGACTGTAAAGTTAAATGTGTCTGTTTTATCATAATTTATTAATAATCCTATGAGGTTTTCTACGAAAACCTCATACTTGGGCGCAATAATCGAGCCAGTATTTATCTGGAAACATAACCAGAGCAAGCTCCAGAGGGGCTTTTCCGTTGCGATGAGGTTCCTTGCCCGCTCTAAACTTTTTGAACTTATAATAAGCGAACCATAGGTTGAGGTAGTTTACTGCGCTCTCTTTCGCTTTGAAGCACTCGGTGCTTTTGAGCTTTTTGTTGAGCTGTTTGATGATGTTCTCAGTGATATTGTTATCCCAAGGAATATCGCTATGGAAATGATGCACCGTCAGTTGATCGAAATGCTGTTCTAAGGAGCGGATAATCCTCTTCTGATAGGAAGCTTTAAAGTGTTCTTTGACAGCCAGGAGTCTGCGCATGAGCTCTTCGGCATCGGCAAAATTGTCAGCCAGAACAATCTGGATGACTATCTGTCTGAGGGAGCAATTCTGATGGTAATAAGGGCTCTTCCTGGAGCGGGGAAGGAACATGTCAACATACCTGAGAAAATGTGTCACACAGAGCTGATGAGGAACAAAGGGGAATAACTGAGCAATGAGCTTGAGAAATACCCTTCCTTTTCCCATATAGCTTACGAGTGCCCGCAGAGGATAGCGTAGCTCATCTCTGATGGTGAGCAGAAAGCTCCTGCAGTTCGTGCGGTCTTGAGCCTCCACCAGCTCACAGCGCACTGGATCATGACTTGCCAGATCCACTGCCAGCAGAAGCACATATTCTTTAGCAAAGAGCTTAATCGGTTTGCCATCAATGCCCATAATTCCTGACCAGTAAGGCTTGAGGCGCTGATTTATTTGGGCAGAACTCAGGCACTTGTTGCCATACTTTCTTATCCAATTAGATATACTCTGATGGGAAACACCAAGCTTTGCTGTTTCTTCCCGAAGACTCAGATGGTTATCGATGCTCAAAACAAGGGCCTCCTTAATAAACTCCGGAGCATGACGACTTCGCTTTGCGCAGAAACTCGAAGTAAAACTCCTTCTGCAGTCCTTGCAGTAAAAACGCTGGGTTTTCGCCCTGATTCTACCTCGCTTCGTTAGTGGACTCCTTCTGATGAATCCATGTTTCTTAGTGCTTAAACTATGGCAGTGTGTACGACGTTTTTTTTCATCTTTAGACCCATTATGCGATTGACAAATCTTTAATGGGCCTACTATACCATAGTTTTCAACCAATTAAGTGCCTTTTCAGACACACTTAATTTTACACTGCCAAATTTTAAAATAGTTAAGGAAAAATGAATACAATTATTAATGAAGTTTACCTCTCACCAATGAGGCAAATGTACCTCCAAGGCAAAGAAAGGCGCAAATAATAAATATTATCTTGGTACTTCTCAGAAAAAGTGGATAATGCTCAGGGACAATACCGAGCTTTCCAAGGAATAATGCGAAAATGAGCATGGTGATCCCCATACTAAAGGTCATGCCAATCAAACGCATAGTACTGAGAGTTCCTGACGCTATTCCATAAAATTTTTTACTAACCGAACTCATAATTGCATTTGTATTGGGAGATGAGAATAGGGCAAAACCAAAACCAAGAAGAAACAGATCTGCAACAATGAACAGTACAGATGTTGTCGTATTAAGAAATATCAAGGGTATAAGCCCTGCTACGGTCAAGCCCATGCCGATAGAAGCTACTATGCGCGGTTCAAATTTATCTGAGAGCCTACCGGCAAGAGGTGAAAAAAGTGACTGCATGAGAGGCTGGGCAACTAAAATTATGCCCGCTTTTTGCGGATTAAAGCCTTTTATATATTGCAAATAAAGGCTTAAGAGGAAAGCAATTGCAAAAGTTGCGCTGTAATTGATTAATGCTGCCAGATTAGAGAAAGCAAATACTTTGTTTGTTCTTAATATGTTAATTTCAAATACAGGGCTTTGCACTTTTCCCTCCCACTTAATAAACATAAGAATCCCAATAATACCACTAAAAATAAGCAGTACGCCTGGAATTTTTGGTAGAATGGAAAAACCATACATTATAGCAGCGAGACTAAGGCTATAAATTATGGAGCCAAATAAATCATATTTTTCTCCTTTTGCTTCTGCCCATTCCCCCTTCAATTTCCAGAAAATCAGTATGATCACCATTACACCCAAAGGTACATTTAAAAAGAAAATGCTCCTCCAGCCAAGGTGTTGGGTCAGTAAACCGCCCAAAAAAGGACCAAGAGATAAGCCCAAATAAACAGCAGCTGCATTTATTCCCAGAGCTTTGCCTCGTTCTCCAACAGGGAAAACAGAAGTAACTATTGCCACTCCAGTAGCAAATATCATTGATGAGCCTACTCCTTGCAGTATTCGGCACAATATAAGAGACACTGCACCTGAGGAAAAACCACACATAAGGGAGGAAATGGAATAAAGTAATATGCCCAGAGTAAAGATTTTCTTTCTTCCATATATATCTGCTGCTCTACCAAATGGCAGCAGGAATAGTGCTGCCGTTAGTAGATACGATGTAGCTACCCAGCTTAATAGCACAGCACTCATTGAAAATTCTTTGCCGATTGAAGGGAGGGCGATATTAATAGAAGAACCCATAAAAGGTGTGAGGAAGGCACTTAAGGTAGCAATTAGCAAAACAGTCTTTTTCAGGGAATGGTTATTCATATAATTTATTCACCGCATTCTAATTCAGTATTTATAGTACAATTCTCTTCTCATTATTTTTTTCTCATAGAATATACATTGTATCCTTTAAAATAAATATTAAGAAGCATATTTCTCCATAAAATTATTTTTATAGAGATTATTCGATTAGTTTTATTGTCAATTTTCAAAAAATTTAAATGCTGGTTTTAATCGGGTAATTTTATTTCAATTTTTTTTTCCTTCATTAAATCAGTATGATAAAATGTTTGTATAAAATATAAATAGCTTTTTAATAATGTAAATAGGAGAGTTTTTTTAATAAAATGCCAGGGAGAATATTAAGGTTTCTTATTAAAACGCGAAAGCGCAGAATACTTTTTGGGTTTCTCACTTTTTTGGTTATTTTTATTGCAATTTTAAATTTCTTCTTAGATAGCTCGTATTTCAAGAAATATGTATTGGAACGAGCTAATAATTACTTGACAAATGAGTATAATCTATTTGTAAGTACAGATGATATAAGTTTCAATCTTTTAAGATTGTCAATCGCTATTGATGGTTTGCAGATTGAACCTTCTACATCAGAAGTGTCTTTTTTAGAGCTATTTAAAGCGGATTGTATTGTTATTAATGTTCCTCTAACCACCTTATTCTCTAACAAACTGCATCTGCAAGAATTAAAAATAAATAATCCTCAGGTGGTGATTCATCAGTATGATTCAGATAAAAAAATCAAAAAGATATCAGGAAATCAAAAACCTTTATTATTTCAAATAGATGAGTTTAATATCACCAATGGTGAATTAATTTACAAAGATAATAAATATAATGAGATGGGATTCCTTAGCGATATTTCGGCACGTATTCACTACTCAAGCAAAAATCATAAACATATTGGAAAGATAAAAGTTAGCAATGGAAAGATTAATTTCCTACAATTAAGTAAAGTTATAGATGGTCTTCATATAGATTTTGCTTTTGACGATGAAGAGATTACTATCGAGAACTTCGCGCTTAATTCTCAATCAACAAATGTAAATATATCAGGTCAGTTAAAGAACTATGTAAATAAACCTCAATATAAATTTCAACTTGCTGGCTCATTGCTGTTGGAAGAATTTAAACCGCTTTTTAGCCCCGATTACGAATACAAAGGAAATGTCTTATTGAAAACCATAGTAGAAGGGGAGGGGAGCGAATATGATTTTACTGGTGAATTCAAAGGAGAAGATATTATCGTTCATAACCTATTAATAGATAACCTATATGGAGCTTTCAAAGGAAATGAGGATGCATTATTCATTGATAGATTCGAGACAAAACTTGCAGGTGGTAATATAAACGGAACGTTAAATATAAATCTTATACCGGAAAAAGCATATCATCTTTCATTAACATGGGATGCTCTTGATGTCTTAAACATAACTCAACAGATTCCTCGATTCCCCATCACTTTATTTTCTAAATCAAAAGGGAAACTTGAAGCACAGTGGAGTAGTACTGCCCTTGACCAGTTGGATGCAAAAGGTGATATTTCCTTTGATAGTACATCTATGACTCCAAAGAAAGCTATTACGCAAAACGCTCTTGATGGTCAATTGAGTTTTGAAGTTCAGCAGGGAGAAGTGAAATTCCATCAAAGCAATTTATCAATAAATGAAAATACCCTTACTTTTTCGGGGATAATAGATAAAAAGAAAAAAATAACCTATGATTTCAGCTTTAAGTCTGAAGATATTTCCACAATAGAAAAGCTGTTGTTGCAGCTGGGCAGCACAATGAAAATTCCTTTTTTACAAAATATTCCTGATCTTAACTTAGGAGGGAGAACTGCTATATCCGGGAATATAACTGGTAGCTTAAAAAAGCCAACAGTATCCTTGGATATTGAAGGGTATGAGATTCAATCGCTTCAATATACAGCCAGGAAGATTAAGAGTGCTTTATTATATGAGAATGATGCTATGAATTTTAATGTAACCGCAGATAACGTAGTTGTTGAAAACGAAGATTTTTCTCAAATAGTAGCGGAGGGCAATTTTAAAAATAATTCTTTATGCATTAGTAAGTTGAGAGTAGTAAAAGGTGATGCTACTCTGCAGGGTAATGTAAGTATTGATTTCTCAAGCAAATATTATTCAGTAGATATAAAAGGAGACGGGATTGATTTAGAGAGTTTTAAATATTTACAGCCTGGCAAAAATAATATTGAAGGAAAAATAAATCTGAAGCTTGAAGGTAAGGGAACGTTAGAAAAGCCAAGATTATCTTTGCACTTGTCCTCTGAAAGGATTGCAGCTTTTAATATACAAGCACAGCAGGTAAACCTTTATGCAGATCTGATAGATGATTCCGTTAAATATAGCCTGAAGATACCAGAGGGTGAAACGGAGATTGAAGGCGTTCTTCAATTGAAAGGAGATTACTTGCTTAAAGGAGTCATGTTCTCCAGAGATGCTCGAGTAGAAAATATTATTCAAGACACTGAGCATAAACTTCTCCCCCAGTTTTCTGGAGAGCTCAGCACGGAGATTTCATATGCCATTCCTCTGAAAGAATGGCAGAATTTAACGGCGATTATAATGATGGATAAAGTTAAAATAAACTATCAAGAACTTACTGTTCAGAATAGCCGACCAGTTCTGGTAGAAATGGAAAAAGGGAGACTCAAGGTTAAAGATTTTAGCTTTGGTGGTTCTAATACTGAATTCAATATTTATGGCGAACTTCCGCTGAATAGAGAAGACGAAAGTGCTATCAGAATTGATGGTGCCGTAAACCTTCAATTATTTCAGCCTTTCATAAAGGATAGCCAGATTTCAGGTGTTTTATCAATAAGAAGCGAGCTCAAAGGAAGCCTGATAAAACCAAAATTGAGCGCTGATATTGATTTAGTTGATGGAGTTTTTGCTCATTCTCTCGTACCCTACAGAATACATAGCATATCATTTCATGCAATTGCCGAAGATAATTATCTAAAAATGGAGCGTTTTAACGCAAAGATTGATGAAGGCACTATTTCCGTTCAGGGTGGATTATTCCTGGATTCATTACCCTTTAAAAAACCTCAAAATCTTACTGCTGTAGAAGCGAAGGATAGAAATGATATAGAAATCGTTTTTTCAGATATGAATATAGGTACAGCAGCTCAATCTGTTGAGACAGAATTTTTAAAAGAAGTTGGAGGTTCAGTTGATGGCAAATTACACATACAAGGTAATTTTTATAGCATAAAGCAATTAAAAATAGATGGGCAGTTAGATAAATTGCTTATCTCATTATCTCAATTGGACTTAAAAAATAAGGAAACCATCCATTTCAACATTGGTGATGGAATGCTATTTTTAAACAAAATGGAGTTATCAGGGAAAAAATCCTTAATTCTAATTAGCGGTCAAACAGAATTAGAAGGAGAAAAGAACATTAATGCTCACATATCAGCTAAACTTAATAGTGCATTACTGACCCCATTTTTAACTAATATCATACCTGGTGGAAGTTCGAACTGGGAGCTTTTTATAAAAGGGACCATAAATAATCCATTAATCACTGGAGCTGGAGAGATCGAAAATGGATTTTTTCAATTAAAAGATTTCCCCATAACAGCAAATGATGTAAATGGAAAAATTGAGTTATCCAAAAATATGATTACTATTCCTTCTTTTCAGGGAATAATTAACGGAGGCCCCTTTAACCTTACTGGTGAATTAAAGTACATAAGCGATAACATTGAGTCTGTCAACTTGAGCTTATCTGCCAATAATGTAAGGTTAAATTATCCTGAGGGTTTAATAAGTCAGACTAATGCAAACCTTACTTTAGAGAAAAAAGAGAGGGAAAAAGAGTGGACTTTAGCGGGAAATATAGAGTTATCGCAGGCTTTTTACGGTCAGGATATTTATCCTGGCTCTCAATTGCTAAGTGCAATCCGTTCTCGTCAGGCAAAAGTAATTGAGAATGGTGCCAAAGGTTTTCCAAGCCCCAATTTAGATATCACCATAGCTACTCTCGATTCCATTGTTATTGATAATAACATGGCTGATTTAGAACTTTTAGGTAATATCAGAATCACTGGAACCATAGACAACCCCATTTTTTCCGGTCGGGTAACAAATAGATATACAGGTGAATTGAAATTTGCTGAGCATACATATCAGATAGAAAAAACAGTGATAGATTTTCTTGATACTGAAGAGTTTGATCCTTATCTCGATATTGTTGCCCATACCAAATTAAAGCACAAATACGATGAATTAGAAGTGAAGCTCACTTTATTTGGACCATTATCAAATATAAACTATTCTCTCAGCTCATTTCCTCCACGCTCGCAAGAAGAGCTGGCTTCTTTACTTATTACCGGGCGGAGTTTTGAGGATATAAAAAGCGAAACTGCAAATATTATTGGAAACCAGATGCTTATGTATTTCTCCAGCCCTATTGCTTCTCCAATTACTCAGAGATTGGAAAAACTCTTGAAAATCGAGGAAGTAAAAATTGAACCAATAAATATAGCATCAGAGGAAGACCCGGGTGCTCGTTTTACTTTCAGCAAGCAGGTATCTGATGAAGTTGAATTAACCTATTCTATCGATGTCAGCAATAGCCAAAATCAGACCTGGATACTTGATTATAATCTTAACCGAAATCTTGCTATTCGGTCTTTTCGTAAGGATGATGGTAGCTATGGTTCAAGTTTTATGCATCGGATTATTCTTGGTTCGAAAAAAGGTGAATTGCAAAAAAAGGCTACCGCACAAAAAGAAAGACTTATTATAAAAGAAATTAAAATAGAAGGAGATTTGATTTTCCCTCGAAAAATATTAGAAGAAAGAATACGTTTATTTAAGGAAGGTTCGCTCTTTGATTATTTAAAATTGCGAAAATCCATAGAAAATCTTATTGAATTTTATAAGATGAACAATTATCTCGACATTGTGGTGGTACCTTCAATAAATTACGAGGAAAAAGATATAGTAAAAATAGGCATTGAAATCTCTCCTAAAAAGCCAATATCCATTTTATTTGCTGGAGAAACTATTGATAAAGATATGAATTCTAAAATTATTGATACCTGGGATGGCCGACTTCCTATGGAAATAACGCTGAATCAATCTGAGGATTTAATTTTAAAAAACCTGCATAGTGAAGGATATTATGACTCTCATATTAAAACTGAAGTAAAAGAGCAGGAAGAAAAAATAATCATCACTTTTTATATAAATAAAGGTTATCGCTATAAAATTAGAAAATGTGCTATTCTTGGCAATTCTTCAATTAAATCTGAATCAATCATAAAAGTCATTAAAGAACTTCCTGGCAATAAAGATATGGGTTTATGGACCTTAGTGTATAATTTTGCCCAAGCAAAGGAGGTAGTAGAAAGCTTTTATCATGATAATGGCTTTCTGCGCGCTGTTGTTAATCAACCAGAGGTAATACCTGATCGCAGAAATAAGTATGTTGATCTGAATATGTCTATAGATGAAGGGCCTCAAAGTTTAGTGCATTCGGTAGAGTTGCAGGGAAATAAAACTTTTTCTAATGTTGAGTTGAATAAGAATTTGCAGCTCATTGAGAAAAGTATCTATCGCCATCCGCTGTTAGCTGAAGACAAGAACCACCTTATTAATCTATATAAAAGAAAAGGTTATCAGGATGTAGAGATTGAAGCAGAAATTGCAAAATTTTCTGGAACAAATGATTATGCAATACTATATAAAATTAATGAAGGAATACAGCATACTATTGATGCCATAGAAATTATAGGGAATCAAAAAACTGCAGATTATATCATTTTAAGAGAGCTGAAATTTAAGAAAGGCGACGTGCTGAATTTAGCAAATTTTTCTCAAAGCCAGAAAAGCTTATACGACATTGGGGTATTTAAAAGTGTGAGTATTTATTCTCAACCTTTAGGAGATATAAAAGGTAAAAATAAAGCTGTTATCGAAGTTCAAGAAGAGGCCAATTACGCTATTGCTTATGGGCTCCGATATGATTCCGAGGTCAAATTAGAAGGCTTTAGCGAGCTGAGCCTTTATAATATTTTTGGCAGGGGAAGAAGTGGTGTGCTTTATTATCGCAAGAGCGACAGGGAAAAGAATTTGCGTTTTTCTCTAAAAGAGCCCTATCTTTTTGGTAAGAAGCTGAATTCTCTTTATTCTTTGCATTATCTCGAAGAGACCAAGGCTTCTTTCAAAACCGAGGAGATTGGATTTAGTCTCCAGCAGCAGAGGAAATTACCCAATGATTTTTCTTTATCTTATCTATATAAACTTCAGAGGATTCATACCTATGAATTGGAGTCGGTTGGTCCTTTTGTCTTTGATATAACTCTCTTTCTATCAGAATTTTCTACTTTTATAGTACGAGATACCAGAGATAATAAAATGGATTCTCGCAGAGGTTCATTTTTTTCTCTTAGCTTTACCTATTCGCCAGAATTCATAGGCTCTGACCTGACCTATATAAGTTTCTTTGGGCAATATTCTTTTTACAAAGCTCTAAAGCCAGAGTTTATCTGGGCTTCTAACTATCGAATTGGATTAGCAGATGCATTTGATCAGGTTCTAATTCCCAGCAGAAGGTTCTATACCGGCGGTGGGAATTCTCTGCGGGGTTTTGAGCTTGATTCAGTTGGCCCGATTGATCCTTATTTAGGAACTCCAGATGGAGGGGAATCTCTCTTTATTATGAACCAGGAGCTAAGATTTCCTATCTATAAATGGATAAGGGGAGTGGCGTTTTATGATATGGGTAATGTATATATGAATTTTAGGGATTTTAATCCTCTTGATGCGCGACATAGCATCGGTTTTGGATTGCGGCTGAATACTCCACTGAGTATTATCAGGTTGGACTACGGTATAAATCTCTTCCCTCTCTTAGGCGAACCCAGAGGAGTTTTCTTCTTCAGCATTGGACAAGCATTTTAATTGAGCAAAATTTTTTACCATCCTGGCAAATAGGGATTATCCGCTCCTATTAACAACTTTTAAAAAACTACTTTTTAAGCGAATTTAGCAGGTTTCGCACCTGCTCAGCTTCCGGAGCATCTGGTGCAAGGTCCAAGAATTTCTGCAAATGAACTATTGCCAGATCAGGCCGTTTCTTTTGATTATATGCCAGCCCAATCTGGTAGTGAGCATAAGCATGCTTGGGATTCAGCTCCAGGCATTTGTCGAATGAGTTGGTAGCTGCGTCAACATTTTTCTGATAGCCGAAGATCACACCCTGCTGATAACAGGCTTCAGCATTTTTGGGGTCGTGTTGTAGTGCGGTATTTAACGCTTTGTTAGCTTGCTCAAAATTTTTCCGCTTGATGCAAACCTGTGCCTTTCCCACGTAGCCGAGGGCATATTTGGGATCGTCCTTTATTAAGTTGTTGAAATCTTTAAGTGCATTCTCTACTTGATTAAGACCTAAAAAGGAAATTCCACGGAAGTAATAGGCTTCCTTGTGGTTCGGTTTCTGCTTCAGGTGCTGGTCGAAACTCTCCTTAGCTTCTTTGTACTGGAATTTATTGAGGTAATATTTCCCACGCTGGAAGGGTTCTTTGGGCGGCTCTTGTGCCAGAACAGAAGATGTTGCTATTAAGAAAAAGATACAAATGAGGATACTAATGCAGTGAATACAAAATATTTTGAATCGACACAGTTTCATCATTGCCTCCTCTTCTAAGGATTATTGATCGAACTGAGATAATATTACCCTATCCTCTACCCAAAATCAACGATTTGAAGCATTAAATTTATATGTTTTGGAGAGTTTAAAAGAGTTAATAGTAAGTGTAAAATGATTTTAATTGGAAGAGCTTATAATAATATTAAAAGAATATATGCTGAAATCAAACCAATGATAACTAAATCAGCATTTTGAAAATGCAAACATCTTGTATTGCAACAGCGAATTTCAGAAATTAAGAGCTATAAACCTTGCGAAAATGGAATCCGTATATGGAAAAAGTGATGGCAAGAGGGAAGAGTCGCGGACATCTGAATAATGACCAGAAAAAAAGCTTCCAGTAATAGATCCTTTCTTTTTCCCTTATGCCCAAGAAAAACATAGATTTAAGAAGGGCTTTAAGATTGCTAAGATTGAGGCGAAATGTCCTCTTTTGCTGTAGCTTATATTCCTTTAGAAATTTTTTAACCCGCTGGTAGTAATATTCAGGGGAATAAATTTGGGTAACAATGCTTTTATAACCTGTAATGAGTTTTTCATGGTTCATTTTAGGAATAAAGTTGATAGAAAAATCTGTATTGTCGCCAGAAGAATCCTTTAATAATCTGTTCTCTTGTACCAGACGCTGATAGAGTTTCGTTCCTCGCGGAGCATTTAACAATCCTACCATGGCAGTTACGATTCCACTTTCCTGGATAAATGTAATAAGCCTTTCAAAAATTGAAGGAGGATCATTATCAAATCCCACAATAAATCCCCCCTGAACCTGTAAGCCAGACGCATGGATTTTTTTCACACAGGCTATTAAATCACGATTTTTATTCTGTAATTTGTTACATTCGGCAAGGCTTTCTTCATTCGGTGACTCGATACCAACGAATACGGAAGTAAATCCTGCCTTAACCATCAATCTCATTAGTTCTGCATCATCGGAAAGGTTTATTGATGCTTCTGTATTAAAGGTGAAAGGATACCTTCTCATTTCCATCCATTCAATAATAGCAGGTAAAATTTCTTTTTTTAGTTTCTTTTTATTTCCTATGAAGTTATCATCAACAAAAAATATTCCTTCTCTCCAACCCTGGAGATATATGCTTTCTAATTCAACTACTATTTGCTCCGCTTCTTTTGTTCGCACTTTACGTCCAAAAAGTACTGTGATATCACAAAAATCACAATTGAAGGGACACCCTCGTGAGTACTGGATGCTCATGGATGAATATTTTTTCATCTTGATTAGTTCCCAGAGCGGTATAGAGGTCTTCTGCATATCCGGTAATTCTTGAGTGGTGTAAATATGTTGGGCACAGCCATTTTTCAAATCTTCCAGAAAGGGAGGAAGTGTGTTTTCAGCTTCATTAAGCACAAGATAATCTATATTCTCAAACATGTCATATCCTGTAGTAAAAAGAGGGCCGCCAGCAACAATTTTGGTACCTATTTTTTTGCATTTTGTAACTATCTCTATTACGGATGCTTTTTGTATGGACATGGCACTGATAAAAACGAGATCAGCCCATTCAAGGTATTTATCCTTAAGTTTGGTAACATTCATATCAATCAGTTTTTTTTCCCATTCCTTTGGAAGCATTGCTGCAACAGTCAATAATCCCAGTGGCGGGAAACCAGCCTTTTTGGAAATAAACTTTAAAGCGTGTTTAAAGCTCCAAAAGGTATCAGTGCATTTTGGATAAACAAGAAGTATTTTCATGCTCTACCCTTTCTCCAGGTTCTGTTTAGGTGATATTAATTCAAACTAAAAATATTTGCAGAATTGATATAAGAATATCTTCTTACATAAATGCCAATCCTGATTTTTATTTCCATCCATCCCATCTATGCTTAATAGGTAATAAGAATCTTCAGTCAATAAAATAATTACAGCAATGTAATCTCTTCAAAAGACCGGGAATAAAATTTGAATAAAATTATATATTCTAAGATAGTTATCTATGCCATTTTTTAATATTTAATAATGCCTTTCTGGTATAGTTAATTTATGTTTTGAGGCTGAAAGAAGTGGAGAGAAAATAGTGAAGCAAATTAAGGAGAAACGTTACTCTTAACTATAATTTGAAAATATGAATTGATCTGATACTTTTTGTCGAAATTTCCTCTTTTCTTAAAGCCTATCCATAAAAAAAAGTTTAAGCAAAGGAATGATCCACTAATTCACTTCGGGATTTTATTTCTCTGGCTCATATTTCGAGATGGTAAAATTTTGGCCTTGTGGTGTTTCTTTGAAATCAATAACCATTCCATATAACACCGGGGCTAAATCAGTTCCTATGAGAAGTAAATTATCACCTGATTTATTTTTTATCACTTGATCATCTTCTTTCATTTTGTCTAAAATCATGTCTAATTGATTTGGATCAGAGCTGGAAGTAGTAATCCTAATGGCTAATTCTGGATCAGAAGTCTGTTGTTCAAGAGCTTCTTGAAGTTTTTCCTTTGCACTTTCAGTTATGGTCAACATTATAAGTCTCCTTGAACTAAGATGCTATCACCTTTACGTCTACTGCCCGGGGGCCTTTAGGGCCTTTCTCCGAATTGAACTCAACACTATTGCCCTCTTCTAAATTATCAAAATCTGCCTCCTGCATGGCTGAACGATGGAAGAATATTTCACTTCCATCTTCTGCACTAATAAAACCGAAACCCCGATCCCGGATAATTTTTTTAATTGTTCCTTTCAAGTTCTCACCTCCCTTCAAATAAAAATAGATTTCCCCTCTTTAAGAGGTTTTTTATATTATTTCTTCGTAAAATGACTACATTTTTCAAATTTAAACCTATATCACTAACATTATAACCAAAAATTTTACTTTTGCAACTTTTAATATATTTTAAAATACGATAATTGGGATTTTAGAGTTTTAAAATAGCGATTTTTACAAGATTTTTTACACGTATTTATTTTATTCGTAGCATTCAAAAATGAGGCTTTTTCTTAGCTCCAAGGCAGCTAAAATTTTGAGGCATATTTTTCATTGATATTCAGTTTATCATTGTTAAGCTTCAGTGAAAAGTTGGTTATAAATCAAAAATCAACCTCAGGTTCTTCGCAAAGTAATACGATGCTGGCTCGAATATTGAAATTTCCCGGCATAATGCCTGTAATTACAGTTCTAAAGGTATAAACACCACCTTCCTGAACATCGTCAGGCTGAATGGATATTAAACCACCTTCCTCCATTTTCACCAAATTCGGTGTCTTATTCTCGATCCGAAGCGGTATTTCATCCTCTAAACCTTCAAGACCCCTGACAATCACTACTATTTCTGTCGACTCACCTTTTTTTAGCTCAGACTTGCCGATGCTCGGCTCCAATAAGATGTTGCGGCATTTAAATTCAGCATTACGATCTCCTTCGTCTAAGTCAATAGTGGTTGTTCCAATCTGATCCATGGGGCTTACCACTACCATTTGTCTTGATGATTCAGCCAATTTATTCACTTCTTTCTCATTCATGCGAACCTGGGTATCGGAAAAGTCACCGTTAAATTTTCCATCGAATCTAATGAGTCGCCCGGCCTGGGCATAGATCGGGCATTTATATTCCTCGGACTGCAATGAAGGTGTTTTATCAATAACAGCTACCTCAGTTTTCGCAGCTACGTTGCCCTGCTGATCTCTGAGAACGATAGAGAGCTCATCCGTATCCGGTATGGTCCATTTACCCCATTCTTCAGCTACCGCTGTCTTCTGATTATCTATATCTATGATATAAGATTTAAGAAGCTCCATATTTTTAGCCCGGTCTTTTTCTTTTTTGCCTGATGGTACCGCGCTTAATGTTCCTGAAATTATATCTCCTTTAGGCATATCATCCGGCAAATTGACATAAATCTCTCCATAAGGAGTCTCAAATTCGATGATATGGAGTCCGCATTCGGAGGTATGACTTGCAGTGGTTGACTCCTTGAATAGCAAAGGTGAGCCATAAAAATAAGCGCCAAGAGAAAACGCTGCCAAAATAAAAATAGATACACTTTTAAAGTTTTTCATGATTCTCCCTCCTTAAGATATTTAGTCGGTAAAATAATGGATTATAGTACCTATTATAAAATGTAATAAAGGAAGGATTCAAGAATTAAAATAACGATTTTTGAAACCGATTTTTTAATGGAAAAATTGAGGAAAAAATTTTAGGATATTAATATAAAGCTCATCCATATAGACTGATAGGATATGGTGTTAATTATTAAGTGAGATTTTTTTGGCAAATTAAGGAATTATAAATGTAAGCGTACATTTACTTCTCGAATAGGTCTCAACAAAAACTAATGTGATCGTATCCCCTGGGCTTGCATCAGCCTGATTCCATTCGAAAACAATACTTGGCCAGCCAAATACGCACCATTTCTTATTGACTGGAATAGAGCTGAAAAGAGCTCTATCTTGTTCTACTGTAACAGGAAAGCCACTAGAGACAATTACGTCTTTTAGAATAACCCAAACATTATAGGCAGGAGCTTCGCCATTATTTATCAATTGTGGATCAAACCAAAACTTATACTCACCTGAGCGTATAGTAAAAGTATCACCACAATTTTTATAATAAGCCCAAAAGAGATTGCTTCCCCCCTCAAAATTACACCACTCTATATTCGCTGAGGCTATGGTGGTGGTTGATTTTGCTGTAGAGGTGGTTGTTGAGGTTGGTATTGAGGTAGTAGTGGTAGTAGTAGTGGAGGTAGAAGTAGTTGTAAGTGTGCGGGAGGTGATGAGCGTAGTGGTGTTCGTGGGTGTGTTACCCGGCCTGACAGATGTGGTGGTGCTTGAGCTGGTGGTGGTGTTGTTGGTGCTCTGGACGGCAACCTGCTTATGTAATGATGAAGCAGATTCGGTGGGTGATTTGGATTTACAGCTCAAATATAAAATCAAAATAGCTGAGAAAATAATAATAGCAATGAAGAAATAATAAGCTTTTCTTTTAATAGTGCAATTTTCTTTCATCCTTTTCTCAATCCTTAATTAAATAGTAATTGACTAAAGATGGTATTCAATGAAGAGATTTGAGAAATCAGATATATATATTATACTACTTTCGCATCTATAGCACAATAATAAGCTGTGTTGTTCTTATATTTTCCAACAACAGCCCCCTGTGTAGGGATAGGCGGCGTAGCCGCTTTGACAGAACAGCTGTTTTGAGGTTAATGTTGATTCTTTATTGGTAAATTAAGGAATTCTAATTGTAAGTGTACATTTACTTCTCGAATAGGTTTCAACAAAAACTAATGTGATCGTATCCCCTGAGCTTGCATCAGCAGGATTCCATTCGAAAGCAATGGCTGGGTCGCTATGGTCGCACCACCGTGTTTCGACGGGAATTGTGCCAAAAAAAGCTCTATCTTGTGATACTGTAACAGGAAAACCGCCAGAGACGATTACATTTTTTAGAATAACCCGAACATCTTGAGCAGGAGCTTCCCCTATATTTATCAATTGTGGTTCAAACCAGAACTGATACTCACCTGAGCGTATAGTAAAAGTATCACCACAATTTTTATAATAACCCCGTCCTAGATTGCTTCCTCCCTCAAAATTACACCATTCTATATTCGCTGAGGCTATGGTAGTGGTTGGTTTTAATGTAGAGGTGGTTGTAGCGGTTGGTATTGAGGTAGTAGTGGTAGTAGTAGTGGAGGTAGAAGTAGTTGTAAGTGTGCGGGAGGTGATGAGGGTAGTGGTATTGGTGGGTGTGTTACCCGGCCTGACAGATGTGGTGGTGCTGGAGCTAGTGGTAGTGTTGTTTGTACTCTGAACAGCAACCTGCTTATGTAATGATGAAGCAGGTTCGGTGGGTGATTTGGATTCACAGCTCAAATAGAAAATCAAAATCCCTAAGATAATAATGGCAATAAAGAAAAAATACGCTTTTCCTTTAATAATAAAATTTTCTTTCATCCTTTTTCTCACTCTTTAGTTAAATAAGAAGCATGCAAAGATGGTATTCAATGGAGAAATTTGAAAAATCAGCTATATATATTATACTACTTTCGCATCTATCCCGCAATAATAAGTATTTGCTATCTAATGAATCCAATGTAAGGACAGGCGGCACCGCCGCTCGGACAGAGATAAACCCTCTCCCTACATTTTTATGGTTACCTATGATAATTAAATTTTTTTCTATCGAAGGATTCCCGTGTAGGGATAGGCTATTGCCTATCCGTAATTATCCTAAAAGCCAAACAATATAGGCACAAACCTTGCGCCTGCCCGGCGGCGCTCCCGCTTGGTTATTATGTACATTTCAATCCTGGCATATTGTTATAATAGTATGAACATCTTTACATGAAGCCATGTAGTGACAATCTATATCGTTGTCCGAAATTTTCTGCAAAGGGAATCAATGTAGGGACAGTGCTTGCCCCTGTCCGAAGGAGACGGAGTCTCCTTATATGGATTTATCCAGGCAAAAAATGTAATCCCAATATTACTAATACGAATTCATCACCTAATAAAAATAAATAATTTGAATCATTTAAATTGCATCCTTCGGCGGGAATCAAAACGAAATTACAACAATTTCAAAAAGAATTATTAAGTGAGAAATTGAAGCGAAATAGGAAAAAAAACCATTAAATTAAAGCAATTTTGATCAAATTAAAATATTAAAAAATGCAATAAAAATAAATTTGAAAATCAGCTTTTTACGGAAATAACAATTCAATTATTTTTCAAAAATTAATTCTGTATCGCATTTATTACATTTATAAAATTTGCCCTTAATACAGCCAAGTTCAAATTCAACTTCTTTATAACCTTGTAATTGAATATCTTTATTTTTGCAAAGAGGACATTCCATTTCTTCAAACTTAAATAACCTGTTATCACAATTTTTACATATTTCATCCAATTTTCTTAATTCTTCTCCAATTGGCCAGATAACAATTTTTTCACCCGGTTTCTTTTCTTGAAAATATCTTAATTTCATGATACGAGGATCACAAGCTGCAGTTCCCCACTTTTTACATATAAACATTAAACCTTCCATTTAAGATCCTAAATTTATTGTTTCATTTTATCTTTGCTATATAATTCGATTATTCTTTCTCCACGTTGTTGTAGATCTGTGTATGTTATTACTTCAATATCGTGCAGCCTATGATTCATCTTTCTAAATGCTTCTTTTTTTCTCTCATTCCATTCATCTTCTCGCCCAATCAAAATAAATGCTCTTGGTTTGATAATATATATTTCCCTACTTAATCTAGTTGAATAAGCACGATTAATATCCCGCTGAAGCTCTAATTGGTGCAATTCCATTTCATAAAGGTAGTGCACAACTTGTCCAATAGCCCTATTAGCTTCTGGTGACCAAGCATAAGAGCCAGGATGTGATTGGTCTTTTTTTATAACTTCATGGTTGGGAAGTTTTATCTCTAATATATCAATAAAACCATCTAGTGTTGGGAATAGATAATCAGGAATGCTTTTAAAACCTACTTTTTCTTTTTCAATTGGAGTATGATATTGAACGCCAATTATCCAGTTATTATCATATATCCAAGATTGCCACGAGGACTCTCTATAATTTTTTTCTAGCCGTGATTTAAATTCTTTAATCTTTGTAGCATAATATGCTATGTTTGATTTATTTTTTATTTCTTCAAGTTCCGCAATTTCTTCCTTTAAAAGATGCTTTTTATTTTTAAGCTGTAAAACCAATTCAGAAGTCTTTTTTAATAGCTGCTTTTTATGTTCTCTTTTTTTCGTAAGCTCATCGATCAATTGATCAAAATGTTTTCTACTTTTGGCCAAATCTTTTTTAGTTAATGAATCCTTTGGTTTTTTGAACTCATCAGGAAATACTTCATTTAAATATGTTAAAGCTACATCAATTGCAGTGCTTCTATAGAATGACAGAAATCTACTCCACCCTTTATTGCTATATTCATCAAGATTTATATAGTAGTCATTATTAATTTTTTTCGTTTTTTTATCTGTTAGTATTACTTTTGATGATTCATTTTTATTCTTTATATTTTCAAGCAAATGCTTAAATCCTCTAATAGCTCTTCCTAATTCAAGAAGCTGTATAAAACTTAGTCCAGTTCTTAATTTTCTGGATTTTAATTTTCTATATAAAGTTTTAGTTATAAATATTTCGCAACCATTTAGTTTGCCATATCCCTTATTTTTTATCTTTATCTTCTCAAATTCTTGACTTTTTTGTTTCATTTTAATTATTGTATGTAAAAATATATTAAGGTGAATAAAAGAGAAATAATTATAAAATAACAATAATTACACAAAAAATTTTAATCCTGATTGTCACTTTTTTTAGGATTTGGCGTAGGTTTAGGTCTCTTATACTCTTTTGGCTTAGGATTATATCTTTCACTTAATGGTATTTTTTTCTCACTTTTTTTTGAAGAATTTTTATTTGTTGCCATTATTTTTTTCCTCCTCACCGCTTAAAAATTCAATAGTTTTTATTTGAGCTATTGGAGTTATTAATATACCTGGACCTTTGATTTCAACTAATTCATCATTATCCTTTATCCATGCTGCATCAGAAAGAAATATATAACCTTCTTCTGGATGATCTGAAACATATGTTGGCCATCCGATTATCCTTAATCCATCTTCCATATAAACTGTTACAAAAGCTTTTTGATCTATAAAAATATCCTGCCAAACAGAACTTCTTGAGGTCTTATTTGAAACTTTTATTAAGCGAAAAAATTTCATATGCAAATCATATCTTTTGAAAATAGCTATTATTATTCCTAAAGAAAAAGATATAATTAAAATTACTAAGAAGGCTTTACGGTTAAATTCAATAGATAATTTTCTCTCTTCTTCTATAGATTTTATAATTGCTGAAATCGGAAGTAAGTTAGAAAATAGTGTAAAAAT
>CAZYAF010000027.1:0-58144 GCA_964645975.1 uncultured Acidobacteriota bacterium
AGTTTCCAGCGGAGATATCAACGGCGATGGTTATGATGATGTCATCATCGGTGCTTTTTATGCTGATCCAGCAGGCGGCACTGATGCCGGTGAGACCTATGTCATCTTCGGCAGCGCTGCTCCACCAGCAGTCATAGACCTTAATGATAGCCCTAGCCCGGCAGATATGATTATCTACGGTGATGATGCTGAAGATGGTTCTGGGTATACTGCTTTAAGCGGTGATGTCAACGGCGATAATTATGATGATATTATCATCGGTGCCCCTTGGGCTGATGCGCCAGGAGGAACTGATGCAGGTGAGGTTTATGTCATTTTGGGCAGCGCATCTCCTTCGTTAACAATAGACCTTAATGATAGCCCCAGCCCGGCGGATATGATTATCTATGGAGATAATGCTTCAGATGAAATAGGTGCTCATGCAATTTCCAGCAGAGATATCAACGGCGATGGTTGTGAGGATTTAATCCTCGGTGCTTTTAAAACCACTGGCCTAACAGGAACGACTTACGTCATTTTTGGCAGCACCACGCTGCCAGCAACAATAGACCTCAATGATAGCCCCAGTCCAGCCGATATGATTATTTATGGTGATGATTCATACGATTGGTCTGGCTATTCCGTTTCCAGCGGCGATATCAATGGCGATGGGTATGGCGATATAATAATAGGTGCTCCTTTTAATATGGCTTCTTCAGGTACTGAAAAAGGGCAGACCTATGTTATCCTGGGCAGTGCAGCTCCTCCCTCTACCATAGATTTGGATAGCGAGTCAGCCGATATAGCTATTTACGGAGATGATAATTATGATCACTGCGGCACAGCCGTTTCCAATGGTGATATAAACGGCGATGGCTACGACGATGTCATCATCGGTGCCCATGCTGCTGATCCAGCAGGAGGCACTGATGCCGGGGAGACCTATGTCATCTTCGGCAGTAGTGTTCCCATTACTTGTGATTTCTCTGATATCAAGGTAAAAAACTGGCAGCGGATTGGTACCGGAACAGCAATCGTGAGAAACGAACAGCTCATATTGCGAGATGCTATAAATTTCTTCCGCGTGTTTCCTCCGGGAGCGTTGAGCAATGAATGTGATATTGAAGTCAAAGTAAAACGCAATGGTGGGAGGTCCTCTCGGGTGCGCAGTTCCATTCTTTTCAGTCATAAAGATAAGAGAAATTACTGGGAGCTCAGGATGCTCCTTTTACCTGAAGGAGCACGGATTTTAGGGAAATGGATACTGCAGCATAAAAAAGATGGCGTTATTGTACAGAGTGAAGTCATCAATGATGCCATTTATAGAAGGCAGCAATATCTGATTCTGCTTGAGGTGAGGGAGAACCAGATAAGGGTTTCTGTAGATGGTGTGGAGAAGATAAACATAACACCGGATGAGAAGCCCATCTGGGGAAATATTGCCCTGGGCATCAGGGGAGAAGGCGCCTGTTTCTTAGACGACCTGATAATCCAGTAATATAAATATGATATAAAAATCATTATTAAACAGGTGAGATTAGCACCATACTAAAATGATGTGTGCTGGTTTTTATTTGTAGAAAGTATTCATTTATTCATAGCTTTTGGTAGCCAAATATAAATGAACTAGTGCTTTCACTACAAAAACCCATTCCTTAGTTTAAAGAAGAAACTCTTCTGACCTACAGTTTTTATAAAACTCAAGAAATCCCTTGACAGGATATTTTATAGATATTATACTATATACGCTTATGCGTATGTATGAATATATTTTTAACCGTTTAAAGTGATGGTCTTGGAGAAGCTAAATCAGGTTTTTAAAGCGCTTTCTGATGAAACCAGATTGCGCATTGTTAATCTCCTGAGTCTTGACGAGCTATGCGTTTGTGACATTATGGCTGTTCTCAATATCAGCCAGCCCAAAGCCTCACGCCATCTGGCATATCTCAAGTATTCCGGCTTAGTTGAGAGCAGAAGAGAAGGATTGTGGATGCATTATTCCCTCAAAAGCGATTTAGATAAAGGCATTCGTGCACTCATCGATTTGATTGTCCAATGGCGCAAAAAATATTCCATTCTGCAGCAAGATATTCTCAAGCTTAATATGAGAATTAAAGAAAAATCTTTAGGCCAGAAATGTTAGCAAGGTTTGTGCAAATAATGAAAAACAAAAATCTGTAGAGCAAGATTATTTAGCCAGTAGAGTAAAAACTAATGAAAGATGAGATAAAAGTTTATATAGGGAAAAATAAGATTGCCCTCATTGGACTTAAGTCCCTCTTTGAGGAGCTAAAGAAGAAAAATCTGAAAGATGAAGAAGAGATAAAGGAGCTTCTCCTGCGAGGAATTAAAAAGTATAATTACGTTCCCAGCTCTGCCGAGCAAGAGTATAAAGATTCTCTGTTCGAAGAATATAAAGTTTACATTGGTGAGCTTAAGGAGAGAAAAATTTCAGGAGTGCTGGAAATAAAAATCCTGGGACCGGGCTGCTCTACCTGCGATAAGATAGAGGAATATACCAAAGAAATATTATCCGAGATCGGGATTGCAGCCGATGTGGAGCATGTGAGAGATTTAAATGAGATAGCTCAATATGGTTTAATTGCCACCCCCGCTCTCTTAATAAATAGAAAAGTAGTTGCTTTCGGTCGTCTACCCAATAAAAAAGATATTGAACTCTGGATAAAAGAAGCTCATGCAAAACAGGGCTAATTTTTCTGATTAATTATTATGGAATTTTTTCAAATTATTCTCATCACACTATTTGTTTTTTTTATATCCTCTTTATTTTCTATGATTGGTTTGGGCGGCGGGCAGCTCTACATGCCCCTTTTCTATTATTTGGGTATGGACCTCAAATCAGAAGCAATACCAATGGCTTTGCTGCTCAATTTTATTACCATTTTTTCTGCAACCATTACCTATATTAAAAACAAATTAATTGTCATCAAAGAAATACTTCCCTTTGTTATTGCCATTATATTTTCTCCGTTTTTGGGGGCTTATTTCGCTGGTTTTGTTCCGGATAGAATATTACTGCTTATTTTCGCTCTTATACTTATAGCAGTTTCCCTGGACCTATTAATTAAAAGAAAGCAAAGGTTTGTAATAAAATCTTATAAGTCCAGATTTATTGTAGGGGCTATTGCAGGAGTTCTTATCGGAACCATGGTAGGGATGCTTGGAAGGGGTGCAGGGTCTTTTGTTATCCCTGTACTGCTGTATATGGGGTTCGCCGCAAAGATAGCTATTGGCACAGCATCTTTAATGAATGCCCTCTCATCATTTACTGGTTTTATTGGAACTGTAAATACAGGTATATTCAAGTGGTATCTTATCTTCTTTATAGGCGCAAGTATTGTCGGTTCTCAGTTGGGTTCCCGACTTATGGTGAAGAAGATGAAAGCGGAAGCGCTTAAGAAGATTTTTGCTTTTATTGTCGGAGTGGTTGGATTAGTGATGATTTTACATTTAATAATTGGATAAATTTGATATGGTCGTGAATAAAAAGAAAAATATGTTTTTTTGTGTATAGGGAATTCGGTTTGTCGTCAGATGGCGCAAGGTTTTCTCAGATATTTTGGCAGCAATAAATGGCAAGCTCATAGTGCTGCATTAGAGAAGCAGCTGCCGAATAGTATTAAAAGGGAGTTAATTGTCTTATATAAAAAAGGTATTAGAATTGATATGAATATATTTAATAAAGCCATATCTAAAGCTCTCGTTATTTTTGCGGTAATCTTTTTTTTCTCTTTCGCTCAAAGCTTATTCAGTACGCCTTTTTTAAAACAGGAGGGAGAAGGAGAGAAAGGCTTTAGCAATTCAAAAAAAGCTGGTGTTTTTGACAATATCCATCTTTATACTCAGCTTAGATTTACTGCTACTATAGGGAAGGAGCCCTTATATGCTATAAGGAGATTTAAGATGTCTTTAAACCAGCCAATAGGGCAGAGAGCTAAAATCTATCTTCAGGCTATTTACAAGGAGGGTAACGGTAGCTCCACCGACGGGCACCTTTATCTGCAAGATGCATATTGCGACCTAAAGATTTCTAAATCATTGGATTTGAAGATCGGTCAATTTATCCCACCATTTGGACTTGAAAGATTTACCTCAGATGCTGTTATATACACAATAGACCGCTCTCAAGTGATTGATAGGCTTATACCTGATGGAAAGCTCAATTCATCGTTTGCCCGGGATAGAGGGATTCAATTGAACCATCGGCTACTGAAGGATCGGCTTCTTTGCTCGGTAGCGGTCTTTGATGGTAATGGAGCTAATAACTCCTTTAAGGGCAATGGGCCATTGTATGGGCTGCGGATAATATTGCAGCCCTATGGGAATCGAATTATAAAAAAAGAAAAATTATCTGTAGAATTTCAGTCTGCTTTCAGCTACCGAAAATGTCGGAATCTTGCTTTCAGCAGTAACCTTTGCGGAAGTAGCGCTCTAAAATATAGCTGCTTTAGAGGTATGGATTTTAGATATAATTTGGCAGGCGGCCTTGATTATAAAGGTTTTTCTTGGAGGATGGAATATATACGCGCCTTTTTCGATTCATTCCTACCAGAGTTGGTGGATATTATTGCATCTGGATTCTACCTGCAGGCAGCTTATTATTTTAATCCTGAGTTACAGATGGCAGCTAAATATGAGCGTTTTGATCAGAATAAGGCGATTATTGACCAATATGACTTTATATGGAAGACCATTGGATTTAATTACTATATTATAGGCAATAAATTCAAGTTAATGGCTAATTATATATTCAAATCAGAAAGGGCTTTTTCATTAGATAATGATGCATTCTTGTTTCAGCTTCAATATTTCCTAAAATAAAGTTAGAATCGCAAAATAATAGAAGGTATCTATATTTTGCATTTTTGCGTGTAAGCAATGCATTTATATATATTGTATTTAGCTTTTTTTATTAGCAATCGTTAAGAATAAAATTCGCAATTATAAGAGAGGTTATGAAGATGGATTTTGCAGAGCTTTTAGATGTAGGGATAAAGTTTCATGGACATAAATGCCCGGCCATGCCTTTAGGTATTCGGGCAGGTTTAGCAGCTCTGAAGAAGTTGGGAGTAGAGCGAGCCAGTAATAAAGAACTTTACTGTATCTGTGAGACCGGCTATGCTCACGCCACTATGTGCTTTGTTGATGGAGTACAGGTAGCCACTGGATGTACTTTTGGTAAGGCAAACATCGAGAAATGCGACTACTCCAAAAATGCCATTACTTTGATTGATGTCAGGAGCAAAAAGGGAGTGAGGGTGACACTCAATCCTGATTTCCAGAAGAAAGGTTTGCAATCGGAGTTCATTAAACTTCGCGGCCAGGGAATAGAGCCAAAGGACATTGCTCCGGAGATTGTTGATCCCCTTATTGAGAAAATTTCCGAGGCATCTGACGATGAGATGCTAATAGTGGGAAAGGTTCATGAGGTTGATTTTAAATCAAGAAAGGGAACCTTTGAGTGGCAAAATTGTGAGGATTGTGGAGAGGTAGTTTTTGCCCATGGTTTGTGTTTTTCTAAGGGAAAACATTTATGCATAGCATGCCTGGAGAAGCTACAATAAGCCGCAGATAAAATTAGGCTTTCAAAAAAAGCCATTAAGATAAGAAAGCAGTCTATAATAATGAATATTCTTTTAATATTAATGATGTTTATTTTCACCATTTTGTTTTCCATGTTAGGACAAGGAGGAGGTTCGGTTTATACTCCAATTCAATTGATATTTGGGATCAATTTTTATCAGGCAGCAGCAAGCAGTCAATTATTAATTATTATTTCTGCCTTCTCTTCAACCATAATTTTCGGCAAAGGGAAAACCGTAGATTGGAAGCTTGCCTTAGTGCTGGAAACCTCAACTGCTTCCGGGGCATTTTTAGGAGGCTATTTTTCAGAAATATTTGGCGACAAGATGCTTTCTTTTTTCTTTGCTTGCCTTCTCTTTATCGCTGCCTTTTTTATGCTAAAGAGATACGAAGAGAGAATTAAAACATGCGAAGGAAGTTTTCTAACCTGCTGGAAAAGAGAAGTCGGAGGTGTTCAATATAAAGTTAACCTGTTGATAGGTCTGCCCATCTGTTTGGTTCTGGGTTTTTTTGCTGGTATGCTGGGAATTTCTGGTGGAACCTTGAAAGTGCCTATTATGGTATTACTTCTTGGAGTTCCTATGAAAATTGCCGTGGGGAGTTCAGCCTTTATGGTGATGACCACTGCCATCGGAGGCTTTTTGGGTAACTTTATAGGCGGGCATTTTAATGCCAAAGTGGGATTAATCCTCGCAATAGTGGTCTTTATAGGTGGGCAGATTGGAGCGAGGATTTCTTTAAAAACAAAAAGCCGCACATTAAAAAAATATTTTGGCTTTTTCCTAATCCTGATTGCTGTGTGGCTGATTTACCGGGCTTTTAGCTAATAATGAGTTTATTACAGATATTTTTGCTGTCCCTGCTGGCTTTAGGGATTTCTTGCCTCTTCTCTATGGTAGGAATGGGGGGAGGGCAGCTCTACATGCCTGTTTTTTACTGGTTAGGTATGCAGCTTAAAGCTGAGGCCATACCTACTGCTCTGTTGCTCAACTTTCTTACCCAGTTCTCAGCCACAATAACTTACTTGAGGAAAAGGCTGGTAGCTATTGAGACAGTAATTCCCTTTGTTATTACTATGGCATTTTTTCCTTTATTAGGAGCTTACTTGACTGGTTTAATTCCGGATAAGCTGATACTCCTGATTTTTGCCATTCTCCTCATTGCAGTGGCTATCAAAATGTTGGTTGAGTGGAAACCTGAGAAAACAGAGATGTCCAAGAGAGGTAAATTTATAGTGGGAATAGTGGCTGGTGCAATTATAGGTATTCTGGTAGGGATGCTTGGTAGAGGAGGCGGCTCTTTTGTGGTGCCAGTTCTGTTGCTTATAGGCTTTGCTCCAAAAAACGCAGCCGCTACCTCATCATTTATCGTCTGCTTCTCAGCTTTTACTGGATTTGTAGGACATATTAGCATGGGAAACATAGGCTGGCATCTTCTGCCAATGGGATTAGCAGTTATTATTGGCTCCCAGATTGGTTCCCGGCTGATGTCAACCAGTCTAAAAAGTGAAACCATTAAGAAAATTTTCGCATTTGTCCTGACGGGAATAGGTATTTTGATGATTATAAATCTATTGCTAAAGTGAGGAGCTAAGGAGGATGAACCATTTAAGCAAAAAGAAATTACTCTTTCTTTGCATAGGTAACTCTGCCCGCAGTCAGATGGCAGAGGGCTTTTTAAGGTATTTAGGCTCAGATAGATGGGAGGCATATAGCGCAGGTATAGAACCCGACTCCTTGAATCCCCTTTTTGTCGAAGCAATGGAGGAAAAAGGGATAGATATTACTCAGCAGTATTCAAAAGGATTGGACAATATTGAGCTGGAAGAAATGGATATCGTGATAACCCTGTGCGAAGAGGCAGAGCAGCGATGTCCTGTGCTTCCAGTCAAAGCGAAGAAATTCCATTGGTTTCTCCCCGACCCGGCAAAGGCACAGGGGAGCAAAGAAGAAAAATTGGATAAGTTCAGAAAAGTAAGAGATGAAATAGAAATACAAGTAAAGAAATTGATTGCGCAAATATAGCAATGCTTAAAGTGAAATTTGGACTTTATTTGATGAATAAAAGGTAGTTATAAATGGAGAAAGCAAGACATTTAAGTGTATTTGAAAAGTTCCTCAGCTTGTGGGTGATTATTTGTATGGCTGTAGGGATTCTATTGGGGAAGGTGTTTCCTAATCTTGCATTGACCTTGGATCGATTTTCCTATGCCCAGGTATCCATACCCATAGCTATCTGCCTCTTTTTTATGATTTACCCCATAATGGTAAAAATAGATTTCGCTAATGTTATCAGAGCAGGTAAAACCCCGAAGCCAGTTGCTTTAACCCTTTTTGTCAACTGGGGAATAAAGCCGTTTTCCATGTTTTTTATTGCCACACTTTTTTTGGGAATTTTATTCAAGCCCTGGCTTATGGGTACCGAGGTGGTTCGAGGCGCTGTGGTACCTTTTTATCGGTCATACATATCTGGAGCCATATTGCTGGGTATTGCACCCTGTACTGCAATGGTATTGGTCTGGGGATTTTTAGCCCGGGGTAACGATGCCCATACCTTGGTTATGACTGCCATCAATTCTCTTACTATGCTTTTTCTCTATGCACCGCTTGGAGGTTTCTTGCTTCGAGAGAATAAGATGCCCGTCCCCTGGATGACAATTATTCTTTCCGTGTGTATATATGTCGGCTTGCCCCTGGTGGCAGGATATTTTTCCCGGCATGCAATTCTTAAGAGAAAAGGAGAGGAGTGGTTTAAAGTAAGATTTCTACCGCATCTAACCACGGTTTCTATCACAGCTCTGCTTATCACCCTGGTCCTTCTTTTTTCTTTAAAAGGGGAGATTTTGCTGAATCAGCCGCTTCATGTGTTGCTCATTGCAATTCCTCTTTTTATCCAAACATGCTTTATTTTTGCTATTACGTATGGTTTAGCGAAGCTGATTAAATTGGATTATGAAGATGCTGCTCCCAGTGCCATGATAGGAGCAAGCAACCATTTTGAGGTTGCCATTGCCACTTCGGTTATGCTTTTTGGTTTGAATTCTGGTGCTTCTCTGGCTACTGTGGTTGGCGTTTTGATAGAAGTTCCGTTAATGCTGAGTTTGGTGGCAGTTTGCCGTCGGACAAAACATTGGTTTAAATAAGTATTTTAGAGCATAATATGTGTCAGTATTGAGGGAATACTGGTTTATGCTATATTACAGCGGTCGCTGTATTATACTGGCTATATCGAAGACTACCTTTCCCCTTATTGTGGAAAAAGCTTAGAAAGAAATTATCGTCCTATAGACAAGGAATGTAAGTTTAAATAGATTGTAAGTAGAATAAGGCCTTTAAGAGGTGCTCAGGTAATCCAAAAGCCTTCTTAAGCGGGCTAAGGTTTTTTCTTTCCCCAATAGAGCCAGTACCTCAAATATGCCCGGGCTTACGGCCTGTCCGGTTAGGGCAACCCGGGTAGCATGAATGAGAACTGATGCTTTGATATCAAGCCGGTAGGCTGTTTCCCTCAATACGCGTTCGAGCTCCACTTCTTCAAAAGATTCCATCTGAGCAAAGTTGTCGTGCAATTCTTTGATAAAGATTCTCAGGCTGGGCACGTTGAGGTGTTTCTTTACCGCTTTTTCATTATATTCAAAATCATCAGAAAAAAATGGAAGGCCATCCCGGGCAAAATCACCAAGCCGTTTTGCTCGCGGCTTGAGCAATGCAATAAGCTGATAAAACCACTTCTTTTTTGAGCTAAGCAAACCATCCTGCCATAGGTTTGTTTTTTCTAATTCTTTTTTAATTCTGGGAATAAGTTCATCTGTTTTTGTATTATTTATATATTGAGAATTGAGCCATTCAAGCTTTTGCAGGTCGAAAACCGCACTTGTTTTGCTCACCTGCTCCAGGGAGAAGAGCTGGATGAGTTCCTTTCGATCCACCAGGGTTCGGTCATCACCGGGTGACCAGCCAAGAAGCGCAAGAAAGTTAACCATCGTATCGGGTAAGAAACCTTGCTCACGATAGTGCAGTAAAGAAGTAGCTCCGTGGCGTTTGCTCAATCGGCTTCTATCGGAACCCAATATAAGCGGAAGGTGAGCGAAGTTGGGTGGTTCTTTTGCAAGGGTATGATAAAGAAGAATTTGTTTGGGGGTATTAGATATATGATCTTCACCGCGAATGACATAATTAATTCCCATTTCAATGTCATCAACGACGCAGCTCAAATGATAGGTAGGGAGATTATCAGATCGTAAAAGTACGAAATCTTCAATAGTCTGATTATCTATTTCGATTTTCCCTCTTACAATATCATGGAAAATAGTTTTTCCTGGAGGAACAAGGAATCTGAGCGCTTTTAGCATTCCCTTTTTTTCTTTTTCCGCGCGCTCAGAGGGAGTTAATTTGAGACATCTTCTATCATATTTCCAGAGCTGGCGATTTTTCTGAGCTTTTCTCCGTTCTTCAGCCAGCTCGCCAGGAGAGCAGTAACAGTAATAGGCCAATCCTTCTTTAAAAAGCTTTTGAGCAGTAATTCGGTAAAATTTAAGACGGTCAGATTGAAAGTAAGGGCCTTCATCCCATTGTAAACCCAGCCACCTTAGCCCTTCAAGGATACCTTTTACCATATTTTCTGAGGACCTTTTTATATCCGTATCCTCAATACGAAGTATAAATGTTCCACCTTGATTTCGCGCAAAAAGCCAGTTGAAGAGAGCAGTACGTGCTCCACCAACATGGAGTTCACCTGTAGGGCTGGGAGCAAATCTTACTCTTACCTCAAAAGGAGCATTGTTCATAGTAGTTCCTTTATGGCTATCGTATCACGTTAGGTCAAGGGAGATTATATCAGATAACAATACTAAATTAAACTGCATGTACGCTCAATATCCAAAGATTACAAATAAAAAAGCGGTGGAAGATTTTTATTGCAGAAAAATTAGATATCTTCAGCAGGTATTTTTAGTGAAGTTTCGATTTTATATCTGACATATTTTTAGCAATATCAGTTTTTGTGTTTTTTGACATTAAGAGGATTTGCAAGTGTATAAATAAGTTAGTCTATATCCCTTTTCATTATTTCTTTTTTATATTTTTTTATTATTTTCAAAAATGTTTCAGTTAGCTTAGGGTTCCACTTCTTTCCGGCATCTTCTTTCATAATTTTTAAAGCATTATCAAAGCTCAGCCGTTTGCGATAGGAGCGTTTACTGATAAGAGAGTGAAAAACATCTACAATAGATATTATCTGAGCTCCGATGGGGATTTCTTTTCCTTTCAATCCGTCTGGATAGCCGGAACCATCCCAGTTTTCATGATGGTATTTTATCAAGGGGATTATATCTTTAAAGGCTTTGATTGGTTCCAAAATCTTGGCACCAATTACGGGGTGCTGCTTAATTTTTTCCTCTTCATCTAAGTCTAATTTCTCAGGCTTTGCTAATATATCTTCTGATATTCCAATTTTACCTATGTCATGAAGCAGGGCTGCAAGTCCTATATCTTCTTTTTCTTCTTCCGAAAGATTTAATTCATTTGCTAAGATAATAGAGTACTCTCTTACTTCTATAGAGTGACCTTTTGTATAATGGTCTTTTACATCTATGGCTGTAGCCAGCGCTGTGACCATTTCTATGGTTGTTGGGCTAATATGTTTTTGATATAAAACTGCCTTTAATTTGTAAGAAAGGCGGTCTGCCATTTCTCTGCCAGTTTGGAAATGCCTTTTTGACATAATAGTTATAAAGGCTTCTAATGCTTTTTTATTCCAATTTTCGATATCTTGCAGGTCTTCAAAGCTTGCTAATTGTGCTTGGTTTCCACCGTTATATTTTGCCAAATACATTGCCTGGTCGGCAAAGAGTAAGAGGTCCTCAGGTTTGTCAATTATGCTTGGAAAACTTGCTACACCAATGCTTAAGGTTATCATGCTATAAGTGTTCTTAAATTTCAGTTCAACATCTTCACAAATTCTTTTAGCGGTTTTTAATGCATGTTCAGAATCTGCATCGGGTAAGAGGCAAATGAATTCATCTCCAGCGTAACGAGCTTTTACGTCTAAAGCTCGTGTTTTTTGTTTTAGAATTTTGGCAATCTCTATTATTACTCGATCGCCTTGCGGGTGACCAAAAATATCATTGACTGTTTTCAAGTTATCAATATCTATAAAAAGCATCGCAAGAGCAGTTCTTTTTCTTTTCGCTCTCTGCACCTCGATTTCAAAGAGTTGTTGAAAATGACGATAATTGCATAAACCGCTTAATTCATCAGTGCTGGCTTGGAGCTGAACTTTTTCAAAAAGTTGGGCATTTTTAACAGCGTTTCCGGCAGTTGCTGCAATTACTTTAAGTAGTCGAATCCAATGATGAGTAAGAAGTTTTTCCATATCTTTGCTGTAGATGTAAATAATGCCTAACACTTCGTTCTGGAAGACCATGGGAAATAAATAGATTGAACTAATACCTTTTGCAGCAAACCGTCCTCTAACTTTAATAAGGAGGGGTTCTTGCATAATATCTGGTATTAAGAGCATTTCTTTAGTAATGAGTACTTTTTGTATTTCTGGGCATTCCTTAAGATTTAAAGTTTCTTCTTTTTGTGGGAAGCTCTGATTTATTATTTTTCCTTCAAATTTATCTTTGTCTATTACTATAATCTGGCAATATTTGTCAGCTAAAAGGTTATTCAGATTTTCAATAACTTCACGGAGAATTCGTCTTGTGTCTAAAAGCGTAGAAATAGCGTTGGAAATTTCATATACAGCCATTATTTCCCTTTTTTCAATTTCAATATGTTCAATAATGCGCTTTCTTCTTTTTAGTTTGCTAACCAAGTTACCGTAAAAAATGGAGCAAATAAAAAGGAAGGGAACACGCAGCATAAGATCAGCATGATATATACCGTTTATTACTTGGTAATGTATCTGGAGCGCAGCATATATTAAACAGATAATCAATGAGTTAATGGCAATAATCTTAAGATTTTCTCCTAAGGTAGATAAGATTATGATAATAAAAAAAGCAAGATAAAACTCATTCAAAGCTGATCGGGTAAAATAAATAAAAACTGCAACGATTAAAGTATCGAAAATAACCAGCACCCAATCAAAGTATAATTGGAGGAAGATTTCCTCCTTTAACAGATGTAAGATAACATTGCTAATAATTAGGAATACGATAAGCAGAAATTCAATGGAATTAAATTCAATCTTTTTTAATGAGAAAATTAGCAAATAACCAATAGCAGTTATCAGCAGCCAACGTAGCAGAAGGACTTCTTTTTTCTTAGTCCAGAAGGGGTGTTCTTGCATAGCAAATAAGTGCAATCAAATAAATAACTACAATAAAAAATTAATATAACATACTACCATAGCTTTTTATTGTATGCAATTACTAAATAATTATCAATTTTTAAAAATTTGTTAAAATTTTTGTTTTTTATTCATTAAATATATATACTTATATTGTATTGCCAGGTATAGTTTATAACATATTTTTATGCATTTATATCATAGATTTTGCAAATAATTGCATTTTGTTTTAAAATTACTTATATAAATATAATGCGGAGCAGGTTAGATGACCGCTGCTGTTTTATGACAGGAGAGGAAAGTCCGGACTCCAGAGGGCAGTGTGCTGGGTAATTCCCAGTGGGGGTAACTCCAAGGAAAGTGCCACAGAAAATATACCGCCAGGAGCTGGGTTTCAGCTTATGGTAAGGGTGAAAAGGTGTGGTAAGAGCGCACCGCTTGAACAGCGATGTTCAAGGCACGGTAAACCCCACACGGAGCAAGGCCAAATAGGGGAGCGTTTGAATGTGGCCCGCATGAAGCTTCCGGGTAGGCTGCTTAAGGCATCGGGAAACCGACGTCTCAGATAAATGGTCATTACTCATCTATAAAGATGAGAACAGAATCCGGCTTATGACCTGCTCCGCAAAAATTTTTTGTTGAATTGCATTAAACAAAAATTACGCTGGGGTGAGCTGCTATCGGTTGATAAAGCTTTAAAAAAGTAGCACATTAATTTTCAGGGGTTTTAATTACTACCTGGCTTTTGCATAAATCTCTAAACTTCTCCGCATCAGCTATGCTGCCCACAATATCATCGTAGTGCATGGGAATTGCCACCTCTGGATTTATGGTATTAACGGCATTTGCTGCCTCTTCAGCGGTCATCGTATAAGTTCCACCTACTGGCATCATGACAATATCTGCTTTGATATCCTTCATTTCTGGCATGAAATCACAATCACCAGGGTGATAAACTCTTTTATTATTTATGGTAACAATAAACCCTACCCAATTATTTGCTTTGGGATGGAAATCTTTATTCACATTGTAAGCAGGGACTGCTTCTATCTTGATACCTTCAACTTCGATTGAATCGCCTGGTTTAACAGTCTTAATATTTCCCGTAAGCTTGGCAGCAGCATCGGGAGTTGTTACTATCCATGTTTTATCAGTAGCTATCTTAGCTATATCTTCTGGAGAGAGATGGTCGTAATGATCATGAGTTATCAGTATTATGTCTGCTGGTTCACCATCTTTAAGTTTCCAGGGATCTATATACACAGTTTTTTCGCCTGTAATCTTAAAGCTGGCATGACCTAACCAATGAATATTTTCCACCATTTCTTATACTCCTTTTACCACTTTTAAAATTTGACTCTTTTTAAATTATAGAAAGCTGCGAAAGCTTTTTTAATTTTTATCAATTATATCAGCTCATAGCTCAATGGGCAAGAAGAATCGACTAACAAGAAGCAGATGGGGCTATCTTAATTAAAAAGCATAAAGAGTAAAACAGATTAAAAAATTCTCAGGAAAGATATAAAATCTGCTTTTAAGACATTAATTCGCACTCTTGGGATTATTCTTGCCATAGATTTTATGTTTCTGTATAATTATCTCATTCTAAAAAATATTTTTTCATCAAATAGAAGAAGACGATTATGAAGTGTCCAAAATGCAAAGTTGATAATCCTGATGATAGCCGCTTTTGTAATAAATGCGGAACTTCTCTAATCGACATCCCGGAGACTCCCACCGAAGCACCAACCAAAACTAGCATAGCCCCTCAAAAGTCAACTCTTGATTTTGCCCCGGGCCAGCATTTCGGTAAGCGCTATCAGATAATAGAGGAAGTCGGTCAAGGAGGGATGGGCAGAGTTTATAAAGCGGTTGATCAGGAGCTAAACCGAATAGTAGCTTTAAAAATGATCAAGCCTGAAATCAGCTCTCAGCCAGGTATAGTTGAGAGATTTAAAAAAGAGATTAAATTAGCCAGTCAAATTACTCACAAAAATGTCTGTCGAATACATGATCTCGGTCAAGCACAGGGAATTAAATTCATTTCCATGCAGTATATCAAGGGGCAGGACTTAAAAGGCTTTATTAAACAGTCTGGAAGATTAACAACTGAAAAAACCATAGACTTAACCATGAAGATTTGTGCGGCTCTTCAAGCAGCTCATGATGAAGGCGTAATTCATCGTGACCTAAAGCCGGAGAACATAATGTTAGATGGAGAAGGCATTGCTTATGTGATGGATTTTGGTATAGCTAAATCGCTTGAAGCGGAGGAGCTGACCAAGGAGGGAACAGTAGTGGGGACACCGCATTACATGTCCCCGCAACAGGCAGCGGGAGAGGAAGTTGACCATCGCTCCGATATCTACTCTCTGGGAGCTATCATGTATGAAGTGCTGACGGGGAGACCACCTTTTAAAGCTGATTCCGATATTGGCATTATTCATAAACACATTACTGAAACTCCCAAACCACCATCTAACCTAAATCCTCAAATCCCAAAAGTATTAGAAGAGATTATTTTAAAATGCCTGAAGAAAAAGCCAGAGGAAAGATTTCAGAAAGCAGATGATGTTATAAAGGCAATAGATGAGGCAAAGCCAAAGGCTATTTCTATTGCCGAATCCGCAAGAGCTCGGAAAAATTCTATTGCCGTTTTGCCTTTTGCTGATATGAGTCCACAGAAAGACCAAGAATATTTCTGCGACGGGATATCTGAGGAACTCATAAACGCTTTGACTAAAGTCGAGGGATTACAGGTGGTTTCGCGGACTTCAGCTTTTCAATTTAAAGGGAAGGGATATAATATCCACAAAATTGGTGATGAACTCAAGGTTCAAACGGTGCTTGAAGGCAGCGTTCGCAAAGCAGGCAATAAGCTCAGGATAGCAGCTCAGCTGATAGATGTTGAAGGTGGTTACCATTTATGGTCAGAAAAATATGATCGCGATATGGAAGATATATTTTCAATCCAGGATGAAATCTCCCTGGCAATCGTAGACAAGCTGAAGGTTAGGCTTTTAGGAAAAGAAAAGGCTGCTCTTACAAAACGTTACACTCAGGACCTTGATGCCTATAATTTATATTTAAAGGGTATTTATTTCTGGAATAAACGCTATGAAGGAGGGATGAAAAGGGGTCTTGAATATTTCCAGCAAGCGATTCAAAGAGATCCGACTTATGCATTAGCATATACAGGGATAGCAGGTTGTTACATGTCCCTTGGTTGGTTCGATTGGCTACATCCAAAAGAGGCTTTTACCAAGGCAAAAGAAGCTGCAGAGAAGGCTCTACAGATGGATGATACTATAGCTGAAGCCCATAATTCACTTGCATTTGCTAAATTCCTTTTCGATTGGGAATGGGTAGTAGCTGAGAGGGAATTCAAACGAGCCCTTGAGCTCAATCCCAGATCTGCAGAAGCTCACCACTGGTATTCTCATTATTTAGCGGGAATGGGGCGTCAGAATGAAGCTTATGCAGAGATTAAACAAGCTCTGCAGCTTGATCCCCTTGCGCTCATCGCTAACGCAGCTTTGGGATGGTATTTTTTCTTAGACCATAAGTATGACCAAGGAATAGAACAGGAACATAAAATTCTTGATATGGATACTAACTTTGTCGTAGCTCTTTGGGGATTGGGGACAATGTATATGCAAAAAGGCATGTATGATAAAGCTATTATTCCAGTGCAAAAAGCGATTGACCTTACGGGCGAAGCTTCATTGTTTGTTGTTACCATTTGCATGATTTATACATTAGCGGGAAAGAAATCCGAGGCGAAAAAGTTGCTCAAGGAATTATTGGAGCAGTCAAAACAGAAATATGTTTCCCCATTTTATATAAGTTTAATTCATTTGGGACTTGGCCAGAAGGATAAAGCCTTTGAATGGCTGGAAAGAGCATATGAACAGCGCACTCACTGGATGGTTTATATCAAGCTACATCCAATGCTCGATCCTCTCCGTTCAGATCCGAGATTTAAAGCACTGCTAAAAAAAATGAACCTGGAATAATACTCTCTTTCCAAATATACAAAACAGGATTAAATCATCGCATTAATATTTATAAAATAATGATAGATACTTTCAATAGCAGGTTAGGCTTTCTTGCATTGACAGCTTTATATCATTGATACTATAATAGCATCTGCTTAGCTAATATTTAGTTTCAGGGAGGTTAAAAAATGTCAAAAAAGTTTTTTGCTTTATTATCTATTTTATGTGTTTTTATTGTAGTTTTCGTATCCTGCCAGAAGAAAGCCACTGAGACTGAGGTTGAACGGGCATATTTTTTGGAGCAAGTTGGAAATACGCAAATTGTCCGATTATATGCTGATGGATTTGATGAACTCTCGCTAAACGAGAAGTTACTTGCTTATTATCTCAGTCAGGCTGCCATTGCCGGGCGTGATATAAACTACGACCAGAGCCACAAATTCGACCTGGAGATAAGAGATCTTATGGAAGAAATCCTGCTTCATTCAGAAGCTTTATCCCCAGAATTACTTAAGAAAATAACAGATTATACCAAGCTTGTATGGGCCAATAACGGTCATTACAATGCATCTACCGGAGTGAAGATCATTCCTGAGTTCTCCTTTGATGAACTCATACAAGCAGCTACCAATGCTTTAGCACAAGGCGCAGATTTTGGGGTTAAAGGCGAAGATGAATTAAAAGAGAAGCTTACAAAGTTAGAAAAATATATCTTTGATTCCCAATTTGAACCTTTGCTTACTAACAAATCAGCTGGTGAAGGTGAGGATATAATCACTGGCTCAGCTAATAATCTCTATCATGATGTTACCTTAGCAGAGGTGGAGCAGTTAGAGGAAAAGAATCCTCTGAATTCCAGAGTAGCCAGGGTAAATAGCAAAATAGTCGAACAGGTATATAGGGCAGGAACTAATGGCATTTCAGCAGGACTTTATGCTGAAGAGCTTGAAGAGATTGCTGTCAATTTAGAAAAAGCGCTCCCTTATGCTGGAGAACATCAGAAAGAAACTTTAGAACACCTCATTAGGTATTTCAGGACGGGAGATCCTCAGGATTTCAGAGAATATAATATCTCCTGGGTGACAGATGATCCCCCAGTTGATACTATTAATGGTTTCATAGAGGTATATTTGGATGCCCGAGGTGCAAAAGGAGAATATGAGGGATTAGTCTATTTTATAGATAGAAAAACTACAAAGATGATGAAAGACCTCGCCAAGGAAGCCCAGTATTTTGAGGATAGAATGCCCTGGGATGAAAAGTATAAAAAGACACATGTCCAGGTGCCAATATCTAATTCAATTAGTGTTATAATAGGGATTGGTGGAACTGGACCTATTCCTCCCATCGGTATTAATCTTCCTAATCCTCAAGATATAAGAGAACAATATGGCAGCAAGAATGTTTTGTTGACAAATGTTATTAGAAACGCCCGAGAGGCGACTGGAGTGCGAGCAGTTGAGGAATTTGCTCTGACGCCAGAGGAAATTGAACTCTCATCGAAATATGGTGGTTTTTCAGGTGAGTTACTTACAGCTCTTCATGAAATAATTGGACATGGTTCTGGAAAAGTGGAGCCGACGCTTACAGAAGATCCTTCTGTTTATATTAAGGAGTATTATTCCACTTTAGAGGAAGCCAGAGCCGATTTGGCAGCTCTTTATCATATCTGGGATGACAAATTGATAGAATTAGGGATAATCCCTAATCTCGATGTTGCCAAAGCAGCTTATTATGGATATGCTCGAAATAATATAGTCCAATTGAGGAGAATTAAAGAAGGAGATAAAATAGAACAAGACCACATGAGAGGCCGACATATGATTATCACCTATCTGCGAGAGGTTACAAAAGCTGTGGAACCTGTGGAAAAAGATGGGAAGATTTACATGAAAGTTGTGGATATGGAAAAAATGCGGGAAGGAGTAGGCGAACTTCTTTCAAAAATAATGAAAATAAAGGCTACGGGTGACTATCAAGCGGCTAAGGAACTAATAGATACCTACGGCATAAAAATTAATACAGCATGGCGCGATCAGGTTATTAAAAGATGCGAAGCATTAAATTATCCTGATTATACCGCCTTCGTAATGCCAAGACTTACTCTGGTTAAAAATGATTCCGGTGAGATTGTAGATGTCGTTGTCAACTATGATGAGGACTTCCAAACCCAGATGTTCCGTTTTAGTGGAAAGTTGAAATAGAAGACGTTTGCATATAGAATTTGGGGCTCCATTATTACTGGAGCCCCTTTTTTATAATGATAAGTTTTTCAATATTCATAAAAGTATATTTTATAATTCATGCCTAATAAATCAGATAAAGCAAATTTACTGCTCCTGAAAAAGGAGCGCTATTTACAAAAGCCCAAACTTGAGGGTGAGATTCAGGTTGCTCTGGGCTATCCGAATTATTACAGCATAGGTATGGCAAACCTGGGCTTTCAAGCAGTTTATCGCATCTTTAATTCTATTAATGGAGTTACGTGCCAGCGATTCTTTCTGCCAAAACCATGGCAGCAAGAAGAACTAAAGCGAAAAGGAAAGCCATTAGCAGCTCTTGAGAGTGGAAAGCCAGTGAAAGATTTCGATATTGTGGCTTTTTCTATTTCGTACGAAATGGATTATATTAATGTAATAAGGATGTTAAATCTTGCAAGAATCCCTTTTTTAACTGAGGAAAGAGATAATACATGGCCTTTAGTGATTTTCGGTGGAGCCTGCACCTTTATTAATCCCGAACCGCTGGCACCTTTTGCAGATATTATTACTGTTGGTGAGGTAGAAGAGCTGATACCACAGTTTATTTCATTAATAAAAGGCAGAGAAGAAAGAAACCAAGTGCTTAATAAGTTGTCTCATTCTTCTGGTTATTATATTCCTTCATTGTATAGGATTGATTATAAAAATGGAGGCTTAATCAATAAAATAGAAGCGCTCAAGGGAGCTCAATTTCCTGTTAAAAGAGCTTGGCTGAAAAAATTATCAGATGAACACATAAGCTATTCTTCAATAATAACGCCAGAAGCTGCCTTTGGAAATATTTTTTTAATTGAGCTATGCAGAGGGTGCACGTCTGGTTGCAGGTTCTGCTGGGCCGGATTTAATTATCTCCCGCGAAGATGTAGTAAGCAGAATGCAATAGTGGGATTAGCTAAATCTGCTCATAACTACACAAATAAAATTGGGTTGGTAGCGACCTCAATTGGTGACTACCCAGGGTTGAAAGCAATGCTCAATAGGTTAATAAACCTTGATTATACAATAACTCTATCATCACTGCGTATTGATCATGTCGATAATGAATTATTAAGTCTTTTAGAAAAAGGTGGTCTTCGCAGTATTGCTATTGCCCCTGAGACAGGCAGCGATAACCTTCGCCAGATAATACACAAGCGGATTACTAATGAGGAAATTCTCCAGAAGGTATCTATTATTTTTAATTGTGGAATATTAAATTTGAAGCTCTACTATTTAATTGGTCTTCCCAATGAAAAGGATGAAGATATAAGAGCTATTGTTAGCTTAACAAAACAGATAAAGGATGTGATGATACATATTGGAAAAAAGAGAGGGAGGGTGGGGAAAATTATTGTTAGTATTAATTGCTTTATTCCAAAACCGCACACCCCCTTTCAAATGGAACCATTGGAAAGTGAAGGAATTTTAAGGAAAAAAAATAATCACCTTAAAAAGGAACTATCAAAGGTCGACAATGTAGAGGTTAAAATTATGAGCTCTTCTCAGGCGCAGAAGCAAGCACTGTATTCCCGAGGAGATAGAAATATAGCAAAGCTTTTAATTTATATGGAAGAACATACCTGTGGCTGGAAAGAAGCTTTGCATAGATGCTCTATTAATATGGATCATTATATCTATAGAAAATTATCTCAAGATCAACTTCCACCCTGGAATATAATAAACACTTCAGTCTAAGAGGAAAACCTTCAGCTTTCTTAAATGCATGAATATATAATTATGAATAGTAAGCATTTTGAATTGAGAAAAAAGGGAAAAATCGAATATTTTGTCTGTAAAGAGCTTGAGAAATTAAAGTGGCTTACTCACGCTTTCAGCACACGCCTGGGTGGTATAAGTCCTTTGCCAAAAGATGCTCTTAATCTCACATTTGTAGATGTTGATGCAAAAGAAAATGTCATTATTAATAGAAATGAATTCTTTAAGGCTTTACATATACCCCATGGATTTTTGCGCACGGCTAAGCAAATCCATAGTAATAAGGTTGTTGTTTTAGATGAAACTGATAATTACAAGATAGATTCTAAGCCTTTAGGAGATGCATTAATTACCAATCAATCTAATTTTGCATTGGCTATTCAGGTTGCCGATTGCTATCCAATATTAATAGTGGATTTGAATAGAAGAGTTATTGCCAATATTCATGCTGGGTGGAGAAGTACTTTGAGAGGTATAGTAGAAAATACACTGGAAATTCTTCAAAAGTATTTTGAGTGCAGTACGAAACATCTTTTAGCTATAATTGGTCCCGGTATTGGTAAATGCTGCTATGAAGTAGGAGGCGAAGTTGTTGAACAGTTTAGTGAGTTTTTATCTGACGGAAAAACATTTTGGCAATCCTCATTATCAGATAGTTATTATCTGGATTTATTGGGTATTATCAAGTATCAATTGCAAAACTGTGGCTTAAGTGCTAAACAGATTATTGCTCTTGAATTATGCACCTCTTGTCATTCGGATTTATTCTTTTCCTATCGTAAGGAAGGCAAGAGTAGTGGCAGAATGATGTCTATCATATTAAGAAAATAATTTTTTTAGCTTGATTGGTGACAGCTAATTGGGTATAAATAGAGAATAACGAAACCATTGTAAAGCTAAAAAATGAATGAGCACGTCATAGGAACAAGGGTAAGCTTTTTTACATAAAAAAATTTTTTGAAAAGAGTTGCTGGTTGTATTCCTAATGATAAGGCAAAGATATTATTGCTCTTATAATGCGTATATGGATTAAAGCATTTTTAATTTAAATCTTGAAAAAGGCTATTATAAGGATATAATACTTTTTATATGATAAAAGAGTTTGATTTTATAAAAAAATAATCCTTGACAAATAGCATATCATTATTATAATTAACCCTAACCTAAATGGGAATCTTTGTACCTTTGAGAGAAATGGGAGTTTGTGGAACAGATGGAATGGATTAAATAGCTTTTTCCATCTTGGATAAGCTCGGTTTTTAAGTCTTTCATATTAGCCACAGCAATGATCATTCTACAATGAAAAATAAATTTATTATGTGAAGAAAGAACAAAAGGAAGAATAAAAGCTTTTTATTTGAGGAAAATAGATGGAAAAAAATGTAACCCTTGCACGACCTAAGCAGAATAATTTGGAGAATATATTTAAATTATCCATATTTATGTTTGTAACTCTTATTGTCTTTTTAGCAATTTTTACTGGAGCTTTTGAGCGTGCAAGCTATTTGTATACTTTCAGGATGCCAACAAGATATTTGAGACTTCCCTTGTTGTTTTATGCCTTTATGGTATTAATTCATCTTCCATATCGAGCGATATTTACTTTTAGATATAAACCATATCCAATAAGTGAAAATAATCTGCCCACTGTTTCAGTTGTTATTCCAGCTTTTAATGAAGGGAGGATGGTAGAGAACTCTATTATTTCTGCCGTTAAGGCATCTTATCCAAGATCAAAATTAGAGATTATTTGCATTGATGACGGTTCGATCGATGATACCTGGAGCTACATGGAACGACTTAAAATGCGGTATCCTAAATTGGTAAAAATTATTCGATTCAAAAAAAATCAGGGTAAAAGAGCAGCTTTAGCTGCCGGCTTCCGGCGTGCGAAGGGTGAGATAATTGTAACCATGGATTCCGATACCGTTATGGAAGAAAAAGCTATTAAAGCTATCATTTCTCCTTTTAATGATAAGAGCGTAGGGGCTGCTACAGCTAAGGTGCGTGTCTATAATAGTAAGGAAAATTTATTAACCAGAATGCTTGGTGTTAGATATGCCATGGCTTTCGAGTTTTTCCGCGCTTCTCGTTCGTCTTTCAGGACAGTAATGTGCTGTTCTGGTGTTCTTTCCGCATATCGCCGCAGCATAATAACGGATATTTTGCCTCAGTGGTTGAATCAGGAGTTCTTAGGTCAGAAGTGTACATATGGTGATGATAGATCGCTCACCAATTTTGTACTTCGCTCCGGATATGATACCATTTATCAGAAGAATGCCATAGTGTATACCACAGTACCGAATAACTTACTAAAATTAGGTAAAATGTTAGCGCGTTGGCATAAGAGTTTTATACGAGAAAACTATATTTTCTCTACATTTATGTTTAGCAATTATCGAATTAGAAATAAAGCTTTGCCAATCTTTGACTTCTTTTTAAGTAGTCTTCTCATACCTTTTCAATTTTATATGGTATTATTTACCATGTATTATATCTTTATTGATCCGCTTCTCATATTGAGATTTATGGCTCTTATTAGCATTATGGGGAGCATTTATATGATGCTGTATATAAAATTTGAGAAGAATACTGATTTTGTCTATGGTCTTCTTTATTCTTATCTGCATATTTTCTTTTTGATGTGGACTATACCATACGCTATTATTACCTTTAAAAACAATTCCTGGCTTACCCGTTAGTATTCCTTTTTAAAAAATAGATAGCTGCATATGAAAATTCGACAATAATGTTATATAAGGAGGTACAAAACTATGAAAACAGATATCCTGGATTTGGTAAAAAAACGTATAATATTATTTGATGGTGGATTTGGGACCATGCTTATAAGTATGGGCCTGGATAAGGGTAAAGCCTCCGAGAGCTGGAATTTTGAACACCCAGAAAAGGTTAAACAGATACACAAAGCTTATTTCGATGCTGGTTCTGATGTGGTGATTACTAATACATTTGGTGCTACTAAAATAAAACTATCTGCCAAGGGACTTGACGATAAAGCTGATGAAATTAATAAAGTAGCTGCCAAATTAGCCTTAGAGGTTTGCCCGGAGGATGGCTATGTGGCAGGTGACATAGGGCCTACTGGCAAATTCTTAAAACCAATGGGTGAATATACTTACGACCAATTTTATCAGAATTTCTACCAACAAGCCAAAGCATTAGCACAAGGAGGAGCGGATAGTATTATTGTTGAAACAATGTATAGCCTTGATGAGGCTAAAGCAGCGGTAAAAGCCGCTAAAGATGCCACTGAGCTTCCAATCTTTGCGACCATGACTTTTAATAAGACTATAAAAGGTTTTTTTACTCTTATGGGAGAGAATGTGGGCTTTTGTTTGCAAGAATTAGAAAAGGCAGGTGCTTCTGTAGTTGGAGCCAACTGTACCTTGGTAATAGATGAAATGGTGGAATTGGCACCCATCCTTCGGGAAGCAACCGCCCTTCCGATTTTAGTTCAGCCAAATGCGGGAAAGCCTATATTAAGGGGTGGTGAGACGAGCTATGTTAGTTCCCCGGATGATTTTGCTGCTTCTGTGCCTTCACTTATAGATGCCGGAATTAATGCCATAGGAGGATGTTGTGGAACAAATCCGTCCTTCATAAAATTGATTGCCCCTTTGATAAAAGGATAATATATATGGCTACAGTGATAGAAAAAGATGAAAATATAGAGGCCAAAATAGAAGATAAGGAGATTCTACGGCTTTTAGGTTATAATGCTAAAAACAAACAGCCCTCCCAAAAAATTTTCAGCATTATTTCTGAAGTAAGAAAACAGCTACATGAGCTGCTTGAACCGAAAGCTGTGTACCAGATATTTGATATCTCAGAGATTAAACCGCGCCAAGTTTATAATAGTGCAGAAAAGATTGCATTTTGTATCAGCACCATAGGCTCAAAATTAGAGCAGCGAGTATCTTATCTGTTGCTGCATAGGGATATGCTTAAAGGGCTTATCCTTGACGCTTTTGGCTCGGAGGCAGTAGAACAGGTAGAAAATCGTGCTTACAGGGAAATATGTAGTCGAGCAGAGCAGATGCATTTAAAAAGCAGCGCTCGATTTAGTCCAGGATATGGAAAATGGAGTTTAGATGAACAAAGCTATATTTTCAATCTATTGCCGGCTGATGTTATAAACGTGAGCCTTACTTCTTCTTTAATGATGATACCACGAAAATCTGTTTCTTTTGCTGTGAAATTAGGTAATGAGGAATACGGTGAAAAAAATAAAGCACCCTGTGAAGACTGTACTATGCGATCAACGTGTCGCTATCGGAGGGAGTGGCAATAGCGCTTTTATTTCACTATAGAGGATTCAGAATACTTTTCCCTGGGTATAATATCTACTCTTTTTGAGAAAGAAAATAAATATTAAAAGCCCCACCAGTGCAGCAATAGCTGCAATATAAAAGGGGGATTGTAAACCTAATCTTTCTACAAAAATACCTGAGAGTAAAGGACCGCCAGCCAATCCAAAACTCATAGCCATATTAAACAAGCCCATGGTAGAACCCATACCAAACTTTCTACCTTCCTCAACCACCATAGCAGTGGCAGGAGGAAGTGAGATAGCTCCAGATAATCCCATAACTAAATTCACTATTAGAAGCTCGGAGAAATTTCTGCTAAAGGGTACTAAGAAGAGTGAAATAGCAAACACTATATAACCGATAATAATAAGTTTCGGTCGGCTGAATATATCTGCCATTTTTCCGAAAGGAGCCTGTAGCACGGAAATAAGCAAGAGGTTGCAGGATATAATTAATCCTATTTCCCATCCTTTTAATAAAAGGAACTGGCTGGCTAAGAGAGGCATAAAGCACGATAATATCCCTCTTCCAAAGGAGCTTATAAATCTAAAGGTAGATACACCTAATAAAATATTGCTCGATAAAATTTTTCGGTATGATATTCTTTTTTTTATTTTTGCTGGATTAGTTTCTACTATTCTTGGGAGGAATAGGATTAAAAAAACACACGATATAATGCTGAGGACACCCATTGCATAAAAGGCATAGTCCATACCTAAAAAGTCCATCAATATGCCGCCCATAAAGGGACCGGTACCGAATCCAGCAAAGAGTGAAATATTAAATATACCCATATAAAAACCCTCTTGCTGGACTGGAGAAATATCTCCAATGTAAGCCATAGCTGTTGGTAAGATCATAGCAGCGGCTAAGCCCTGGATTATTCGAAATAAGGTGAGGCTTACAACACCATGCGCTGTGGGGAATGCAAAAGAAATGGCTCCATAAATAAGCAGGCCCCAGGCGATAAAAATCTTACGTCCAAGCCTATCAGAAATCCTACCAACGATGGGCATAAAAATGCCTCGAGCAATGGGGAAACCGGCAAAAATAATGGCCAACCACAAGCCTTTTGCTCCAAGAGAATCAGCATATATCGGTAAGAGAGGTAGAATGATGCTGATACCTATCATGGAGATAAAAATTGAACAAAATAAAACTATGAATCCTTTTTTTACATAGTGCATTGTTTTATCATTAACTAATAAATTCTCACTCGTGCCTTTACTTTCCAATCACCGTTAAAGCATACATTATATCATTATACAGCGTCAAGCATTAAGCCTCTATTATATCCATTGCACCATTAATCACGATATAATTTAATAATTTTTTCCAGCATTCTTTAATAAGATTATCTTGTCTATTCTTAGATTTCGCTTGATTTTTAATTCAGGAAAGGTTATTTTTATGTTGTAGTAAAGAAGTTAAAAGCAAATATTTTTCATCTTTAAGGGCGATATCGTGGAGGTAATTATTATGAGAAGGCCTTTCCTTTTAAAAATTGCGCTATTTTTTATAGTTTTACTAAGCATAAGCTTTTTCAGTATATCTGCTCAGGAAAAAATTCCAACACCAAAAAGCGTGATTGGATTCTCAATTGGTGAGGATTATAAGCTAACCGACTGGAATAAGGTTGTAGAGTATTTTAAGCTATTAGATTCTGCCTCTGACAGGGTATTATTACAGGAATTGGGTACCACTACAATGGGAAGACCGTTTATTTTGGCTGTAATATCTGCCCCTGAGAATTTAGCCAATTTGGATATATATAAAAGTATACAGCAGAAACTTGCTGATCCTCGAAAGATAGGCAATCAGGAAGCTAAAGATTTAATTACTCAAGGAAAAACTATTGTGCTCATAACATGTACTATTCATTCCACTGAAATCGCGAGCCTCTATCTTTCAATGAAGTTGGCTTATAGATTAGCAAATAGCGATAGCTCTGAAGTAAGCGCTATATTAAATAATGTAATATTATTGTTAGTACCTTCTTTAAATCCTGATGGCATCGACGTAGTAACTGACTGGTACATAAAAACCAAAGAAAGCCAATATGAGGGAACGTATCCTCCTGTTCTTTATCATAAATATGTAGGTCATGATAATAACCGCGATTGGTATATGTTAACTCAGATAGAAAATAATCTGGCCGTAGAGAAAATCCATAATGTCTGGCATCCTCAGATTATTTATGACATGCATCAGATGGGTAGTGCAGGAGCTCGTTTCTTTTTACCACCTTTTATTGATCCCATAGATCCTAATGTGGCTCCTCTTTTAGTGCAAGAAATAAATATGATGGGGAGTTTTATGGCTCAAGAGTTAACAGCAAAAGGTAAGAAAGGTGTTTTGATTAATGCAATTTTTGATGCTTGGACCCCAGCTCGGGCATATCAGCATTACCATGGAGGAATTCGAATTCTCTCCGAAGCAGCCAGCGCCCGACTTGCTTCACCAATTGAAATCGATTTCAGTAAGCTACAAGGGTGGGGATATGACCCGAAAAAACCAAGCTGGAATTTTCCTTGCCCCTGGCCTGGGGGAAAATGGCGCTTAAAAGATATTATCGAATATGAAGAAATTGCAGCCATGGCCTGTTTGACTAATGCGGCAAGATGGCGGGATAAGTGGTTGAGAAATTTTTATCTTATTGGGAAAAGGGCAGTAGAGAGAAGTGAGCCTCCTCATGCTTTTATAATTCCGGAAAAACAGAAAGACCCTGCAACCATGATTAAGATGCTTCAAGTTTTGCATAAAGGACAGGTTGAAATTAGCAAAACCCTTAAAGATTTTATCGTAAAGGGAACCGTTTATCCTGCTGGAACATATATTGTGCCTTTAGCTCAGCCCTATGGAGCGTATGCAAAAACGCTTTTAGAAAAGCAAAAATATCCTATTTTGTTGGAATACCCCGGCGGACCTCCGAAAAGACCTTATGATGCTACTACTCACAATCTACCGCTTTTGATGGGAGTGGATGTTGTTCCGCTCAATGAAGCGAAGGAAATTGAAATGGAATTTATCGATCCTGTAGAGCAACATCCGGGAAAATTAATTGGCGGTGAAGCCAAATTCGCTTATCTATTTTATCATCAAGAGAATAATAGTTATATTGCTGTCAATCGACTTTTAGCAAAAGGTTATAAAATATATTGGGCTGCAGATCCTTTCACTTTGGATAAGACCAATTTCCCAGCAGGAACAATAATAGCACTTGTGAGTAAGGGAATGCACCAGAGAATGAAAGGATTAATAGATAACCTTTCTCTTGGGGTATATGCTCATAATAAGTCCATTTCTGAAAGAGCCTATGAGCTTAAGCAACCTCGTTTAGCACTCTATCAGAGCTGGATACCCTCTATGGATGAGGGATGGACACGTTGGGTATTAGAGCAGTTCGAATTCCCCTACCAAACAATACATGATGAGGATATCCGGCAGGGTGGATTAAATAATAGATTCGATGTAATTATCTTACCCGATCAACAAGCAGAGCGCATACTTGAGGGTCACCAAGAAGGTAGCTACCCTCCGGAATATTGTGGAGGAATAGGCGCAATAGGAAGCAAAATGTTAAAGGAATTTGTTAATGAAGGTGGCACTCTCATTTGCCATAATTCTTCTTGGCAACTACCGGTAAAGCTCTTCTGGCTTCCTATATCTAATTCTTTAGAAGAATTATCCGCAAAAGAATTTTATTGCCCGGGCTCTATTCTAAAGGTTCTGGTGGATAAAAGTCATCCAATTGCCTTTGGTTTTAATAGAGAAGCAGAGGTGATGATAGGCAGCAGTCCGGCCTTTGATGTAAGAAACGGCCAAATAGTGGCAAAATATCCTATGCATAACCCCTTGCTAAGCGGTTTTCTTTGGAAAGGAGAAAAGTTATACGATAAAGCTGCTATTGTAGATGTTGTGCAGGGAAAAGGTAAGATTATTCTCTTAGGCATTAAGGCAAATTACCGAGCACAGTCTCATAATACATTTAGATTTCTTTTTAATTCAATCTTCTATGGATCAGCTACTTTGACAAGGATTCCTTAAGATTTTTTCATAAATATTCAAGATTATACTTTTTTATACGATAGCGGAGTACATCGCGGGAGATAGAGAGCAGCCTGGCTGCTTGAGTTTTATTACCTTTCGTCCGAGTTAATGCTTGCAGAATAAGATTTTTTTCTAATTGATCTAAATCTATGCCTTTTTCAGGTAAGGCAAACTCATCGCCCGATGGGGTTTCTAAAGGAAAGCATGGCATAATTTCTCGCGGTAAATCCTCTGGGGTAATAAACTTCTTATTCTCTAATATGACGGCTCGTTCGATAAGGTTTCTCAGTTCTCGTACATTACCCGGCCAGTTATAGTTTATCAAAAGCTTCAAAGCCTCGGGAGAAACTCCCTGAACGTTTTTACGATATTCTTTATTAAAAGTATCAATAAAGTGATTAATTAATAAGGGAATATCCTCTCTTCTTTCTCTTAGAGGTGGCATATCTAATGGGATTACCTTTAAACGATAATAGAGGTCTTCACGAAACAGACTTTTCTCAACTTTTTCTCGTAACTTTTGATTAGTAGCGGCTATAATGCGAACATTTACTTTAATATCTTTAAGTCCCCCAACCCGTTTAAAGCTTTTTTCTTCAATGAGACGCAAAAGCTTAACCTGTAGAGATAGCCCAATTTCACCGATTTCATTGAGAAAAATAGTTCCTCCACCTGCTTGTTCAAAGAGTCCTTTTTTAAGTTTTTTAGCATCGGTAAAAGCTCCTCTCTCGTAGCCCATAAGCTCGCTCTCCAGCAGGCTTTCTGGAAGAGCAGAACAGGTTATATTAACAAAAGGTTTATCGGCTCTATTGCTCATGTAATGAATTGCTTTTGCAATTAAGTCTTTACCTGTGCCGCTCTCGCCCTGGATGAGTACTGTAGTTGCAGCACTTTTTGCCACTTTATTTACAAGTTTAAAGACTTCGACAATCTTCGGACTCCTGCCGATAATCTTTTCCAGGCCGAACATCTTTTTTTGTTCCTGGCGGATTCTGCTTATCTCTCTTCGAAGTCGCGTGGTTTCCAGAGCTTTTTGTATAGTAATTAGCAACTCATCAAAATTCAATGGCTTATTCAGATAATCGTAAGCTCCTGATTTAATGGCCTCCACTGCTTGGTCAACAGAGCCATATGCGGTCATAATTATAATCGGAATATCTGCATAATCTTTAATAATAAGTCTCAGTATATCCATACCTTCAATATCAGGAAGCTTATTATCTAAGAGAATTAAATCAAAAGATTCTTCATCCATAAGCTTGAGGGCACTATTTCCCTCTTCAGCAGAAAAGACCTGGTATCCTTCTTTTGTAAGGAGTTCAGCCAGGGACCAGCGAATTAATTTTTCATCTTCTATTATGAGGATTTTTTCTTCAGCCATTGAATTATTCCCTGGGTAGAACGATAGTAAAAATAGCTCCCTTTCCTAATTCGCTTTTCACTTTTATGGTACCACCGTGTGATTTCACTATATTATAGGAAATATTGAGACCCAATCCTGTACCTCGATGCTTGGTAGTATAAAAAGGTTCAAATATATTTAATACCATTCCTGCTGCGATACCCACTCCTGTATCAGCAAAAGAGATGAGTTGTTTGTTCCTCTGCTGATCAGTAGTAATGGTCAAATTTCCCCCTCTCGGCATGGCCTGAAGTGAGTTAATGATAATATTCATAAAAACCTGTTCCATTTGCTGAGGATCAATGAAAGCTTTAGTAAACTCTTTGTCGTAGCAGCGAACAATCTCTACTTTTTCTATTTGGGGTTCTTGCTGAAGCACCATAATAACCTGGTCTAATAACGTATGGATATTATAATAAACCTTATTCAAGGGTCGAGGTTTGGAATATAAGAGAAGATGATTTATGGTATTGTCCAGTCGCTTTGTTTGTCTTAATATTTCTTTTATAATTTCCTGGAGACTATTCTCTTCGGGTATATTTTCTCCAATTACTTGAATGGCACCACTTATACCAGCGAGCGGATTTTTTATCTCATGCGCCAAAGCAGCTGATAACCTGCCGATAGTAGCTAATTTTTCAGAATGGATAAGCTGTCTTTGAAGCTCTCTCATTTTCGTAATATCTCTTATAATGGCAGAGCTCCCTATTATATTTCCCTTTTCATCTTTGATAGCGGTTCGTGTGATGTTAACAAATATCTTACATCCATCTTTTCTAATACGGTAGGTTTCATAATTCCTTATGAAACCTTTCTCATAGACCTCTTGTCTTATTTTATCTAACTCGTTTTTATCTAAAAGTTCTTTCGGTACCATTTTATGAAAGGAGTGGCCTACCATTTCCTGACTGGTATATCCGAATATCTCTTCAGCCCCTTTGTTCCAGGATTTTATTATATTATTGTTATCAATGCTTACAATAGCATCAGCAGAGTCCGCCATTATATTAACAAGGTGTTGAGTCTGATCTCGCATTACTCGTATAAGCTTTTTGTGCTCACTTATATCGTCGCATATACCTATAGTTCCTATAATATTGCCTTTTTCGTCTTTTATTAACGAAGCTGATAATCTGATATAAACCTTAGTTCCACCACTTTTGTAAACTTGAACTTCATAATTTTTAATTATTTCATTTTTTTTCAGAAGGTCCATAATACGCTGGGCTTGAGCTTCTCCTCCAACATAGAAGTTTTTTACCGCTCGACCAAGAAGCTCGAATGGCTTATAGCCAAATAGCTCCTCAGTACTGGAGCTTATATAAGTAAAATATCCATGAATATCAGTTGTAATAATATTACTCGGGGAGCTGCTGAGCAAATTGGCTAAATAGCTTTTGGTCCTTTTTATCTCTTTCTCTAATTCTTTCCGATAAATGCTTTGAGTGATGAACCTGCTTATGTAGTGCATATTTTTTGCGTCGGTTTCTCCCGGATGCCATGTTGAATTTTTTCCAATTTGTAATATGCCTAAAAGATTATTGTTAATAATGAGAGGTAAGCTCATTATTGACATTATCTGATAATTTTCTTTTTTTTCCAAATAGAGTTTAAGCTCATTAGATTTTTTTTCTCTAATTATTGGTTTTTTTTTCTCAAGAGTCTCTTCTACCAAGCTTTCAAAACCCCGTCCAGCATATTCGCTATTAATAGCTTCAATAGTGCTGGAATCAATTCCAGAACTGCAGCAAATCTTCATCTTTTGTGATAATTCTCCCCAGAGGAATATAGCTCCATATGTAGCATTACATATTTTTATAAGCAGATTTATATATTCCTTTAACCGATCTTTTAAGAAAAGATAGTTCTCTTCTATAGTGAATATTTTATCGAGAATATAATCAGATTCAATAATCATTTGCCTAATGATAAAATATTAATTTTATGCTATTAACCAACATTCTATGTCTTTCATTATAAATCGAAGTAAAACTCTAATTCTTTAATGGATATTACACTCTTGTTAACAATAAGAAAGGTTATTTCTGCTCAACTAAAATATTTTTTCACTATTTTAAATAATTATCACAATAAGAGAGGTAGAACGCATTATAAGTTAGTCAGCCTTTGAGCTGCGACTTCTGCAGCAATTTCTTCTATTCCTTTGCTCGTAACATTAACAATGAGCCATAGAGGATTTTGGCGAAATATCAGATTACTATAATTGAGCTCTTCTCTAATAGATTTTGGATCAGAGTAATCTAATGAAATGCTTCTGCTGATTTTTTGAGCTCTGACTCTACGAATTTTAATCAACATTTCATTCTCTATGGTAAGTCCCACAACTTTTCTTTGGTCAATTCTGAATAGCTCTGATGGTAATGTTATGTTCTTTATTATAGGGATATTAGCGACCATTGCGCCTTTATAATAAGCTAAATAAACACTCACTGGTGTTTTGCAGGTGCGGGAGACGCCTACTAAAACGAGATCAGCTTTATCTAATTCATCAATTCTCTGTCCATCATCATGTTTCACCGCAAAGCCAATTGAATCAAGTTTTTTGTAGTAGCTGTCGTTTAATCGAGAAAGAATTCCAGGTTTAGCTTGTGGTGGGGAATGAAATAATTCGCTTAGCTTTATCAGGAGGTTGCCAAACAGGTCGATAGCCTCAATGCCTTTCTCTGCTGCTCTGGTAGTCATTTCTCTTCGCAGTTTTGGGCTAACCAGAGTATAAACTATTAAAGCTTCTTCTTCCTCTTTGGCAGAGGCTATAATTTCTGCAATCTGAGGAATGGTCCTAATACCTCCAAATCTTTCAATGTCTGTAGTATCATGATTACCAAACTGCGCTAAAGCCGCCCGCAACATTCTTTCAGCAGTTGCTCCTGTACCATCGGAAATAATGTATATGCTTTTTCTTTTTATAAAATTTCTACTCACAGATGATTTTCCTTTATACGAATTTTTTAGTTAATTTTAATATTAAATAAATAGAGCAGCAAAGATTAACGCTACAATAGACATCACCTTAATCAAAATATTAAGGGCGGGCCCTGATGTATCCTTAAACGGATCGCCAACGGTATCTCCAATCACAGCAGCTTTATGGGGTTCAGAACCTTTTCCTCCTAAATTACCCGCTTCAATATATTTTTTCGCATTATCCCAGGCTCCTCCTGAATTTGCCATTGTTATGGCTAAGAGAGAGCCCACAATGATTGCTCCTGTGAGTAATCCACCTACAGATTCCGCTCCTAAGCCCAATCCTAAAGCTATTGGAACTATGACAGCTAAACTGCTGGGTATAATCATTTCTTTCAGAGCTGCTTTCGTACTTATATCAACACATTTTTTATAATCCGGTTTTGCTTTTCCTTCCATAAGGCCCTTTATTTCTTTGAATTGTCTTCTAACCTCGTTCACCATTTGAAATGCTGCTTTTCCTACTGCTTTCATAGTAATAGCACAGAATAAAAAAGCAAGCATTCCTCCAATAAGCATTCCAACTAAAACTTCAATGTTGCTTAAGTTTATCCCTTTGAGTTCAGTTACTTTACTATAAGCAGAAAAAAGAGCTAAAGCGGTAAAAACAGCAGAAGCAATAGCAAAACCTTTATTAACAGCAGCCGTTGTGTTGCCGACTGAATCGAGCGATTCAGCTCTTTTTCTTGTTTCTTCACCCATTCCCGCCATTTCTGCAATGCCTGCTGCATTATCAGTTATCGGGCCGTATCCATCTATGGAAAGTACTATGCTCAAGGTAGCTAATAAACCTACGGCAGCCATTGGTACACCATAAAGACCTGCACCGGACAAGTTAGCAAAGTAATAGGCAAGATAAATTGCCACGCACACTACTACTATTGAGAGCACGGCACTCTTCATTCCACTGGATAAGCCTATGAGGATATTTCGTGCAGGTCCATCTTCAGCGGCCTTTGCTATAGATTGAACTGGTTTTTGTTGGTCGGAGGTGAAATATTCGGTTATTTTACCTATTAGTAATCCGGCGATTAAGCCGGTTAGTACGGAAAGAAATATTCCAATCTCTCCAAGAGTATATTTTACCAAAAAATATATCCCTATAGCTGTTAAAATACATGTAACCAACGTCCCTCGATTGAGGGCAGATCGGGCCCGCTTTGTTTGTTCTTGGAAATCTTCTTTTACTGTTTTACCGGACCAAACGAAGAATGAACCAATAATTCCAGCAATTATTCCAATTGAATATATACCTAAAGGGAGAGTAATACCTTTTACTCCAAAGAGAAGAACCCCAATAGTCATTGCACTGAGCAAGGATGCTATATAGGATTCGAAGAGGTCAGCTCCCATTCCCGCTGTATCTCCCACATTATCACCCACATTATCGGCAATTACAGCCGGGTTTCTGGGATCGTCTTCTGGGATGGAAGCCTCTACTTTACCCACCAGGTCTGCACCAACATCGGCTGCTTTGGTATAAATGCCGCCACCTACTCTGGCAAAGAGAGCTATTGAGCTAGCGCCGAAGCTGAATCCAGCAACTATTTCTACTGCTTGATTAATGTTGTTGAAGATTCGAAAAAAGAGTATGTAACATAATGTTAAACCTAAAAGACCAAGCCCAACTACGGACATCCCCATGACAGCTCCACCAGAAAAAGCTACTTTCAGCCCCTTGGCTAAGTTTTCTTTTGTAGCATTAGCAGTTCTAGCATTAGCATTAGTAGCTGCTCTCATACCCAAAAATCCAGCCAAGGCAGATGAGAAAGCACCAACAATAAACGCGCCCGCAGTATATGGATTTACCACAAGTGTTAAAACTATAACCATCGTTATCAGAAATATAATAAGGGTCTTATACTCCCGTATTAAAAAGGCCATAGAACCTTCTTGAATAGCTTTTGAGATTTCTATCATTTCGGCTGTACCAGCGTCCTGGCGTTTTAATCGCACAGCGAAATAAACAGCAAAAACAAGAGCCAGTATTGCAGATATAATAGCAAATATAATGAGATTCATCTCTTTCCTCCCTTTTTTAGCATTTTATTTGGATTTGAACAAAGTCAAGTGGTCTAAAGATGCTAAGCTTCTCTTTCTTTTTCTGCAGATTGTTCTTTTTCATTTTCTATGTCTTTAATAGTAACATCCCTGGTGAAATCAGGACACTGAAAGGCTTCATCTTGAGCAATGGAGAAGCGTTTAAGACACGTCTTTCTCCATGCACATATCATACATATATTTGAATTTGTAGCCAAGAAAAATTTCCTTAATTAATTACTGTTAATAATATGTTATAGTTTGGAGAAATTCTCCCCTTCAATATGGGAAGTATCATTAAATAATAGTAACCGAGAAGTAGAATCTCTTACTTGCACGATACTCACTGAAGTATTATCTACTGTGAATCGACGATAAAAATTGTTATCTATTCCAATGAGATATAAAATAGCCATTCTTGTTACAGCATCATGAGATGTTATCAATATTGTTTTACCTTTGTTTGGCTCTATCAGGTTGTTTAAAACTCTGCCTACACGTTTCCTGAGATGGGCTAAGCTCTCTACATCTTTAATATCGAGCAGAGTGGGATTTTTTCGCCATATTTCCCATTCTTTTGGATAGCGTTCAGCAACTTCGTGCCAACTGAGTCCTTCCCATAATGTGATTCGGATTTCTCCAAAATCTTCAATAATATTAAGCGGAGCATCATGATATTGGACTATGGCCTTACAGGTTTGCAAAGCTCTGGAAAGGGGCGAACTAAAAAAAAGGTCAATGTTCCAATTACTTAAACGTTTAGCCAGTCGCTCTGCCTGCTTATTGCCTATCTGATTCAATCCCTCATCGAGCCATCCCATAATCCGTTTTTCTGCATTAGACGCTGTTTGACCGTGACGAGTTAGTATTATTTTTGTCCAATTATTCACTCCGAATATGCTCTCTTTCTTTCACTAATTGTCGTTCTCATTAATATTAGTTCTATTCATGAGTGCGCCATAAAAGAGCTAATTACTATGCCCTTTGCATTTATTTCATATAAACGGGCAAAAGTCATTCATATTGTAGAATAAGAAATCCATCATTTCAAGGGAAAAAGTCTCGCACAAAAATTGCTTATGGGTAGGTACTTTTTGGTATTATAAACAATATAGTTTAATTTAATATAATTAATCTATATATTCGTATAATTTTTATAACTACTTTGAGTCTATAAAGAGGAGCTTATAAAGCAGTATAAAGAAGAAGAGATATTTAAGCAATAATGAAACGAACAATACGAATAATAAAGTGCCGCCTGCAGGATGTGAACTAACGGTGAGATATTAAAAGTTAATGAGCAGAATACAGATACCTTAATAGAAAATTAATAAGCATTAAAAGAAATAAAGTGCTTTATCATTACAGTGTAAACCTGCTTACTCTTCGGGTATAATAAAAATAAGAACAATATAAGCTAATACAGCTAATCCTCCGCTGACTATTGCTAATAATACCCAACCAATTCTAACCAGAGAAGAGTCAAGATTGAAATATTCACCCATTCCACCGCATATACCAGAAAGCATTCTGTCTTTTTTGGAGCGCATGAGCTTTCTTTTTACAACTGCTTTTGCTGCTGTTTTTTTGCCGCCAACAAAAGGCTTTTTAACTATAAGAAATATTCCGAAGGCAACGATAATTAGAGGCCAAACATATCTCCAGGTGTAAGACCATGGATTATAAAAGCGGAAATAAAAGAAGTCAAATCGGTTCAAGAGGAAGAAGATACCGAGAACTACCAATACTACTCCCCAGAAGAGCTGTGGATCCGTAGAGCATTTTTTTTCCTTAGGATCTAAATTTTTATGAGCGGGATTTAATGGAATTATAATCCAGGCAATAAGATAAGCAAGCAATCCAATACCACCAAAAAGGATTGTGGCTATTGCAATTACTCGGATTAGAGTTGCATCCATAGAGAAATATTCTGCTAATCCTCCACAAACACCGCCAATCATTTGATCTTTGCCTGAGCGATAAAGCTTATTAACCTTTGTTTCTACTTTTTTGCTTGCACTATTAGCTTTTGCCATAAACCCTCCTTTCACTTATTTATACGAAAGCAGTACTCTAAAAGTTCATTCAAATTTAGTTTTAGCTATATTGATTTAAAGAAATAAATATATCTCGCGAAAAATTGGTTAAATTTTCTATTTTCCCATCATCATTCATATAATATACATCCTCAATCCTCATACCAATGCCTCTTTTTGGGAAATAAAGTCCCGGCTCTAAAGTAAAGACCATGCCGGGTAATAGTTTTTCTTCAGGGTTAGAAGAGGAGAGAAATGGACTTTCGTGCAAATCCAAACCAATGCCATGGCCCAAAGAATGGACAAAACCTTCCTCGCTTTCTGGATGATTTAATAGAGTTTTGTATCCTCTGCTCTCAAATAATTGACAAACCTGATGATAATAGCTTTCAGTGGTGGTATGTATTTTAAGGTTTTCTTCAACACTTTTGAGGGCGTCAAGTATATCGCCATAAATATTTTTTACTTCATCCGATAGGCTCCCCAGACAGAAAGTTCTTGTCATGTCAAAAAAATAACCACTTTCGCGTGAGCGTGGAAATATATCTATTATTATTGTTTCTCCTGCTTTTAAAATCTGCTGATTATTACCGTAGCTATGTGGTATTGCTGCATCTTTTCCCTGAGAGCAAATAGTATTAACTTCCTCGCTTAGTCCTCTAACAAACATTTCCTGGCTAATAATCCTTTTTAAATCACCGATTGTTACACAGTGCCCGGAATTATCTACTACTTTGTCTCTCTTGATGTAGAGATGCTGGAGAAAATCTTTTACTCCTCTCATTACTGCCACCGTTTTTTTACCAGCTTTTTTAATTGCATCTATTTCCTTTTTATCTTTTGTAGCTCTCATAAGGGAAAGAATGTTAGTTTCGGGATCTTCAAATATATTTATATCCTTAACCATAGTATTTAAATCCTTTAAAAGTGAATATCCTTTGGAGAGCTCTATTGTTCCGTAAAAAGCGACAGATCCTTTTATTTTTATTTTTTTAATTATTTTCACCAGACCTGCAAGGCTTCTTTCATGTCTATTTTTCGATTTGATGGCATAGAATTCAAAATAATTGTAATCGACTGTGTTGAGCCCGGATTTCTGCGCTTCATCCCTATCTATTGAGCTGTGTATAAGTAGAGGTTTCTCTCCCCGTTTTATCACTATTATGCTATCTAAGAGGTTTATGCTACCGGTAAAATAGAGCATGGATGGATTACCCTGAGGCTTTCCCATAATGATAAGAGCATCAACCCCTTTTTTCTGCATTAATTTTTCTATATCACTTTTCACTTGAATCATTCCGTATCTAAATTTATTTATAAAGCCTAATGCCAGAGTATATCATATTTTAATAAATCATGGATGTGAATAAATATTATCTCCTTATGTTTGATAAAAATTGAAGCTCTATTGTTGAAAAAATCGAATATTTATTTTAATATTATGTCCCTAAGCACCAATGAAAGCAGAGTTATGAAATTAATTTTAATTTTTGGTTATCTTGCTGCTCTTCTTATTATTGGATTTTACAGCAGAAAGAAGAGCAAAACACCTGCAGGTTTTATTGTTGCCGGCAGAAAATTGGGTTTATTGTCTCTTAGCTTTACTCTGAGTGCAACTGTTATTGGCAGCTCCGCTACTATTGTCGCAGGAATATATGTTTATCGATTTGGTCTTTCAGGTCTCTGGCTTGATCTTTCTGGTGGTATAGGTTTGATCTTATTAGCTTTTTTCTTCGCACGTAAGATAAGAAGCATGGCAAAGTATACATTACCGCAGATAGTAGAGAAAATGTATGGGCAAAAGGCTTATTTGATCTCTTCGATATTTGTGGTTATGGCTGAGATTGCCTGGTTAGCTCTTATAATGCAGTCAACTCAAGCAGTTCTTTCTACTTTTCTGCCGTTAAATTCTAACGTAACATTGTTATTAGTTGCGGCGATTATTGTCTTATATACATATTTAGGGGGACAATATGCTGTGGCTTATTCTGATATCCTTCAGTTTGCCATTATGATTGTTGGCATATGCTTTCTAACCGCACCCTTAGCTTTATATTATTCGAAAGGATTTCCCACTTTATCAGCGAACTATCTATCTTTTCCAATTTCCTCCAATTTTGGTGTGATGGATGTCTTCTCTTTGCTTCTTATGGTAGGTTTGGTTCACATTGTTGGCTCTGATATTTACAGCAAGCTTTTTTCTGCTCAATCAGAAAAAATCTCTTCACGAGGTGCATTGTTAGCTGGCATTTTTAAAATTCTCTTTGGAATTGCTGTGGCTATTATAGCTTTATCTGCTATCGAAATTAATTTGCAGCTGGAGAAGCCTGCATCTCTTATACCAGAGATGATATTTAGAATTGTTCCTTTCCCTTTGGATTCATTGGTTATTGTCGCATTGCTTGCAACATTAATGTCTTCAGCGGACAGCGTTCTTTTAACAGCCAGCACTGTTGTTAGTAATGATATAATACGGCCCACAAACAATAAGAAGCTGGTGAAGTTATGCCAAATTATGGTTATAGCAATCGGAGGAGGTTCATTGATATTAGCTCTCCTGTCCCCTGGATTAAGAGAGACCTTTGTATTAGGATACAGCCTCTTTGCTGCTGGCTTAGTGGTACCAATACTTTTTGGTTTTTATAAAGATAAACTGAGACTAAATTCTCATGGAGCTATAGTATCAATGGTTGCAGGGAGCACTACCACCCTAATAGGTCATGTGCTCCATTGGAAAAATCCCATTATTCATGGTATGGCAGCAGGTATTTTTTTGCTTTTTTTGGTAAGCTTCTTAATTCAAGGTAAAAAAAAATAAAAAAATAGTGGAAATTTTGCTATTGTGATGGAGATTATAATCTTTGCTTAATATTTAGCATGGAGAAAACAGCAATCTCCTTGACAGAGAGAGAGATAATAGATTAAAATTTTTTATCTTGACCGATTTTGGTGCTGTATGTTTTTTTATATAAGTAATTATTATATTCTATTTAGGTGAGGCCATGAAAAAGAGCTTAATTGTTTTACTATTTTGTTTTATTTCCCTGGGATTAATGGCAGATGAGGTGACCAATCCTTTTGTACTTCCTGCTAAGAAAAAGTTTATGGTTAATTATGGTTATCAGTATCTTGCATCAAATATAGCTTCTTCGGATAGTCGTGGAACTGTAAAGATGCACTACCTGAGAGGAATGGGCTTTTATGGATTGACAGATAATATTTCAGTTTATGCAAAATTTGGTATGAGCTCCTTTAATACAAAGGCTACTAAAGGTGAATGGGAGCAAATGTTCGGTTTTGGTGCAAGAGGCATTTTGCTTCAGAAACCATTTAAACTGGCAGTTGATTTTCATTTATCCAGAATGTTTACAGATGGGGAATCAAAAGCTACTGGAGTAATATCAGATATTGATTGGCAGGAGATACAAGTGGCCATAGCTTCAGCATATGATATTAAGCCCTTATCCACATATTTCGGGGTGAAGATACGAAAAGTGGATGGTGTGATTGATCCAAGAGAATATTTTCCAAAGATTACTTTTGATCAGGATAAGTCTATATCAATTTTTGCCGGTTTTGATTATCCCCTCACTGAAAAGATAGTTATTGAACTGGAAGGGGGAGCCATAGGGGAATCTTACATAAGTATTTCGAGTCGATATATTTTTTAGTCAGGCCACTTCTTAATAGTTGCACTATTTTTTATTAGGCTTTCGAGTTTTTATTATTTGTTATTTTATTGAAAAAAAATCGAGGGCCAAAAGGGACAAAATTTTTCCGCCTAAACCTATCTGATCTTTTTCAATATATTCGTGATATTCATGCGAAAGAGCACCAGCAGGTCCCAATTCTACTAAAGTGGGAATTTTAGCTTCATAGATCATAAAGGGAGCTTCAGTAGCACCGAAGGTGATCTCCAAAGGTGGCATTTTTTCTTTTAAGAATTGCCAGGAGCTGTTCAGAGATTGTATGAGCGGATGCGTGAGGGCTTCTTCCTTTGTGTTACTGGTAGCACTGGGGAGAAATATTGATTCCTTATCCAATTGAATATCAAAATCCCAGCCGTCCATAACCAATCTTTTCCGGATAAATTCTTCAATCACCTCACCAATTTGCTGAGGTAACATTTTTATATCTTTTAATGATGAGGAGGGCCGTACAAATCTAACATCAAGAGTTGCCTCACACCAATCGGGAATAGCATTTATTTGAGAACGCTTTATCTCAATACCCATCTCAGTAGCTGATACCTGTTCTATCCCACCTCCTACAATAGTAGTACCCGCATTTACAAGGGGTTCGCCAAGCAAAGGATCATTCATGATTTTTCCCAGCTTCTTATTTAGTTCTGTCCTTTCACTGTTGAGAACGTTAATAATTTTTGCCATTTTTTCTATTGCATTTACACCCAAATGGGGAGTAGAAGCATGTGCAGCTTTACCTCTTACTTGGATTAAATACCAGGCCAATCCTCTATGTCCAATAACAGGAGCATATCCATAAGAACCTTCTAATATGATGCATCCAATATTCTGCTGCAGGTCATTTTCACTTAGAGGTTTCTCCAGATATCCTTTCTCCGTCAGCCAGCCTTTGTTTTCCCCTGAGCCAGTAATGCTTTTTATTCCACTTCCTCTGTCTTCTTCATCGACTTGAAAGGTTACTATTAAATCTCCTCCTAAAGGTATGTTTCTTTTTTTTAGAGATTGTGCAAGAGCTTTTAGAGCCAGAATAGCTGCAGCAACACTTCCCTTATTATCATATGTTCCTCTCCCGTATATAATCTTTTTTACTTTAGTTTTTCTCCTTTGCCACATTCTATCTGTAATCTCTCGGATGGGAAGCTCATATCGCCAATCCTCTATTTCTACCAGGACTTTTCGGTTTCCCATATAATGAACTTTGCCATCACGTGCGGAAAAGGGATTTCCTTCATACCATAATTGCCAATCACCAGGAGGTACAATATCAGTATGGGAGCAATATAGTAACGTTTTATCACCAGTGCCTTTTATTACTGCTATTATGTTGTAGCTGTTTTCTTTAACTTTCTGGGTTGTTATTTCAATGTTCGGTAGATCAGTAAGATACTTGTAAATTTTACCCACTACACTTGAACTGTCTTCAGGACTTCCTTCTCTTCCTGAAGGACTGGGAGAAAGTACTATATCTTTCAGAAAATCGATAGCCTCCGGTTCTAATTGTTCTACCTCTTTAATTAACTCTTCTTTAAAGTTTTGCATAGATTTATTCCCGATAGAAAGGACTTCCATTATCCCAGGGAGATAAGAAAAAGCCCATATTCTTTAATTCACCCTGCGCTTCTTTTTCTGCTTGCTTATTAATTAAGAGAAGAATTCCTCCTTCTCTACCATCATCCCTTATCAGGGCTTTTCTCACTAACTCAAATGGTTGTAAATGATAACCTCTAAAACCTTTGTTGTTGTAAGTATCCCTTATAAGATACCAGAATTCACCTTTTTTTTGTATTATTGCACCGCAGCTTACATAATGTCCTTCGCTCCAGGGATCGTGACCGAACAGAGCTTCCGGATTTTCTGCTTCGAAGAGAGAAAAGAGATTATAAGCATCATGGTTCATATTAAGCAACTTATTAGTATGGTAATTTAAAATAAGCTGTAGCCCCCATCGAGACCTTTTTTTAATTAGAAGCTCTGTGAGCTTTGAGAACCTTTCTGATGTTAAATATTCTTTCCCATCTTTTGTATAGGCAATTATTGGTAAGGTCGAAATAGCATTTTCTGTAACTTTATCACAGGCATAAATGAGGCCCTGACAACTGGCACCTAATTCAATAGGATTTGAGGTCTCTTTTAAATTATATTTATACCATACTTTATGATATTTTCTCTCTGCTTCTTCCTCTGTAATCTGGCCCTCTTTTATTTGGTCGTTTATTTTATTGCTTTTATTGGCATCTTTTCTTGAGATATGAACTTGAGCTAAAGATGCTAAATAATCCTCACTAATAGAGATGCCATGATATTCTTTAAATCCTAATCCTCTTAAAATGTATGATAGGTTATAGGGGCCACAGGTACTATTTTTTTGAGAATTTAAACTGATGTATTCATGGTGAATCTGAAAAAAGTGGGATAAAAGATATATCTTAATGTCTGACTCTGCAGGTATTTGCATCTAATTCCTCCTAATAGGTTTCTAAATAAACCTCTCGCTCTTTTTCGCTCACTTCTTCCCTGAAGGTGTCAAATTCTGATTGTCTAACTCTGATAAACTCTTTCATCAATGTAGGCCCAAGCTTCTCTTGAATATAGATATCTTCTTTTAGCGCACTTATTGCCTCACAGAGGGAGCACGGTAACCATTTAATACTCCTCTCTTCAATGTCTTCGCGGCTTAAGCTGCCAATAGCTTCTTGAACTGGCTGACCCGGGTCGATTTCGTTCTTTATGCCATCAATACTAGCAGCAATGATTGCTGCAATAGCCAAATAGGGATTGCAGGAAGCATCAGGTGACCTAAATTCCAACCTTTTAGTGCGCGGCCCATCGGGAATCCTCACCAGCACATCTCGATTCCCTTGACCATAACAAATATGAGCGGGACACCAGTGCCCGGGAAGCAGCCGTTTATAAGAATTTATGGTTGGGGCACCAATAGCGGTTATAGCGGAAGCATGTCTTAATAGTCCTCCTATGAAAAAATAAGCCAAATTTGAGAGCCCTATTCCCTGAAGATCGTTTTTGTTCTCAAAGAGATTTGCTTCTCCTTTGGAATCATATAGGCTGATATGCACATGAAGCCCATTTCCTGCATATTCTTTAAATGGTTTAGGCATAAAAGTGGCGATGAGCCCTCTCTTCCTTGCTAAGGCGCGCCATAGTTCTTTGTATGTAATTAAATCTTCGGCTGCTTTCAGCGGATTAGCAGGCGCAAGGTTTACCTCATACTGACCGGGACCATATTCTGCTGTCATTTTGTCCACTACTATTCCCATCTTTTCCAGAGAAAAGACCACTTCTTGCAGAAGCTCATCCTGGATATCCAATCCATCAGGGGTGAAGCATTTATGGAAATCTGCCGGGACGTATGTGTTATCTATTTTCTTAACCAGAGAGCCTTCTGTTTCACAGGCCATTTTAAGCTGAAAATCCATTTCTTCCACTTCTTTTACCATCCTTAGTAAAGCCGTTCGGGGGCAACCTTGCCATGGTTCTCCATTTTCGTCAACTAAATCACAAAACATTCTTGCAGTATTGCTGAGATAAGGAATTACCATAAAAGTTTCTGGATCAGGCAGCAAGAAATAATCACCAGCATTAGAACCGTACATTGGATTGTTGATAATCGTATCAAATATATTAAAACTCATAATTGCCGTGCTCATATTTATACCTTTTTCTAAGGCATCCTTTAATCTTCTTCTCCTGATGGACCGAGAGCGTATTATACCATTATAATCAAGATGCTCCACTCGAATAAATTCTATTCCCTCTTTATCGACTCTTTTAAGGATTTCCTTTTTATTCATACCTATCCCTCATTAATTAATTTTCAAATGCTCTATTTTCTTTAATAAAAATGAAATTATCTCATTATTGGTTATGATGTTTCAATTTAATTCTGTTGTCGCTTTTATTCATGTAATTTGCCATTTTCGTTCGACTGCTTTTCTTTTAATTCCATATTCTTTTTCCCACAAAAAAAATAATACATAACCAGAAGTCCCAGAAAGGCCAGACCAATCAGCAGTGAAATAAGAGCTGCCTGGAAAGCGCCATACATTATAATTGCTACTCCAGCTAACCCTAAAATAGGGAAAAGGGGGAATGCAGGTTGTCGCCACTTTAAATTGCTAATTTCTTCAGGATATTTTTTACGATAGGCAATAGCTGCTAATAATGTAATAAACCAGGTAAGAGACCAGCAAAAAACAAGCAATAATGAAAGATAGACATATATTATATCAGGTTGCCGCCATCCCAAGAGTATAAGGCATAGACTAATAAACCATACTACTAATGTTGAAAATCTTGGGATGCTGCTTTTTTTGCTCAGTTGTGAGAATGCAAGTGGCAATACACCCTTTTCCCCCATAGAGAAGAGAAGTCGAGGAGCCGAATATAATGTTCCTCCCAATAGACAGGTAGCTGCTGCCAGCCAGGCTCCGGCATTTATTATTGTTGCTGCCGAAGATCCAAAAGCTACTTGAGCAGCAGAGACAAAGGGAGATTCAATTACGCTTAAATTTTTCCAGGATATTAAACCAAGCATGGTAAACATTGCCAGACTATAAATAATAATAACAGTAAGAGAAGCCCAGACCAATCCTCGGGGTAAATCCTTAGCATTTTTTACCTCGCCACCAGCAGTGGTAAGGGTCAGTCCTCCCATATATGCATAAGTGCCAAGAGCAATTGCGGGGAATAAACTTCCAAATCCTTTAGGTAAAAAAGGTTCAAGATTTGACAACTCAAGCTTATTGCTTGCAAATCCTGCTATTGAGAATATCAGCATCATCCCCATTAAACCCAGAACCATAATAAGTTGTGTGTTTGCTGCCATAGCCACTCCAGAGAGATTTATCAAAGCAAAGAGGGAGACTAATACAACTCCCCAGATCACAATTGATATATCCTGGGGCAATCCGAGATCAAAGAAACGGGATGTGAGAGTACCTATTGCTAAACCAACTGAACCTCCCGCAATTATCCAGCCTGCAGAATAAAGCGAGCCGGTAAGGAATCCCCACAAGCCACCGAGCAATTTTTTGTTCCAGACCCACATTGCACCTGATTCGGGCATTCCCAGAGCCATTTCTCCCATAGAAACCATTATGAAAAGCAATAGTATACCAGCTAAGCCATAAGCCAGCAGCACTGCTGGCCCCGCTATCTTGGCACCCTCACCCATAAGGAGAAATATTCCATCGCCCACAACCGCTCCCACCCCCAGAGCCCAAACGTGGCGAAATCTCAGTTTTTTCTGTAAACTGTGAGCTTCGATTGCATTTTCATTTTTTTGTTTATTCATATTATTCAGTTCTTTCATGATGGCAAAAAGCTTATCAGACAACAGCTTTAATTATTTTTAATTTCTTAAATTTTACTTCATTTTTTATGAAAAGGCTAAGCTCTTTTTTTAAATAGGTAGTATTGGACAGTTAAAAACTAAAATTTGAAAAGTAAATAGTGCTTGACCCCATGCCTATAGCTCTGCTATAAACATTTTTGAAGAGCATTTAATAATCAAGCATCGTTATACTATGGTAATGGAATATTATCGTTGTCAGTGGATTGTAATTTAAATGGATTCAATATCTAAAGCCATCTTATTGTTGGGGAAAATTGTGTGGGGCCCCCATCTGCTGGTTTTTCTTTTAGGCGTTGGTCTCTTTTTGTCTATCCGACTTCGCTTTATTCAGGTCAGGAAACTTGGTCTTTCTTTTAAATTAATGTGGCGTGGGATGCGGGGTAAGTTGGATCAGCAGGGGAGGGGAGAAATCTCCCCGTTTCAATCTCTCATGACTGCTCTGGCCGGTACGGTAGGGAATGGTAATATAGCCGGAGTTGCTACTTCGATCACCATGGGCGGTCCTGGTGCCATATTCTGGATGTGGATTGCAGCTTTTGTCGGGATGGCAACAAAGTTCACTGAATCACTGTTAGCAGTGAAATATCGAAAAGTAGCTGATGATGGTTCTATTTTAGGAGGACCCATAGCCTATATAAATCGAGGATTGGGGCTACCCTGGCTGGGCACAATCTTTGCCTTCTTTATGCTTATCAGATCATGCTCGGTTCCCTTGACGCAGGGCAACTCCATCGCTCTAATTGCTGGCTCCCAACTTCACCTCAGCCATAGAACTATAGGCATTGCTCTGGCATTTTTTGTGTGGCTGGTAATAATTGGAGGAATCCGAAGGATTGGCTGGTTTGCCGGCAAACTTTCCCCTTTTATGGTAATTATCTACATCGTGAGCACTATAATAATTGTCGCTCTTAATGCTCCTCGAATTCCTGATGTTTTCCGCTTGATTTTTGCCAATGCTTTCAAGCCCATGGCTGCTATTGGTGGTTTTACTGGTGCCTCGGTAATGATGGCGATGAGGTTTGGCCTGGCCCGTTCAACGTTCTCCAATGAAGCTGGGATGGGAAGCGCTTCCTTTGCTTACAGCGCTGCTCGCAGTCGAGACCCGGTTCAGCAGGGAGTAATGGCACTCCAGGAGGTTTTTATAGATACACTGGTTATATGTACTCTCACGGCGCTGGTTGTTTTGCTAACAGGTAATTGGGCAGATGGTACTACCAGTACCATATTAGCTGCTTCTGCTTTTAGCCATAACCTTGGTTTAGCAGGCCGATGGATTGTTTTCTTTAGTTCTCTACTTTTTGGCTATTCCACTCTCATAGGTTGGCCTTACTATGGTGAACAATGCACTGCCTATTTTTTCGGTGTAAAGGCAAAAATGTTCTATCGTTGGATTTTTTGTCTGCTCATAATTCTGGGGGCTATCTTAAAGGTTGAGATTGTATGGATTATTGCTGATGTATTAACAGGCCTGGTTACCATTCCCAATCTCATAGGGCTGGTAGGGTTGAGTGGAATTGTCTCCATTACAGCTTCTAAATACTTCAAAAAAGAAAAAATCAAAAATAAAAAAAATCCGATAATTTAAAAGAAACCTTATTTTCGCATTTTAACCTTTGAAGGAAAGCTATGTAGGGACGACCTATTGATCGTCCGCCAGCAAAGCTGGTTTGCTATTTTTCTACAATGGACTCCTGTGTAGGGACAGGCGGCACAGCCGCTTGGTTATTATGTACATTTCAATCCTGGCATATTGTTATAATATTATGAACATCTTTGACTGAAACCATGTCGGAACAACCTATTGGTTGTCCGAATGAGGCGAAGTATCCTCTTCGGCTATTTGAAAATGGTTGAGTATCTTATTATACATGGGGAGCAAAGTTTGCATAATGCCAAAGCGGGCATGCCATCTATCGCTGCTGTTATTGCGAAGGGAATTTTTATAGGATCAAGTTTTGGAGATAAAAGATAAAAAAAGGAGAAGGTTTTAGCTCTTTAAGACAGGAGAGATAAATTCATTTTAAATAATATTACATCATTAAGATATTCAGGATACTATTCTCCGAGCTTTATATTTAAACTAATCAATTTGAATGTTAATTATAATTGAGCTAATACAAGCGCGTTCAGGCATCATTGGCTGATTTAAACCACCAAAAAGAATTGTTAACTGACCGTTATCTGTTAACTGAAAAGGAGCGGGAGTTCTCACCGTTTTGCAGCTGCTGCTCCCTCCAGGTGGAAAAGGTGTAATAGATTCATAATAATCATATAATGGGTTCCGCGCAGTATCATCATAATAAATGTATATATGGGAATCATAATTATAATCCAATAAACTATAGTTGCATATTTTTACTTTTATTGTTATTTGTTCACCTGCGGCAGCATGATAGGTAGCGTTATGGTAATATCGATTTCCATTAATCAGCACATAGCCGCCAGCGTTATAGGGTTTTCTTGGCCAGCGAATATCACACAATTCAGTCGCTATAGTAGTGGTTAAGCCTATTGTTGTGGTTGGTTTGAGTGTGGTGGTTATAGGAATTGAGGTTGTGGTAGTTGAGGTAGTGCTTGTGGATGTGCTGGTAGTGGTCAGGGTGCGGGAAGTGATAAGGGTGGTGGTGTTGGTGGGTGACTGGCCGGGCCTAACAGTAGTGGTAGTGCTGGAGCTGGTGGTGGTCTGAGTGGTGTTATTTGCACTCTGCGTTGCCAGAGCATCATTTGAAGCACCAGTAGCATCTGTGGGCGATTTTGATTTACAGCTCAAATAAAAAGCTAAGATTCCTAAGATAAGTATAAAGGTAAAAAGAAAATAATAAAAAGTTTTTGTTTAAAAATTTTGTTTTTAGGAACTAAACATATTTTCTACCAGAGAACTCCCGTGTAGGGACAGGCCTTGCGTCTGTCCAAAGGAAGCGAAGTCTCCCTGTTCTATGATTGATTCAATTTTCTATTTCAATTGATCTTGTTATAGAATAATATCGCCATAGCCTTCGGCTATAACGATCGGACAGGGGAGGCACGGCCTCTTTGATATTATGATGGCAAAGGTTATGCTCAGGTGATGGTATTTTGTTATTCAGGCAATCGAATGGCAAAGCAACTTTGTTGCCAAAGCAGCGGTGCTGCCTGTCCGATGGAAGCTTTATTATGAAGCTTGAGGATGTTTCTTAATCAGCCTTATTTAATTTTGAAGAAGCGAATATAATCAAAGGCAGCCGCATACCTACGCTTATCCTGGTGGCCGAGGGCTTTGAATATAATCCCTTCTTCTTCATTAGTAGGAGGATTGTTACTGAAGACATTTTTTGGTATTTCAGCAAAGCTGAAATCGAAGCGAATTTCGTTTACCTTCTCTTTCCAAAGGGATGCATCAATAATTGTTGAAATCTCCTGATAGTGTGCTTCATTCGGTAAGACGAAGGAATTGACCAAATTGCCATTAATTGATAGTTTCATGGTCTGGTTGCCTGACCCGGGATAGAAAAAGGGAAATACCCTGAGGTCCATGCGTACAGCTTTGAAGTCTATCTCATTGAGTAAAGCATAGATTCTTGCGTAAGTGCGCTCAGCCCAGCGGAAGGTCAATTCATCGCTTGCTTCATATCTTGACCATCCCCAATCTCTGGAGAGCTGAATCCCTTTCTCCCGACCATCAAATTCCAGCATATATCTATCGGATATTTTGTGATAGTAATAGTTATAAAAGAGATAGTTACCTTCTATATAATCGTAACTGCGCAAAGGAAGTTTATACTTAAGGCTGAAGAAAAGATTAGCCGGAAAAGAGAAAGGATTACCAATTTTGTCAGACAGGAGCTTGGCCTGATTTTCCCCAATAATCTGGAAAGGAACTGGATCAATAGAGCTAATCATATTCTTGTTAAATTGTTCTAAAAACAGGAGATTCCAGATGGCAAATAAACCCAGGAGCAGAGATACGACGAGCACTGGTCTTTTTATCATCCGCTCCAGCAGGGTAGCTAAGCCAAGGGAAAAGAAAATCAGACAGCAGCAGAATCTCCTCATGCCGAAGCTTCCCTCACCCCACCAGGTACCAGCGACGCTATTAACATAGATAATCAGCACTAAACTCACCCATATAATGAGCCCAAAAGACCAGTCTTTTTTGAGGAAGAAAAATAAACCAATGACTGCGAAATAGATAATCGGACTACAGGAGAACAATCCATGACGCGAAGAGAAAAGAACCTGCATGATGAAGGGGCGAGACCAATGGATGTAAGCCCCACCCTGGGGAATGGTAAAAGCAGAACCATAGATGATTTTCCAGCAGATGAGCTGCGGTGAGAAGGCCGCTAAAAATAGCAGCGCAAATAAAAGGTATTTTTTGATAAATGATAAAATAGGAGCCTTTTTAATACCTTTTCTCCACGGTATGAGGTAATGCTTTATAAAGGAACCAGCGACCGGGATAACCAAAAATATTCCATTTGTCCAACGAGTTAGACACATAAGCCCTGCCAATAGACCAAGGATTACCCAATCTTTATAGCTGCCCTCTTTTTTCATCCGCAGCCAATAATAGATGAACAGGGTTACGGTAAAGAAAGAAAGAGCGTGCGCATAATAAGGCTGGCGGAACATATACCACAAGATGGGAGAGGTTAAAAGCATGGCACAGGTGGTTAAGAAAGAGATCAAAGGGGAAAAGTATTTCTTTAAAATAAGATAGACAAGATAAAATCCCAGGAAGCCATAGAGTGCGGTGCTGATTCCGACTATTCCTGTATAAAGAGGATTATATCCATCAAGCGGTATGGCATGGCCGAATAAATTGAAAATAAGTGCCAGCAGATGAGCAATGAGCATAAAAGGTAGCCATAGTATAGCAGGGCCAATGGACCATGGATTAGGATAAAGACCAGTGGGTGTTTTGTCCATGGGATATGTCTCTACCTCGAAATAGCCCAGCTCATTATATTCGTTAACAAAATTTAAATCGTGATCGAAAAAGAGAGAGCGTAGGTATGAATAGTATCCGATACCATCGTAATTAAGCCTTCTATATTCGTCTCGGTTGAAAAAAGGGAAGATTACTAAAAATAGCAGAACTAGCAAAAGAGGATATTTGTGAATTTTTATATATTCTAATATGTTCGACACTTTTTTTCCTGCTCAATCGGGTTGAAAGCTATGGCCAAATATCTTTATACGTTAGGAAAATATGTTAGCATATATTTGTTTGTAAAAAAAGAAAAAGCAGAGCGGGGTAGCTCTGCTTTTTCATATATCCATGAACGTGGTTTTCTAATACAAATCGTGACCGACCAGCCGACGAATTCGCTCTTTTATTGGTGGATGGGTGCTAAAAAGAGAAGCTAAAGACCGACCAGAAAAAGGTTTTACAATAAACATATGCTGTGTATTACCGCTTGCGTTCATTGGTATTCTCTTAGCCGCATAATCGAGTTTCTTCAATGCATTAGCTAATCCATAGGGATTGCCGGCAAATTTAGCTCCTGTTGCATCAGCTTGATATTCACGGCCGCGGGATATAGCCAGTTGAATAAGCATTGCGGCTATGGGAGCTAAAATAGCCATGAAGAGCAGTCCAAATATTCCTCCCTCACGATCATCACTTCCGCCATACCCTCCTAAAAGCGCACCCCAGCGGGCAATATGAGCCAGGAGCATAATAGCTCCTGCAAGTGTAGCAGCTATTGAGCCTATGAGGATGTCGCGATTTTTGACATGGGCTAATTCATGTGCCAATACTCCTTCTAATTCTTCTTCATTTAATAGCCTTACTATACCTCGAGTAACAGCTACAGCCGCATTTTTTGGGTTTCTTCCGGTGGCAAAGGCATTAGGAGCTTCATGAGGTAGGAGATAGATACGCGGCATTGGTAAGCTCGCTTTTTGCGTCAGCCTTTCCACCGTTCTGTAAAGCTGTGGTGCTTCTTCTCTGGTAACTGCTTTGGCACGATAGATGGAAAGTACAATCTTGTCGGAGAACCAATAGCTGGTGAAATTCATTATGACAGCAATAGTAAAGGCAAAAATCATTCCCCGCTGGCCGCCAAAGTAATACCCGATGAATATGATTAACCCGGTTAAAGTTGCTAATAAAAAAGTAGTCTTAATTGTGTTCGTCATTTTTCATACTTCCTTACTGAAAAAATTTTAAAAAGCATCTATTATATATCAAGTTCTACCATAAATTAAAGTAAACCAGCCAAAGAATTTGAAGGGCCATTTTCTCCTAATTTTATCTTCAAATTTTACAATAAATTTGGAAAACCATAATGGGAATCTATTGTAAACATAGCTTGCTGCTTCAATTTTTATATCATTAAATCCAGCTTTTTTAAATCTTAGTTTTAATCTCAAGGGGGATAAAGCTACTTCATGTGGAACCAAACCCAAAATCCCGGGTTTTATTTTCTGACAAATTGTCATTACTAATCCGCTTGGATGAAATAAATTTGGCTCCAAAGCGATTAAATACCCTCCTTTGCGAAGAGTTTTTTGCTTTTGGATAAGATAATCCATCAGCTTTCCCTGTCCAATTAGATGATGTAGCAAACCAATAGCCAGGACAATATCAAAACTTCGATGCTTAAAAGGGATAGCGTTGCAATTTGCTACTGCCAATGGGATTTGGAATATCTCAGAGCACTGCTTTAAACTGACAAATGCGATATCAAATCCTATCACATCTTTTGATATTTTTAACACTGAGGGTACTTCAGCACCGCTTCCAATTCCAGCAATTAAGATTTTTTTGTCCTGGGCTTCTAATTTTTCTAATAATGGTACGAGTATTTTTTTTACCTGATTATGAGCAAAAAGGTGTGCTTCAGAGTGCCTTTTTCTTTCAGCTCTCTCAAACCATTCAATCTCTTCTTTTATTTTTTTTTCTATCAATTTTGTCAGATACTTTATTACATTTATAAGATAGGTAAATATTTCTATTTTATATCAATAGATATTTGCTTGGCTTTTGTCACTTCTTTTTTCGGTAAGATAACTTTCAAAACTCCATGGTTATATTCTGCTTTAATTTTCTCTGCATCAACTGAGCTCGGAAGGGTAAAAGAACGCTTAAACCTTCCATATGATCGCTCCAAAAGATAATAATTCTCCTTTTTTGTTTCCTCTTGCAGCTTTCTTTCACCTTCAAGAATAAGCATATTGCTTTCTACAGAAAGATTGATATATTTCTGGTTCATGTCTGGTAATTCTGCTTTGAGGACTATCTCTTTATTCGTCTCATAGATATCTACTGCAGGAGTCCAGGTGGTTTGAGCAATGTTCTCTTCCCTTGTTTGCCGGGAGATAGTATTTTCAAATAATTTGCTCATGCGGCTCTGTAGATCAACAAGTTCTTTAAATGGGTCCCATTTAGTAATTGCCATTTTTTCTCTACCTTATAAATTTATTTTTCAATATCCAATTTTTAATGTTTTTTATTAGATATTTACTTTATATCAATGGTGATTTGCTTAGCTTTGGTTTCTTCCTTTTTCGGTAAGATAACTTTCAAAACTCCATGGTTATATTCTGCTTTAATTTTCTCTGCATCAACTGAGCTCGGAAGAGTGAAAGAGCGTTTAAATTTACCATATGCTCTTTCTACAAGGTAGTAATTTTCCTTTTTTGCTTCTTCCTGTATTTTTCTTTCACCTTCAAGGATTAAATTATCGCTTTCAATTCTCAGGTTAATGTCCTTCTGGTCGATTTCTGGAAGCTCAGCTTTAAGTATGACTTCATTTTTGGTTTCGTATATATCAACTAAAGGAGTCCAGGCAGCGTGGGTAATATCCTCATCTCTTCCTCGACTACGGGAAACAGTATCCTCGAATAATCTGCTCATTCTGTTTTGAATATCCATAAGCTCTTTGAACGGTTCCCATTTAATAATAGCCATTTTGTCTACCTCCTTCCAATAAGGTTATCATTTACATTTGCTTGAAAGCAATAACATTTGTTATCTTATTTTTTATTAAATACCAGCTCTTTTTTATTCTCATCAAAATTAACCAGGATATGATCTTCTTCAGCAATCTCCCCTGACAGCATCTTGAGAGCTAAGATATTTTGGATTCTATTTTGAATTACTCTTTTCAAAGGTCGAGCTCCATAAACTGGGTCGTATCCTTCTTTAGCGAGGAAGTCTTTTGCTTTATCAGTAAGTGAAATGTTAATCTTCTTATCAGCTAACATCTTTTGCAAATCTTTCAACTGAATATCGATTATCTTTCTTATATCTTCCAATTTAAGGCTGTGGAATATTACGATATCATCTACTCGGTTAAGGAATTCCGGCCGAAACTCTTTCTTCATAACCTCCATGACCTGTTGACGCATGGTGTCGTAATCTTTTGCTCCCATATCCTGCAGCAAATTACTGCCAATGTTGGAGGTCATTATCAATATAGTATTTCTAAAATCTACTGTTCGACCCTTTCCATCCGTAAGCCGGCCGTCATCCAAAATCTGCAGGAATAGATTGAAGACTTCAGGGTGTGCCTTTTCAATCTCATCCAAAAGGATAACTGAGTATGGCCTTCTTCGCACAGCCTCTGTTAAATAACCGCCCTCTTCATAGCCCACATATCCGGGTGGCGCGCCAATAAGACGAGCAACGGAATGGCGTTCCATATATTCCGACATATCTATCCGTACTAACGCCTGTTCATCATCAAACATGAACCAGGCCAACGTTCGGGCTAATTCTGTCTTACCTACTCCTGTGGGACCTAAGAATATGAAGGAGCCGATAGGTCGCTTGGCATCCTGCAGACCGGCTCGTGCCCTTCGCAAGGCATTTGCCACCAGTGTAAGGGCCTCATCCTGTGCTATCACCCTTTCTCGCAATCTATCTTCCATCTGGATGAGCTTTTCTCTCTCTCCTTCCATCATCTTGGCCACCGGAATTCCCGTCCATTTTGATACGATAATCGCTACGTCCTCCTCATCCACTTCTTGCTTCAGCATTGCTTTATCTGATTGTATTTTTTCCAGCTCTTTCTTAGCATTTTCCAAATCGCTTTCCATTTGAGGTAAGGTACCGTAACGTATTTGCGCTGCTTTCTCCAGTTCCCCGGATCTTTCAGCGGATTGTTCTTCTGTTTTGAGCTCTTCAATCTTTTCCTTAAGCTTGCTAATGCGGGAGATGATTTGTTTTTCATTCTGCCAGCGAAGTTTGAGCTGTTCTCCTTGTTCCTTTAATTCGGCCAACTCTTTTTCTAATTTTTTCAGCCTCTCCTTGGAAGCTTTATCATCTTCTTTTTTGAGAGCCTGGCGCTCGATTTCCAACTGCGTAATCCTTCGTTCAATCTGGTCTATTTCGGCTGGCATGCTGTCTATCTCAATTCGCAATCGCGATGCAGCCTCGTCTATTAAATCAATGGCTTTATCCGGTAGGAAACGGTCAGTTATGTATCGATGAGACAAAGTAGCTGCAGCAATAATGGCGGAATCTTTAATGCGCACGCCATGGTGTATTTCGTACTTTTCTTTTAATCCACGTAAAATAGCAATAGTATCTTCCACCGTAGGTTCTCCGATATATACCGGCTGAAAACGCCGCTCAAGGGCAGCATCTTTTTCAATATATTTCTGATACTCGTTGAGTGTGGTAGCTCCTATGCAACGGAGGTCTCCTCGAGCTAAGGGAGGCTTGAGCATATTGGAGGCATCAATGGAACCTTCTGCCGCTCCGGCACCGACCAGAGTATGAAGCTCATCTATGAACAGAATGATCTGTCCCTGGGACTCCTCTATTTCTTTGAGCACTGCTTTGAGCCTGTCCTCGAATTCACCGCGATACTTTGAGCCGGCAACAATAGAAGCAAGATCAAGCGCTACAATCTGCTTATTCTTAATGCTCTCTGGTACATCGCCAGTGGCTATTCGTTGGGCTAAACCTTCGGCTATGGCCGTTTTGCCCACTCCCGGCTCACCTATGAGCACGGGATTATTTTTGGTGCGGCGTGAGAGCACCTGGATGACTCGTCGTATCTCATCATCACGACCGATAACAGGGTCGAGCTTTCCCTGACGAGCAAGGAACGTCAGGTCGCGGCTGAAGCGCTGCAGTGCCTGGTATTTTTCTTCCGGTGATTGGTCGGTAATTCGCTGCGTTCCCCTGATGCTCTTGAGAACCTCGATGATCTTATCCCTGGTAATGCCCTGGGCTGCCAGAATCTGGCCGGCTCCATTTGCTGAGTCATGGGCCATGGCTAAAAGAAGATGTTCTGTGCTGACAAAATCATCTTTAAAATTCTGTGCTTCATTAAAAGATTCATCCAGAACCTTCTTCAGGTTTGGACTTATGTAAGTATCTCCCGCTGTTCCGGAGATCTTGGGAAATTTTTGCAGTCTGTTCTGCAGTTCTTGTTGGATTTGATGTATATTCACCTCTAATTTGTTCAGAACAGGACGCACAATACCGTCCTGTTGCTCAAGTAAGGCAAGCAGTAAATGTTCTGTCTCAATCTGTTGATGATTATGGTCCTGGGCATAGTGTTGAGCATGCTGAATGGCTTCCTGGGCTTTGAACGTCAGTTTATCGAATCGCATCATTTTTATTACCTCTTTTATCTATACGAATGCCCTTCAAAAGGGCTTTTTATCTCTATGTTTTGCTTAAAAAATATATTTTTTCCATTACTAAATATATGCAAGAAATAGTGCTTTGTCAAGCTGATGAAAAACGCAATAATTTGCAATATCAAACGTTATAATAGAATTTCTGAAAATTTTTGACTTAGTCATCATAGCTTTGAATATTCTCAATTTTCCTTTTATTTTTTGTTCTATTTTTTAAAGTTAAAACACTCTAAAGAACAGTATCATTTCTTTAGACTCCCCATTACTTTTATCAGTACTTTTTTCCTCAGACTTTTGCTTGACAAGCTATCGCATTGAAGTAATACTTAATTCATCTAATTTATTCTCTTAATAATTATATTTACCACTTCATAGGAGGTTTAGCAACAATGTTTAATAAATCTATCAAGTTAAGGGCTTTATTTTGTTTTTGTTTTTTGCTGGTATTGATGGTTGCCAGCGGTCAGCCACCATCTGAAAAGGTGATAGACCTGGATAAGGGGGAGGAGAACATCAGGATTCTGGGCGATGATGCTGATGATTGGTCTGGCTATTCCGTTTCCAGCGGCGATATCAACGGCGATGGCTATGCTGATGTCATCATCGGTGCTTATAGAGCTGACCCAGCAGGAGGCACTGATGCCGGTGAGACCTATGTCATCTTCGGCAGCGCCTCTCCTCGCAGGAAAATAGACCTCAACTCCAGGCCAGCCGATATGACCATATACGGCGATGATGCTGATGATTGGTCTGGCTATTCCGTTTCCAGCGGCGATATCAACGCGGATGGCTACGATGATGTCATCATCGG
>CAZYAF010000028.1:0-56541 GCA_964645975.1 uncultured Acidobacteriota bacterium
TTTTAAAGGGAGGTATTAATGGCGAAGGAGAAATTTGAGCGGGATAAGCCGCATATAAATATAGGGACGATAGGCCATGTAGATCATGGTAAGACGGTATTGACGTCAGCGATAACGAAGTGTTTACACAGTGTAAATCCGAAGGTAGAGGTGAGGGAGTTTGAGTCGATAGACAAGGCGCCGGAGGAGAAGGAGCGAGGAATAACGATAGCGATAGCGCATGTGGAGTATGAGACGGAGAAGCGACATTATGCGCATGTAGATTGTCCGGGTCATGCGGATTATGTAAAGAACATGATCACGGGAGCGGCGCAGATGGACGGGGCGATATTGGTGGTATCGGCGGCGGATGGACCGATGCCGCAGACGCGGGAGCACATATTGTTAGCGCGTCAGGTAGGAGTGCCGCGCATAGTGGTATATTTAAACAAGGTAGATTTAGTGGATGACAAGGAGTTATTGGATTTGGTAGAGATAGAGGTGAGGGAGTTATTGGATCAGTATGAGTTTCCTGGAGATGAGATACCGGTGGTGAAGGGCTCGGCGTTGAAGGCGATGGAGTGTGGTTGTGGGAAGCGGGAGTGTGAGCATTGTGGTTCGATATTGGAGTTATTGGATGCGGTGGACAGTTATGTACCGTTGCCGGAGCGAGATGTGGACAAGCCGTTTTTGATGCCGGTGGAGGATATATTTACCATATCGGGACGAGGGACGGTAGTGACGGGGCGCGTGGATCGAGGGATAGTGAAGGTAGGGGATGAGGTAGAGATAGTAGGGATACGAGAGACGAGGAAGCGAGTAGTGACGGGAGTAGAGATGTTTCGCAAGATATTGGATCAGGGACAGGCGGGAGATAATATAGGAGTGTTGTTGCGGGGGACGGATCGAAAGGAAGTGGAGCGAGGTATGGTGATAGCAGCGATGGGGAGCATAATGCCGCACACCAGTTTTAAGTCCGAGGTATACGTATTGACGAAGGAAGAGGGAGGCAGACATACGCCGTTTTTCAGTGGATATCGGCCGCAGTTTTATTTTCGCACCACGGATGTGACCGGAGTAGTGACGTTGGAGGAAGGAGTAGAGATGGTAATGCCGGGAGATAATGTGAGTTTACGGATAGATTTGATAACGCCGATAGCGATGGAGAAAGGGTTGAGATTTGCCATTCGAGAGGGTGGTAAGACAGTGGGAGCTGGTACCATAACAGAAATTATTAAATAAAGAATATTTAGAAAAGGGCAAAGAATTTAACGAGCAATTTTTATTAAGGATCGGAGTTCATGAGAGAAGTTTGTATTTTAGAATGTAAAAAATGCAAAAGGCGCAATTATACAACTACTAAAAATAAGAAAAATACACAAGGAAGGTTAGAGCTTAAAAAATATTGCCCTTTCTGTAGATCTCATACACCACATAAAGAGGTTAAGTAACTTATTTCAGCGTTTTATATATAGTTCTTTGTACACATGAAAAGGCCAGTAGCTCTAACGGCTAGAGCACCGGACTCCAAATCCGGGGGGTGGGGGTTCGAATCCCTCCTGGCCTGCCATAATTTCTTTAGAGCAAATATTTTGCTGAAAGAAAGTGAGAAACATCGGGTTGATAGAGAGAAAATGAATCTTGGCAAGCCTGAAGTTTCTTTTTTTATGAAAATCAGAGGTGATATATTGTTTGCAAAGATAAAAAAATTTTTATCTGAAGTAAAAGCCGAAATAAAAAAAGTAGTATGGCCTAGCAGAAATGAAGTATATGGCACGACTATAGTAGTTCTGATTACTGTTTTTATTTTCTCTTTGTTTTTATATTTTGCTGATACCATACTTTTTAGTGCTATATCCTATCTATTAAATGTTTTTAAATAGTTGGGGAAAGAGAGATAATAGTAATGGCCAAGAAATGGTTTGTAGTACATACATATTCAGGATTTGAAAAAAAGGTAAAGGAAAGCTTAGAACAGAGAATTCAAAATTTAAGCTTGCAAGATGAAATAAGTGAAATATTGATACCAACAGAAAATGTAGTGGAAATTAAAGGGGGAAAAAAAGTTATAACCCCCAAAAAATTTTTTCCAGGATATATATTGATCTATATGGAGATGTCGGATAATTTGTGGCATATTGTTCGTAGCACACCCAAAGTAACCGGTTTTGTTGGTTCAGGGCGCAATCCCACTCCTCTTAGCCAGGAGGAGTTTGATAAAATAATGGACCAGATAACTACATCCTCTGAAAGTCCAAAGCCAAAATATGAATTTAAAAAAGGCGAGACTGTCCGCATCGTTGATGGTCCTTTTAATAATTTTACTGGTAAAGTTGAAGAAGTAAATCAGGTAAGACATACCCTTAAAGTGATGGTTACAATTTTTGGCAGATCAACTCCTGTCGAGCTTGATTTTTTACAGGTTGAAAAACTATAAATAAACCATTATTACCATGGAGTAAACTATATGGCCAAAAAAGTAGTCGGTTATATTAAACTTCAAATACCTGCGGGCAAAGCCAATCCTGCTCCTCCTGTGGGACCAGCCCTTGGTCAACACGGTTTGAATATAATGGATTTTTGTAATGCTTTTAATGCTAAAACAAAAAAAGATGAAGGAACAATTATACCCGTCGTCATAACTGTTTATGCTGATAGAACATATAGTTTTATAACCAAAACACCACCAGCTTCAGTGCTTCTTAAAAAAGCTGCTGGAATAGCCAAAGGTTCAGGAGTACCTAATAAAGAGAAAGTTGGAAAAGTAAATCTTCAGCAAATTGAGGAAATAGCTAAAACTAAAATGAAAGATTTAAATGCCAATGACCTAGAAGCAGCAAAAAAAATAATTGAAGGAACAGCGAGGAGCATGGGTATAGAGGTAGGCTGAAAAGGAATTGAGGTATGAAAACAGGAAATAAAAAATATAAAAAAGCTAAGGATGAGATTGGCTTAAAAACCTATGATTTAAGTGAGGCTATCACTTTGTTAAAAAAGATAGCTTATGCTAATTTCGATGAGACAGTAGAACTTGCAGCAAGATTAGGCGTTAATCCAAAATATTCTGACCAAATGGTGCGTGGTACTGTAGTACTTCCCCATGGAACAGGAAAGACAAAGAAAATTATAGCTGTTGCTCAGGGCGAAAAAATAAAAGAAGCTCAAGAAGCAGGAGCCGATGAAGCAGGTGGAGAAGAACTTATTGAACGTATAGAAAAAGGGTGGCTGGATTTTGATGTCTTAATCGCCACACCTGATATGATGAAAAGCGTAGCTAAGCTGGGTAGAATATTGGGTCCAAGGGGATTAATGCCCAGCCCAAAGACAGGAACAGTTACTTTTGATATTGAACAGGCTATATCAGAAGTGAAAGCCGGAAAAGTAGAATTCAAAGTGGATAAAGGAGGAGTAGTACATGCTGGTATCGGAAGGGTATCATTTGAAGAGAAGAAATTAGTAGATAATAGCCTTGCTTTAATAGATGCTATCAATAGGGCGAAGCCGCCTGCAGCCAAGGGCAAATATATGAAAAGTATCACGCTAAGTACTACCATAGGTCCGGGAGTAAAGATTGATTTAATTTCCTTAGAGAAAGGATAAAAAGAGGAGATTCTTAAAGTGAAGAGAGAAAGAAAACAGCAAATTGTAGAAGAGCTGAGCAAAGAATTTAAAGATGTAAAAAATGCTCTCCTTATTGACTATCGAGGCATAAACGCTATTGATGCAACTCAGCTAAGATCGAGAATTAAAGAGATTTCATCCAATTATCGAGTAGTAAAAAATAATTTAGCCCTTCGAGCTTTTGAAGAATCTCCTTTAGCCCAGCTTAAAGAATATTTTCAGGGACCCATAGCTGTTGCCTATAATAGTGAAGACCCTATTGCCTTGGCAAAACTATTAGTAGATTTCTCAAAAGAAAAGGGGATTTTCACTTTTAAAGCTGGGGTTATGGATGGAAAACCAATAGAGGCAGATCAAATCAAAATAATAGCTTCTCTACCTTCAAAAGAGGAGCTTTTAGCGAAGCTCGTATTGTTGCTCAAGATGCCCCTTATTAGACTTGTAGCTGCCTTAGGTTCGCCGATAAGAAATTTGGTAACTATATTAAATGAAATAGAAAAAAAGAAGTCATAACAACTCTTATTTAAATGGAGGACATTAAATGGCAGAGATAACCAGCAAAGATATAATAAAAAAGATTGAGGATATGTCAGTCCTTGAGCTTTCTCAGCTTGTGAAAGAGTTAGAAGATAAGTTCCAGGTTAGTCCGATGGCAGCAATCCCTGCCGCAGCTGCTGCACCTGCTGCTGCTAAGGAGGAAGAGGAAAAGACGGAATTTAGCTTCATCTTGACATCCTTCGGAGATAAGAAGATCAACGTAATCAAGGTAGTACGAGAAGTTACTGATCTGGGCTTAAAAGAAGCGAAAGATTTAGTAGATAATGTTCCCAGACCTGTGAAAGAAGGAATATCTAAAAAAGAAGCTGAGGAATTGAAGGAAAAATTTGAAAAAGCAGGAGCCCAGGTAGATATTAAGTAATAAACAGAAGCAAAAAAACAGAAAAAACTTTTTAAGCTGTTTAAACAGCTTCTATTTTTTAACCATTTAGGGGTTAAACAATAATGATAGAAGAAATTATCAGGAAAAGACACAATTTTGGTAAAATAGAAACCCCAATAAAAATACCAAACCTCATAGAGGTTCAGAAAAGGTCATATCACCGTTTCTTACAGATTCATATTCCTCCAGAGATGAAGAAGGATATTGGTTTAAAATCGGTATTTAAGAGTGTTTTTCCTATAAGCGATTTTCGTGATAATTGTTCTCTTGAGTTCGTAAGTTATTCCATTGGAACCTGGGAGTGCAGTTGCGGTAAGCTAAAAGGAGAAGATAACCTTGCTGTCAAATGCTCCCAGTGCGGAGAGCTTCTCATACCCGAGATATTAGACGACCCGCTTATACATTGTACTAATTGTGGTACTCTTAATAAAAACATGGCTGCTGTGTGTGATTATTGTGGTAGGCCAGTACAGCTCAAGACTAAATATGATATAGAAAAATGTCAAGAAAAGGGAATGACCTATGAAGTCCCTCTAAAAGTGAAAGTGCGATTGATTCTCTGGGATAAAGGAAACAAAAAAGAAAGCAAGAAAATAAAAGACATTAAAGAGCAAGAGGTATATTTCGGTGATATTCCTCTTATGACAGATAATGGAACTTTCGTTGTCAATGGAACAGAGAAAGTAATTGTAAGCCAGCTTCATCGCTCACCAGGAGTCTTTTTTCACGAAGGTGCTCATAACGTGGTCCACTATGTTCAATTTATCCCTTACAGAGGTTCATGGCTGGAATATGAATATGATAATAAGGATATTCTTTATGCTCGTGTAGATCGGAAACGGAGAATATTAGGTACAGTTTTTCTTCGTGCTATCGGATTATCGAGTACTGAAGATATATTAAGAAGATTTTATAATCCCGAGAAAGTTAAGCTAAAAGAAAGTGGAATTTACACAAAAATTGACGAAAAATATATTGGTGCTCAAGTAGAAGAAGACATAGTGGACGAGAAGAGCAAAGAAGTATTACTTTCAGCAGGTCGAAAAATAAGCAAAAAAGCTTATGCCACATTGAAGCAACATGGAATTGAAGCAATGGTCATTTCTCCAGAGGGTCTTAATGGTGCCCATTTAATTGCCGATGTAGTCAGCAAGGAGAGTGGTGAAGTTATAGCTGAAGCTAATGAAAAAATAAGCCCTCAGGTATTAGAAATATTCAAGGAGAATAGTATCGAAGAATTCGAGATATGTTTCCCAGAATTAGAAGAAATTGGAGGAGTTATCTCAACTACCCTAAAAAAAGATCCATTAGAGTCTACCAATTCTGCGCTAATAGAGATGTACAGAAGAATGCGTCCAGGAGACCCTCCTACCTTAGAAAGCGCTAAAAACTTAGTGAATGGTATGTTTTTCAATCCCCAGAGATATGATTTATCAAAAGTTGGCCGGCATAAAATCAATACCAAATTAAATTTAGCCACACCATTAGAAGAACAGGTTCTTCAACTGGAGGACGTAATAGAGGCCATTAAATATCTCTTAAAGTTGAAAAATGGAATAGGAACAGTTGACGACATAGACCACTTGAGTAATAGAAGAGTAAGGAGTGTTGGAGAATTATTAGAGAATCAGTTCAGAATAGGCTTAGTGAGAATGCAAAGAGCTGTACGGGAGAAGATGAGCATTTTGCAGGACATCTCCAGCGCTATGCCTCATGATGTTATCAATCCAAAGCCAGTAATTGCTTCGGTTAGAGAATTTTTTGGCAGCAGCCAACTTTGTCAGTTTATGGATCAGACAAATCCTCTTTCAGAGATTACTCATAAGAGAAGGTTAAGTGCTTTGGGTCCAGGTGGTTTGAGCAGAGAGCGAGCAGGTTTTGAGGTTCGAGATGTACATCCTTCTCATTATGGGCGAATATGTCCTATTGAAACCCCAGAGGGGCCGAATATTGGATTAATTTCGTCCCTTAGTTGCTATGCAAAAATAAATGATTTTGGCTTTATTGAAAGTCCTTACCGAAAAATAAAAGATAGCAAGATAATAGATTATTGGAAGATATTAGATCCGGGAGACACCAATTTCAAAATCAATCAAATAGTGGAACAGTCTGAAGTTGAAAAGGAAAATCAACATATCAGCAAAAGCGGAGGCAAATTGGCTTCTTGGGAACCCTATCCTTTCTATATGTCTGCATGGGAGGAAGATAAACACATAATAGCCCAGGCAAATGCCGATATTGATAGTGAAAAAAAGTTAGTTCACCCCAGAATAATTGCACGCTCCTATGGGAACACTGTGATAACAGAAAGAAATAAAATAGATTTTATCGACATTTCACCCAAGCAGTTAGTCAGTGTTGCTGCATCGCTTATTCCCTTTTTAGAGAACGATGATGCTAATAGAGCTTTGATGGGCTCTAATATGCAACGTCAAGCAGTTCCTCTTCTTCGACCAGAGTCCCCATTGGTTGGAACTGGTATGGAAGCGATAACTGCACGTGATTCAGGAGCAGTTGTGCTCTGCTGGCGTGATGGTATAGTAGACAAGGTAGACTCACAAAGAATTATTGTTAGAGCTCTTGAAAAGGGGCAAGGTGATGAACCTACTAAAGCTGATATTTATAACCTAATAAAATTCAAGCGATCCAATCAAAATACCTGCTTTACCCAAAGACCTTTGGTAAAAGAAGGCAGCCTGGTAAAAAAGGGTGATATTATTGCTGATGGTCCTGCTACTGATAGAGGAGAACTTGCCTTAGGGCGCAATATTTTAGTGGCTTTCATCCCCTGGAGAGGCTATAATTTCGAGGACGCTATTTTAGTAAGTGAGAAACTCGTTAGAGATGATAGCTATACTTCCATTCATATAGAAGAATTTGAAATAGAAGCACGCGATACAAAACTCGGTCCAGAAGAGATAACCCGAGATATCCCAAATATTAATGAAGAATTTCTCAAGCAATTAGATGATAATGGAATAATAAAGATAGGCTCACGAGTAAAACCAGGTGACATATTAGTAGGAAAAGTAACCCCCAAAGGAGAAACTCAACCTACTCCCGAGGAAAAGCTATTAAGGGCAATTTTCGGAGAAAAAGCCCGAGAAGTTAGAGATGCTTCTTTAGTTGCACCTCCAGGAATTGAAGGAATTGTAGTTGATGTAAAAATCTTTTCTCGTAGGGGAGTTGAAAAAGATGAAAGAACACTGACAATAGAACAAGAACAAATTGCCAGATGGAAAAAGAATTTAGAAGATGAGATCAGAATTATCGAGGATGATGAGACAAGAAGTATTGCCCGAATATTAGAAGGTTATACTTTAAAATCAGATCTCTGGGATGCTGGCAAAGAAAATAAACTATTAGAAAAAAAGAAAGTATTGACAAAAGAAATTTTAAACTCCCTCACATCTGAAGATATTCGTCGAATTAAAGTGAGTGGATATATTAAATCAGAAATAAAGGAAATAGAAGATAGAACTAAAAGACAAAAGGAGGTTTTAGAGGAGCAATTCCAACAGAAAGTAACTGAGTTGCAACGTGGTGATGATTTACCACCTGGAGTAATAAAGATGGCCAAGGTTTATGTTGCAATGAAGAGAAAGATGTCTGTTGGGGATAAGATGGCTGGAAGACACGGAAATAAGGGAGTGATAGCCAGAATTCTCCCCGAAGAAGATATGCCATTTCTGCCTGATGGTACACCAGTAGAAATAGTACTGAATCCATTAGGAGTTCCTTCCAGAATGAATGTAGGGCAGATATTAGAAACACATTTAGGTTGGGCTGCCAAAGCTTTAAATTTGCATTTCTCTACACCAGTTTTTGATGGAGCGCAAGAGTACGTAATCAAAGAGAAGCTTAATGAAGCAGGTTTACCTAACAATGGTAAATCATTACTTTATGATGGTATTACTGGAGAACCTTTTGACAATGAGGTTACCGTTGGCTATATATACATGATGAAGCTCCATCATTTAGTAGATGATAAGATTCATGCTAGATCTACTGGACCTTATTCTTTAATAACTCAGCAACCATTAGGTGGTAAAGCTCAGTTTGGTGGTCAACGCTTTGGAGAGATGGAGGTTTGGGCTTTAGAAGCTTACGGAGCAGCCTTTACCTTGCAGGAGCTTCTAACAGCCAAATCTGATGATGTTCAGGGGAGATCAAAAATCTATGAGGCAATAGTAAAAGGAGAAACAGCTTTAGAACCTGGAATGCCAGAATCTTTTAATGTGCTCGTTAAAGAACTGCAAAGCCTTTGTCTTAAAATCGATTTGCTAAAAGAATCAGAGATATCACCAGAAAAAGATAAATAATTGTTTGTATTAAGGGATGCTTTTAAGTTGTATTAAAGGCTTGAATAATATAAGGCCAGATAATTTAATAAAGGATTAATAAATGGAAAAATCAAGCTTCCCAAAAGACTTCGATGCGATAAAGATTAGCATTGCATCTCCGGATGATATTCGCTCTTGGTCTCATGGTGAAATAACAAAACCGGAGACAATCAATTATCGCACGTTTAAACCCGAAAGAGACGGGTTGTTTTGTGCCAAAATATTTGGTCCCATCAACGATTGGGAGTGCCTTTGCGGAAAATATAAAAGGATGAAACATCAAGGCGTCATTTGCGATAAATGTGGAGTAGAGGTTACCAGAGCAAAGGTAAGGCGAGAACGACTCGGGCACATTGAATTAGCTTGCCCGGTTTCGCATATATGGTTTTTTAAAGGATTACCGAGCCGCATTGCAAATATCTTAGATATATCGGTTTCCAATTTGGAAAGCGTTCTCTATTATGAATCCTATATAGTATTAGAACCGGGAAATACTCCTCTTAAAGAGAAACAGCTTCTTTCCGATGAAGAATACAGAGAGTTAAAGAAAGAATATGGTAATCGCTTTGTGGCCAAAATGGGAGCTGAGGGTATTAGAGATTTGCTCTTAAAAGTTGACGTGGAGAAGTTAGCAGTCGTGCTCAGAAAGAAGATGAAAGATGCTACATCAGTGCAAAAGAAATTAAAATACGCTAAAAGACTAAAAGTAACAGAAGCTTTTAGAAAATCAGAGAATAAACCGGAATGGATGATCTTAGAAGTTATTCCTGTTATTCCACCTGAATTAAGACCACTGGTACCATTAGATGGAGGAAGATTTGCTACCTCAGACCTTAACGATCTTTACCGGCGAGTTATCAACCGTAATAATCGACTTAAAAAGCTCATAGAGCTTAAAGCACCGGATGTAATTATAAGAAATGAAAAACGCATGCTGCAGGAAGCAGTGGATTCCTTGCTGGATAATGGTCGAAGAGGAAGAGTTTTGCGTGGCGCAAATAACCGCCCCTTAAAATCATTAAGCGATGCACTTAAGGGTAAACAAGGGAGATTTCGTCAGAATTTATTAGGCAAAAGAGTAGATTATTCCGGAAGATCAGTTATTGTCGTCGGCCCTGAGCTTAAACTTCATCAGTGTGGTCTTCCAAAGAAAATGGCATTGGAGCTTTTCAAGCCATTTATCTATCACCGCTTAGAGAAAAAGGGGTATGTATCGACAATAAAGGCAGCTAAAGAGATGGTGGAACAGGAAAAAGATGAAGTATGGGATATTCTTGAGGAGGTCATTAAAGACCATCCTGTACTGTTGAACAGAGCTCCTACTCTTCATCGTCTGGGGATACAAGCTTTTCAGCCCATATTGATTGAGGGAAAAGCAATTAAAATTCACCCTCTGGTTTGTGCTGCTTTTAATGCAGATTTTGATGGTGATCAGATGGCAGTTCATGTACCTCTATCGCCTATGGCACAGATTGAATCCTCTATACTTATGCTTTCTTCCAATAATCTTCTTTCGCCAGCCCATGGAGGACCTATTGCAATTCCCTCTCAGGACATTGTATTGGGATTATATTATCTCACTCAATCATTACCTTCGTTACAGGGAAATGGGAAGATATTTAACTCCATGGAGGATGTACTTCTTGCTCATCAGGCAGGCGATATTAATATCTTTTCTCGAATAAAACTGCGTTATTCTGGTGAGCTTATTGATCTGGAGCAATATTGGAGGTCGAGAGATTTAATAAATGCTCTCATAGAACAGTGCGATAAGAAACTTATAGATACTACGGTAGGGAGAGTTATTTTCAATGATGCCCTGCCTGATCCCTTCCCCTATGTTAATGGAGTTCTAAAGAAGAAAGGATTAGGAGATTTAGTTAGCTTTTGCTATCTAAGATTTCGCAAAGATATTACTGTTAAGATGCTCGATAAACTAAAGGAACTGGGTTTTCTCTATGCTACCAAAGCAGGAATATCTATTGGTGTTGATGATATGTTAATACCTGCAAGCAAAGATCAGTTGGTCAAAAAAGCTCGTTCGGAAGTTATATCAGTAGATAAGCAGTATAAAGAAGGAGTAATTACTAACGGTGAACGGTATAACAAAATAATTGCTATATGGTCAGATACTACCGATAAAGTTACAGAAGAAATGTTCAGCGAGATGTCAAAAGTAGATAAGACTAGTGGAAAAATAAATCCACTTTTTCTTATGGCAGATTCAGGAGCTCGAGGAAGCAAACAGCAAATACGTCAAATAGCTGCTATGAGAGGATTAATGGCTAAACCTTCAGGCGAAATTATCGAAACACCTATTACATCTAATTTCCGAGAAGGATTAACCGTTTTGCAATATTTTATATCGACCCATGGAGCACGAAAGGGATTAGCCGATACTGCTTTGAAGACAGCAGATTCTGGTTATCTTACCAGAAGATTAGTTGATGTAGTTCAGGATGTGATTGTAACCATGGGAGATTGCAAGACCTTAGATGGAATAGAAGTAAAAGCCATAGTAGAAGGTGGAGAGATTATTGAGTCGCTTCGAGATAGAATCATTGGTCGTATAGCTCTGGATGACATCAAAGATCCCTTTACAGGTGAAGTTATAGTATCCAAAAATCAAGAAATTACTGAAGAGCATGCTAATATTATTGAAAATTCTGGGATCGATAGGATTAAGATTCGTTCTGTCCTTACCTGCAAAGCCAAAAGAGGAGTATGTATAAAATGTTATGGAAGGAATTTAGCCCGGGGAAAGAGCGTAGAACTTGGAGAAGCGGTGGGAGTTATAGCGGCTCAATCAATAGGGGAGCCAGGAACACAGTTAACAATGAGGACGTTCCACATCGGTGGAACCGCTAGCAGAGTAGCGGAGAGATCGCAATTAGAGGCTGTCCATAATGGAATTGTCAAATTCTTAAATTTATCTACCGTAAAAAATAAAGATGGCGATCTCATAGCAGTCAACCGTAATGGAAGCATAATTATTCAGGATCAAAATGGACGAGAAAAAGAACGATATAGTATCGTCTATGGAGCGCGCCTAAAAGTAGAAAATGGTGAGGCAATTAAGGCAGGAAACCCCTTTGTTGAATGGGATCCTTTTGCTTTTACTATTCTTACAGAGAGTGATGGGCGAATAGAATTTAAAGATGTTATTCCTGCTGAGACTATGAAAGAAGAAGTTGATGAAATAACAGGTCTCTCTGCTCGTGTTATTGTAGATTCTCAGGATGAGAAAATTCAGCCTCAGATTATAATAAAAGATGAAAATAATAAAGAAAAAAGGAGCTATTTCCTTCCATCAAGGGCCCACTTAGTAGCAGAAGATGGTCAGCTCGTATATGCAGGTGATACCTTGGCAAAAATGCCGAGAGAAACCACAAAAACAAAAGACATTACTGGTGGATTACCTCGAGTAGTAGAATTGTTTGAAGCCCGGAAACCAAAGCAACCTGCTGTTATTACTGAGATCGATGGTATTACAAAATATGGAGGAGTACGAAAGGGAATGAGAAAGATTTACGTTGTTAATGATGATGGAGAGCAGAGAGAGTATCCTCTGCCAAAAGGAGTACATATAAATGTGCAAGAAGGAGAGCGGGTCAGGGCTGGAGAACCACTTAATGATGGACCAGTAAATCCGCATGATATTCTTAATGTTTTAGGAGAAAAGGCACTGCAAAATTATTTGGTTAATGAGATCCAGGAAGTTTACCGTCTCCAGGGTGTAAGTATAAATGATAAGCATATTGAGGTAATTGTTCGTCAGATGATGCGTTGGGTAAAGGTAGAAGAAGTTGGTGATACAGAATTTTTAGTCGACCAGCAAGTTGATAAATTTCATTTCCAAGAAGAGAACGAACGGATTATCAAAGAAGGAGGAAAGCCAGCAACAGGACGTCCACTATTACTCGGAATAACTAAAGCTTCACTGAGCATCGATAGCTGGATTTCTGCCGCATCTTTCCAAGAGACAACTCGAGTGCTAACAGAAGCCAGTGTAAGCGCCAAGATTGATACCCTGCGCGGTCTAAAAGAGAACGTCATTGTGGGAAGGCTCATTCCAGCAGGAACAGGAATGGAACATTACCGCAACGTAGACATTATCGATGAAGAAATTGAAGAAGAGGAAGAAAAAGCAGAAAAGGTCATTGAAGAAGGAGAAAAAGAGCCTGTAGAAAAAGCAATAATTGAAAAAGAACAAGTAAAATAGATAAAATAAGTATTTTATTTATATTTTTACTTGACAGAAAAATCTTTTTTGCTATATTTAGCAAGTATTTTTACCGTTGATTATAGATATTAAAAACAGATGAGCGAGAAAAAAGGATGCCAACGATAAATCAATTAGTTAGAAAAGGCCGAAAAAAAGCAGAGTCAAAAACAAAAAGCCCTGCATTACAAAGGTCTCCTCAGAAGAGAGGGGTATGTGTCAGAGTTTACACTACAACACCCAAAAAACCGAACTCTGCTCTGCGTAAAGTGGCTCGTGTGAGGCTTACTAATGGAATAGAAGTTACCACCTATATACCAGGTATAGGTCACAATTTGCAGGAGCATTCAATTGTTCTTATTCGAGGTGGAAGAGTTAAAGACCTACCTGGGGTACGTTATCATATTATAAGAGGAACTTTAGATTCGGTGGGAGTGGAAGAGAGGAAAAAAAGTAGGTCGAAATATGGAGCAAAACTAACAAAAGGATAATAAAAACTTATTTTTATAGAATAAGGGAAAAATAATGCCACGTAGAAGAGAAGTTGCTCCGCGAGAGCAGTATGCTGATGCAATTTACAATTCTGTGTTAGCATCTAAATTTATAAATGGCATAATGAAAGATGGTAAAAAAAGTGTTGCACAAAAAATATTTTATAATGCCATGAAAGTAATTGAGAAAAAGGCAAAAGATGATCCTTTAAAAGTCCTGCAGCAGGCTTATGAGAACGTTAAACCAATGCTTGAAGTCAGATCGCGAAGAGTTGGAGGCTCGACTTATCAGATACCAATAGAAGTAAGATATCGAAGACAATCTTCCTTAAGCATACGCTGGATCCTCGGTTTTGCAAGGCAACGCGGAGAAAAAACAATGGAGGAGAAGCTTGCTAATGAGATATTAGATGCTGCAAACAATCGAGGTGCATCAATTAAAAAGAGAGAAGATACCCATAAGATGGCAGAAGCAAACAAAGCTTTTGCACATTATAAATGGTAAGAATAATTAATATAGCCCCTTAAGGAGTTGAATAAATTGCCAAGAAAGGTACCGTTAAGCAAGATAAGAAATATTGGCATAATGGCGCATATTGATGCGGGAAAGACGACGACTACTGAGCGCATCCTCTATTATTCAGGGATTACACATCGCTTGGGCGAAGTTGATGAAGGCACTACTCAGATGGATTGGATGGAACAGGAACAGGAACGGGGCATAACCATAACCTCAGCAGCAACTGCCTGCTCCTGGAGAGAGCATAGAATAAATATTATTGATACGCCAGGTCATGTCGATTTTACTGCCGAAGTAGAACGTTCACTCAGAGTTTTAGATGGTGCTATCGCAATATTCTGTGCTGTCGGGGGTGTTGAACCTCAATCAGAGACGGTATGGCGAAGAGCAGATAAATATCGAATTCCACGTATAGCGTTTGTAAATAAAATGGATAGAATCGGCGCTAATTATTTTAGAGTAACAGATATGATGATAAAAAAGCTTCAGACTTTGCCCTTGCTGTTGCAGCTTCCTATTGGAGTTGAAGATAGTTTTGAAGGGATAATAGATTTAGTTAGCATGAAGAGTGTTATATGGGAAAACGAGAGTTTAGGAGCTAACTATTTTACAGAAGATATTCCTAGGTCCTATCAGGAAGAGGCAAAGACATATCGGGAGAAACTTTTAGAAACGCTCTCCGAGGTGGATGATGAGCTTTTAGAAAGCTATTTACAAACAGGTAATCCAACAGAAGCACAAATCAAGAAGGCCATTCGCAGCGCGACTTTACAAGCAAAACATGTGCCAGTACTATGTGGTGCTGCATTTAAAAATAAAGGAGTTCAACCTTTACTTGATGCTGTGGTAGATTATTTACCTTCTCCTTCAGATATTCCTCCAATAAAAGGTTATTCTTTAGATGGAAAGAATATAGAGGAGAGAAAAGCAAGCGATTCAGAGCCATTCTCAGCATTAGTTTTCAAAATATGGTCTGATCCTTATGTAGGAAATCTTTCCTTTTTCAGAGTATATTCGGGAAGCCTTAAAACCGGCTCTATGATTTATAATGTTAATCGAGATAAAAAAGAACGGATTGGTCGATTGTTAAAAATGCATGCTAACAAAAGAGAAGACATTGATGCGGTTTTCGCTGGTGATATTGCTGCTGCTGTTGGACTTAAAGATATAGCTACGGGTGAGACATTATGCGACAAAAAGTATCCTCTGGTTTTAGAATCTATGGATTTTCCTACACCTGTGATATCCATTGCTATAGAAGCGAAAAGCAAAGCAGAACAGGATAAGCTTTCTTTATCACTGAATAAACTCATGCTAGAAGATCCTACTTTTCAAGTTAAACAAGATACAGAGACAGGTCAAACCATTATTTCTGGAATGGGAGAACTTCACTTAGAGATAATAATAGATAGATTACTAAGAGAATTCAAAGTACAAGCAAATGTGGGTAAGCCTCAAGTAGCTTATAGAGAAACTATCAGAAAAGCTGCCGAAGGAGAAGGAAAATTCATACGTCAATCTGGTGGACGAGGTCAATATGGACATGTTGAGCTCTGCATTGAGCCTTGTGCTGATAAACGTCAGTTTATATTCGAAAACAAATTAGTTGGGGGAAAGATTCCCCGAGAATTTATACCCTCCATCAAGATAGGTGTTGAAGAAGCGATGTCCACCGGTGTATTAGCCGGATATCAGCTTAACGGAATCAAGGTCAGTTTGATTGATGGCTCATTCCATGAAGTGGATTCAAGTGATATAGCTTTTAAAATAGCAGCATCAATGGCATTTACAAATGCGGTAAAAAAAGCAGAACCAGTTTTGCTTGAACCCATAATGCGGGTCGAAATTGTATCACCGGCAGAATATATTGGCGACATACTGAATGATTTAAATTCCAGACGAGCTAAAATAGGAGAAATAGAATCAAGAAATGGCATTCAAATAATCAGAGCTCTCGTACCTCTTTCAGAAATGTTTGGCTATGCTACGGATCTCAGATCCTTAAGCCAGGGGAGAGCAGTTTATTCAATGCATTTCAAAAAATATCAGGAAGCACCTAAAAATATTGCCCAACAAATTTTAGCTCGGGTAAGAGGAATATGATATGAGAGATTTTTATCTTGTGCTTTATAAAAGTTTTAAAGGGAGGTATTAATGGCGAAGGAGAAATTTGAGCGGGATAAGCCGCATATAAATATAGGGACGATAGGCCATGTAGATCATGGTAAGACGGTATTGACGTCAGCGATAACGAAGTGTTTACACAGTGTAAATCCGAAGGTAGAGGTGAGGGAGTTTGAGTCGATAGACAAGGCGCCGGAGGAGAAGGAGCGAGGAATAACGATAGCGATAGCGCATGTGGAGTATGAGACGGAGAAGCGACATTATGCGCATGTAGATTGTCCGGGTCATGCGGATTATGTAAAGAACATGATCACGGGAGCGGCGCAGATGGACGGGGCGATATTGGTGGTATCGGCGGCGGATGGACCGATGCCGCAGACGCGGGAGCACATATTGTTAGCGCGTCAGGTAGGAGTGCCGCGCATAGTGGTATATTTAAACAAGGTAGATTTAGTGGATGACAAGGAGTTATTGGATTTGGTAGAGATAGAGGTGAGGGAGTTATTGGATCAGTATGAGTTTCCTGGAGATGAGATACCGGTGGTGAAGGGCTCGGCGTTGAAGGCGATGGAGTGTGGTTGTGGGAAGCGGGAGTGTGAGCATTGTGGTTCGATATTGGAGTTATTGGATGCGGTGGACAGTTATGTACCGTTGCCGGAGCGAGATGTGGACAAGCCGTTTTTGATGCCGGTGGAGGATATATTTACCATATCGGGACGAGGGACGGTAGTGACGGGGCGCGTGGATCGAGGGATAGTGAAGGTAGGGGATGAGGTAGAGATAGTAGGGATACGAGAGACGAGGAAGCGAGTAGTGACGGGAGTAGAGATGTTTCGCAAGATATTGGATCAGGGACAGGCGGGAGATAATATAGGAGTGTTGTTGCGGGGGACGGATCGAAAGGAAGTGGAGCGAGGTATGGTGATAGCAGCGATGGGGAGCATAATGCCGCACACCAGTTTTAAGTCCGAGGTATACGTATTGACGAAGGAAGAGGGAGGCAGACATACGCCGTTTTTCAGTGGATATCGGCCGCAGTTTTATTTTCGCACCACGGATGTGACCGGAGTAGTGACGTTGGAGGAAGGAGTAGAGATGGTAATGCCGGGAGATAATGTGAGTTTACGGATAGATTTGATAACGCCGATAGCGATGGAGAAAGGGTTGAGATTTGCCATTCGAGAGGGTGGTAAGACAGTGGGAGCTGGTACCATAACAGAAATTATTAAATAGAAAAAAGAAGGTTACAGAATGGTTAATGAGAAAATAAGGGTTAGGCTTAAAGCTTATGATCATAGAATTTTAGATCAGTCCACCATGGAGATTGTAAAAACTGCAAAGAGAAGCGGTGCTCGAGTAGCTGGCCCTATTCCTTTACCAACAGTGATTAACAAATATTGCGTACTTCGTTCTCCTCATGTAGACAAGAAATCTCGCGAACAATTTGAGATACGGACGCATAAAAGATTAATAGATATTCTTGAACCAACACCTCATACAGTAGATGAGCTCATGAAGTTAGATTTACCTGCCGGTATCGACGTAGAGATAAAAGCTTACGGAACCGAGCGGTGATATCTAAATAAATTTTTAAAGGTGGATATTTATATCCTGGTGAAGAAAAATGATTAAAGGTTTAATTGGCAGGAAAATAGGCATGACACAGCATTTTACCGAGGAGGGTTTAGCACTTCCAGCTACGGTAATTCAAGCTGGTCCATGCTTGGTCTTGCAGCGTAAGACAAAAGAAAAAGATGGGTATGATGCGGTGCAGATAGGTTTTCTCGAAAATGAAGTAAAAGAAAAGAGACTTAAACGCCCCCTTTTGGGTCATCTCAAGAAAGCTAAAGCTCCTCCAATAAGGAAAATGAAGGAATTTAAGCTCGAATCACCTGAAGAAGAAATAAAAGTTGGACAAAAGGTAGGAGTTGAGATATTCAATGGTGAGAAAAGAGTAAATGTTGTAGCTAATAGCAAAGGAAGGGGCTTTGCTGGCGTGATTAAGCGATGGGGCTTTAAGGGTGGGAATAAGAGCCACGGTTCAATGTTTCATCGAGCGCCTGGGTCTATAGGAGCTTCAGCTTTTCCATCAAGAGTAATTAAAGGTAAAAAACTCCCTGGAAGAATGGGAGGTAGATTAGTTACCATTAAAAACTTAGAGCTTATTAAAATAGATACAGAAAAAAATCTTCTTATCGTAAAAGGATCTGTACCGAGTAGTAAGGGAAGTTATATTTATATAAAAAAATCCAATTAGTAAAGAAAATAAAATAAAGTAGTAGTTAAAATGGATACTATGTCGTTGCGAATAATTGATACTAATAATAAGAAAATTGGGGATATGAAAGTTCCTGAAAGTGTTTTTAACGCACCAATAAAGCCGCATTTAATTTATGAGGCTGTGAAATATTATCAAGCAAAAAAACGTCGAGGGACCGCTTCTACGAAGAACCGGATTGAAGTAAGAGGAGGGGGAAGAAAACCCTGGAGACAAAAGGGTACCGGTAGAGCACGAGCTGGAAGTATACGCTCACCTTTATGGAAAGGAGGAGGTATTATTTTTGGGCCAACTCCCCGAAGCTTTTATTATAATTTACCGGCAAAGGTAGTAAAAGGAGCACTACGGACGTCTTTATCTCTAAAATTAAAAGAAGGTAAGTTAAGGATTATTAAAGATATTAATTTGAAAGACCATAAGTCAAAGACATTTGTTGCTCTTATGAGCAAACTTGGAATAACTACCAGTGCTCTTATAGTGAATGCAGAAGAAAACCGCAACCTTTTTCTCGCTGCAAGGAATGTTGACAGATTCAGAATAATAAAAAATAATCAATTGAATCCTTATGAAATTATGAAATATGACCAATTGATTTTAACACAAAAAAGTACTGAGAGACTTTCAGAAGTTTTAGGTTAATCATGAATGAGCATAATATTATAATTAGGCCTATTATAACTGAGAAGACAACCCAGCTTAAATACGACTATAATCTGCTCTGCTTTGAGGTTGATGAAAGAGTAAATAAAATAGAAGTCAAAAAAGCAGTGGAAAAGCTCTTCGATGTGAAAGTCGATTCTGTTCGGATTGTACACGTAAAACCCAAAAAGAAAAGATTAGGTCGTTTTGAAGGCAAAAGGCCCGGCTGGAAAAAAGCTTATGTTAAATTAAAAAAAGGTGAGAAAACAATTGAATATTTTGAGAGAGCATAAACAATTGGACAGTAAGCTATTTTATATTTACGGGGTTAAAAAAGATGACAGTTGTTGCATATAAGCCAACATCGCCAGGTAAGCGTTTTCAAGAAGTACTTAAATCTGAAGAGATTACCTGCACCAAACCACTCAAGCGCTTGGTACGTGGTTTAAAAAAGTCAGGTGGTAGAAATAACGCCGGACGAATTAGTATCTGGCATCGGGGAGGAGGACATAAGAGAAGATATAGAGTTATCGATTTTAAGCGTGATAAATGGAATATTCCCGCTAAGGTAGCCTCAATTGAGTATGATCCGAACCGATCAGCTAATATTGCACTATTGCACTATGTTGATGGCGAAAAGAGATATATATTAGCTCCGGTTGGCTTGAAAGTTGGAGACACCGTGATGTCTGGTCCTAATGCTGAGATGTCCGAGGGAAATTGCTTACCTTTAGAAAATATTACTTTAGGAACGATTATTCACAATATTGAACTTAAAAGAGGAAAAGGTGGACAAATAGCGAGAAGTGCAGGAACGTCTGCTCAATTAATTGCCAAAGAGGGAAAGTACGCTCTTCTTAAACTCCCCTCTGGTGAAGTTCGCAAAGTGCATAAGCTCTGTTGCGCCACTATCGGTCAAGTAGGCAATGCGGAGCACTCTATTGTATCTTTAGGGAAAGCCGGCCGAAAACGATGGCAAGGTAAAAAACCCCATGTTAGAGGTGTAGCGATGAATCCTGTTGACCATCCTCTTGGAGGAGGTGAAGGAAAAAGCTCTGGTGGCCGTCATCCCTGTACACCGTGGGGTGTTCCTACCAAGGGATATAAAACAAGGTCAAATAAGAGAACGGATAGATATGTTGTTAAAAAAAGGAGATAGTTCTCAATTATTAACAAATTAATGAAATTGAAAGAAAGGGTAATATGGCTCGTTCAGTAAAAAAAGGTTATTACATAGAGCCGTCATTATTAAAGAAGATACAGGATATGGATCGTCAAGGAGATAGAAAGGTTATAAAAAGCTGGTCCCGTCGATCAACTATTATCCCTGAGATGGTAGGTCATACTATCGCAGTGCATAATGGGAAAAAATTTATTCCAGTATATATAACAGAAAATATGGTAGGTCATAAATTGGGAGAATTTTCTCCAACAAGAAGCTTCAAAGGCCATACCTCAAAAACTGACAGAGCTCGATTTAAACGATAAGAAGTGGCAGAACATTCAAGGAGATGAAAAGTGATTTCTAGAGCAATTGGAAGATATTTAAGAATTTCGCCACAGAAAAGCAGGTTAGTTATTGACCAAATTAAGGGAAAAAAAGTGAGCGAAGCGCTTTCTTTTCTGAAATATAGCAGGAAGCGAAGCTCTTATTATATAGAAAAAGTCTTACGATCAGCCATTGCCAATGCCGAACAAAAGGAAGAGCATTTAGATATTGATACGCTTTATATAAGCAAAGCTTTTATTAATCAGGGGCCATCATATAAACGAATTAGACCCAGGGCAATGGGAAGAGCTTTTAGAATTTTACATCGTATGAGCCATATAACTATTGAATTAGAAAAAAAGAAAAAAAAAGAGACTACTACCTAATTTGAGCAAAGGAGGATAAATATTGGGACAGAAGGTTCACCCACGTGGTTTTCGCTTAGGATATACCAAGACATGGAATTCTCGGTGGTATGCATCTAGAGAATATGGAAAACTTCTTCACCAGGATTTGGAATTAAAAAAGCAATTGAAGAAAAAATTTTATCATGCTGGTGTGTCAAAAATTGAGATTGAGAGAGCTACTAATAATTTGAAAATATATATTTACACAGCTCGGCCGGGAATAATAATTGGTCGAAAAGGATCCGAGGTAGATAAGCTGCGAGATGATATTCAAAAGGCTACCAAATTGGATGTTTTCATAGATATACAGGAGATTAACAAACCCGAGCTAGATGCTCAATTGGTAGCAGAGTCTGTTGCTATGCAGTTGGAAAGAAGGATTGCTTTCCGTCGTGCCATGAGAAAGGCAGTTGACTCTGCTCTTCATTTCGGCGCCAAGGGCATCAAAATAAGATGTTCAGGTCGCTTAAATGGGGCTGAAATAGCACGGTCGGAGTGGTATCTTTACGGACAGCTTCCTTTGCAAACCCTTAGAGCAGATATCGATTATGGTTTTGCTCAATCTTATACCATATATGGAGTAATTGGGGCTAAAGTTTGGATTTATAACGGTGATATTTTGGATATAGGACCAAAGCCGATGCTTTCAGAAAAAGCTTTAGGAGAAGAGGAGTAGCGCGATTTTATTAGCAAGGGAGAATAGAAAATGTTAATGCCGAAAAAAGTAAAATATCGAAAACAGCAGCGAGGTAAAAGGAAGGGAAAAGCTGTAAGAGGTAGTACTATTAGCTTTGGTGACTATGGCTTACAGGTCCTGGAGCCTGCATGGGTTACTGCACGACAGATTGAAGCCGCCAGAATTGCCATGACAAGATTTATAAAAAGAGGCGGTAAAGTCTGGATTAGAATATTTCCAGATAAACCAATTACTAAGAAACCAGCAGAAACTCGAATGGGCAAAGGCAAAGGGAATCCCGAAGGCTGGGTGGCTGTTGTCAAAGCAGGGAAAGTTCTATATGAGATGGAAGGTGTACAAGAAGATGTAGCCAGAGAAGCTATGAGGTTAGCAGCAATGAAACTGCCGATGAAGACTCGATTTTTAACAAGACACAGTTGGTTATAGGCATTACTATGAAGGGACAGCAGATAAGAGAATTAAGTGACGAGGAGCTGCAGCAAAAAGGAGAGGAGCTTGTAGAACAGCTTTTCAAGCTGAGATTTCAGCAAGCTATTGGGCAGATTGAAAACCCTCAAAAGCTGAAATTAATAAGAAAAGATATTGCCCGAGTCAAGACAATAATTCGGGAGCGACAATTAACGGGACAAACAATATCAAAAAGCGTAGAAGAAGAGAAGGAAGAAAAACAGAAGAAGGAAGAGAAGAAAAAAGAAGAAAAAAAGAAGAGAGAAAGAACCACAAGAAAGAAAGAAGAGAAGCTGAAGAAAAAAGAAGAAAAAGAAAAGAGCAAGAAAAAATCCAAGAAAAAAGAAAAATCTTCAGAAAAGGAAAATAGAGAATGAAAGAAAGAGGAAGGCGGATAATAAGAAGTGGCAAAGTGATAAGTAACAAAGCTGATAAGACAGTAGTGGTTGAGGTAGTAAGGTTATTTCAGCATCCGCTGTATAAGAGAATAGTAAGACGCAGCTCAAAGTTCATGGCTCACGACGAACATAATAAATGCCAGATTGGCGATAAGGTAGTCATTATTGATTCACGACCTTTAAGCAAACAGAAGCGATTTCGAGTAAAGGAAATAATAGAGAAAGCTACATAATAAATAGCAAATATGATGTAGTAAAATATTAGCTGATGCGTTGGAGTAAAAACGATGATTCAAATGAGGAGCATTCTTGAAGTTGCAGATAATTCAGGAGCGAAAAGACTTCGATGTATTAATCCAATAGGAGGTTCCGTAGGTAAGATAGCAACTATTGGTGATATAATAAGTGCGTCTGTCTCAGAAGCAGAGCCAAATAGTCAAATAAAAAAAGGTCAAGTAGTTAAAGCAGTGATAGTTCGAACAAAAAAAGAGATAAGACGAAAAGATGGTTCTTATATTAGATTTGATCAAAATGCAGCAGTTTTGATAAACGATTATAAGGAGCCAATCGGAACAAGAGTATTTGGTCCTGTAGCTCGAGAACTTAGAGATAGAAAATTTATGAAAATTGTGTCATTAGCTCCAGAGGTAATTTAAAGGAAGAGTGGGATTATGGTCAAAGCAATTAATATAAAGAAAAATGATATAGTTTTAGTAGTTGCCGGTAAAGATAAGGGTAAGAAGGGTAAGGTTTTGCGCATACTTCCCGATAGCAATAAAGCTATAGTAGAAAAAGTAAATTTCATTATGAAGAATACCAGGGCTAATCCCAGTAAAAATCAAAAAGGAGGTATTCTGCAGAAAGAATCCCCCTTACATATATCAAATTTAATGATAATATGCAGCGAATGCGGTCAACCATCTCGGATTGGTCATACGAGATTAGAAGATGGAAAAAAAGTTCGTGTCTGCAGGAGATGTGAGGGAATTTTAGATAAGTAAATTCTGATTAACAGAAGAGGATTACATAAAAATGGTAACTGCAGCAAAGCTCATACCAAGAATGAAGCAAAAATATCAAGATGAAGCTGTAAAAAAGCTGATGAAAGAATATGGGTATAAAAATAAAATGGCTGTTCCCAAGTTTCAAAAAATCGTGATTAATATGGGAGTGGGAGAAGCAACCCAGGATATAAAAGTCCTTGATTCCTGTGTGGAACAGCTCGCGCTAATTGCAGGACAAAAACCTATAATCAAGAGAGCCAAGAAATCTGTTTCATCCTTTAAATTAAGGACAGGGATGCCAATAGGTTGTTGTGTTACATTAAGGGGCAATCGATTATATGAGTTTTACGATAGACTCATTAGTATTGCTTTACCGAGAGTTAGAGATTTCAGGGGTTTACCCATCAATTCTTTTGATGGGCGTGGTAACTATACGTTAGGTCTCCGGGAACAGATAATTTTTCCCGAGATAGATTATTCCAAAGTAGATAAGCTCAAAGGGATGAATGTAACAATAGTTACCACAGCTAATACTGATGATGAGGCAAAGAGATTGCTGGAGCTCATGGGTTTCCCCTTCAAAAGGCAATAGAAGCTTATAAATAGAGGTAAAGATTACAGTGGCAAAAAAATCTTTGATTGCTAAAGCAAAGAAAAAGAAAAAGTTTAAAGTAAGAGAATATAATAGATGCAAATTATGTGGCCGTCCCAGGGCGTATATGCGGAAATTTGAAATTTGTCGCATTTGCTTTAGAAGATTATCTCTCGAAGGAGAGATTCCTGGTGTTATTAAATCGTCCTGGTAAAGCTGAATAGTAAGCTTTTAGCGATTAAAAAAAGGTATCAAATATGACAATGACAGACCCAATAAGCGATATGCTCACACGCATCAGGAATGCACTGATGGCAATGAAAAATGAGCTGGAGATGCCCAGCTCAAAAATGAAAGTGGAGATAGCCAAAATATTAAAAGAAGAAGGATATATTGACAATTATCGTATTATACCGGATGATAAGCAGAATATTTTAAAGCTTACTCTTAAATATGGACCCGAAAAAGCAAATATTATAACGAGATTGGAACGAGTGAGCAAGCCTGGACGTCGGATATATTGCGATAAGAATGAAATACCCCAGGTATTAAATGGACTGGGGATAAATATTCTCTCCACCTCAAAAGGAGTAATTACTGGTGAAAATGCCAGAAAGTTGGGAGTAGGTGGGGAGATACTCTGTAATATATGGTAAGGAAGTGAGCTTATTAAAATAAGAAATTATTAAATTAAAAGCTTATTAGAGAGAAAAAGGTCAAATGTCAAGGATAGGAAAAAAACCAATACCAGTAGATCAAGGAGTGAAGGTAGAAATTAAGCCTGCCATAATTGAGGTAGAAGGTAAAAAGGGAAAGCTATCAGTAGCAATTCCGCCCGGAATTTCCTTCGAATTAGAAGAGTCAGTGCTGAGTTGCAAAAGATCGAATGATTCTAAGAAACAGCGAGCTTTTCATGGTTTAGGGAGGAGCTTGGTAGCCAATGCCATTAAAGGAGTAAGCGAGGGATTCATTAAAGAATTAGAAATAGTAGGTATTGGTTATAAAGCCCAGGTCGAGGGTAAGGAATTAGTATTGAACCTTGGATATTCAAATCCGATTAGATATCCAATCGCTGAAGGAATAGAGATCAAAGTTGAAAAGCAAACTCAGATAAGCATCGCAGGAATTAATAAGCAATTGGTAGGCCAAGTAGCAGCTGAAATTAAGGCCTTCAGAAAGCCTGATGTTTATAAGGGTAAAGGCATAAGGTATAAAGGAGAGCTACTTAGAAAGAAGGTTGGTAAAGCTGGAGTGGGAGCGCAATAAAAACTTTTACTAAATATAGGTTAGAAATAAAATGATAATGACTAAATTGCAGCGCAGAGACCGGATTCAACATCGAATCCGAAAAAAGGTAAGAGGTACAGCACAGAGACCGAGGTTGAGCGTTTATCGCAGCTTTAAGAATATTTATTTACAACTTATTGATGATGATAAAGGTTTGACTCTATGCTCCGCTTCAACTTTAGAGAAAGATTTTAAAAGCAAGATGAAATACGGTGGAAATATTGAAGCAGCTCGCATGCTGTCAGAAATTATGGCCAAAAGAATATTAGATAAGGATATTAAGACTATCGTGTTTGACCGGGGTGGATATAAATATCATGGGCGAGCAAAAAAGATAGCTGAAGGCTTAAGAGATGCTGGCATTAAGTTTTAATATATAAGCAGTTAAAAGGAGGAGCCTTTTGGAACAGATATTAGAAAGTGAAGAAAAAGAATTAGCAGATCAAGTTATATACATAAACCGGGTTACAAAAGTAGTTAAAGGAGGTAAAAATCTACGATTTAGCGCTCTTGTTGTGGTAGGAAACAGCAAAGGAAAAGTTGGATATGGTATGGGTAAGGCCCGAGAGGTTCCTCAGGCAATAAAAAAAGGTATCGAGCTGGCTAAAAAGAATTTGATCAGTATACCGATCCTTAATGCTACAATACCTCATGCAATAATAGGCCGTTTTGGTGCAAGCAAAGTAGTCATGAAACCAGCATCTGTGGGTACTGGTGTTATTGCTGGCGGACCAGTAAGAGCCGTTATGCAGCTTTCAGGTATTCAAAATATACTCACTAAATCGCTCGGCTCTTCCAATCCTGCTAATGTTGTTAAAGCAACATTTGATGGATTGAGAAATCTTAAGCATCCAGAGGAAGCTTTCAAACTCAGGGGCATTAAGAAAAGAGAATAAATAAACTATGGTCAGTAAAAAGAAAATTATTAAAATAAAACAAATTAGAAGTAGGATAGGAAGACCTAAGAAACATAGGTTGATCCTTCAAGGATTAGGCCTTAAGAAGCTAAACCAAGTAGTAACGAAACCTGATACTCCCGAGATTCGAGGAATGGTTGCCAAAATACCTCATTTAGTAACAATTATAGATGAGGGGAGTACATAAACTAATATTGTTAGGAAATGATGGTGGAAAGCATAGAAAAATACGAAATTAGTCTTAGCAATTTAAAATCCCCTGGTAAATCTAAAAAGAAAAAGAGGGTAGGTAGAGGATATGGTTCCGGTCATGGAGTTACAGCAGGAAGGGGTACCAAAGGACAGAAATCACGGTCAGGATTTTCTCTCAAAAGAGGTTTTGAGGGAGGGCAGATGCCATTGCATCGGCGAGTTCCAAAAAGAGGATTTACTAATATTTTCAGACAGGAATATGCGATAGTAAATATTGGTATGCTAAAAAGATTTAAAGAAAATGAGGAGATAAATCCCCAAAGCCTGGCTAAAGCTGGATTAATAAAGAAATCCCAGAAGCAGGTTAAGATTTTAGGCCACGGGGAATTAACTATTCCTTTAACTGTAAAGGCGCACAAAATTAGTCAAAGCGCTCAAAATAAAATTGAAAAAGCCGGTGGGCGAGCGGAGATTATAAGTAAATGTTAGAAAGTTTGCGTAATATATTTGTAATACCAGATTTAAGAAAGCGCATTATCTTTACTTTCTTAATGCTGGCGGTTTTTCGTATTGGAGCTCATATTCCCACTCCTGGCATTAATGGCGCAGTCGTGGAAGAATTTTTCCAGAGAGCAGCTGGAAGCTGGTTAGGATTTATGGACATGTTCTCGGGTGGTGCATTAAGAAAGCTTACCGTTTTTTCTTTAGGCATCATGCCTTACATTAGCGCATCAATTGTATTACAGCTACTTACTGTTGTATGGCCATATTTAGAAAGATTATCCAAAGAAGGAGAATTAGGAAGAAAAAAGATTACCCAATATACTCGATACGGTACAGTTCTATTAGCAAGCATTCAGGCCATGGCTATCAGTACTTTTTTAGAAAAGCTTAAGGGACCAATAAGCGGAGCAAGTATTGTCTCCAATCCCGGTTGGCCCTTCCGTTTAATGACAGTTCTTACGCTTACCAGCGGTACTATTTTCATTATGTGGCTGGGAGAACAAATATCTGCCCGTGGAATAGGAAATGGTATATCCCTTATCATTTTTGCAGGTATTTTAGTGAGATTTCCCCATGCTGTTATTCAAACCTTTTCCGATTTACGCACTGGTACAATGTCAATATTTAAATTCCTTATATTAGTAGTGATTATGATTCTCGTCATTGGATTTATAATTTTAGTGGAAAGAGCACAGCGACGCATACCAATCTCCTATGCCAAGAGAATTATGGGTAGACGAATGTATGGTGGCCAGAGCACTCATTTACCATTAAGGCTTAATACAGGTGGAGTTATACCCATCATATTCGCTGCAGCTATTATCATGTTGCCCCAGATGGCAGGTAATTTTTTCCAAAATATTACCTGGCTGCAGAAAATCGCCAATGCTTTTGGTTATGGACAACCTTTATATAATTTGTTATATGTAGCTGCTATCATATTTTTCTGCTATTTTTATACAGCAATTATCTTTAATCCTATAGATGTAGCAGAAAACATGAGAAAATACGGCGGTTTTATCCCCGGCATTCGTCCAGGAAAAAGGACTGCAGATTATATAGACCATATTCTAACTCGGATCACCTTTGTAGGTTCTATTTATCTGGCAGCAGTAGCAATTCTACCAGAATTTTTAAGCAATGGGCTTAAAGTGCAGTCAATACCTTACATCGGAGGTTGGTTAGACCTTAATCTACCAATGTGGTTTACAGAAGGATTGGGAGTTAAGTTTATATTTGGAGGAACTTCATTGCTCATAGTTGTTGGAGTAGCAATGGATACTGTGCAGCAGATAGAATCTCAACTGATTATGAGGCATTATGACGGTTTTCTTAAAAAAGGAAGAATTCGAGGACGACGATAGTAAAACAAAGGCTGAAAAGATGATTTGCGTATTTTTAGGAGCTCCAGGATCGGGAAAGGGCACACAAGCTATGATGGTTTCAAAAAAATATGGAGTACCGCAAATTTGTACGGGAGACATGCTAAGGGAAGTGGTTCAGAGAGAAGACCCACTTGGTATAAAAGCAGCAGAATACATGAATGCAGGTGAATTAGTTTCTGATGATATTGTTGTGGAGTTGATAAAACAACGTATAGAGAAGAGCGATTGTAAAGAAGGATTCTTACTTGATGGTTTTCCTCGAACAATTGCTCAGGCAAACAACCTGGATGAAATGCTTCAGCATAAAGAGAGAGCAATTTCAGGAGTTTTTTGTATTGATGTCGAAACAAAAGAGCTTATCCGTAGACTTACCGGCAGACGAGTATGCTTACAATGCGGGAGACTGTACCATATTGAGCTAAATCCGCCCGAGAATAATGAGCTCTGTGATATTTGTAGCATTCCACTGATACAGAGAGAAGATGATAAGCCTGAGGTAGTTTTATCCCGGTTGAAGGTATATCGCAAAGAAACAGCACCTCTTATTGAGTTTTATCAAAGGAAATCATTGCTTATTCCTATTGAAGGTAATGGTAAAGTAGAAAAAATATTCCAGGAAATTGCCCATAAAATAGATGTATTAAAAAAGAAAGTTCTTAATTAATAACAGGATTATTTGTATTATGCCCAAAGAAGAGGCAATAGAGGTCGTAGGTACAGTATTGGAGCCTTTGCCAAATGCAATGTTTTGGGTTGAGTTGGAAAATAAGCATAAGGTTTTAGCTCACATTTCAGGAAGAATGCGAAAACATTTTATTCGGATATTACCAGGAGATAAGGTGTTAGTTGAGCTTTCTCCTTATGATTTGACACGGGGAAGAATTATATATCGATATAAATAAAGTACAAAATAAAACCTGGAGATATGGCAAGCATTTGAATTTAGGGTTCTTGAATTATGAGAAAGGAGTAGTGGAAATGAAAGTTCGAGCTTCAGTCAAAAAAATGTGCAATAAATGTAAGATAATTAAGAGAAAGGGTGTTATAAGAGTAATTTGTACAAACCCAAAACATAAACAGCGTCAAGGATAAATAAAAGGAGGAAAGAAGTGGCTCGAATAGTCGGCATAGACCTTCCAAGAGAAAAAAGAGTAGAAATTGCATTAACCTATATTTATGGTATAGGAAGGTCTCGTTCCAATAAAATCCTTGAAGAGGCTGGTATTGATAACAGTGTTCGAGTAAAGAACCTAACTGAAGAAGAAGTAAGCCGCATTCGTAAAGTAATAGAAAAGAATTTTAAAGTTGAAGGAGATTTGCACAAAGAAGCTACTATGAATATTAAGCGGCTTATCGAAATTGGCAGCTATCGTGGTCAAAGACATCGTAGAAATTTGCCTGTGAGAGGTCAAAGGACTCACACAAATGCTCGCACTCTTAAAGGACCGAGACCTAATATAATGCGAAAAAAGAAATATTAACGTATAGAAAAAGAACGTAATAAAAAAATGGTAAAAGGAAAAAAAGATCGGAAAAAGAAATCAAGAGGGCGTAAAGTCAGAAAAAATATTCCCCATGGCATTGCGCATATTCAAGCAACCTTTAATAATACCATTATTAGCATAACTGACCCGGGGGGAAATCTGGTTTGTTGGACGAGTGCTGGGACAGAAGGTTTTAAAGGTTCTCGAAAAGGTACTCCTTTCGCGTCTCAAATGGCGGCACGCTCTGCTGGTATTAAAGCCAAAGATAATGGTGTTAAAAGCATCGATGTAAAAGTAAAAGGACCTGGTTCTGGTAGGGAATCTGCTATTAGAGCATTGCAAACAGTGGGATTAGAGATAAAGTCAATTAAAGATGTAACACCCATTCCACATAATGGATGTCGTCCCTCCAAAAGAAGGCGGGTTTAGTTTTCTTTAAATGAGTAATTAATTATAGTAGGAGTTTAAAAGTGGCCCGATATCGAGATGCTGTTTGTCGCCTCTGCCGCAGAGAGAGTGCTAAGCTTTATCTAAAAGGTGAGAGGTGCTATACAGAAAAATGTGCTATAGAAAGGCGCAGCTATGCCCCTGGTGACCATGGCCGCAGGCGAAAGGCAAGAGCTTTTGGTTATGGCTTACAGCTTAGAGAAAAACAAAAAGTTAAAAGTGTATATGGAATGCTAGAAAAGCAATTCAGGATTTACTTCAGCAGAGCAGAAAGAAAAAAGGGAATTACAGGAGAAAATCTATTGGGAATGCTGGAGAAAAGACTTGATAATGTGGTTTATCGCATCGGCTTTTGCAGTTCGCGCAGACAAGCGCGACAAATGGTTTCTCATGGGCATATTTTAGTCGAAGGCAATAAAGTAAATATTGCATCTTATCAAGTATCAGAGGGAGAGGTTATATCAGTAAAAGAGAAAAGTCGAAAGATACCTGTTATTTTGCAATCAATTGAAGCTGCAAGAAGCCGTTCTGTTCCTGAATGGATTGAGGTTAATTATGATAATTTTCAGGGAAAAATAGTGAGGTTGCCAGAAAGAGAAGATATAACTATGCCTATACAGGAGCATATGATTGTTGAGCTATATTCAAAATAAAAAAAGGAATGTTATGATCTTCCTTTTTTACTTTTAAAAGGAGGTACATATAAATGTTATGGAAGGGTTTTCAAAAGCCCAGAAGATTAGATTTTGATGCCGAAAAACTTACTGAAACCTATGGATTATTTTATGCTCAGCCATATGAGCGCGGCTTTGGTGTTACCATGGGCAATGCTCTAAGAAGAGTCCTTCTTTCATCAATAGAGGGTGCAGCAATAACGGCAGTCAGAATTGAAGGAGCGCTTCACGAATTTACTTCCCTCCCTGGAGTAGTAGAGGATGTTACTGATATTATATTAAATTTGAAACAGATGCCTATCATGATGTATGATTATGAGCCCCGGATTATCACATTAGAAGCTAATAAGCCAGGTGAAGTAAAATCAGGTGATATAGCAATTGGAGATAAGATTGAGATTTTAGATAATAATATTTATATAGCTACCCTGAGCGAAGGGGGGAAGCTAAAAATAGATATGAAAATAAAATGGGGTCGAGGTTATGTTCCAGCTGAGCTGAATTTTGATGATGATTTAGAACCCTATTTTATTCCTATTGACTCCGTTCATTCCCCGGTTAAAAAAGTTAATTACTATGTTGAAGCAGCTCGTTTAGGGCGTTCAACTGATTATGATAAACTAACAATTGAAATATGGACAAACGGATGTATTCTTCCCCAGGATGCACTGGCTCAGGCTTCTTTCTTACTAAAAGAGCACATGAATATATTCATTAATTTTGAAGAAGCTCCTGTTGAAGAAGAGCCCGATGAAGAAAAAAAGAAAGAAGAGGAAATTAATCAAAATCTTCTCAAAAGTGTTGATGAGCTTGAACTTTCAGTGCGTTCCTATAATTGTTTAAAAAATGCGAATATCAAAACTTTGGCTGATTTGGTGCAAAAAACTGAAAGCGAAATGCTAAAAACGAAAAATTTTGGCCGCAAAAGCCTTAATGAGATAAAAGAAGTATTGGCTCAAATGGACCTTTCATTGGGAATGAAATTGGAAAAGAAAATAGAAGAAGAAACTTAACAAATATTGTTAATTAAGTTGAGGGTTACTTATGCGACATCGAGTAGATTATCGAAAATTAGGAAGAACAACAAGCCATCGTAAGGCTATGTTACAGAACATTGTTACATCTTTAATGGAGCATGAACGGATAATAACAACCCTTGCCAAGGCTAAAGAAGCACGACGTCTTGCTGAAAAGCTCATCACCAAAGCTAAGAAAGACACCTTGCATGGCCGACGACAAATAATAAAATACATTTCTCGCAAAGATGTAGTAAAGAAGATGTGTGATACTCTTTCTGCTCGCTTCGCCGATCGTAATGGAGGCTATACCCGCATAATCAAAATCGGATCCCGAAAAGGTGACGGCGCTGAACTCGCTGTGCTTGAGCTTATTGGAAGCGATTGGTTGAAAAAGAAAGAAGAGCGCGAAAAAGCTAAAAAAGCCAAGGAAAAAGAGAAAAAAGGCATGGTAAAAGGTAAAAAATAATTCTTTCTATTAATATAAATATATTCCGTTGCCATTTATATATATTCCATATCACTCTTTATTCCTACCTATAGTAAAAGAGAGATTTTTTTTAAAAAGCTTTATTTCTTGCAGATTTGCTGTACATAGATAAGGCAGAATAAGTATACCTTTTGCTTGAGCCCTTTTAAGACTTAAAGCAAAATTGGGATCAGTTTTAGCATTAGGAGAAAAAGCTGAGGCATCCGGCCTTTGTATCACAAAAATTATTATAGAATCATATCCTTCATTTTTGGCTTGTATTAATTCTTTAATATGACGTGTACCCCTGGTAGTAAAGGCATCGGGGAAATAGGCAATATCCTCTTTCACTAAGGTTACCGATTTTACTTCTATCAAAACCTTTTTTTGGGGACCAAGAAGAAGAAAATCTAACCTGCTTTTTCCAAACGTTATCTCACTTTTTACGTCATCATATTCTTTTATTTCAGCAATTTCCCTCTTTAATAATGCTTCACCAATAAGCTTATTTGGTATTCGTGAATCAATAGAGACTAAAGTGGAATCACTAAAAGCCATTATCAAATCGTAAGATGTTTTACGGTCAGTATCTCCATGGGAAGACATTACTACTCGAGCCCCCGGCATTAAGAGCTCTCTTAATCGTCCATGATTAGGAAGATAGACATATTCTATTATGCTTTTAATATGTACTAAGGCAGAAAATCTGCTTATTCTTTTAACAAAATTCCCTTCTATTAGCTTTTTATTTGCGATAAGCACAGCTACATTTTTATGCTAATTAAAATAAGAAAAAAGCCAGGTTTAGCCTGGCTCAGATAGGATAATCAATAATATATTTGCTTTATTTTTATTTTTCTTCTTTAGCTTTCTGAGCTTCTTCTACTATTTTTGGGGCAATGTGGGCAGGAACCTGGTCATAATGAGAAAATTCCATGGTATAAGATCCCCTACCGCTGGTCATTGAGGTTAAATCTGGTTCATAGCTAAGCATTTCGGCCATCGGGACTTGAGCTTTAATAACTTGCATTCCCTCTTGAGCTGAGCTTCCAAGTACTTTTCCTCTTCGAGAGCTCAGGTCTCCCATGATATCACCCATATATTCATCAGGAAGATAAATTTCCACATTCATTATTGGTTCCAGCAAAACCGGACTCGCCTGTTCCATGGCTTTTTTGAAAGCCAGCGAACCAGCTATCTTGAAAGCTAAATCAGAGGAGTCAACATTATGATAAGAACCATCATAGAGAGTAATTTTGAAATCTACCGTCGGATAGCCAGCTAAAACACCAGCTTTACAGGCTTCTACAACTCCTTTTTCCACTGCTGGTATAAAGTTTCTCGGTATAACTCCACCAACAATTGCATCAACAAATTCATAACCTTCTCCACGCGAACGTGGCTCTATCTTAATCCAGCAATCGCCATATTGCCCATGTCCACCTGTTTGTCTTTTATACTTTCCTTGAGCTTGTGCTGCGACAGTAACTGTCTCTCTATATGGTACTTTCGGAGGTTTAAGTATTACTTCAACACCAAACTTCTTTTTTAGCTTACCCACAAGTACTTCAACATGAAGCTGGCCTTGGCCTGAGACCAACAATTCCTTGGTTTGGGAGTCTCTTTCTACTTTAAAAGTAAGATCCTCTTCTCCCAGCTTACTGAGAGATGAACTTATTTTTTCCTCATCGCCTCTTGATTTTGGTTCGATGGCAAAAGAAATGGAGGGTTCAGGGAATTTAACTGGTGAGTAAATAATAGCAGCTAATTTGTCGCATAAGGTATTGCCCGTATTCGTTTCTTTTAGTTTAGCAACCGAAGCAAAATCACCAGCTTTTACCTCAGGTGTAGGTGTTTGGATTTTACCTTGCAGAAAAGCCAATGAACCGATCCGTTCATTACTTTTTTTGCTGGCATTAAAAACTGTTGAATCAGATTTTAAGCTTCCTGAATAGACACGAAAAAGAGAAATACGGCCTGCATAAGGATCAGCAATAGTTTTAAATACAAATGCAGAAAGCTTCTCTTGTTCTGAATTTTTTCTAAAAATGGATGAATTATCCTGGGGATTTATTCCTTGAATTTCTCCAATTTCAACCGGTGATGGAAGGAAATGGATTATTGTTTTCATCAAAGGCTGTATACCAATATTATATGTAGCTGAACAACACACCACGGGGAAAATATTCTTTTTCAAAACGCCTTGTTTCAAACCATTTATCAGTTCATCATTGCTCAGGGTTCCAGCATCGAAAAATTTCTCCATAAGCGCTTCATCCATTTCAGCAACCATCTCTATCAACTGCTCTCGCTGCTTTTGTGCCTCGCCTTTCAGTTCTGCAGGTATATCAGATTCTTCAAATTTTCCGCTTCCATCAGTCTGAAATAGATAAGCTTTTTCTTCTATTAAATCTATAACACCATGAAAATCTTTCTCCTGACCAATGGGTATCTGAATTGGAACTGCTTTTCGGCCAAACCTATTATTTATGGATTCTAAAGTTCTGCTGAAGCTGGAACGGTCTCTGTCCAACTTGTTTATACAGATTATTCGAGGCAGAGAAAATTCATTACAATATTTCCATACCTTCTCAGTCTGCACCTCAACTCCAGAAACTCCACAAACGAGCACGATTGCTCCATCAGAAACTCTAAGAGCAGCCTTTGCTTCTGAAATAAAATTAGCATATCCTGGTGTGTCAATTATATTAAGCTTAAATCCTTCCCATTCGGCAAAGCAGAGAGAAGCATTAATGGAAATTGTTCTCTCGATTTCGTCATCATCAAAATCGGTGACAGTATTTCCCTCCTCTACTCGACCCAGGCGATTTACCATCCCGCTGGAGAAAAGCACTGCTGATGTTAGGGAAGTCTTGCCCGAATCACCATGTCCTATTAAAGATAAGTTCCTAATATGATTCATATCGTATTGCTTCATATACAACCCTCTCTTCTCTATGATTTTTCGCTAAAGTATAACATAATGAAATAGCTTGTGCAATAATCTACTTGAACCTTTGAACTGTAAATTATTACTCCTTGCTTATATTATTCAGTTTATATACGCTCTTTAATAATGTCAATGCTAAGGAGAGAACACGATGAAGATTCTAAGAATATTATTGCATAGCTTTACCTTGGCTGTTATAAATATATGCTCCATTTTAGCTGGCTTTGGCGTCTATCAATTATTTAAGTCTTATAACCAGATTGTTATCCAGACACCTTTCGCCGCTCTATTCTCCATTATTGCCTTCTTGTTATGGAGCTTGATAATTCAGCGTTTTTCTTTGGGGTGGCTCTCTTTACAAGGAATAAAGGAGTTTGCTTTGACATTTTTTTTCGCACTGATATGGAGCCCAGCTATTTTTGTCCCTCTGCACTATCTTGGCAGAGGCTATCTGACATCCTTTGGCAATATAGCAGGATTGTGGCTCTACCAGATACCCAGCAACTTTTTAGCTCTTTTAGTGTTGAGAAAATTACAGCCAGCTCCTGCAGAAAATTACAATTTATAACCTTTTTAAATAGCTTATTATATCCTGCATATCCTGGGAGAGTGAGTGTTGGAATTCCATATATTCACTTTTTTTTGGATGATAAGGATAAACCCTCTATCCCCGCCAAGGAAATCATTGTAGGGGCAGGTAGCACAGCGGCTTGATCATTTCTATCCCTCAAAGGACTCCCGTGTAGGGACAACCTATTGGGTGTCCGTTTTTCCCTATCAAAGGAATAAAATGTAGGGACAGAGCTTGTCCCTGTCCGAAAAAGCGATAGCTTTTTTTCTTCTTTTCTTCGGAGCAAAGCTGTGTAGGGAATGCCTATTGGCTATCCGAAAGGACTTATCTTCTTAATAGTTATAAACTTCCTAATCCTATAATTATATCTGAAAATAAGAAAGCATCTCCCCCTGCTCCGCTCATAGGGCTCAGCACCCACATGCTCCGTCATCTCCATCTGTTAAATGGATTGCACCACCGCCTTTATCAACTTCTTGAATCCATCAGAATCCTCAGAAAAAAGTCCTTTCAACCATTCATCTTTTGCGCTACAATTTATCTTGGTCATCGCTTCTTCTTTCATACTGTTGAAAGTTAATAATTTTTAATCTTTAATATGTTGGAGAATACGATGACCCTTGTTAATTCATTTCTATTGCATCTCTTACTTAATTTACAGAAAATATCTTACACTATCGAGTGCACCATACTATATAACTCATATATTATCAGAGAGTTATCAATGATTTCAACCTATTTCAGCAGACCCTAATTAGAGATATATTTATCTCTTAGATTGAGAGAGGAAAATAAGCATTCCAGCTAAATAGACAAGAGCTGCAGCAATTAAGGTGGAAAGAAAACCAAGCCACATTGCAACTATAATACATAAAATAGAGGCTAAAACTGAGGACCCACCATTTATCCCCCATGCCCAGGGAATAAATCCTGGGTAATCTTTCTCAATCTTTTTTAGCCCTGAAGGGAAGGGCATCCCCATAAAAAAGGAGAGAGGGGCAAGAAGAGCGAGCGAGAGAGTTACTCGTGTAATTTTATCCTCTTTGAGAAAATGACTTACTATAGGACCAAGAATTCCAGTATATATCAGAAGAATCACAAAAATTGAAAGAACACTAAAGAAAATTATTCGCTCATTACGCCAACCAATGCGTCCTGAAACAAAGCTTCCTAAGCCTGAGAATATGAGGAGGCTGCTCAAAACTAAAGCTATAGAATAGATAGGATGCCCTAAGAATAATACCAGCTTTTGCATCAGTCCTATCTCAATAAACATGAAACCTATTCCGAGAGCGCTGAAATAAATGGATGTTGCAGCAGCTCTTGGAGTCTCAAGTCCCTTTCTTTTAAATATATAGAGAGGAAGTATAATAAGCCCTATAACAGCTATAAAGGTAATGATAAGCAAATAGTAAAGCGTAAAAAGAGGCCAATTTCCTCTAAGATGAAAATCTTTTATCTTATAGAGGTCGATGATCCTATTATATTCGAAAAAGAAGGGATTATTGTCAAATACTGGTCTTACATTATAGCGGTAATTGCTATAGAAAGACTCTATTTCCCTCTGCTTATAGGCGGTAAATAAATGGTTAAAAACTCTCGAGGCTTCCAACAGATCCTTATCTCCAATATGTGAATAGTACTCATGTTCAAGCCTTAGCTGTTCTTCAGGAGGATTAATCTTAGGGAAAAAGATAATTTTGTAGCCATATTTATTACAATAGCTCCTCATTTTAACCATATCTTCTGGAGTAAAAGCAGATTTCTTAAACAGATTAGTTGCCCAAACCATGGATATATCGCCAATTACAAGTATATGTTTTTCCGGATCATTGATTCCCATTTTCTGGTAAGCAGACAGGGCAATGGAGCTCAAACGGAGGCTTTCACGAGGAGGAAGAAAGAGCCAACGATGTATGGAGAGAATCCCATCATCTTTCAGATGATGCAAATAATCCAAGAAAGCTTCCACTGTATAAAGATAGTTCTCTGATAAAACATAGGCACCAGAAGAAAGAGCTGCAAAGGTATCGATGGCGTTTATCTGGATAATGTCGTATTTTTCTTCACTCCTGCGAACAAAACTTCTACCCTCATCATAATAGGCAGTAATATCTTTATCCTTAAAGTTGAGGCCACTGAACCAGGTGTATTTATTTGTAGTAAGATTATATATTGCTTTATTAATCTCGACTGCACTGATCTTTCTGGCATTAAAGGAAATTGCGCTCATCACATCAATGCCTCCACCAATGCCGATTACCAGCACATCAGGATTATTTTTAAGAAGATATACTAAATTGTAATCTCCAATATTTGCTCCACATTGTGCAGCACTTGCCAATCCATTGAAGAAATAAGAAGAATATATTGGAGTATGAGCATCAGCATCGACAGTGATTATTTTGTAATCACTTGGTTTTAACTGCTGCAGATACCCTACGAGGTGATTTTTTTTATCGGAAGAAACATCTATTCTTGAGATCGGAGTCCATTTTGTATATTCAATCTTAGCATCTGGATGGGATTTTTTGTCCAAGGACTTCCCAAGTTGTTTGTATTTTTCGGGCTGAAAATTCATTATATAATTGCTGAAAGGAACAAGCCCAGTGAGTAGAATTATAGAAATAATTGCTGCAATTTTCATCTCTTTCCTTGCATTTATCGAAAAGAAAAGACCTGCAATAACTCCCATAATAGCTAAGATTAAGACCAAAAGAGGTGCTCCTAAAGGTTCGAGTGCAAAAACAAATAATAGAGAACCTAAGCCTGAGCCAGCTAAATTAACAAAATAAAGCCGATTAATTTGCAGCGTAAATTTGCTTAATGCAGCGGATATTATTAATCCAGCAAAGAAAAATGGTATTACTAATAAAATATATGAAATGATTAATTTTTCTAAAGTACCAAGATATTGACTTAAATGCATGAGCTTACCGGATAAATAAACACATAAAACAAGAAAAAAAGAGTAACCAAGAGAGAAAAACACTAAATAATCTGCGATCTTTGTCAGAATTCTTCGCGGGAAAATTGATAGAAAGGCTCCAGAGATTCCAAATCCTAAAAGCGCTATGGTAACTGCTATATAGACTATGTGGTTCCAATAAATAAAGGAAAGGATTCTCGTTTGCAATAGCTCAAAAGCTAACATAGAAATAGAGATGATAAAAATCCCAAATATCAAACCGATATTTTCTAATTTTTCCAAAACCATCCCCTGGTTTAAGGTTAATATAATAAAATTCTGTATTTAGAACTTTGCTTAAAAGCTGGAGCAGATTTCATGATTGCCTCCATTTAAGCTTTGAGAAAGCTCAATTTTTTAATAATAATATTATTTTTTTGATCTTTAATATATTACATAGCTGCTTTTTGCTAAAATCCAATTTAAGTTAATTCTTATGTATTTATAAGGATATTTTACTGATATATGTGATATTTGTCAAGAAAAAATTAATTTTTTTTTCAAATTATTAAATAGAAAATACTATCGAGGTATTTCAGGACATCGAAAACAGCTCCATATTTTACACTTGCGATTCATGTTTACAGAAACATATTATAATCTTTTGCTCTTTAAATAGTTTATTATATCCTGCATATCCTGGGGGAGTGAGTGTCTGAATTCCATATATTCATTGTTCTTTGGATGAATAAAGCCGAGCTTTAAAGAGTGAAGAGCAGGACGCTTTAATCTTTTTATATAATCTTTCAGTTTTTCATCTTTTAAATCTTTCCCGTGACCTTTTCCGTAAATCTTGTCTCCCACCACAGGATGATGTATATAGGCAAGATGCACTCGAATCTGATGGGTACGTCCGGTTTTAGGTTGGGCTTCAACCAGAGAAATTTCTGATAAAAATTCCCTGACTTTATAGAATGTTATTGCTTCTTTGGTTCTACGGCTAATAGAGGATATCTTTTTTCTGTCTTTATGATCTCTACCGATGGGTACTCTTATTTCTCCATTTTTTTCCTTAGGCAGGCCCCACACCAGGGCAAGATAAGATTTAGATACCTCTCGGTTTTTAAATTGCTCAGCCAGGCTTCTATGAGTTTGATCCTCTTTCGCAATGACCATAAGTCCAGAAGTACCCTTATCAAGACGATGAACAATTCCAGGGCGGAGCACACCGCCAATGGAGGAAAGGTTTTCGCAATGATAGAGCAGAGCATTAACCAACGTACTATCATAATGTCCGGCTGCGGGGTGAACCACCAGACCTGCTGGCTTATTCAATACCAGTAAATAATCGTCCTCATATAATACATCAAGAGGAATATTCTCAGGTTGCAGCATCATTTTTTCAGGAGGGGGTATTATTACCGCAATAACATCGTTTCCCTTTAATAAAGAGCTCCGTTTTTTCTTTTGTCCATTGATAGTAACATAACCCTTATCAATAAGCTTCTGCAGGTAAGCACGGCTATATTGAGGGAGTTTTGATTGGAGATATTTATCAATTCTTACCGGGCTATCGTTTTCTTCTACTTTAAGGTAAAGAGATTCTTCTGACATTAACATTTTCTTATCCCTAACAAATCATTGTGTTACATTGCTGCATATGTAAAGAATTATAATTGATTCCTAAACAGAAAATAAATAAGTGAAGCAATTAATATTATTAATAAAAAAAATTCTATAATGCTCAATTACTAAAACTTTCTTGACCCTTATTATATTATATTATAAAATTAATTGTCTTATTATGTGTAAAGAAAAAGTGGTTAGTTTATAATAACGTTATATTTATTTTTATGTTTTTATAGAAAAAGTAATCATCTTAAAAAGAGAGAGAGGAAATGACTGATAAAATGAAAGCTATTGTAAAAAGCAAAGCCGAACCAGGGGCAGAATTGACGACAGTAGATGTCCCTACGATCAGGGAAGGTCAAATTCTTGCCAGGGTTAAGGCGACTTCAATTTGCGGGACGGATGTTCATATTTACAAATGGGACAAATGGGCTCAATCCAGGATAAAGGTTCCTCGGGTTTTTGGTCATGAGTTTAATGGAGAGGTTATTGAGGTTGGCAGTGGAGTTAAGAGAATAAAAGTAGGAGATTTGATTTCTGCTGAAACACATATCGGATGTGGAATGTGTTATCAATGTAGAACAGGAAATACTCATATTTGTGAGAATATGGCAATTTTGGGAGTTGATATTGATGGATGCTTTGCTGAATATGTGGCTATTCCAGAGGAAAATGCCTGGAAGGTAAGTCCAGATTTATCCGTAGAGATTGCCAGCATGTTAGAGCCCATGGGTAACGCTGTGCACACAGTTTTTGCTGCTGATATTCCAACAAATAGGGTTGCGGTAATAGGATGTGGTCCTATTGGCTTAGGAGCAATTGGAGTAGTAAAAGCAGCAGGAGCAGCGCGAATCTTTGCTACTGATATTAACGAATATCGACTTAATTTAGCAAAAAAAATGGGAGCACATGTAGTCATTAATGCAAGCCATGATAACGTGGTAGAAACAGTTCTTGATCAAACAGAAGGAAGAGGTGTTGATGTTGTGCTGGAGATGTCCGGCAGTCCATCTGGTATACGAGAGGGATTTAAAATTCTTCGCTACGGCGGAACTATGAGTATGCTAGGGCTTCCATCAGCTCCCATGGAATTAGATTTAAATAATTTTATAATTTTTAAAGCAGCAACGGTTATTGGTATCAGTGGAAGGCGAATGTTTTCTACCTGGTATCAACTGCAAAATTTATTAGATGCTGGCTTGTTTGATCCAAATCCAATTATAACCCATAAAATGAAACTTGAGGAGTTTGAGCAGGCCATGAATCTAATTAGTACTGGTAATTGTGGAAAAGTTGTACTTTTCCCTTAATGCCATTCATAAAGGGAGGTAGATTATGGCTGATGCCTTGGGATATTTGCAAGGAGAACTGGATGAACTTAAAACGAAAGGTCTTTTTCGCTGGCCAAGGCTTCTGGAGAGTGAACAGAAAGCAAAAGCGAAGTTCGATCACAAGATTGTGGTTAACCTGTCTTCCAATAATTACTTAGGCTTAATAACTCATCCTAAAATAAGAGAAGCAGCAAAAAAAGCTATCGATGATTTTGGCGTAGGCTCAGGAGCTGTGCGTACTATTGCAGGGAATATGACTATACATAAAGAATTGGAAGAGGAACTCCGGAAATTCAAAAAGACAGAAGCGGTTTTATTATTTCAATCAGGCTTTACAGCCAATGCCGGGACGGTTTCTGCAATCTTAGGTCCAGAGGATGTGATAATCTCTGATCAATTAAACCACGCTTCCATTATTGATGGTTGTCGATTGAGTAAAGCTCAAATAAGAGTATTTCCCCATAAGGATATGGAGGTGGCAGAGAAGCATCTTAAAGAATCTCAAGATGCGCGCAGAAGATTGCTTATTAGCGATGGTGTATTTAGTATGGATGGAGATATTGCACCTTTACCTGAGTTAGTAAAATTAGCCAAAAAATATAACACAATAATGATGGTTGATGATGCTCATGCCAGTGGAGTTTTAGGTAATGAAGGAAGAGGGACAGTAGACCATTTTAATCTTCATGGGCAGGTAGATATTCAGGTTGGTACCTTATCAAAAGCTTTTGCCTGTTTAGGAGGATATGTTGCAGGCAGCAAAAATTTGATTGATTATTTGGTTCATAGAGGGAGACCAATATTATTCTCTACTTCCCATCCACCGTCAGTTGCAGCAACAGCTTTGACAGCTATCAAGCTCGTACAAGAAGAGCCAGAGCACATACAACGACTATGGGATAATACCAAATATTTCAAAGAGAATTTACGGGAAATGGGCTTCGATACTGGAAAAAGTGAAACTCCAATTACCCCAATTTTAGTGGGTGATGAAGTAAAAGCCATGCAGTTTAGTGATGGCTTATTTACCGAGGGAGTTTTTGTGCTGGGCATTGTTTTCCCCACAGTTCCCCAAGGGGCTGCTCGTCTTAGAGCAAATGTAACTGCAGCTCACACTCATGATGATTTAGATTTTGCTTTGCAGGCATTCGAAAAAGTAGGTCAGAAATTAGGCATAATTTAAAAATGCTTATTTAAAGTTTTATCTTATAATAATTTTTTTGAATAATAGAGAGGGAGGAAAATTTTTAAAAATATCCAATAGCAAAAGACAATCTTTAAATAGATATTAGAGAATTCTATTAATGAAGAATTGGTATAGTAATATTCATTAGAGAGTTAATTGAGAGGTTTTAAACATGAGGAAGTACTTAGTAAAAAATATCGTTTATCTTTTAATTATTACTTTGTTTTTGATTTTAAATAGTTCCTGTAAGAGCAAAAAAACATTAGAAACTGAGCCTTTTATATCTTTTGAAGTAAAGTTGAACCAAAATAAAATTCCCATTAATAGTCCCTTGGAAATGAAATATACCTGGAAGATAGTTGATAATAAAAACAAGCTTGATGAAGATTATAAAGTGTTAGTGCATTTTTTAGATAAAAAAGGACATATGTTCTTGAATGATGATCACGTTCCTCCCGTCAAAACAAGTAATTGGAATGGGGAAAAATCAATAGAGTATGAAAGAACGCTTTTTTTCTCTAATATTAGCACTCTTGGGGAAGGCAAAGTAAAGATAGGTCTCTACAAATCTGATGAAGAAATGAAGAGGCTTCCTTTAATTGGTGAAGATGAGGGGGGAGATTTAGCATATACTATCGCCGATATTGAGATTGTTGGGGAAGAGCTTGATAAGGAGCCCATTTTTAAAGAAGGCTGGTATGAGCCAGAATACACTACAAGAGGAAATAAAGTAGTCGAATGGTCCTGGACGAAGAAAGAATCAACAGTCGCTTTTTTAAATCCAAACAACGATGCCATTCTCTATTTTTATGGGCATGCACCTGTTAGAGAGCTTGAATGTGAACAAAAGATTGTTTTGGAGCTTGATGGTAAAGAGATAGATAGTTTTATCATAGAATCACCTGATGATTTTATTAAAAAGATTAAAATTGATGAGACCATGTGGCAAGATAATAAATGGGCTGATCTAACGATAAAAGTCGATAGAACCTTTGTTCCTTCATCCGATGGTATTCATGGTGATTTAAGGGAATTGGGTATAAAAGTATACAATCTTTATCTTTATTACTAATGTAGCACAAAAGGTAAATATATAGAGCAAAAACTAAAAAACACTTAGAATTTAGAATAAAGAGGAGAAGAATCTTGTCAGAAGAGAAGGAGGTGTTGAAAAAAAATAATAATAAAGCCGAAGCGAAGGAAACAGCGCTGAAATTAATAAGAGAAGGAAAAGCATCTATTAATCTAAAACTTATAGTTGTAGGGGGGAAACTTTCCCTTGATCTTAGAGACTTACTTGACCTGCTCTTCATTTTAAAAGATGATTCCAATTCCCAGGTGCGCGAGGCAGTTATTGAAGCAGCTCGAAATTTACCAGAGGATAAGCTAATACAATATATGGATAATAATATATTGAAACCTGAGATGCTTGATTTTCTTGCCAGAGTATCATTAGGTCGAGATGAGGTTTTACAAAGGATTATTTTGGATTCCTCAACTTTAGATTCTACAATTGAGTATTTATCAGCTCATGCCCATGAGGATTTGCTTAAAATAATTGCTTCAGATAAAATAAGAATCAGGCGCCATCCAACTATAGTTACTGCAATTTTGAATAATAAAAATGCCAGCCAGAGCGTAAAAGAAGCGCTCATGAGAGAAGAGGAAGAATCTAAGAAGACGGACGCTGAATCTAAGGAAGAAATTGAGAAAAATCTTTTAAAACGAATAACAGATTTAAATGTTGGGCAAAAAATCATGTTAGCGATTAAAGGTAATTGGCAGGAAAGAGTTATTTTGCTCAGAGATAGAAATAAACAGGTTGCTTCATCAGTACTTAAAAGTCCTAAACTGAATGATAAAGAAGTAGAACGTATAAGCAAAATGCGTAATGTTCCGGAAGAAGTCTTAAGAAAAATTGCTGATGAAAGAAAATGGACAAGTAAATATGCTATAATTCGAAATTTAGTAGAAAATCCTAAGACTCCCGTATCTCAAAGTATGTCTTACGTTACTCGATTAAGCACCATGGATTTAAGAAGATTGAGAAATAATAGGGATATTCCAGAGCCAGTGCGACGCTTGGGCAAACAAATTTTAGACAAGAGGGCTTCCCCATCTAAAACCCAATATGGCAAGCATTAATATTTTGAAAGGTTTTGAGTTAATCAGATGTCTTTAAAATATTACGCCTTAACTGATAAGGGCAAAAAAAGAGCTATCAACGAAGATAGCTATCTCGTCAATGAAGAGGAAAAACTTTTCATTGTAGCTGACGGTATGGGAGGTCAAGCAGCGGGTGATGTGGCATCAAAAATTGCCGTAAAGATTGTAGAACAATTTGTTTTAACCAGCGGGCGAGAGAAAGACATCACCTGGCCTTTTGAATACAGCCAAAATTTATCGCATTATGGTAATAGATTAAAAGCATCCATCCGACTTGCCCATAATGAGATAGTTCGAGCCTCTCTTGATAAGAAAGAATATCAAGGTATGGGCACAACAGTTGTTGGATGTATAATTTCCGAGGGTATTGCGACTATAGCTTATGTGGGTGACAGCCGTGCATATCTCATAAGGGATAAAAAAATAATTCAATTAACCAAAGATCATTCCTGGGTAAGGGAGCAAGTAGAAATGGGTTTAATTACTGATGAAGAAGCTCGTACCCATCCTTACCGGAATGTTGTAACCCGAGCATTAGGCGGTAAGATGAAAGTAGAAATTGATGTAATAGAAAAAGAATTAGCCCCGGGAGATTATATATTACTTTGTACTGATGGGCTTAATTCAATGGTTGATAACGAAGATATTCTAAAGGTAATATTGGATAGTGAAGATGATTTATCTAATGTTTGCTATAAATTAATTGAAAAAGCCAATGAAAATGGAGGCGAGGATAATACTACGGTAATTTTTCTGGAATATTTCGAGTAATAAGCAGCAAAAAATTTGGAATTTAATTTTAACTAATTATTTGCATTAATTTAAATAATAATACCATAAATTAATAATCCTATAAAAAAATGAGCTGTCTAAAGAGGTGGATTTTTTCCTTGACACATTTTTTAGGCTTATTTAAGATTGTAATTCAATAATAATTTAAAGGAGTGCAAATGTCCTTGAATAAGATTGATCGAACAAAAGCCATTGAGATGGCCATATTACAGATTGAAAAACAATTTGGCAAAGGCTCAATAATGAAATTAGGTGGCTCTGGACCCATAAGTGGTATACCTGTAGTGTCAACGGGCTCTCTTGAATTAGATGCAGCTTTGGGAGTAGGGGGGCTTCCCAGGGGGCGAGTGATTGAAATATTTGGCCCAGAGGCTTCTGGCAAGACCAGCCTTTGTATCCATGCAATTGCTGAGGCACAAAAAACGGGTGGAATAGCTGCTTTTATAGATGCGGAACATGCATTGGATGTTGAGTATGCTCGAAAATTGGGAGTCGATGTTGAAAATCTATTAGTCTCCCAGCCAGATAGCGGAGAACAGGCTCTGGAGATTGCCGAGGTCTTGGTGAGAAGTGGAGCTCTGGATATTATAGTAGTAGATTCAGTAGCAGCATTAGTACCAAGGGCCGAATTAGAGGGCGAAATGGGCGATTCCCATATGGGACTGCAAGCTCGATTGATGTCACAGGCTTTGAGAAAATTGACCGCAATTGTATCGAAGTCTAAGACCATTTTCATCTTTACCAACCAGATAAGAGAAAAAATAGGCATAATGTTCGGTAATCCAGAGACCACTACCGGAGGAAGAGCGCTTAAATTCTATACCACTGTAAGATTGGATATCAGACGAATAGGAAGCATTACAGATGGTGAAGAGGTGGTCGGTAGTCGTACCCGGGTGAAAGTGGTAAAAAATAAGGTTGCGGCTCCCTTTAAACAGGTTGAGTTCGATATTATGTATGGAAAAGGTATTTCACTTGAAGGCACTCTGCTGGATCTGGGGATAAAACATAATATTGTAGAGAAGAGCGGTTCATGGTATTCTTATAAAGGAGAGAGATTAGGGCAGGGGAGAGAAAACGCTAAACATTTCCTGGAGGAAAATACAGACATTAGAGATACAATAGAAAAACAAATTAGAGAAATCCTGGGATTGCCGTCAATAAAAAAGATAAATAGTGAAGCTGAAAAAGTGAAAGAGGAAAAGTCAAAGAATTCGAGTAGCTGATGGCCAATTTATTTAGCAAATTTAAATTGTCTATAAGAGAACGATGTGCTATCGTTCTCATTATATTTATGTAAGGAGAATCATGGGTTCTTTTGTGATTTTTGGATTAGGGAGTTTTGGATTTCATACAGCCTCAGCATTAATAGAAGAAAAACAGCAGGTTATGGCTATTGATCATGATGAAGAAAAAATCCAGGATATTAAAAATATCGTTACCAGTGCGGTTGTAGCAGATGTTACTGATAAGAGAACTCTAAAAAGCCTGGGAATTGAAGATATAGATGCAGCAGTCATCAGCCTTAGCGGTAACGCCTTTGCTGATACAGTACTTCTCACCCTTCATCTCAAAGAGATTGGCATAAAAAATATTATTGCCAGGGTTACTAATGATGATGAGGCAAAAATATTAACCATGCTCGGCGCTACGCAGGTAATATTTCCAGAGAAAGATATGGCCTTAAGGCTGGCCTCGCGTATATCAAATCCTCAAGTCTTCGATCAGATAGATTTAGGAGAAGACCTACAACTCTTAGAAATTTCTGCACCTAAATGCTTTTATGGAAAATCAATAAGAAAGTTAGACTTACGAAAAAAATATAATGTTCATATCATATTGATAAAAAGAAACTTATTAATATCAGACGATCGCGAGGGAAATAAACTGAATTATAAGATTATATTACCTCACCCAGAAATACCTATAATGAAAGAAGATATTCTTACCCTTATAGGGGAAAAAGAGAATTTGGAAAAAATAAAGAACTTGAAATAAATTCAACCAGTAAGAGTGCTTCGATATTAGCTACACAAGAAAGGAGCGCTGATAGCACAGAAATTAATAGGTGTAGGAGGGCGGCGAAATCTAATATAAGGATCATAAAATCATGAATTACAAAAGAACTGTATTGATGCTTGCAATTTTTTTTGTTCTTTTTTATTTAATCACCCCTTCACAGCTCCTCGCTCAAGAGAAAGAATATGAGCTCGAAGTTCCTTCGCTGATACTCACTGGTGTATCTTTTACCATAACTATCAAATCTCCCCTTAAGGCCCCAGAAGAACCAATCCCTTTTACCATTAGTACTGATAAAGAGGGGGTCCTCTTTAAAGGAGAGCTGAAGGATACGCAAGAAATTGAAGCTAAAGGTCTCAAGCTATCTCATGCAGGAATCACCAATTTTTACCTGAACATAGAAGGACAAAAAATAAAATATCAAAGCAGAGCAATTCCTGGATTTTTATCCATACTACCCCCCCTTATCGCAATTGCCTTAGCACTAATTTTGCGTCAGGTTATAGTTTCCTTATTAGCAGGTGTCTGGTTAGGCGCCCTCTTTATCTTCAACTATAACCCTCTAATAGCTTTCTTAAGAACTTTAGACCGCTATTATGCATTAACCATCACTGATAGATCCCATGCTCTCATCCTACTGTTCAGCCTTGCTGTGGGTGGCTTGGTAGGAGTAGCATATAGGTCTGGAGGAATGCATGGCTTGGTGGAAAAAATTAGCAAGATTGCTAAAAATGCCCGCAGTGGCCAGATAGTTGCCCGAATAATGGGAGTTCTTATCTTTTTTGATGACTATTCCAATACCCTTATAGTTGGCAATACCATGCGCCCCTTCACCGATAAGCTAAAAATTTCCCGCGAAAAGCTGTCATATATCCTGGATTCATCTGCTGCATGTATCGCCAGTGTTGCCATCATTTCTACCTGGATCGGATTCGAGGTATCCTTGATAAATGACGGTTTTGCGAGCATAGGAGTAGATAGGAATGCTTATATTACCTTTTTACAAACCATTCCTTCGCGGTTTTACCCGATCTTCACATTAATCTTCGGATTTGCTGCTGCCATTATGGTGAGGGATTTCGGTTCCATGTATAAGGCAGAGATAAGAGCTCGAACAAAGGGACAGCTGATTGCACCGGGAGCCACCCCCATATCCGATCCCGATACTGCTCTACCTCATCCGCCCAAATCAGCTCCTCATCGATGGGCAAACGCTGTGATACCTATTCTTTCAGTAATTGCCGTAACCTTTATTGGTTTGTATGCTTCTGGCCGTTCGAGTTTGATAGCTGATAAGGGTATGGCATATTTTCAGAAAGCTCGCCTCTATGAGGTAATTGGTGCAGGTGATTCCTTCGCCGTGCTTTTTTGGGCCTTCATAATTGGAGCAATAATCGCTATTGTTATGGCATTAACCCAGCGAATCTTGACCCTGGAGCAGTCCTTAGACGCCTGGGTTGCTGGTATAAAATCTATGGTTATGGCGTGCATCATCCTCATATCAGCCTGGGCTATAGGCTCTCTTTGCAGCGATTTGAAAACCGCCGATTATGTAATTGAAATCTCACAGAAGTTCTTGTCTCCCCATCTCTTACCGGCAGCTTCCTTTTTCCTGGCTTGCTTTATAGCATTTGCCACCGGTACCTCCTGGGGTACTATGGCGATTCTAATGCCCATCGTCGTTCCTCTGGGCTATAAAGCTCCCATCGCTGCGGGATTTAGCGCGGGAATGTCGGAGAGTATCCTATTAGGCTCTATTGCCGGAGTGCTGGCAGGTGCCGCCTTCGGTGACCACTGCTCGCCCATTTCGGATACTACGATTATGTCTTCAATGGCAGCTGGCTCAGATCACATTGACCACGTGAAAACCCAGATTCCTTATGCTTTTCTTGCTGGTGCTGTGAGCATAGCAATAGGATATCTACCTATGGGATACGGTATTAGCCCTGCTATTACAATACCGATCGGTGGTGTTTTTCTCATCCTCTTTCTCAGATTCTATGGGAAAAAGACGGATAATTTATAATTTTTAAAGGCCAAGAGTCGTTCCTCGACAATATTTAGTCAATTATGAAAATAAGTATAGTAGGTGCTGGTGTAGCTGGAAGCTATGCTGCTTATCTTCTGGCGAAAAAGGGGGAGGAGGTTATCCTCTTCGATCATAAAGCTCCCTGGGAAAAGCCCTGCGGTGGTGGAGTAACCTGGAAAGGCATAAGGGATTTTCCTTCTCTTAAAGAAGATGAGCTGAAACCCTTCCTCATCACAAAGGTCAAATTCATCTCGCCTGAGGATAATAGTCAGCTTATTTCTTCGCCTGACCCCATCTATACCTTTTCCCGCAAGAAGCTTGGCTCCTATTTATTGAATAAGGCTGAAGAAGCTGGAGTACATCATAAAAAGGAAAAAGTGTTAAAAGTTGTAGAAAATTCCAAAGGGTGGGAGGTAATTACCAGAGAGAAGAGCTATGCATGTGATCTGCTCATTGGTGCTGACGGAGCCCATAGCATTGTAAGGAGAATGCTGGGCATTAAGCTGGATAAAAACAGATGGTGTTTAGGCCTCTTGGCCTTAGCTCCAGGAGATTTTGGCAACACAATTGTAATAAAATTCGTTGCCGGCCTGAGCGGCTATATATGGATTTTTCCCCGAAAGGATGAGACCTCTATCGGTATCTGCTCCGATTTAACTACCGCTCATATACGCGAGATGAAGGAAACATTAATACAATTTTTGCAAAAAGAGTGTAATTTCGTTGATTCAGAAGTGCAGTTCAAATCAGCTGTCATACCCGTGGTTTCTGAGGAAGATATTAAACATTACAAAATATCAGGCCAGAGCTGGGCACTGGTAGGCGATGCGGCTGGTTTTGCCGATCCTATCACCGGAGAGGGTATTTACTACGCCCTCAGGTCAGCTCAGCTTTTGGTGGAAAGTTATGAGAATGATGGTTTCTCGGACTACCCCGGACGTCTCAAAAAGGATTTTTTGCCGCACTTAATCACGGCGGCTCGTTTAAAAAAGAAATTTTATACCCCCTCTTTCATGAAGCGGATGTTTTTCTGGATAGGTAATAGCCCCTCAGTAAAGCGTGTCGTTCCTCAGGTGATGAACGGAGGGGTAGGGTATGTGCAACTAAAAAGAAAGCTGATGTGCCTCTCTCCCCTCGCTGCTGGAGAAGCGCTCTGTTCTTCCCTGTCTCGCCGGTTTTCTGGGAAAAAATAAAAGTGCTAAAAGCGGTTCCCTCAGGGCACCAACAGATTTAAACCCTGCGTGGGATCAAATTCCCGGCGCAGCTTCTGCTCCTGGGTGAGCAGAAAGAGCTCCATGGTTGCCGCAGTCCTGGCGGAAAAGAGATGCCCGCTGTAAGCAATAAAGTCCTCACCCGAAATAGTTACGTGCAGATGAATGACCGCATTCTCCTTGAAATAGCTCATGTTTCCGCTCAGGTTGACAACCTCATAATCGCCCTTGAAAATCTTTTTCATATATTCCTTCTTCTCCCGATGATAAAATCCCAGCTCCGCATCGTATATGGTTCCAATCCCCACTATCAGAGCTCCCTTGATTTCATGATCCATTACAAAATCCTCCAGCAATTTGACGATCTCTTCACCTTCCTTCAACCGTATAATATAACCCGACGTAATCTTTTTAAATTGCATTAAACCACCTCATTAGTATTAATTCAATATTACATTATATAAATCTCTATAACCCTATTATACCTGACCAGGCTCCGTATGAATATAGCATGGCAATAAATAGTCTGAGCTGCTCCTAAAAATCCACCACTAAAAACTCCTTGACAAATAAATATTTACATTGTTAAATATAAGTAAATCTATTTTATAAGCGGGAAATAAGTATGAAAATAAAATATTTAACTATAATTTTAGCTTGCTTAGGTATGTTTATAGCTTGTGATAGTTCCAAGTCTCCAACAGCACCAGCCACAACTTCAATACCTATATATTCTAATAGAATAGAGGGATTGGAATATATAAGCGTTATGAGTTGGAGTTGGCAAAACTGGGATTCTGACGTAGAAAAGGACGGTTTTAGGGTAACTATTACTTTCAATAACAAGAATGATCAAAGTTTAGACTTCAGTAATGTGAGATGCCGAGCAAGGATTAAACTTTTTGCTTACAAAAAGGATAGATGGGGAATTTACCGTACTGATGAAAGGAGACAGGTTTATTCTAAAAATCATTACTTCACAAGCTCAAATGTCTCAAGTATTTTAGAAAGCCCTTTGAAGATATGGGATTATGAAATTAAGGTTAATAAAGAAACTGATTATTGGTGCGGAGATTGTGAGGTTACAGTTCATACTCCAGAACAAGGGGATTTTTCTGATGTTAATGAATTTTGCATGCTTTATCCTGATTAAACTAATACATAACAATCTTTTTTAAAAGAAGGATATTAAAAAATGAATAAAAAGATAATAATTTTACTTACTATTCTATTTTTATTTAACTTAGCCCATTCTCAAAACTTACAGGAAATAAAAGAAAAAGAAACTATTAAAGACCTTACAATTGGGGTTTATATGCTTGGTATTCCTGATAAATGCAAAGAGGAATTAAAAGCAGATTTTATAAAAGATAAATATCTTCCAATAAAAATATATTGTTCAAATGAAAGCGATGACACTTGGTCAATTTTATCTAAAAATATTGTAATGATAGACGGTAAAGATAAGGTTTATCGTACCATTCCTTTTGAAAATATATATATTAAGACAAAAAGAAGCTTAGCATCAGATTTTTTTGCTCTTGGTATTTTCGGAGCACTTGCAGGTCATGAGCTAAACAAGAAAGTGGAGCTTTTTTACAAAGAAAGAATATTTACGGATATCGAATTATTTCCTAATGAAGAATATGTTGGCTATGTATTTTATTCTTTTCCAAAGAATAAGTTAGATTTAGTAGGATCAAAATTGAAAATTTATAATGTAGCTAATCTGGATAATAATAAAATTGAATTTAATATTGATCTAAAGGCTAAATCACGGATTGCCTGGACTTTAGAAGAATATAATAATTTGCCTTGATTAAACTAAGTTAAAACATCTTTTTTATCAAAGGTTATTATTATCAAGTTTGGTACTATAAATCCTCTTAAATTATTCACAATAATTAATTATGATATAATTAAGCAAAGTAATAAAAACAGATATAAGAACAATGGAATTAGATATATTTGACGATGAATTGATTGATCTTGAATTTTCGAATTTAAAAGAAGTATTAAAAGAGGAGTATTCTGAGCAAGAATCTAAACGAATAGAATATGTATTATCTAATAAACATGTTATTCCTCATTCAAAACCTCATGCAAAGGAGATTATAAAGATTCAGCTAAAGAGAATAGAGGAATTATCAAAAAACTTGGCTGAATTATATTTAAAACACTTTGAAGGAGAAGAAATAACAGATAATACAATTGATTATATTAAAAATAAAATAACTCAAATGGTTAATGAGGAGAATGCTGCCCTTAAGAAGCGAGAGCATTTCTTTGGAAAGCTACCAAATGATTTTATTCGAGAAAATATCGATGAGATAAGCAGCAAGATAATTTCAAGAACTATAAACTATATTATAATAAAGCAAAAGAAACAGCAAAAAGCAAAAGAAAAAACGATAGAAGAAGAGATGGAGTTATTTAGTTTCGTCAAAGATGCTAAATTTAGAGAAATTGTTATAAGAGATTGGATAGAGATAAATAAACTAAAAAATATAGATGTGCCTAAAAGTAAGCTTATTATGTGTGGTAGCTTAATGGAGTCCCTTCTCTACGATCTAATGAATAACAAAGATAATCTTAATCTTTTACAAGCTCCAAAATATGATAAAGGTAAAAATAAAGGCAAACCTAAACCAATACAAGAATGGGGTCTATCTGCATTATTAAATGTTGCAGAGGGCAACAAGTTAATAGAAAAAGGTGTTTATAAAGAATCATATGTAGTTTGCGAGTATAGACGACTAATTCATCCGGGTAGAGAAATTAGAGAAAACATAGATTTCGATATGAATGATGCTTTTATTGCTATAGGTCTTCTTGGGAAACTTATAAAAAATCTTAAATCTATTAATTCTTCTAAAACTAAAAGATAAATTATATGGTGTTTTCAAACTTGAATACAAGCCTGATGATGGCAATTATAAATAATGAAAAATTGATTGTATTTCAGAGAGAAATATCAGTTTAAATTTTGCTTGCAATATGGTATCATAAAGGGGTAGGGCGGTTAGTTCAGTGGAAGAACGCTTCCCTCACACGGAAGAGGTCGCTGGTTCAAGTCCAGCATCGCCCACCATTTTTTTATATATATCTTTTGGCTCATGGCTGCAAAAGAGAGAAGAAGAATCAAAGCAGTATCAGACCTTCACTATCCTCCACAAAAACATCCCATCAGCCGGCGCCAGGCATTAAAAAAATTAGGTCAGTTCAGCCTTGCTTCCTTCAGCGGCCTTTCGCTACTGAGCTGCCAGAAAGATATTACCGATATTGTTGAGCCTGACGATCCCTTTGATTTCTCTTTTGACGCCAGCTTTAACGTTCATTCCGACAACAGCTACAATGGCATTCAGCTCAACTGTCTGAACAACTTGAGAGCGCAGTGGCTGCGCATAAGCATACCTTATTCTAACCTCTATGCAGCACGTCCCTTCGCTGGGCGGGGCTGTGCTGTTCTGGGTGTGATAACAGATCATGAGGGGCAAAGCGGTTTTATTGAACAACTCAGCAACAACCTGCACGAGACACTGATGTTATATTTTGAGACCTATCCATCCATTAAATATTGGCAATTGCTCAATGAGCCCACCAACTTTTTTGATATTTCCCCTACTGATTACGTTAAAAAATACCTCGCTCCTGCAGCTCAATTTATTCGCACGAATTATCCACATATCACCATCATTTCCGCAGCACCTGTAGGAACGAGTCAGGGTCCTATATTAATGGCGGAGATGGCAGCCGCCGGCTTGGAGAAACATTGCGACATAGTGGGAGTGCATATATATAATCCGGTAACCATCATCGAATATGCGGCATTTATAAAAAAACGCATCTGGGTAACGGAGACCGGCGTTGCTGATCCGATGCAGCATATAGCCTGGGCGCGGGATACCCTTAAAGGTGTTCGAGAAGCGCTGAAACCGGAAAGAATATTCTGGTATGTCCTGTGGGATGAGAGTCAATACAGCCTGATCAATATTGATGAAACAACCGGTAGCCTGTCAGGCAGCTCTCCGCTTTATGAATTATTAATAAATAGGAATACTTTTTCCTTCAAATAATAAGCGTAAAAAATTATAATAGGTATTCAGATAAACAGTGAACAGGAAATAAAGAAAGGAACCGATGAGAAGATTACTCCCCCTTTTAGTCCTTATTTTTATTATATTCCTCACCCTCCACACAGATGCAAGAGCACAGGTTAGTGTTGGTATTGGACCACATTACAGCTATATATCCCTCATGGACTCAGATGAACACCAGCGATTTATTGGCGGTCATCTACGATTAAAATTTTTATCCGTAGTCGCTATAGAGGCATCCATTGATTATCGAAAGAATTTATTTTTTGCCGATACTTTTAAAGTCCACAGCGTTCCCGCCCTTTTCTCTATAATCGTCTACATCCGCCCTCACAGCACCTTCTCGCCCTATATCCTGGGGGGTGGCGGCTGGTATGTGAACCAGGTCACCTTTCTGGTGGAGCCCTTCAAGGAATATAATGGAAATGTTGACTTTGGCTACCATTTTGGCGGGGGAGTTGAATTCTCCTTCATAGGAAAAGTAGGATTCCACCTTGACTACCGTTCTATTATGGTAGATTTTAGTCCGGCGAACTTAAAAGGTGATGGGCACCTCATCACTGTCGGCATGACCTATTACTTTTAGCAAACCAGCCAAAAGTATCAATAGCATAATAATATTTTAAATGCTTTAAAAGCGTTTTTCCTCTTTATTCCCTACTTTTTTTAAACTTTTTTCAAAAAATAATAAAAAATTAACAGTAGTAGTGTAATGTTTTGGGGTTAAATGTCGTTATATATAATACTAAGGGGAATTTTGTGCTCTTTGGAAATTTGAATATTACTTCAGAATTATCAATTAACGAGTAATTAAAAATTGTTTTAATTTTTTTGGAGTTCCAGGAATTTAATTTAAAAAGTTGGATAGGTCTCACTATTTTTTCAAGTAACTCCAATATGATTGAGTACTATTGAATTATCGTTGTAAATATGGTATGCTAAGTATTATTTAATTAAAAATTAAATTAAATAAAGTAAATTTCAACATAAGATAAATTACTATAAAAATTCAGCTTAGCTTCATTTCTGAAACAACGGGAGATAGCTATCGACTTCAATTAATTTTAGTGAAACACAGTTTCTGAC
>CAZYAF010000029.1:0-55140 GCA_964645975.1 uncultured Acidobacteriota bacterium
AAGCTGAAAATCTATAACTCACACCTAACCAGGTACTCATTATTGTGATGAACCATATTTCTTTATATCTATATTCTTCCATTCTGTTTTTATCAAGCCAAGTATTAGTGTCTTTAATATCAAATCTTAAAAACGGACACATTCAATATAAGGTATTTTTCTAATGTTTACCTTGCGATAAAGAGTGTATTTAGAGATACCTAAATCAGCAGCACAACCATTAATATCGAACAGCAGTTTTGATTTGATTATTACCTATTTTTTTCTTATTTTTATACTATTTGTAATAAATTTAATGAATAGTAAAAACTAACTTTTAAAAGTGGGCAGTGTAAAATTAAGTGTGTCTGAAAAGGCGCCTAAGTGGTTGAAAGCTATGGTATAGTAGGCCCATTAAAGATTTGTCAATCGCATAATGGGTCTAAAGATGAAAAAAAACGTTGTACACACTGCCATAGTTTAAACACTAAGAAACATGGATTCATCAGAAGGAATCCACTAACGAAGCGAGGTAGAATCAGGGTGAAAACCCAGCGTTTTTACTGCAAGGATTGTAAGAAGAGTTTTACCCCCAGGTTTTCTGGCAAGCGCAGGTGCAGCGCTCCTGAGTTCATTAAGGAGGCACTTGTGTTGAGCATCGATAACCATCTGAGTCTTCGGGAAGTGGCGGCTAAGCTTGGTGTTTCCCATCAGAGCATAGCAAACTGGATAAGGAAGTACGGCAGCAGATGCATGAGTTCTGCAGAGATAAATCAGCAGCTTATGCCTTACTGGTCAGGAATTTTGGGCATTGATGGCAAGCCGATTAAGCTCTTTGCTCAGGACTACGTGCTTCTACTGGCAGTGGATTTACAGAGTCATGATCCGGTGCACTGCGAACTGGTGGAGGCTGAAGACCGCAGCAATTGCACGCGCTTCCTGCTCACCATAAGAGATGAGCTTCGCTATCCTCTACGAGCTATAGTGAGCGATATGGGAAAGGGAAAAGTTTTTCTCAAGCTCATTGCTGAGCGCTTCCCTTTTGTTCCTCATCAGCTCTGTGTGACGCATTTTCTCAGGTATGTCAATATGTTCCTTCCCCGCTCCCAAAAGAGCCCTTTTTACCGGCAGAATTGTTTCCTCAGGCAGATGATCATCCAGATTGTCTTGGCTGACAATTTCTCCGATGCCGAAGAGCTCTTTGGCAAACTCTTAGCTTTCAAAGAACACTTTATCGTTTCCTATCAGAAAAGGATTATCCGCTCCTTAAAGCAGCATTTCGACCAACTGACGATTCATCATTTCCATAACGATATTCCTCGGGATAACAACATCACCAAAAATATTATCAAGCAGCTCAACAAAAAGCTCAAAAGCGCTGAAAGCTTCAAAGCGAAAGAAAGCGCAGAAAATTATATCAACCTGTGGTTTGCTTTCTATAAGTTCAAAAAGTTTCGAGCAAGCAATGAACCTCACCGCAACGGAAAATCCCCTCTGGAGCTTGCTCTGGTTACGCTGCCTGACAAACACTGGCTCGATTATTGTGCCAAACTATGAGGTTTTCTACGAAAACCTCATAAGATTATTAACTAATTATGATAAAACAGACACATTTAACTTTACAGTCCCTAAAAGTGATTATAGAATTGAAATTTAATAGAATAGATGTTGATTAAAAATACCACGATCTTTTAGTTTATGTCGGCTCAACTCTGACCTTCAGCACCTTTTATTTTTAATAACTTACAAGATTCACTAAAAACTCTATTTCCTGACAACGGATCAGAAGGCCAGGGATCCAGATTCCTTTGAGCATACCATTTTTTCTATTAAATTCTTTAGCTTAATCCAATGAATCCAGTACGATAAAAGAGACAGACAGCTTCAATAAACTAAACTTCTCCCTTCAAACCACCGAATGATGGTTAATTTGGAAACCAATCTTAATTATTCCCTTGGCTATGACGGAAAATATATTTCCGATTACCCTATGGTAAATAAGCTCTATCTTTGAGTAGGAATAAGCATATCAGCATGAGAAAGAGAACTTAATTTAAGGGTGATACCCCTTCACCTAAGGAGAACTTCTCCAGCACTATAGCATCAAGCGCTATAAAATAACCAATATTCCTCTCTTCTAAATTGATTATTAACTCTCTTGAAGCTGCTCCGCTGGGTGTAATATTTATGAAGGGCATTTTATCAGTATATACGATAGCTGCATCTTTATGATTGTCAACTGCGATTAGCCTCAATATATGTGTTCCTTTATCAAGTTCCCGAGCTCCAATACTGAATTGTCTTTCCATCTTGACATGGCTGAAGGTGTCAAAACCGCGGGCAACCGGTATTCCATCAAGATGAACATCAACAATAGCATGGTTTTTGTGGGTGGTGAAATAGAGAAGGATATTGTAAATTCCCTTCTCTGAAACCTCAAAGGGAACCTCCATATATCCCCCCGGCAAACGATTTGCAAAAAAGACCTCTTCCCCTAATGGCCATCTGAAATTTCTCACCTGGGCTTTTTGTTGGGGATAAAATTTTATCTTGTCAAAGAAGGTTTCTGGTTCAATAGTAATGGCGGGAAGCATTCTTTCCTCTGCTGGCGGCATTTTCGCATACCGTTTGGCCATTCCGACTTGATACCAGAAGGCAACAGATGAGTAATAATCTCTTCTAACTTTAGGACCTCCAGAGTCAGCCTCACCAAAACCATAACCAGTATGTTCCATAGCAAAACGAAGAGACTTTTTGTAAACTACCGGGTCATTTATGTGCCAACGATAAAAGGTGACGCGAGCGCCAGGAAACCATTCGCCTCGCCCACCTTCTTGAATGGAAACACCATTGTATAAACGATCCATAGGTCGAATGTTATAGCCAGTACAAAGATAATCCTCCGTCCCTGTCCCTAAAATTGAAGCGTCTTTCTCGCCATCAATATAAAAACGATCATCACCTTCGCCAAACCAACTGGGGCGCCTCAAAATGGCAGAAAAAACAGTTCCTACATACTGTCCTTGCCCCTTTCCTTCAAAGACAAGGTACTCCGGCTTGTCTTCACCTGGAAATTCCTGGCGGTACTGGGCATGAAAATAAGCAGTATTTGCAGGAAGCTTATCCACTTTTATCCAATCAACATAGAAATAAAGGGCTCGAATATTCTTTTTTGACTCATTTGTTACTACAATGCGAGCAGATTTGCGAAAAGGCATGGGCCAGAAGCAGTTAAATGCTCGCCCCTGGGATGAAACCTGTACCGGGACTGAGTTTACATGAGCGTGCATAGCGTGGCCATTGGCGAAGAAATCGCCCAATGGACTTTCTACTGCTGGTTCCGGATTTCCATCCCAATACATCCGTAATGTAAGATATCTCCCCCAATTTCTTTCGGCAGTAGATAGAGTGAACCATATATGAGTAATTACGCCAGGACCTTCCAGGTCGGCTATGACAGCTGATTCCCCGGCTTCCATGCTCCAGGCATCTCTATTTCCATGTATATCAGGATCAGAGCTGGAGGACCTCATCGACCTACCCTCATAGATTTGTGCAATGGAGCCGATAGTGGTGGGATAATATACCGGGGTTGGCTCCTGATCGACAAATGTCAGGGCTAATAAGAAAACTCCTGCTAAAAGAAAACCTAGAATTAATAATCCCTTTAGCCTCATTTAAACACTCCTTTATCTAAATTAAAATATTTTCCATAAAATGTAATTTACCCTATTACAGTTTGTTAGGTCATTTTTCCCTCCTTCTATGAATCTTTGTAATTTTTATTTTTTTTATTCTTATGAGTGTTACATCGGGGGAAGCTTGGTTCGTTCTTCCGCAGTCAATGGAGGCAGAATAGCCTTGCCACTGATAATACGGACCCCATTATGGTCACAAATAGCATATCCTAACCCTTGAAATTTACCGGTCTTTTTATCAATCGAACCTCGTACTGAAGCCTGCCCGAATTCACCCTTTTTATTTAATGCAACCATCTTCACATTAAACAGAGGCTGGCCATTGTGTTTCTCTACAATTCTACGACAAACATATTCGCACGCCTCTTGAGGTGTCATCCCCTCCCTCATTTTTTCAACCACTAAAAAGCTGGAGCATATTTTTATTGATTCTTTGCCATGTCCGGTGGAACCAGCGGCACCCACATCGTTATCAACATATAAACCGGCTCCAATGATGGGCGAGTCGCCTACTCTTCCTGGGATTTTAAAATGATGACCACTGGTGCTGGTTACCCCAGCTATATCTCCATTGGCATCTAATGCTAACACATTAATAGTTCCATCCTTTTTAAGCTCTACTCTCTCGGGATTTGGTGCAATGTAGTAATCACTTGGGCTGAGGTTTTCTTTCCAGGCTACCCATTCCTTCCTGGCTTCTTCTGTCAGGAGATTCTCCTCCTTAAAGCCGTGCATTTTGGCAAATCGAAGGGCTCCTCTTCCCACTAACAGTAAGTGGTCTGTGCGTTCCATAACCAGCCGAGCTACTGAAGAAGGTGTTTTGATGTTTTCTAAGCAAGCCACCGCGCCTGCTCTATAAGTCGGTCCATCCATGCAGCAGGCATCAAGCTGAAGAACTCCCTCTTCATTAGGGGAACCTCCATATCCCACCGTTGGGTCTCTGGGGTCAGTTTCAGAAATATTCACTGCCTTTTCTGCTGCATCTAAGGAACTCCCTCCCTCTTGAAGTGTCTTCCAAGCTTCAGTAAGAAGGGGCTCGGTTACATACTTATTCGTTTTGCTGGTAACAATCAAAGGGCGATTCCCAGGAGAAGATGATGAAGCAAAAAGGGAGCCTTTAAATCTATCTGCAATAGCAGCTCCGCTTGCTAAATAAAGCAATTTATTGAAAAAGTTGCGCCTGGAAAATAAGTATTTATGTTCCATTTAATAACTCCCCTTCAGGATCTTATTCAGTCCTTATATTAAGTTATGAAATGATTCTATATTTTATCTTCTTTAGAAAGAAAAAAGACTTATGCCATTTTATTTTTGCCGTTAACTAAAGTTGGAGAATACAACTTCCAATTACTACCTTCTTTTTTCGGTAACCTCTCGCCAAACCCTAAGAAAATTTCCTCCCAGGATTTTTCTAATATCTTCTTCAGAATAACCTCTCTTTTTTAGACCTTTAGTGATATTGATATATTCGGTGACATCCTTTAGCCCAATAGGAGCTGGAGTCCTCGGATACATATCCGCACCTATCCCCACATGGTCCACCCCGGCAATTTTGACTGCATGGTCGATATGGTTTATCACATCCTCTACTGTGGGGAGGTTTTCATCAGGCCAATCCTGTCCAGCGCGGAGATGACTCACAGCAATTGCCAGGTCGAGGTCATCAGGCTCAGGAGCTTTTATCAGATATGGACTTGAGATTTTCCTCAGCTCTCGACGAGCATCCCGATACTCTTGAGTAACATATTGAAGAACTGTTACAATCCCTATAACACCGCCGCTTTTAGATAGTGCTTTTAGCATATCATCGGTTACATTTCTTGGATGGTCACACAAAGCTCGACAACCTGAGTGTGATAATATAATGGGGTCTTTGGAAATCTTAACGACATCATAGAAGGTTTCATCAGACACATGACTACAATCAATAACCATACCAATACGGTTCATTTCATGAATTACTTTCTCACCGAACTCATTCAATCCACTCCATTTATGCTCATCTGCCTGGGAATCAGCCCAATTGTGGGTTACATTATGAGTGATAGTCATAGATGAAACTCCTAACCGGTGGTAACAACGGAGCAATCCAAGATCATCTTCTATAGCATGTCCTCCTTCAATAGAGAGAGGGACAGCAATTTTGCCTGCCTTTGTTATCTTCTCAATATCTGAAGCTGTCCGAGCTAACTTGATAACATCGGAATTTTTCTCTAAGGCAGTTAGCATGGCATCGATCATTTGGAGGGTCTGGCGAGCGCTTGCTCTGGGAAATGTTCTGTTGTCAGGGAAAAGTGCCATTACCTGAACATCAATATTCCCTTTTTGCATTCGGGGAATATCACAATGACCTACAGGAAGCCTGTTTCTTATATCTAACTTCTCGTATAATATTCTATAAACCAGATCGCTGTGGCAGTCCCAGACAAGAGCATCTTTATGGAGCTTAATAATATCTTTATCTTCTTGGCACTGACCTTTTATACCCCAAGAGAAGATCAATACGAAAGATAGCAAAATAACCCAAATTTTTTTCATAATAAATCTCTCCATCATTAACAATCTAATAGGTTAATCCATGCCCCAAGGGGTAAGTTTCTGATATGGTGATCGGTAACTTGCCCTTAGGTTTGCACTTCCCTTTCAACAGATTAATGAAGGCATCCATATATATGCTTTGATTACCATAAAATCCTTTCTCTGCATAGCCAACAAGAAAGCAGGGAGCATCCTCCATATATCGGATAAGGTAAGGATTTCCAAAGGAAATTATCAGAGTGGATTTCGGCTTAAGCTTGGCTATTTTTTTTATCAGGTTTAAATAATCCTCCCGGATTTTGCCTATATCAACATAACGCGTGCGAGTTACAAACAAAGAAATTATCACTACATCAGTTTTATCTAAAGTTTTAAGGACTTTATCAGAAACATCTGCATCCGTGTCTGGATTAAGCTCAAAACTAACAACTTCCGGCCAGGCTGCTTTTAGCTTCGTTGAGAATTCCGATGGGCTTAAATCATTTTTGTTTCTTTTAATAGATATATGAACTAACCTATTTATATCAGTTTTGATAGGAAGGACAGCCTCATTTTTAATTAATGTCAGGGAATCTTCAGCAATCTTGAGATTCAGATCGCGATGTTGTTTGCACGCCACAATTTTATCTATCTCATTCAGGTCTACTACACGCTTTTTATGTAATCCCAGCTTTGCCTTCCAGTAGAGGACACGTCTAACCGAATCATCTATCTTCTTTTCGCTTAACTCACCTTTTTTCACTGCTTCTATTAGAGCAATAATGGTCTTTTCAGCATCAGCTGGCTTGAGTATTGTATCATGCCCTACTTTTAAGGCTCTGATACATGCTTCCTCTGCTCCATAATTCTTTGTTATCTTTTCATACCACAGATCATCGCTGGTTATAATCCCTTCAAACCCTCCTTTATCTCGAATCCAGCCAATTAATTCTTCAGACATGCTGGCAGGGAGCTCGCCACTTTTTTCCATAGCAGGAACGATAATGTGTTCGGTCATAATCGCGCCCACACCCGCTTCTATAGCTTTTTTAAAGGCGAATAATTCCACCTTATTCAACTGTTCGATAGATTTGCGATTTATAGTGAAATCAGTTTCTGCAATGAATTCCACATCACCTCTTCCTGGATAGTGTTTGGCTGTAGATAACATACCATAATCCTGAAAGCCTCTTATCTGGGCAGCACTTAGTCTGCTTAGCCATTCAACATCCTCTCCAAAAGATCTGACACTCAACACAGGATTCTCGGGATTACTGTTAACGTCAACCACTGGGGAGTAAGTCCAGTGGATTCCTATTGCTCGTCCCTCGAGAGCTGATACTTTACCCATTTCATAAGACAGCTTCTCATTCTTTAAAGCTCCCAGAGCCATATTCCCTGGAAACCACACCGCCCCATTTATCTGTTGTCCGCATCCATTTTCAAAATCTGCAGATATCATCAAGGGTATTTTGGCAGCTTTCTGCATTTTGTTCAGCAAACGAGCTGTATCATGAGGACTTCCACCATAGAGAACAAATCCACCTATTCCATACTCTACTATTAACTTTTTTATATATTGATATTCTTTGGAATCATCGGCTGCATAGCTTCCTTGCATTTGTTCCCAAACCAGTTGTCCTACTTTCTCTTCAATGGTGAGTTTCTTCAAAGTGCTCTCAGCCCATTCCATCGCTTCTTTATGAGAATAGACTACTTCTTCCTCACGTGGTTTCAAACCATGCCAGCCTAAACCTATAAGCACGGCGCTGATGAGAAATACAAAAATGGTAATTCTATACTTCATATTAGCCTCCTATAGTCTTTTATTTAAAAACATGATTCAGAACCTTAAGTCTACCTTATAATATGAAACTCAGTCTGGCGTCCATCAAGATAAATTACTCCTTCTTTCGTAAAAGCAGCATTTTGCTCCAATCCAATGCGCACTTCTTGTCCATCCCATTCGAGAATAGGGCAGGTAACGCTCAATTCAATAGCAAAGCAGGTATTATAGTCTAATTTTACATCTCCTCGTCCTGGACATCTAACCTGTTCCCAGGGGAGTCCAATTAGGGGACCAGGCTCATGTCCATAAAAACCAATGGAGTGCGAATAGATTCTAGGCTTGCTTATATCTGCTTGCTTGGCGCTATTTAAAGCATTAGCCAGAATATCATTACCGGTCAGTCCCTGTTTAAATTCTGCAGTGAATACATCTTGAAGCTGGTTTCCCATTGCCATAGCTTTTTTCAGCCCTTCTGGGACATCGGTTTCACCTTCATGGAGCACATAGGCATTTTCCTGGGTATCGGTATTCAAGAGTAGATATGTTATTCCTACATCGCAATGTAGCACATCTCCTCGTCGTATTACTTTATCTGCAGGGTCATATTTCTCTTGAATAGCTTTGTTCCGCGCTCGTATCCTGAAATGGGGATTAAACCAGCAGCTCATTCCCAGGTCTGCCACACGCTGCCAATAATACCAGTTTAAATCTTCAGTGGTAGTTACTCCCGGGGTTATGACTTTATTAGAAAAGATTTCAGCAATCAGGTGATGAGAGATAGAAACTATATGGTGATATATAGAGAGCTCTTCCTCAGTCAGGATTTCTAACCAGCGGATGGCTAATTTTTCACTCGAGTGAAGCCTAGTGGCATATTTGGAACCAATTTCTTTGATTAACCTCTTTTTAAGAGTTGAGCTTAGCCCATCTGCGCCCCAAATCACCTCAGATTCATTGATGCCAATTCTCTTAGGATCACGTTCTTCAAATAACCTTGCTAAACATCTCCACTGCTCTTCTTTTTCAGGATCCCAAGCATTGGCATACAAGCCTCTCATATTTGTTCGGGAAATATTGAGCCGCTCTATCTCTCCTTCACCTTTATCATAGAAAACCACTATCTGGGTTATTGGTGTCCAAGTATCGTAGGGTATTATGGTTTTATGGATCGGATCAAGATTATCCTCGTTGCAGATTATAATCCACATATCAAAATTTTCCTCCCGCATGAACTTAGGTAGTAAGCGATTGAGCCTAATTTCTAACAATTTATTTACAATTTTAGCTCGATCCCGCAGCTTAAGAACAGCAGGAAGCTCATCATCCTCAGCCAAAGCCCCTCCAATAAATACAAATAATATGCTGATAACAAACAATATTCTAATCAGTTTATTCATATCAAGCTCCTTTCCTCTAATGATTTTAAGCCTTTTAGTAATGAAATCTCTTTTACCAGATGTAGAATTGAAAATTTTTATTTAACTAAATGGAACTTGGTTTGACGCCCACCAAAGAAAAATACTCCCCTTGGAGTAAAGATGGCTTCCTCTTCGATGGAAAACCTAACCTTCTTTCCATCCCATTCTGGGATCTCAGCATCTATACTCAATTCGATGGCATAGCAAGTATTATAGTGCATCGGAAATTCCCCCCTGCCAGCAACTCCCTCCTGCTGCTCCGGTAGACCAATAAGCGGGCCTGCAGCGTGGAGATGAAACCCTATGGGATGGGAATAAATCCTGGGATTCAAACCTTCCTCCCACCCTTTCCTAAGGGCAGCAGCCTGTATTTCATTTCCTGTAAGACCTTCCTTAAACTCAGCGCAGAGGATATCTTGCATCAGATTACCCTTTTTCAAGGCGTTTTTCAGACCCTCAGGCGCATTGGTTTCTCCTTCCTTTAGGACATAAGCAAACTCCTGAATATCAGTGCACATACGAAGATATTCGAAACCTATATCGCAGTGGATGAGATCCCCTCTCCGAATCACCTTATCTTTCGGTGCTTTTCCACCTGCATTATATCTTTTGATGCTGGTACTTGGTTGGAAGGTTGCTATTAATTTGAGCTCCCGGAAGCGCTCTCTTAACCACCACTTGAGGTCATCGGTAGTGGTGATCCCAGGAGTAATGACCTTTGAGGAGAATCCTTCTGCAATGATATGGTGAGCAATTGAGACAACATGAGAATAAATTTCCATCTCCTCGGGAATGCGCCTCTCCAGCCAGCCGATGGCCAGATCCTCACCGCAATGAAGTCTGTTAGAATATTTGGGTCCTAAGGCTTCTGTTAACTTCCGTTTGAGAGTAGCACTCAGGCCATCAGCATGCCACATCCGCTCTGATTCATTTATGGCAATACGCTTGGGATCCCGCTGAGCCACCACCCGGGCTAAACTTTCCCATTGGCTCTCTTTATCGCGCTTCCATTCATTGCTGTATAATTTTTTATTATGTTTAGCAATGATTATTCTTTCAACTCCCTGTTTCTCACCCCGGTCGTAAAAGATCAACATACTAAGTCGTCTTGCATACCAGGGGTCCTCGGGAGATAAGGTTCTGAAAACCGGATCTTCGTTAGTTTCTCTGCAAATAATGAGCCACATATCAAAATTATTTTTCCTCATTTCCTTTGGTAGAACCGTCTCTAAACGGATTAGTAGCAGTTTGTCGATAATTTGCGCTCTTTCCCTCATGCTCAGGATTGCAGGGAGTTCATAAGCTGAGGAGATAGCTGTAATCGCTACCATATTAATAGCTATGAAGATAAGCAAAGATATTTTTAATTTGCTCATAACCTCTCTTTATATTTTTGCTATTTAATATATTGTATTAAGCCGTTGAATTTATAGGGCACAGTTTAATACCGACAATTTCGCCAATTTTAACTATTATTCTCCTACGACCAGATAACAAATCTTTGCTGTTCTAATATCAAAAAACTATCTCTATTTGTTCCGTTCTATATCCATTAAAATAGGAATACCATAGGGACCATCAGCGAGGAAGGCAATTGTGGGTTCTTTTCCCGAGATGTGTCGAAGTTCCTGGATTACATAGTCAATAGAATATTCAACGAGTTTTTGTAAGCTTTTTTCCCCTTGAACTATTGTTCGAACATCCCTACCGGGAAGGTAAATACTGGCATCTTCAGGAAGCTCTTCACAACAATAAATCAAATTTTCCTGGGGGATTTTAGTAAATAGATGACCCCACATCTGGACTTGCCACTGATCAGGCACAAAAATCCACGAAGGATCTAAGATCAAGTTTAAGAAGTTCTTTGTCCCCAGCTCCTTTAATTTACTGATTAAGTTTTTATAATTTGAGCTTCCTATGGGATCCGGATCAGACATAGAGGCTGCGAGGATACAAAAGCCTTCCTCTTTGATAATGTAAGAAGCTATTACTGCAGCTTTCGCTAATTGATAATGGTTAACTCCCACATATCCTCCATGAGTGATTACCAGATCATACTTCTTAACCGCGGGGATAGTGACATAGTTCTGCAATTTTTTCACTGCTTCAAGATGAGCTTGCTCTAATTCACCAGCAAAAATACCTGTAAGGTTGTAATTACGATCAAGAGTGACATTTATAATCATATCAGGGGGCGCCATTTTTGCAATTTCCAAAGCATCTTGGTGACAAGGATTACCTTCTAAAACTAAGTCTCTTGCTTTTGGTGAATTTAAATAAGGAGAGCTATGCAAAGTAAAAATGGTTTCTATTGCAGCCAATCCTGGGCAAATAGACTTACGACCTCCTGAAACTCCTGTCATAAAATGGCTTTCTACTAATCCAGTCAAAATCTTGATGTCACTTTCAATATAGTGGCGATTAATAAGGGCTTTGGTACCTTTAGTTGTGTTTCCTAAAAAGACAAATTCAGAAGTCTTCTGAGAGTTATGGCTCAATATATCTATTCCCGTTTTAATGACCCGTAAGTCAATCATCTCTTCAAGTTCTTCTTTTTTCATTGCTCGATGTGTACCAGAGGCAATAAGCATAGAGATTTGATCAGGTGATAGCCCTCCCTTTATAAGCGTTTCTATAATAGGGAAAAGTATACCGTTCTCCCCTGAATAGGGCACTGGCCGAGTATTATCTGATAATACAATAACTGCATGGGCGTTTGAATTCCTTTGTAGTTTTTGCTGCACTATTTCCTGCAGAGGGGGGCATCCAACGGGGCTCTGAAGCGTTTTATTCAGTACTGGTTCTGCATCTTTTAATAGGGGAACTTCTTTCATTGTTAAGATTTCAGTATTCACTGGGAGTATTATAGGAATTTGCGTTCTACCGAAATCTAAAAGTCCTTCTTTCAATTTCAACCTTTAACATTTTTTATCAAGCTAAAGTCACCAGTTTTTGCAGCTTCGAGAATTGGAGCCATATATTCATCAACCATTCCACTATTCAAAGGAACTGGCATATTCTTAAGCTTCATTTCGAGCTGAGGATTTTTAGCTGCTGTTAGGGCCTTTTTTATATGGGCATCGCTGAAATTCTGGATTTCACTCAGATTAGTTGGGAAACCAACCCGTTTCGCCAGTTTGAGCATACCTTCAGCTATTGCGATAGAAAGCTCCCTTCCTTCCAATTTTGAAACTTTTTGATCAACACAGCCATATTTTACATAAATTTTGCTTAATACCTGAAGCTGCTCCTTAATGGCAGGAGCAAAAAAGACGGTGTAGTAAGGATTCATAATGGCGCAGGCTCGACCATGGCTTAAGATATCGACTAAGGAAAAACTGGTAAGGTGAGCACCGCTTGTGCCACCGATCATAATGGCATATCCTCCAAGATCGGTGCCTAATCCTAAAGCTTCTCGAGCATCAATATCCTGTCCATCAGCAACTGCTTTCTCTACCGAAGCGACAATTAGCTCGATGCCAACTTCTGCTATTTCCCGAATTTTATCAAAGGTTTCATCTTTAGCTCCATAAAATACCTCTAAGCAATGGGCAATACCATCAAAAGCTCCATCTGAAGTAAATCCAGGCGACATGGTAGTAGTTAGCTTGTAGTCAAATAGCGCTTTAGGAGGTACAATAGCTTCATCGACAATCAATTTCTTCTGAGCTGATTTCAGGTCAGTTATATTGGAATATTTAGTCAGATGAGCTCCTGAACTGGAAGCTGTTTGTATAGCGACAATAGGGAGCAACCTTTTCCCTTCTGTGAACAGTTTTTCAGTTACCTTCCCAGTGCCGAAGTATTCCTCCACATCACCCCCTAAAACAGCAAGCACCACGGCTGCCTTAACAGCATCTATCCCAGACCCTCCATCGATAGCAAGCACACTGTCAGGATTAGCGTTCGATATTTCTTCTGCCAATCTAAAAACATCCTCTCGAGGAGCGTTAGGTTTAGCACTTTGAATAGGGCCGATGATCTCTACATTTTTGGCCCGAAGGGAATTGAGAATGCGCTCCAAATCTGGTTTGCTCCAATTGCCCAAATTGGTAATAACCAGGCTTTTATCGCCGTAAGGGGATACTAAGTCGCCTATCCTCTCCAAGCAATCAACACCAAAGATATAGCTATCTCCTTTAAACTTCGTTAGTAATTGTCTTGCCTTTTCTTTCAATTCTTTCATTTAGCAAATCTCCTCGACAAAATCATTTAAATAAAGCTTTAACCAACCACTTCTTTGAATAGTCGGAAGTAATTGCCTCCAATGACTTTTTCAATGGTTCTCTCCTTATATCCGGCCTGGTCCATAGCTTTAGCCAGATTCAAAAGCCGGTGGGGGCTATTAAGCTCTTTTATACGCATGTGTTTTATTTTCCAGGATAGCTGGGGATGATTTTTTACGTTATTGTCAAAGCTTTCTTGTGATATTCCGAGCTCCCATTCCAACTGCCCAGGAACCATCTCAGCCGGATCACCATCAGTACCAAATCCAACATGGTCTTCCCCAGCAATATTTATCGCATGTTTGAGGTGATCCATAAATACTGCCATTGGACCAGAAGGTTCTTTGGTCATCCAGCCACTCATATTAAATACACAGAAGAGCCCACCATTATCGGCCAGGGTTTTTATGACCTTATCACTTTTATTTCGAGGGTGAGGACAGAGTTCATAGCAAGCTGTATGTGATGCTAAAAGAGGTGCAGATGAATGTGCGATTGCCTCAAGGGTTGATTTCTCCCCCACGTGAGCGACGTCTATAAGGATTCGCTTTTCGTTTAATGTTGAAATTAACTGGCGGCCAAAATGGCTGAGTCCTGCATTTGTGGTTTCCCAGCAAGAATCTACCGCGAAATTACGCTGATTATGAGAGAGTTGAATTTGTCGAATACCCAGATTATAAAACAGCTCAACCCGGTTCAGGTTTTGTGCTATGGGAGCAGTATCTTGCATATTTAAAATGAAACCGATCTTTCCTATCTTCTTTGCTTTCAATATGTCTTCAGCTGAATATGCTATGATGAAATACTCGGCATTACTCTTTATAAAATTAATCCACCTGGCTACATTTTCTGTAACAATATAAAAGTCCCTCATCCCCAGATCAAACCACTTCGCCAATGATACATCTAACGAAATAGCGGTGATGCCAGAAGTTTTGAGCGCTTCAACGCTTCTCTTCGGTAAATAGGGTATATAATTATCAGTGGTAAAACACATGGCATCCACGGAAATTGCCCTCTTATAGAGAACTTCCATGCTATCTTCAGCAAAGAGCTTCCAATTCACTCCTGCAACAGAAAACACTCCCAGGGCAATAGCGCTATTTCCAATATTTTTAAGAAATTCTCGCCTTCTCATCATTACCCTCCTCATTCTTTATCTTTATATTAAAAATCTAAATGATTAGATTTCTATAATAATTTATAGTGATCGTGTTGCCGACAATAGCTTTCGTCATTTTATTTTTCTGTAACCTGATGCCATACTCGCATGAGGTTTCCACCCAATATCTTTTTGATATCTTGCTCGGAGTATCCTCGCGAAAGAAGGCCTTGAGTGAGATTAAAATACTTGGATACATCCTCCAGGTCTTTAGGGCCTTGGTACATAACACTGTAGTCAGCACCTATTCCCACATGATCGACACCGACCAATTTAACCGCATAATCGATTTGATTCAGAACATCATCAATAGTAGGGAAAGGAATATCAGGCATATTCCTTGGAGCTAACTCTCTTTCTTTTGCCCACTCATCCAAATCTCTTGGGGGAGTTTTTTCTTGTGCAGAAGAACTTTTTTTAGCCTTTTTTGAGGCTGCCGCACGCGCATCTTTGAATTGCTGGGTGGTATAATCAGGAACAAAAGTTATACATATCACCCCACCATTTTTAGCCAGCGCTCTAATCATCTCATCAGTCATATTTCTTTTATGGTTACATAATGTACGGCAATTGGAGTGGGATGCAATAACCGGATCCTTGCTAATCTTTATAACATCATAAAATGTATCGTCAGATACATGAGTTATATCAATAACCATCCCCAACTGGTTCATTTCTCGGACAACTTTTTCACCAAACTCATTTAATCCACCCCAGCGTGCTTCATCAGTAGAAGAGTCAGCCCAGTTGTTAGTATTAGTGTGAGTCAAGGTCATTGAGGTAACTCCCAGGCGATGATAATCCCTCAGCAATCCCAGATCATCCTCAATTGCGTGTCCCCCCTCAATTGCTAACAAAGCTGCAATTTTACCGGAGAGAGTTATTCTTTCAATATCGCTTGCTGTTCTTGCCAATGCTATTTTATCAGGTGTGCTTTCAATAGCAGCCAACATAGTATCCAACAACTGCAAAGTCCTTCGAGCGCTTCTCCTGGGGCTATATATAGAGTCTGGCCAGAGGGCAAAAATCTGAACATCTAAACCCCCTTCTTGCATCCGTGGTATATCTGCAAAAGAAAAGCTGTTCCTTTTGGTTATATCGAGTCCTTGGAGCATAATACTCTGGACCAAATCACTATGAGCATCCCAGACAAGTGTTTTCAGATGAAATTGCTTAGCTCGGCTGCTTTGACTTTCTGATGAGTCCAAGCTATAAATAGCAAAGATACAAGAAAGAAAAAGAATGCAGAATATAAATATGTATTTTTTCATGAAAAAATTACTCCGAAATTATTTAGAAAATTTTGCAGCTCTGAATATTTGAAAAGGTAGCATTTATTTGTGAAACTTACGTTTTAGCACTTTCTTTGCTGCTTTAATAATGTCATGACAGGACATCCCATATTTATCGAGCAATTGTTGATAATCTCCTGATTCAGCAAATCTATCTTGAATACCAATCCTCTCTAATGGGGATGGTTTAGTAGAGGTGAGCACTTCAGCCACAGCTGAGCCTAATCCACCAATGATGGAGTGCTCTTCAATAGTAACAAAGGCGCCTGTTTCCTCTGAAGCTTGAGCAATGGCATCCTGGTCGATTGGCTTCAAGGTATGAATCTGCAAAACGCGGCAAGATATACCTTCATCCTCAAGCTGTTTAGCAGATTTCATTGCACGATCTAATAGTATTCCAGTTACCGCAAGGGTTAGATCTTCACCTTCCCTCAAAATGTTTGCCTTTCCTAAGTTAAATTCATAGTTTTCATCAAAAAAGATAGGAACTTCATTGCGACAGAGTCGTAAGTAAACAGGTCCATAGGTAGCTGCAATATGCCGGACAGCCTTTTTAGCTTCAATACCATCAGAAGGAACAATAACTTTTATGTGTGGCATTGCCCTCATAACGGCAAGGTCAAAGACGGATTGATGGCTGGCGCCATCATAGGAGTCAGAAAGCCCTCCATAGGAGCCAATAATCTTTACATTTAGTTTGTTATAAGCAATCGAAGTCCTTATCTGTTCAGCGCCTCGAAGGGTGGCAAGAAATGAAAAAGTATTAGAGAAGGGAATCAATCCCACTGTTGCAAGTCCGGCAGCAATGTCCATCATATTGGCTTCCTGAATTCCAAAGTTAAAGAATCGCTCTGGGAAACGTTCCGCAAAATAGATAGTTTTAGTGGAATGTGAAACATCGCAATCCAGAACCACAATATCAGGATTCTCCTCCCCTAATTCAAGTAGTACTTCACCATAGGCTTCTCTCATTGCCACAGCTTTTTTCATTTACCTAACCTTCCAGTTCTTTTATTGCCAGCTCATATTCTTCTCTTGTAGGAGGCTTTCCATGCCATTTATGAGTGTTTTCCATAAAGGAGACACCTTTTCCTTTAACAGTATTAGCAATAATAATCGAAGGTCCGTCATGATTCGATTTAGCCCATTTAATACTGTTTAAAATCTCTTCCACATTATGCCCATCAATCGAGATTGTATTCCAATTAAAGGATTTCCATTTCTGAGTCAATGGCTCTAAAGGCATAATCTGCTCGGTAGGTCCATCCAGTTGAATCCTATTCCTGTCCACAATAGCGATTAAGTTAGAAAGGGAAAGCTTAGCTCCCGTCATTGCTGCTTCCCAAACTTCTCCTTCATTTAACTCTCCATCGCCTAAAAGAACATAGACTGAAAAATTTTTTCTTTTTATTTTCCCTCCTAAAGCCATGCCTATGCCAACTGATAAACCATGTCCTAAAGAGCCTGTGGACATATCGATGCCAGTCGTGCTGTTCATACAGGGATGACCCTGAAGGATGCAGTCAACCTGCCTAAGAGTTGCGAGACAATCGGAGCCGATAAAACCTTTTAAGGCCAGCGCAGAATAAATAGCAGGGGCACAGTGACCCTTTGAAGGTACAAATCGGTCTCTGTCAGGCCAATCAGGGTAGTTTGGGTCTATTCTCAATTCGTTAAAATAGAGAACAGAGATAATCTCTGCAACTGAAAGAGAACCCCCAAGATGCCCACTCTGAGCTTTGAAGACCATCTCAACTACCATTCTCCTGATTTGGTAAGCAATCTTTTTAAGTTCTTCCACCTTTTTTTGAGTTACCCTCTTAACCAATTTTAGCCTCCTGAATAATTCATCTTAAGTCACTACAGTAAAGTCTTTAAATAATTAGAAGCCATTAAGGCTGCCTCATCTGGATTAGGGTATGGTAAAATTTCCACTGTTACATATCCTTCATACCCTATAGCTTTCAGCGTATTGATTATATTAGGGAAATTCAAATGCCCCATACCCGGTGCCCAACGGTTGCTTTCGGCAAAATGGATATAAGCAATATGGTCCTTATGGGCTATTAAACTCGCCTCTATGCTAGGTTCTTCTATATTCATATGAAAGGTATCAGGCATTAATTTGACATTTGGGTAATCTGCTTTGAAGATAATCTGTTGAGCTTCATCTAATGTGTTTATGAAATTTAATTCATATCTGTTGACTGGCTCCAATGCGATTTGAACGTCTTTTGACTCAGCATAAAGAGCCAATAACTGAAGAGATTCAATGAAACGCTTTTCTGAGTTTTCGTAGGGTTCATCTATTTCAACTGGTCCACGCACCCTGCCTATATTTACCATAGAACCAAACTGTGCAGCCACATCTACAAGTCCTTTCATTCGAGAGATTGCTTCTTTGCGGATAGCTTGTTTCGGGCTGCTAAAGCAAATATTACCTTGGGCATACACTTGGCCAGAAGAAATCATCGGAATATCAAGCTGATATTTCTTACATAGCTCTTTTACTTTTTTAATGTTAATCTGGGAAGCATCTAATAAAGCCAATTCTACTCCCTGATAATCGAATTTATGAGCTTTTTTAAGAGTAAGCTCTATATCGTCTCGAAAGACTACGAAAGCTGAGGGAAGAGCTTCTTTGGGTGCAACTGCTATTCCTAATTTCATTTTTAAACCTTTAATATTACATTTAAATTATTTCTGGCTGAATCTTTTTTAATTCGCAGAACTTCAGAAGTTCTGCCACATAATCACCTGCAACTCCATGGATATGATTGCTGCTTAGTTTAGGTAATAGCTCTACAGGTTGTACAGATAATTTGACAAATAAATGTGGCCAGGAAGGACATGTCTCATCTAAGTTCTTTATCGGTAGTTCCACTACATCTCCTAAAAAGATGCTCATATGATAGTTCCCCGATTTTCTGAATAGCCGGGCAAAAGTCATTAATCCTTTTCCTGCAATATACTTTACATGACAGCCTATCCCATTATACTTTTCAATAACTGGAACTAAAGAAACCTCCTTTAGATTCTCAACTGGGTCATCTGCTTGTTTAGTGTACCAGGTAGCCATAGCACCACAATTGCAAAAAGCGTAGACATCATTAGTAGGGTCGTAATGTCGTAAATCAGCAAAAATAACAGGCTTACCGCTTATTAATTTTAAGATTTGCATTGTGATGGCAGCATCAGTATCCGCCTCACATGCGAACACAAAGGGCTCCTTTTCACCTTCCCAATCGTAGGGGTCATTCATAAAAGCAGCACTTAAGCATTGAGTACAATAATATTCGCTGAGTTCATAATGGCATTTAACAGCGGTAAAATCTAATTGCAGGTCTTCTATAATGTTTTTAGTGGCATAATAATGTCGGATTTGCTCTTTTAAATTGTCGGGGGTAAGCTTTTTTGAATTAAAATCAATGGCTTTAACATGATTCTCCAGCCAATTGTAGGCATGGTCAACCAAATCAGAGGGGATCTCAGCTGCTCTGCGGACAATCTCCAGTTGGTCCATATGTTCAACATCAATCCCAAAGAGCGGATAATACAAATCTGGGGCACTCTCTCCAGGAATCATTCCAATGCTTCTACCGCCAATCAGCCCAAGTACTTGCCCTTTAAGACGACTGATTGCATGTGATGTGCGGCAGAAGGTTAAGATCTTATTAATCACGTCTTCATCATCTAAGGAACCATAAACCTTCTCACATGGTATACCAACTTGCTCAAGAGCGCTCGAGGCGGCAAGCATTCCTCCTAAGCCGGGTAATTTTCCATCAAGGGGACTAAAAGCTAAAACGGGTCCTTGTAAGAATTGATACGCTATTCGTACAAAGTTTGGAAAAGCAAAAACTGGTACATTTAATATGATTCCATCTACATCCTGCCCAGCAAGATATTTGGCTTCCTTCCTGGCTTCTTCTGGTCGCCATATAATCTCATTTCCAAGAACAATCTTAACTCTCTTCTCTTCAAGCTTTTGTCGGATTGAATTGGCAATCTTCTCAATACCAGGAGCCAGAGAATCATGAACCCTTTTTCTCCCATCTGAAAATGATAAAATGCCAATTTTTTTCATATCATGCTCCATAATTAATGTTCGGATACATTAGCAAACATTTTTACTGGTGAAATTCGAGGTATCATTAAAAGAATCAACCCAAATGATATCGGATGCAGCAGGCTTACTATGATAAAAATGGATCCATAGCTATGAAAATTATCTAAAATAATGCCTACTATCATTGCAAAAATCATTGCCCCAAAGGAACCGCTGGCACCGATTAATCCAGCAACGGAACCGACTGCCCCCTGGGGATATAAATCAGCGGGTAAAGTTTGTATAATAACCGACCAAAACTGGTGACCCAGAAAGGCTATGCTGATAAAAACGATAGCAAGCCCTGTGGGCGAGGGAACTACAAGAGCAGCCACAGGCATTAAACCTGCACTAATACCTAAAGCAATTTTCCGTGAGGCATTCAGGGTCATGCCCTTTTTCATAAAAAAACTGGAAAGCCATCCCCCAAAGAGACTACCAAAGCCTGCTGCCGCATAGGGAATCCAAGCATAATATCCTATCTCTCTTATATTAAATCCCCTGGTATCAGATAAATACTTCGGAAGCCAGAAGATGTAAAAGAACCATACCGAATCAGTTAAGAACTTCACCAAAAGAAGGCACCATACCTCCTTATAAGAGAACAAGCTAAGCCATTTAACTCTTTGTGTTTGTCTGGCTATATCCAACTTTCTTTCTTTTTCCTGGCTCTTTAGGATAAAATTGGATTCATCCTCTGTTATATTAGGATGTTCTTTTGGGAGGCGATAAAAGATTAGCCATAATACCATCCAGAAAATCCCCGCTGCCCCACTAAGGATGAAAACCCATCGCCAATTTAATAAAATAACAATCAAAGCTAATAATGGCGGAGCTATGACAGCACCTATACTGGAGCCAGTGTTAAACATTCCAAAGGCGATGGAACGCTCTCTTGCCGGGAACCACTCAGAAACACTTTTTGCTGAGGTTGGAAAGCCGCCTCCTTCTCCCATACCGAGCATAAATCGAAAAGTGGCTAAACCTCGGAATCCTCTTACTAACCCTTGAGCCATACAGGATAGGGACCACCAGACCATCATTATGCTATAACCCACGCGAGTTCCTAACCAATCGGCTATTCGACCCCCTCCAGCATACATTATGGCATAGGCAAGCAAGAAAAGGCTATTTAAAGCGGCAAACTGGGTCTCTGAAATAGAGAACTCTTTCTGCAGCTGAGAAATCACAACCGGGAGGGTCTGGCGGTCTAAGTAATTTATGGCGGTGGCAATGGTTAAAACTATAGCAATATACCATCTGAGGTTCTTAATCTTGTATTTTTCCATCAGCAGTACCCCTCAACTTTTTGGACATTAAATAATCAACAGTCTGCGAAGAATTTATGCTTAATCCTTGTTCTTGTCAGCTTCCAATAACCAGGATTTTCTTTAGCTTTGAATTAAGCGCTATACAAATTGGATAAAGAGTGCACATACTGCTCTTCTTATATCATAGAGCGTCTAAGCCTTTTTTAGCAAAGGAAATATTTTCCTTCACCCGCAAAATAATAATTAAGTATTCGGGGGAGAGAGTTTTCTCTCCCCCGAATTATGTAGTTGTCCTATCCTTTTAGAAAATGAATCTGAATGACAACTGAGCAGCTCTTGGTGCTTGCGGAACGGTTTCTAAGTCATAGTTCCTGTCACGAATATCATGTGAACGCCAGTTTCGATATGTGGACCAGTTGAAGATATTAAAGAAGTCCAATGCTGCTTGGAAGCTATATTTTTCAAAATTGAAGTCCTTCTGGAACCGCATATTAAAGAGAAAGTTAGGATCAGTAGTACGACTTACCGCACCATAACTTCCTCCACCGTAGTAGCTATTGTTAGCTAACCAGATTATGTCGTCAACCACTCTACCATTAGAAAGGGTGACACCTGGAGCATCAGCGTAATAATCATAATCTCCCGAGTAGCTGGCAAAAGTGCGACCAGACTGTGCATTAAAGAAGCAAGAAAAGGAAATATCATAGGGCAGCAAGTAATAAGCGGATACCTTGAAAACCCAGCGATAACCATAGTTTATCCGGTCCGCATCATCCGGATTTGTATATACGAATTGGTATGGGTCTCCGGGACCGAACTTGGAAATATCCTCAGTGCGCCAGAAATAGCTAAAGTTGGCATTAAGACCACCTTTATTGGTGAAATTCCTGCGCAAAACAAATTGGATGGTTTGGTAGGTGAATACTCGCCGGCGCTCATTTCCATGGAACCATTCCCGCCGAGTAACGCCATCCCACTGAGGCCACACTCTGCCGATGAACTGTCCATCCGCGGAAAAGATGGCATTTATATCCTCTCCTTCCAGGGGGTAGTGACGCTGATACATGTAGAAGAATTCCACCGCCATATCACCTGGTAATGGGCGCTCATATCCAAAAGTCCACTTCCAGTTGTATTCCATCTTTAAATTTTTATGGTTATGATGGGGATTAGTGGGGTCTGCTCCATAACGATATAAGTATAAAGCCTCAGGTCCGCTACCAAAATCATCCGGGTCCACACGCCATGTGTCAGTGGTGAGCTCACGGGCGTAATTGTTATAGTCTCCAGTGCCAACAAACTCATAGAATCTGCCAAAGCTTCCTCGTACAACTCCATTGTCTCCCAGATTGTAAGCAAAGCCCACTCTGGGTGAGAAGCCGTTGTCCTGAAATTCCATGTTATCACGAATGCCGGGATAGACCATATCCAGCCAGGCAGGCATCTCGTCACGATAGAGCATGTACAGGTCAGCATAATCCCAGCGCACTCCGAGGTTTAGAGTCATATTATCGGTAACATTCCAGGAGTCTTGAGCATAGAAAGAATAGAGGTGGTTGATAACCTCGTTAATGTAGTAGCCTGAAGGTCGTTTTGAATAAGCTTCCCATAAATAGGGTTCAGAAAGTCCATAGTTCGCATAGTCAAGAGCGTAGTCCAGTATATAGAAACCACCATCCAAGCCCTGCGTTACTCCGAAATTTGTATGGTGGTAATCGCGAGAACGGGTGATATAATTCTTAGGTCGTAGCTCAGTACCGAATTTAAACTCATGGCTTCCCGTACCTGCAAGGTCAGTAGGTATCCAGGAGTAAGTGAAAGTACCATGAATACCCTGGCGCCAGGATATGTAATCTTGCTCATAGTTGTTGTCATATCTTTCCACAGCACCTCTATACGTGTCGTAATAGTTATATTGAGCTCCTTCTTCCTGTGATACAGTATTGACAGCGAGCTTATGGAATCCGACCATTGCCTCAAAAATAGAATCTGCGCCAAGGACTGCGGTATAGCTTCCAGAATAGGAGTAGCCGCCGCGCTCTAATGTCCTCAGAGCTGCATAGGTATCTCTCTCGGGGCGACCGGATCCGCTGTTTTTCATATCATACCTATCAGTAGAAACGGTGGCGAACATTCGGTGGTTGGGATTAAATTGCCAGCTTACCTTACCATAAGAGGGGTATCCACGAGTGTTCTGGACAATCTCATCCTCCCATCGAACATTCTCGTATCCATGGTCCTGATGGTAAATCTTGGTTGAAGCCATAAACCAGATTCTATCCTTTTTGATTGGTCCCGATATGGTAAAGGCTGGTTCTACGTAGCTGTCTTGCACAGATGTACTACCTTCTATGTTTGCCCAGTTGAAGCTTTTCGGCTGATAAAGCAACTGAACGTTCCCATGAAACTCATTACCGCCACTTTTGGTAATAATGTGCATCTGCCCCGCTCGAGCAGTTCCATATTCAGCTTCGTAGCCGCCGGATTTGATGCTGATCTCCTCAATTGCCTCGTAGTTCATGGTGTAATACATTCTTCCGCTCATGGAGCAGTTCATTTGGAGACCATCAACAAACATTCCACTCTCATAAGCATCGTTTTGCCAGCGATGCTGAACATCTCCCACATTCTCCAGATTAGCAGCATTTACATGGGGGCTTTCGCCGCTTCCCCATAATCTACCTGTCTCCTCCTCATATTGAGTTACGCCCGGAAGCATAAGCCAGACATCCTGAGCTCTTAATCGGGGCGCTAAGGGCAGATTGCCAAGAGCAAATTTATCCACGGTGAAGGATTGGTCAGCTTTCTCAACATCGATTAAAGGTGTTTCAGCTCTAACGGTAATTGTTTCTGCCACACCTCCTATGCGTAAGATGACATTTTCAGTAGTGATTCTATCAACTCTTACCTCGATGTTTTCTTTCTTATATGGTGTAAAACCCTCTAAAGCCGCTTCCAAAGTATATCTACCAGGAGGTAGATTAAGGAATCGATAAAATCCCTTCTCATCAGCTGCAGTGGTCCGAGTACCCATCATGTGTGTGCTGCTGATGGTGATACTAACTCCTGGCAATCGAGCATCCTGCTCGTCTTTCACAATTCCTTTAAGGGTGCCCTCTTGTGCTAAGATCAGGCTTGAGAAAACAACTATAAGCATTATCGCAATCAAATAGGAATAAATTTTATGTTTCATCAGCTTTCTCCTCCGTACAAATGTTAAACCCTGTGTTTATAATCCATTATCTCTCGATATATTAACCACCACCTCCTTTCTGCTGCTCTAATATCCATTCTTATTTGTATGTAACTTGGAGCAATCTCTGAATTTCGGGTTGCTCTTTATCAAGCTCCAAAGAGTTTTTCCATAATTCCCTCGCTTTTTCTTTTTGACCAAGAGCGAAATACGCCAGAGCTAATTTATTTAAGCTGTGCAGTTCTTCAGGCTGCTGCATTCGTACTCGTTCAAAAAACCTCACTGCATCGGAATATTGCTTCATTTCTAAAGCACAATCTCCTGTCATTTTCAAAAGAATCAAGTCATTTGGCTCTTTGATGAGGAATCGATTCAGTATTGTGTAAGCTGTTTCGTAGTCCTTCTGCTTCATACGAAGAAAGACCAACATTAATGCTGAGCCTTTATCTTCTGGATATGTTTCAAAGATTCTCTGCAATATTTCCGTTGCTCGAGAGTCCTCGTTTTGGAGATAATAAAGACGAGCTCGCTCTCTGCTAATCTCCAGTGATTTTAAGCCAGGAAATGTTTTTGTCACTACCACCGGTTTTTCTTCCTTCTCATTATTGACCTCGAAATCTAACAATCCATTTAATAGCGCTACTCCATCTTCCCCAATTAAGTTCACTTTTAATCTATAATAGCCTTTGCCTATCTCATTTAAGGGTATTGGCTCAATTATAGATAGAACTGATCCTGTAAGTTGATGCACCGGCAAAGGCTCCTTTTGCCATTCTTTAACTAATGTATTGCCCTGATGTAATTCGTATTTTAGGAAGAACTTCTCCTCTATATTTACCTCCCAATTCTCTGGAAAAGCCATTTGAAAGAAAATATATCCTGAGCCTTTGCTTTGAAAGGTACCCCTCCAACTTGGAATCAGAGCATAAAGGTCAGTGCGAAAAGGGGCCGGAGGCAAAGGTTTCTCTTCTACCAAATAGTATCGCAAAACAGGAAGCATCCCTATGAGAATCGGTTCATTATCAGAATCGAGCACATTAATAGCTTGGGATGTGCGGCCCATATTTTTTGAAGTTAAATTTGAAAGTTGGCTAAATAGGTTGAACTTCCCAGCAGTAATCACCATTCGTCCCAGATAGACCACCGGACTATTTTTAATAGCTTCTACTTGCTGTTCAGTAAAATATAAGTCTCCACGGTCTCCATATTCTGTAAGTTTTTCTCCTCTCTCACTCGATAAAATTGCTGATACTTTAAAACTGGTATAATACTTCTCTTTATAGTTCTGGATAGTTATATGTTGTGGCTGCATTAGAAAAGAGAAATCCAAAAAATAATTTCCAGACTTATCCAGCCAGACAAAATAGATGGGACGATACGTTATGGTGAGAAATGTATACTCGGTATGAACCACACCTCCACGATATTTACCAGTATAGTTTAAATCGACTGATCGATGGGGAACGGTTTCAATTTTATTCAACAGCAATTGAGAACTGAAACTAAAGTTCATATCCCGATGAATAATATTACCTAATGATTCTTCAGGCAAATAACTCTGGACAGCCATAGGTAGCTCAGGTGCCATAATTTTCAGTTCGCTATAGATATTGGCATAGTCAGTGTATTCTGTTGGATCATGGACGCGCATCAAATTTTGAACAGGTTCAAAACCGGGCATATAGAGCCTGTAATCATTAACGCCAATCTTCTGATAAAAAAGGAGGAAAAAGTAAGCAGGAAGCCTTTGCTTAAAATCGCCTCGATAAATCCAGAGTTCCATCGGCACGGTATACTGGGGATCAGCCCAGGTCTTTCGCTGTTCTGGTGGCCCAAGGATTATATAGATTCGCCCTCTTTCACTCTTCCAGCCAGAAGCTCTTCCTATGCTGCTAAATAGCTTGTTAGCCTGGGCAATTCTGCTATAGTGTTCATTTTTATACTCATTCTCTATGGTTCCTGGAGTTGGATCTCTTGCCAGCCAAAAATCTTTTATAAAGTCCTCCCTTGAATTATCATCTTTCAGAGACAGAAAGAGTTCTCTCTCTGCATCTGTAATGATATAAACAACCTCCTCCTCTAACCAGCTACGATATTTCTCTTTTAATTGAATCTCATCCTGTAGACATACAATCTTAGGAATAATGAAAGAAAGCAATAATCCAATAAATATTAAATGCGAAACAAAAAAGTTTTTCTTTATCATGATCATGGCAACTACTCAGTTTCATGATATCGTTTACATAAGCATAACAAATTTTGTCCCTTTGTCAAGTGAAAAATTTTAATATTTTAAGAAAGATTATAATAATCTAAGAAAGCAAAGCCTTTATGTTACCTCACCATCCTGCTTAGAAAAAAATTTCTTCTAATTAAATATCGTTTTTTAAATCATTATCAATATTGGAATCATAAATCTAGTAAACTACCTCTCAGTTATCAGAAAATTGAAATATATTTGCATTTTAAAAAAAATAATGCTAAACTTTTTAAAATGATGTCAATTTATGTAATCGGTTGCAAAAAACAATTAACTATATCAAAGCACAACAACGAGGCTTCTATTTAAGCTATAAGCTGGGAAGGAAATGCAGAGAAAATTATTTAGTTAAATAGTTTTAATTATGCAGGAAATTCTATTGAAATGTTTATATAGCTAAGAATATAATTGAAGATAATAATATTAATACCACTCATAAGGAAAAGAGGAGGATTGTAAATATGTCTAAATATTCTATTGGTTTAGATTTTGGCACTGAATCATGTCGTGCAATATTAGTTAACATAACCACCGGTAATAAGGTTGTTCAGGCTGTCTATAATTATAAAAACGGTGTTATAACAGATAAGCTTCCTATAGATGAAGATATAAAGCTCCCTCCAGAGTGGGCATTGCAAGATCCTGAAGATTATCTTCATGCAATATCCAAGGTTATCAAAGAAGTATTGGTGCAAGGAGGCGCTGAACCAAATGAGATCGTTGGCTTAGGCATTGATTTTACTGCATGTACCATGCTTCCTATTAAGAGTGATGGCACACCATTATGTATGCTGAAAGAATATCGGAACAATCCCCACTCCTGGGTAAAGTTATGGAAACACCATGCTGCTCAGGGGGAGGCTGATGATATTAATCGAGTAGCACAAGAGCGAAATGAAGAGTTTTTAAAATACTACGGAGGGCTTATATCCTCTGAGTGGATGATACCAAAGTCCCTGCAGATAGCTAGGGAAGCTAAGGAAATCTATGATGCATCGGACATTCTCATTGATGCGGGCGATTGGATTGTCTTACAGCTAACGGAAGAAAAGACAAGAAATTCATGTGTAGCTGGCTATAAAGGTATGTGGGTTGATACTTTAGGTTTCCCTTCCAAGGAGTTTTTAAAAGCTGTTGATCCCTTGATTGAGAACATTATAGAAGAGAAATTCATCACTAAAATTGTACCCCCAGGCATCATCGCAGGCAAAATAAATGCGAAAGGAGCAGAGCTTTCAGGGTTGCCGATAGGAACTCCCGTCTCAGCAGCTACTATCGATGCCCATTCGGGAGTTCCAGGTATGGGAGTTACCGGTGAAGGAGTAATGTCTCTCATATTGGGGACCTCTACCTGCCATATGGTTCTTAGCAAAAAGCCGATATTGTTTAAGGGTTTTGCAGGGATGGTTAAGGATGGCATCATTCCCGGTTTCTATGGTTATGAATCAGGCCAGTCAGCAACGGGAGATATTTTAGCCTGGTTTGTGAAAAATTATGTACCACCTCAATATGTTGAGGAAGCTAAAAAGAAGAACATTAATCTCCACCAGCTATTAACTGAGAAGTCAGAGCATCTGGTGCCAGGAGCTTCAGGGTTGGTAGTGCTTGACTGGATGAATGGTAACCGTAGCATACTTATGAATGCTAATCTCTCCGGATTGATAATAGGACTTACCTTAGTTACTAAACCTTATGAAATTTATAGGGCAATTATAGAAGCTATATCTTTTGGGACAAGACTAATAATTGAAAGTCATACCTCAGCTGAAATCAAGATAAAAGAATTAGTGGGCTGTGGAACTCCGTCAAGAAATCCTCTTATTATGCAGATAACTGCTGATGTGACTGGTTTACCTATCAAGGCTGCTTCTTCTGAACAGGCAGTTGCCTTGGGTGCTGCTATATTCGGAGCGGTAGCAGCTGGAAAAAAGAATGGCGGCTTTGATTCCGTGGAAGAAGCGGTAGAACAAATAGTCCATCCCCCTATTGCAGAATACAGACCTCGGGCGGAGAACAAAAAAATTTATGATCAGCTCTATGAAAAGTATATAAAGCTCCATGACCTATTTGGACTCCAGGATGAAATGATGATTAATCTGAGAAGGTTGAGCCAACAGTAAATAGCTATGTTTAGTATGCTGTAAAAACTTTCTCTAAAGAAAAATGGGGATATACATAACATCAAATAACAAAAGAGGAGTTTTACCTTTGTAAAGCAAATATCAAATTTATACCAAACTTTGAAAGGAGGTTTTATGCTGAAATATAAGCTAATTCATCCTGAAATCATAGGTTTCTTAGCGGGAGCAGGGCATGGAGCGCAAGTGCTCATTGCCGACTCTAACTTTCCAGCAAACACAAAAATTGGCCCTAATTCCAGCGTTATCTATCTAAACTTATCTCCTGGAATACCTTCAGCTACTCAGGTATTGCAAGCTATCCTTAGTGCAATAAATATTGAAGAAGCTGCTGTTATGCAGCCAGAAAAAGGAGATGAGCCGCCCATCTTTAATGAATTTAAGAAATTACTTCCTCCAGAGATAGAGCTGAAAAGATTAGGAAGATTTGAATTCTATAATGCAGTTAAGGAACCAGACACCGCCCTAATTATTCAAACAGGGGAACAGAGATTATATGCTAACATTCTACTGACTCTCGGAGTAGTAGCTCCAAAATAGCTGCAAATTATAATTGAGAAAGATTTGTTTTGAACTTTTCTTTCTTTTAAGTTTTAGCTTAACCAATAGAGTCAGTAAATAATAAATCCTGTAAAAAAAATTCTTAGAGAAAGGAGAGAAAAATGTCGGCTAAAATGAAAGTTGGAGTATTTTCACCAAATGATCCTCGACCATGGGTTCGCAAAGAAAATTTAGATTTGATGCTTGAGCATGAGGATTCGTTATTAAAAGCTCTGAAGAAAGAGAATATTGAAGTGATTCGGGGTGGAGATGGATTCCCAAAGGAAGATCAGATAGCTTGGAATACAACTTTAGTTCGGAAGCACGTCAAGAAGATTGCCGCTGCTAAACCAGAAATACTGATCGTAAATCAGGGATCATGGACCTTTCCATATGACTCTGTAGATGCTGTTACAGGCTTTCAGCGTTATACCGGAGACATTGCCAGAGTAGTAATGTTTTCTTACAAGGATACTCACTTTCCGGGGCTGGTAGCTGGTATGGCGGCTGGTGGTGGTCTGAAGAGAATTGGAATTCCCTTCTGCTCCTGCTACGGTATAATCGACAAGGACCCAAAAACAGTGGAATGGCTTATGTCCATTCTCAAATTCTATAAAAAAAGAGCTGATGCTGCCTCAGTTGTCAAGGACGCCATTGGCAAACTTGGAGAACAGAAATTTTTAGCCCTTGGGGGAATGGCACTCAAAATGCCAACAACTACAGCTGATGTTGACCAATGGCAGAAACTTTATGGCGTAAGTTATGAAGCCCTTGACCAATCGGAGATTAAGAATCGTGCTCTGGAAATGATAGAATGGAAGGGAATTCCTGGTGAAAGCGATTACACTATAAAAGATAGCAGATTAAAGAAGGCCGTAAATTTTCTATGGGAGGAAAAGCATGGTAAGTTCGATTTCTCCAGACCGAAGCTTAAGAACATCAACAAGTTTATCTATCAACTTTCCTTCTATTACGCCACTCTTGATATTTGCAAAGAATACGGAATTACCTTCTGCGGCGTTAAATGCCAGGATGAGCTTTCAGCTCGAGACTGTACCGCTTGTCTGGTTACTGCCTATCTCAATAATGATGTGGGACCCGATGGCAAGAAGAAACCAATTATCCCCACAGCCTGCGAAAACGATATGGATTCCGCCCTTACCCAACTATGGCTCCATCTTCTCAGCGGAAAGCCCTCCGGCTTTGGCGACTTCAGAGATGTAGAGGATGGGATGTTGGCTATTGTAAATTGCGGTCAGCATCCGCCTTACTTCTGTGGAAGGCCTGATGAAGACCCCATCAAAAAGCTCGATCGCATTGAATATATGGGACAAGAAATCTTTTATGATGCCGGAGGTAGCGCAGTACGTGGGCGAACACCTGGTGGGGAAATTATGACAGTCGCAAGATTGGGCAGGGAAAACCTCCGTTACACCCTTGTTGCAACTATAGTTAAGACTGTGGACGTAGACCCCAAGGAACATGAAAAATACGATGTGTCCTGGCCCATTATCAAGGGGAAGATACCTATCCCTGATCAGCTTCTAATCGACATCTGGCCGTGCAACCATCTTGGATTTGCCTATGGGGATTATACCCCCTATTTAGCCGAGATGGCTCATCGATTAGATATTGGCTTCAGGATTTTCGATGAAGAGGGGCGGGAGTATTACAAAGCCTCCTAATGAGCTTTGTATGTAGTCAAAGCTAAATGAATTGGCCTATTGGAAAGAGAAAATACTTGCTGCAGATATAGCATATTCCAAAAGTATGAGGCTCAATGGTTTCTTTTAACTTAATTTCAAGGGGGGACCTGAAAAATGAATAGTGCACCTTTCTTAGGACTGATTATGGCTATGTTAGGTGGAGGTGTCCAGGGGGCCTTCGTTCTTCCCATGAAGCATATGAAAAAGTGGAAGTGGGAAAACGGTTGGTTGGTATATACCATTATTTGCTGCTTAATTTTACCCTGGTTGCTGGCTGTATTAACAACTCCTTTTATAGGTAATATCTACTCTGAAGCTTCCTGGTCTATATTAATTGCCGCATTTGGTTTTGGCGTTGGATGGGGTATAGGTTCCATTCTTTTTGGTCTTGGCGCTTCCTATTTGGGAATGGCAATGGGCATTGCCATTATAACTGGTATTAATGCCTGTCTGGGAACTCTTTTTCCAATCCTATTTCTCCCAAGGGAGAAGGCGCTATCCAGCAACTCAATATGGACGATTCTCTTTGGTATGCTGATTTTAATCGCAGGTGTAGCAGTCGTTTCCTATGCTGGAAAACTAAGGGAACTAAGCCAGAAGAAAACTGCCGAGCTTCCAGATACAGCAGCTACGGCAAAAGGAAAATCCTTGTTTTTGGGGCTTTTCATCTGTATTATGGCCGGAATCTTCTGTCCGATGATGAACTTTAGCATATTTTTCGGTAAACCACTTCAAGACTCTGCGGTAGCTTCAGGAGTAGCCCAATATAATGCTGGATACGTTTTGCTTGCATTAGCTGTAACTGGAGGGGCTGTACCTCAAATAATTTATTGTATCTATCTTCTTTCTAAGAATAAATCCTTCGGAAATTTTAGCCTTTCGGGGACAAAGATCAATTATTTCCATGGATTTATGATGGCTTTCTACTGGATTTTAGGGATTGCCCTTTATGCTTTCGGCACCTTTGTTATAGGAGAAAAGGGAGCAATATGGGGATGGCCTCTCTTCCTTTCCTGTACTATTATTGTTGCCAATATCTTAGGAGTCATAACAAAAGAATGGAAGGGCGCGAGCAAAAAAGCATTCTTGATGATGTATATAGGCATAATATGCCTGATAATTGCCATAATCATAGTGATCAACGCATCCAGCATATAATAAAATAGCATTAGGCTTCCATCTGGAAAAGACTTATTTTTCCTAAATGGTCCATCTTCTTTAAAATGTGGATATCTTTAAAATAATAATTAAAACCACAGAAAGGAGGGGTAAATAAACTGGAGGAGGAGACTTCTATCGGCTCATTAACAATCCCAGCAAAGGGGGTAAAGTTAATCCTCTTCTCAGTTTCAACAAATTAAAATTGCAAAAAATGGGAGGTAATTTTATAACCATTTCAAGAGGGGTGGTTCAATGTTTAGAAAAAATAAAAAAGTTGGACGGCGGGATTTTCTATCAAAATTTTCAATAGGCACACTCTTTGGCACCTTGCTGAGCAGTAATAAAGTTCACGCAGCGGAAATTCCACAAAAACAGACCAAGGGACTCCGATTAGGGGGAGGAGCTCTTGGAGACTTAGTGTATCCCAGAGAGGGAAGACGTAAACGAATTTCTAGCTGGGATAGAAGAGGAGGTAATTTTGACTGGTTTGTAATTCCGGCTGGGAAGACTGCTACTTTAGCTCAGATTAAAGGGGCTGGATGTATTACTCATATATGGCTTACTGCCAGGACGCGAGATGATCTCTATCTGCGGAAATGCCTGCTGAAAATGTTCTGGGATGGCGAAAAAGAGCCAAGTGTAGAATGCCCACTTGGGGACTTCTTTGGGGTTGGCCATGCACGGGTAGCTAATTATTGGTCACTTCCTTTGTCTATGACTACCGGGGGTTATAATATTTTAAGGAACCGAGCTGCTATGAATACCTTCTTCCCTATGCCTTTTTCCAAAGGAGCTCTCATTCAACTGGAGAACCAGGGTCAGAAACAAATTGATGCTTTCTATTTCTATATAGACTATGAAGAATATCAGAATTCTGCTGATGACCTGCTTCGCTTCCATGCTCAGTGGCGCAGAGAGAATCCAACTCCACCGACTGTTAATCTGAAGGAACCGCTTTATCAAAGAGACTTAGCACATCGTACTCCTGGTTCACCCTTCATGGTCACGGGCAGCATTCCCAATCTCTCCGGCAAGGATAACTATGTTATTCTTGAGGCCAAAGGGAGAGGACATTATGTGGGCTGTAACTTGAGCATCGATAATATTGGTACAATTCACAATGAGCCCTGGTTTGGTGAGGGAGACGATATGATCTTTATCGATGGTGATAAGGAACCTACTCTTCGAGGCACCGGAACAGAAGATTACTTCTGCGATGCCTGGGGCTATAATACTGGTCGTTACAGCACTCCCTTTTATGGAGTTCCTCTGACCGGAGAAACAGGCAAAGGGAAGACTAACTATGCGGGTAAATGGACTATGTTCCGTTACCATATCGTAGATCCGATTATGTTTAATACCTCTATCAAAGTCACCATAGAACATGGTCAAGCCAATGTGCAGTCAAATGATTACTCCTCGGCAGCCTACTGGTATCAGACAGAACCTCATGCTCCTTTCCCAAAGATGCTCCCAGTTAAAGACAGAATGCCTCGTGATGATTGGGATAGCTATAAGAAATTCATCGATAGCTTGAAATAAAGCTTGGATACTATCATCTTATAGTAAACTTTAATTTATTTGCTCTTCTGAAGAAAACCTGAAAAGCATGAGAAAGAGAATATAGTCGAGTTTTAAGATTAATTTTGAGCATACTCTTTAGTTAGTTTCCTCGTTCCTCATGCAAATAAATTTATAGCCAAATACTATTCTAAAATGGAGGTTAAAAATGGCTAAAAAAGGATATTTAATCTATTTAAACATTTTTCTTATTATGGTCATGATTATCATCTTAACCTCTTCTGCCCAGCAGAAGCAAAAAGAAGCTCAGCAGGCTCCTCCCTTTCATACTGGAGGTAAATCCTTCCCCGAACCTGCACCAGCGCCCCCTCCTCCTGGATTGAGTGGAGCTAATAGTCCAATGACACTGTTAGCAAAGCCAAAGAATTTTTCTGTCTCCCGATTCAGCTCATATGTTCGCTGGGGAGGCAATCACGATGTTTATCGTATTCCGGTAGGAGGAAAAGAGGTTACTCTTGCTGAAATCAAAGGACCAGGGGCTATCAGCCATATCTGGACAACTTTCCGCGAAAATGGACGCGATCTCGTTTTAAGGTTCTACTGGGAGGGCAGCGAGCATCCCAGCATCGAAGCTCCCATTGGGGACTTCTTTGGAGTAGCCATGGGTATAAATGCACCTATTAACAGTTTTCCCATTCAGGTCTCTTCTGAAGGTAGAGCTCGAAATTGCTGGTGGTATATGCCCTTCAACAAATCCGCTAAAATAACGGTAAGTAATGTCCACGACCCAAAAACCCTGGAACGGGATTATATCTCGTTGTATTTCTACATCGATTATCAGGTCTACAGCCAAGCGATCAAGGATATCACTTATTTTCATGCCCGATTCCAAGAGACTGATCCCACAGAACGCGGTAAACCGGTTAAGCTGCTTGAAGCAGAAGGAGATGGTCACTATGTAGGAGTAATAATGGGACAACGGGCCAGAACTCCTGGCTGGTTTGGCGAAGGGGATGACATCATCACTGTGGATGGGAAGCTTTCTTTCGTAGGGACTGGTACCGAGGATTACTTCAGCGATGCTTGGGGATTCCGGCTCTTCAGCGATTTATACCATGGATGCGCAGTTTATGAAGGTAGAGAGATCGGTCATCGTTTGAGTGTCTATCGTTTCCATATTATGGACCCCATTCCCTTCAGGAAGTCTTTTAAATTTGAAATCGAACACTGGCCCTGGGTCAGCTGCTGGCCCAATACCGGAAGAGGCTATTATTCCAGCCTGGGCTTCTGGTATCAGAAAGAAATTCATAAACCCTGGCCTCGTCTGGAGAGAATAATCTCCAGTGAGCCCTGGGATCCTGCAAAAGGACGTTGGTATGTTAAAGGAGCTATTGAAGGAGAGGATTTAGGAATTCTTGGATTTCAGAGTAAAGCTGGAAAGAGTGCCAGACCTTACATGCAATTTCTCATGCCTAACTTCAGCGGCGATCATATGCTCAGTTTCGACTCTGGAGGGGAAGGTGAGCTTTCTGTTGCTGTTCCGGTTAAGGAAGCAGGAACATATACAGTAAAAATGCATTATGTGCGCGCACCGGATTACGGAACCGTCCAGCTCAACATAAATGGAGACCCAATAGGAGAACCGATTGATACCTATTTAAGAACTGATGACCTCACCAGACCTGTCTGGCCGCCTAAGGAGTTTGTGTTCTCTGGAGCATCATTAGAGGCTGGATTGAATGTCTTCAAGTTTATGATTAACTCAAAAAACAAAGAATCAGACGGATATAAAATGGGTATCGACTGCTTGTTGTTAGAAAAGGAAGAATAAAGGCAAAATTGATATACCTTTAAAGCCAGCAATGTATCGAAGGATATCAAAGCTAAGCTTTACAGCTTAAAAGAAAATATAAAGAAACAGCCGCAGTTTCCCAAGGAAGTCATTTCGGCGATAAACTCAAATGCTATCCAAGTGGATGAGTTCCGGGGGCAATTAGTTGGAAATACACAATTGAGGAGAAGAGGAATTCGCTCTCTGCTCAGCCGGATAGACAGGTTTTCTTATGTGGTTAACAGATATAGCGGAGAGCTAACTCCTTACCAAATGGAGCAGGTTGAGGTGATAAGCAAACGATTAAATGAACTAATTGAAGTTTTGAACTTTCTTATTGAGAAATCAATGCAAGAACTTAATAATATTCTGAATAAGAACAACATTTCCCTTTTTCATCCGGGTAAAACCAGTTAAGAATCCTTAAGTAACCATGAGCTGATAATAGGAACACACCGCATTTATAAAGCATTTGGTGTGTTTATAATTAGTATACTATGCTCCGATTATCTTCGGACTCTTACTACCACATAAGGCGGCTCGAAGTCTGGGTTAGGGTGAAAGATCCCGTTTCCGTACGTATCTACAGCCTCTATATAATACATCAAGTCGAACTCTTTGCTAATAGCTCCTCCCGGGATAATTGCTTGATACTCATCATCTTTTAAATACATAGTAGCAGTTGAATATTCCATAGTCTGTCGGGTAGGTCGGTAGTAAAGAAGCACTTTTTCAATAGGTGAGTCATCAGTAATTTTAGCTCGGATATGCAGTGGTTCGCCTGGATTACATTCCCCTATTGGTGTATGAGTAACAACAGGTGGTGTACGGTCATTAGTTGCTTTAATTAAGAAATATGGCTCGGATGTTGAACTATTAGGAAGACGAACAATCTGTCCAATGGAATCGGAAGCTTCTAAATAATATCTAATTTTTCCCTGCACAACCTCTAGGGCGGGAATAGTTGCGGAGTAAATCATATTATCAATCTTTTGCATATCTATACAGTTGCAGCATTCTCCCTTATTAATCGAATAACAAAGGGTTACTCGCTCAATTTTATCCGGCGGCTCTACTGTAGAGGTAGTTCCTCGGGCTATTGAAAGGCTTTCTTTATATGGCTCGACAACTCTGGGTGGAAGGGATACAGTCGCCACAATACTTATATCTTCACCGGATATTACTTGCCTAATGGGCACATGGGCAATATGGGGTTCTATTCTGGTAATGGTCAGAGCATTCAATATATAATCCGCTCCTGGTGCGGCATTTAGCTGAAGCCTGAAGGTACTAAAGCGGCTTCCTACCATATTGAAGTTAAAGCGCTTCACCAGCAGCTCTCCTTTTGCTACTATTTTATCCACTATAATTGGTCGCTCACCAAATCTTTCAAGCACTGAGATGTTCATCGGTCCATGGTCGGTGGGCTTTGAGCTGCGGTCAGTAATAAGCAAGGTTGCCTGATAATGCCCTTCCGGAAGGTCTATTCTAAAAAGTGCCGGTTTATTCCCCTGCACAAAGTCCCCTAATAATGCCTCTTCAGGTAAATTCAAGCTCTCCAGATTAACAGCACGCCACACTGTGATCGGAATCTTTCCAGGTTGCTCGGCTCGTAAATCTTCTCCTTCAATCCACCCGTAACCGCTTTGTGGATTATAAAAGCTGTGCGGGAATACACCCTGAAAACGGTGCTCAATAGTATAGTAGTTGGTATAAATAGGGGAATAGGCAGTAATTACATCAGTGAAAGACTTTGGACCAAAATCGAAACCGTAATCGAAATTATTCACTAATTGAAATAGCTCTTGCTGATATTGAAGCTGATTTAAATCATTTTTAACAAATATAATATTATCCTTCCAATGACCTATGCTGCCCGGTCCAAATATAAGATCGTGATAATATATTTCCTCAGCAACTGCTGAAAGCTTTTTCCAAAGCTCAAGCCCTTTCTGCGCATTGTCAATTGCCTCCTTGAGAATAGACAGCTCCCCTGACCGATAATAGAGCCCTAAATGATAGGTGGCTCTCATCTTTTGGGCAAAATAGCGAGCCATACCGGTTAGAATCTGAAAATCCATTTTTGTCGCCCAGAACTCTTTGTTTGAACTGTCCACGTTGTTCTCAGCCTGGGTAATCGCCTGTTCACATTCCTTGGCAACCGAATCTAACCGAGAAGCTACCTTTTCGGGAGTTAACTTAGCTGTAGATTTGTCTCGTAAATAATCATCAACAGACTCTAAGAAACTGCTAATACGTCTCTTATCATAAGGCAGAAGATGGAGATAATAGTTGATGAGTCCTCCCATATCTTTTTCCGGCCATATGTACATATTGTAGTTGCTTATTGCAGTAGCCATAATTAAAGATAGAACCTGGCTGGCTGAACGGTATGCTGAGGCAATTTCAGGAGCAGCCTCCCTGCCAAATCGCTGTCGTATTTCTCGTAACCATAGCTCATCGCTGGTATTGGGATTATACGTTAAACGTCCAAATAGCATATAAAAGCTCCAGTAACGCTCATATTCCCATTTGTAATGTTCCCTCTCTTTATGACGAAAGATGCGCCAGGCTCCCGGGGCATTAAGAAATCCTTTTTGAGACAAAGGAGCACAGATTTCAAAGCCGCAACCACCCTCGAGTCTGGTTGTAGGAGCAAATCGGCGCACAAATTCTGGGTCTCCCCACAGCAGGAGGCGATGGGAACCGAGGGTCCAAACCTCATATAGCACCGAATTTTTTCGAGGATATTTCAACCAATCTCCATAGCTATAGGTCCACATAATCTGGGTGGGGTGATAGGGGAAGACCATATGTTCTCCCCAGTATTTATGACTCGTAATGACAGGAAGTCCCGAATCAATGGCAGCTTGTTTTGTTTCTCTCAGAAGCCCCACATCTCGAATGTCAATGACGACAGGTCTTCCGCTATCTTTCGCTGCCCGGTAAACCGCATCCCTGAAGAAAGAAGTCTGCTCGTTATAATCCAATCCTGACTCATGATTTACCCTCAGTTGTATAGCACTGATGGCCGGGCATTCTTCAAGCAGTTTGCTTAAAGCGAGATAGGTATAATCAATCATATTTTCATGAGTCAGCCCGGTGACCATGCTTTCCTGTTTGCTAGATTGATGTCTGCCTCCCCAGGCGATCTGCTGCCAGATGCCTAAGGTGAAATCAATACCGCGCTCCTGAGCCAGCGAGCTTATATATCTCAGTATATCAAGATTCTTCTCTCTCTGTTCCTCCGAAAGGCCAAGTGCTCTAATCTCAGGGTATTTGTCTACCTTAATATGAAAGGCATACATCGGCGAGAGATAAGGTGTCTGATGAGAGAATACTAAGTTAAAGGCGTTCCATCTATTGGCTGCCAGCATGCCAAAATAATCCTGCCAATATTCCTTTGAATAGTACCATTCTTGCTCGCAATCTTCATTATGAAGTAGAACCATTATGCGCCTTACAGGAACTAAGGGGCTTTCAGATACTTCTTTTACTGAAGTGAACCAAGTACTGCTCTTATCCACAGCTTTCACCTGTTGAGCTAATTCTGATAAAGCATACATCAGCCCTCGGTCATCTGTACCAGCTACTATAAGGATGTTGTTTTCACCCCTTTTTACCCTCTTCACCGCCAGGGCTTCTTTTACATCTGCAAGTTCTAACTCCCCATTTTTTTTGAACTCTTTTATTAAGTTCGACGCATTTAAAGTGCCCACCAGTAGAATATTTGAGGAATGAGCCATCTCTATGGAATCAGCACTGCGATAAGGTACACCTGTCATCTTAAGCACTTTTAGAAAACGTTCTAAAGCAAATTGAGAAGATTTGCCAATTGGACCATCTACTATTACTACTGTTTCTTGGGAAGAGTTATTCGAATGAAGGACTGATGATTTGGAAGCTTGCTTGAATTCAAAAAGCAGGATGGAGCCACTAATAGCAGCTATCGAAATAAAAAATGAGATGACTAAGCAAAGTAATCCAGCTCTTATCAGGATTTGGTAGTATGGAGCAGTTCCTCTTGTCATTTTTAATGTATTAATCATTTTTTCCTCCCTCCTTATACAATAATATTATTAAAAGTTTTTTAACAATTTTGTTTTAACTTACTTATTTTTAATAAGTTATCTAATATAAGCTTGCCTCCCCCCTCTTTTCTTTGAGAAAATTAATAGTAATCTAAAATAGAAGAGGAGGCTGGTGGAAATTGTGGAAATCTCAGCAAGAGATTTCCAAGCGAAGCGCCATTTCCACAGCCCAGAAAAAAATCTATGGCTCTTGTATCAATAGTATCTATTTTCTCTCTCCTCTGTGTATCCATTTATACTTTCATATTTTTTCATGTTATTTTTGACAGCACCCAATAGTATTGTCATAAGTTTTTTGACAATACCTATACAATAATGCTAAATTATTAAGGCGTAGAATTATTAGCTACTTCCTAAAAATACTAAATAGCAAATCAAAAAAGAAGCGTTACGCCTCTATTTCTTCTGAAATTCTTGATTTTGATAAATTCCACAGGATTCTCGTATTTTAAGTTCTACTGAAAGGATTACTTTTTTATTGGATATATTGCTTATTCCATCTCTTATTATTTTTATTAACAAGTTGGCAGCAGTTTCGCCCATTTCATAAGCAGGTTGTGCTATAACTGTTAGCCGGGGGTGAAAAACATCCTCCCAGTCAAAATCATCATAACCAACCACACTTATATCTTGTGGGCATTTTAGACCAGCCATTTCCAATGCTTTCATTAAGCCAATGGTCAGCTTGTTGTTGGTCACAAATATTGCGGTAGGGCGGTTATTCATATTTATTAATGATTGAGCCAAGGAGATACCTTCCTGGATGCTCGGTATCCCTTTTTGAATATATTGTTTATTTATAGGTATGTTATGGTCATTAAGAGCACTAAAATATCCCTGAAGCCTTTCTTTATGGACGGTTATAGGATACTGCACTGTTATTGCAGCAATATTTCTATGGCCAAGTTTAATAAGATGAAGAGTAGCATCATATCCTCCACGAATGTTATCTGCTACTACTGCCGGAATATCTTGAAGGTCGGGGAGGCGATCAATATAAATAATTGGAATTGGAAAGTTTTTAACTCTTTCCATATACTTCGAGTCTTTCATTCTCGATGGCGCTTTTATCAGCAGAATTCCATCAACTTTTTTCGCCTCCAATATATTTAAATGTTTCTTCTCTTCATATTCTTCTTCAAAGCTATTGCATAAGATTATTGTATAACCTTGCTGCTTAAATACATTTTCGGCTCCTCTGAACACAATGGGAAAAAAGGGATTAGTAATATCTGGTACAATTATTCCAATGGTAAGCGTTCTATTAGTTTTTAAGGAACGAGCGGATAAATTTGGGATATAGCTTAATTCTCCAATAGCTTTAAGTACTTTTTCCTCAGTACTTTTTTTCACATTCCCCAGTTTATTGATTACTCGCGAAACAGTGGCAGCTGAAACGCCTGCTCTTTTTGCTACATCGCCTATTTTAATCATTTTATGTAACCGTTTTCCTTTTTTTCGGTGGAATTCTATCACTAATTTTCTTTTAATGCAAATTGTTTTTTTTATTTCATATTTATAAATTTAGTCTTCAATTATCAGTTCTATTTTTATGCTTGACAAAGTGAGATTTAGAGCTTATATTTTGGAATACATTTATGGAGTGTTATATAATTTTAAAAGTTAGCTAAATCTGAAGATTATTAATAAGATATAGAATAAGCTACAGGCCATGCCTAACTTAAATGAAAGGTGGTGAAATTTATGAAAACCTTTAAATCAAAAAAATATGTTACATTTATGATTAGTCTCGGCTTGATCTTAATTCTTGGGATGAATATCGTTGAAGAACCGCAGAAGATAAAAATAGCAGGAAGGCAGGAAATTGCTTATACCAAACAGGAAATAATGGATTTTGGCGATGTTGAAGGGCATTCCCTTGTATTAGGTAGATTGGAGGGTATTAATATTAATACTGGTGAGCACAAATTCATGGATAGCGCACAGATTGCTTCAGTGGTTTTCTCCGATCTTATTAAGGGTAACGGATATCATAAGGGTTACAATAAAATATATTTAAATGCAGATGCTGTCTTTTATAAATTTGAGGGGAAAACTACAACTGCTGTTTCTCCTGAAGGCGAACCTATCACTACAATGGAAGGTACTTACTCTTTTGTAAAAGGGACTGGTGAGTATGAAAATATTCAGGGGAATGGTATATATAAGGCAAAGCTTCTTTTAGACCCCAATACAATAATAGTTATTGAATGGCAGGGAGAATATTTCATTAAAAAGCACTAAAGAATTTTGAATCTTTAGAATATAATTGGGGCAGGCCCGCAATCTATTTAAGTATCTTTTCATTACTACGATTCAAACAGTTCTTTACATTCTATTACATATAAATTCGACTACGCTGAAGACTCTATCTTTATTCAGAATGCCCGGGTGGCTGCCATCATGATTTTAGGTTCGGTAGCTTCGTCTTTGTTGAATCCCTCGGCAATTCTTCCCTGGTTTAGCACTAAAATTCTATCACTCATTGCTAACACTTCAGATAGTTCTGATGATACCAGTATAATTCCCATTCCTTGAGAAGTAAATTGATTCAAGAGTTGATAAATCTCTGCTTTAGCCCCCACATCAATGCCCCGAGTCGGGTCATCAAGCAGAAGTATTTCTGGTTGGGTAAGCATCCATTTGGCTAGGATAACCTTCTGCTGATTACCACCACTCAAAGTCTCAACTGCTGCTGCAACATGAGGAAGTTTAATGCGTAGCTGTTTTATAAACCGATTCACCATTTTTGCTTCCAGATGATGGCGCAAAAACCAAAAACGAACAGCCTTTTTTAGACTGGAGATAGAAATATTTACTTTGGCAGAAAGCTGTAAAAACAATCCCTGTATCTGACGGTCTTCAGTGACAAAAGCTAATTTATGCTGAATAGCATCTACAGGTGTTTTAATAGAGCTTTGCTTGTTTTTAAAGAAAAACCGACCAGTAACTATCTCACCTGGTGGTGAGCCAAATAAGGTCATCAGGAGTTCTGTTCGCCCTGAACCCATAAGTCCGGCAATACCAAGAATTTCACCAACATGGAGATTAAGGCTAATATCGCTTAATAAATTTCTTTCTTTAATTGTAGGGTGTTTTATGGTTAAGCCTTCAATCCGTAATAGCTCTTCACCGCAGGTAGCTTTTTTCTTGGGAAAGAGAGTATCAAGCTCTCTACCAACCATCATATTTATAAGCATTGATGAATCGCATTTCTCCATATCCTTGGTGCCGATGTATTTTCCATCGCGCAGAACCGTGACCTTTTGAGCAATTGCAAAAATTTCATCCAGTTTATGGGTTATATAGATAATGGCTACTCCAGAGTCCTTCAAGCGACGGATAATCTTGAAAAGTAATTCAACTTCAGTATCGCTGAGTGCTGAGCTGGGCTCATCCATGATCAATATTTTGGCATGTAGAGAAAGGGCTTTAGCAATCTCAACTAATTGCTGTTGTCCGATGCGCAATTGGTTAACGGGTGTATCCGGAGAAATATCTACCTCAAGCTGCTTCAGCTCTTGGGCGGCATCTATTTTCATCTTGCCATACCTTATCAATCCCAGAGGGTTTTTTGGCTCTCGACCTAGGTAGATATTTTCAGCTACTGTCATTTGCGGAATGAGATTTAGCTCCTGATAAATAATGGCGATGCCCGCACTTTTGGCATCTTTGGTGGTGAAAAAGGAAATTGGTTTTCCATTGATCAAAATTTCTCCAGAGTCCAGCTTATAGACACCGCTAAGGATTTTCACTAATGTTGATTTACCAGCACCATTTTCGCCCAACAGTGCATGAACCTCACCGAGATGCGCTTCAAAATTTACATCATCCAGTGCTTTTACTCCTGGGAAAGTCTTGGTGATATGTCGCATTTGAAGATATGGTCTTGTCATTATCTCCTCTTTTTAAATACTTTCTTGATTTCTTCTATCAAAACGTAAGGTTGCACACAGAATGCTTATTTTTAATGCCAACTCAATCCTTTTGCCTCAGAGGATTCAGCAATTGCTGTATTTCAGATAAATTTAAATTTTCATTGGTCACTACTGCAACCCCAGTATCAATACGTTTTTCTATTGGTTTTCCATTAAGCACATTAATAGCTGCTTTTACACCCTCATAACCCATTTTGAAAGGATTCTGCACAATCAGAGCATGAATAATGCCTTGCTTCAATGCTTCGATTTCATTGGGAGCAGCATCAAAAGCCACAAGCTTAATTTTGCCTGCAAGATCTTTGCTAATAAGTGCTTGAGCGGCTCCAATCGCTCCAGATTCATTAGCAGCAAAGATACCTGCTAAGTTAGGATGGGCAGTCACAATGTTTTCGGTAACTGTCATAGCTGTTGCTACATCAGCTTGGGAATATTGAATGGCAACCAATTCAAGAGCTGGATATTTTTCTAATCCCTTTTTAAAACCTTGCTCTCGCATTATACTCGTGGCTGCTCCTGGAACAAATGGAATCAAAGCAATTTCTCCCTCTCCACTGAGTAGCTCAGCTAAGATATCAGCGGCTTTTTCCGCTGCTGCAATATTATCTGTAGCTATAAAGGAATGGGGAATGTCAGAGTCCACTCCCGAATCGATTGTTATAACTGGTATCCCTGCTGTGCGAGCTTTATCAATTGCAGGAATAAGGCTAACAGCGTCACAGGCAGCAAGCACAATAGCATCGACCTTTTTGTTTATATAGTCCTCGACAATGGCAATCTGACCAGCAATATCCGTTTCCACTGAAGGACCTTTCCAGATAATATTGACATTAAAATCTTTGCCAGCCTGTTCTGCCCCTGCTTTCACAGAAAGCCAAAAATTAACAGCTAGCCCCTTTGGGGATACCAAAATCTGTGGTTTTTCGCTTTTTGGTTGAGAGCAAGATAGCAATAGCAAGATAGTTAAAAAAGCTAAAAGTTTAAACTTTCTCATATTAGGAATCCTCATAATATATTTTTTTCATGCTCATAGTAAGACTTTATCTTCAAAGGATTTCGCTTAAATAGATAGAGAAATATTGGAATATTTTATTTTATGCCTTCCTTTCTTTATGTCTTCTGTACTGATCTGAAAAGACTGCAATGATAATAATCAACCCAATGGCAATTTGCTGCCAAAATGCTGAAATATCCAGCAAATTACAGCCATTCCGTAGAATACCCATAATAAGAGCCCCAATTATTGCTCCGAGTATTGTTCCTTCACCACCGCTAAGGCTTGCTCCACCGATCACACAAGCAGCAATCACATCAAGTTCATATCCAGTACCAGCAGTAGGCTGACCGGTGCTAAGCCGAGAGGCCATAACAATTCCTGCAAATCCGCATAGGGAACCATTAATGGCGTAAACTTTTAGCAAACTTTTTTTCACATTAATTCCTGAAAGTTTTGCTGCTGTGGGGTTGCTTCCTATAGCAAAAATATATCGACCGAAGGGAATTTTTGTAAGAATAATGTATCCAATAATAGCTACAACAATGGTAAAAATAACCGGTACAGGCACAGCACCAAAAATCCTACCACCCCCAAGAAAATTAAATTTTGGAGGCAAGCCAAATATGGGAACTCCACCAGTTAAGAGTAAAGCTGCACCACGCGCAATACCCATAATACCTAAAGTAGCGATAAATGGTGGAATATGTCCCCAAGCAATGAGCGTTCCAGCAATAGCTCCGCATATGGTGCCAATTAACATTCCGACCAAAATAGCAGGGAAAATTCCGAATCCATAGGTTAACAACATGGTTGTACCGATACCTGACACCGCCATAACCGAACCAACCGATAAATCTATTCCGCCAGATATAATAACCATCATTTGGCCAATTGCCATTATGGCAACTACTGACATCTGTAAGCCAATGGCAAAAAGATTCTCAATTGTTAAGAAGTAAGGTGAAAGCATACTTAGAGCTAAAGCCATAAGGAATAGGCTCATGAAAGGAGCTGCTTTTCGAAATAATCGTGTAAATGCTTTTCTATTTTTAAATCCCATAATCGATCAATTAATTAATTGTGAACATATTATTCTTTTTTCATTTTATTATGCACTGTAGCGCTGCAAGTATCAATGTATTTTTTTCAGAGTGCTCCAAATCATGCTAGATAAGGCATTTCATATTAAAACTCTAAGTTGCTTTGTTTATTTGACAAATATTTCAGTAATTTTTGTTGTTATGGAGACAATTATTTTTTAAATTTTTTTCATATTACGATAAACAAAAATGATGCCTAACATTTATTTTATTATTTGGTTCATCGCGTTTTTGAGTACTTAAGGTATTGACATAGTGAGGGCATCGATTTAAGTTCCTTAAGATAAATAAAAATCTAAAAAGGAGGAACTAAAAGATGCCCACTTCGATATTGTATCACGGTTTTGATATTTATGGTTATCATCATGTACGAACTAGTTATCAGGGTGGAGCACTTTATTTTCATCTGGTTAGTTTTAGGAATCGTTGTGCTCATTGTAAGTCCTTTAGAGTCATTAAGAAAGGCTTTAGGATTCGGCAACTTCGTACCGTGCCTATAGGCAGAAAGAGAGTATTTTTGCTGGTAAAGATGAGGCGATTTTATTGTCAAGACTGCCGTCTCACTCTTTTTGAGGAGTTAGGGATTGCAGGCAGAAACAGACCGGTTAGACCAGCCACCATTAATCGTGAATTGGCCTGTCTTAGAGCACTGTTCTCTTATGCTGAAAATCAAAATCTGATAGCCTATAATCCAATAAAAAGACTCACCATGCTAAAAGAGCATAACAAACGGCTTCGCTATTTAACCATAGAAGAAATCGAGCGCTTGCTGAAGGCTATAGATTTAGAATATCTGCGAGTCATAGTGATCATAGCTCTGGGAACCGGAATGCGCAGAGGTGAAATCCTCCAGCTAAAATGGAAATACATCAACTTTGAGGAGCAGTACATCGAGGTGGGAGTTGATGAGAGGGCAACCAAGAGTGGAAAGAGGAGGATCGTTCCCATAGATGACTATGTAGTTGAGGTGCTCAGGAACTGGAAATCGGATTCTGAATATCTCTTCTGCAAAGATGACAGGCCATTACAGGAAGTCAAAAAGTCGTTCAAGGGAGCATTAAAAAAGGCAGGCATAAAGGATTTTACTTTTCATGATCTGCGCCATACATTTGCCAGCCATGCAGTGATGAACGGGATGGATCTTTATACTTTACAGAAAATTTTAGGCCACAGTTCCATCGAAATGACCAAAAGATACAGTCATTTATCAAAAAATCATTTAAAAAAGAGCGTAAAACAGGGATCCATCTTCAAAAAAATTACCACACTCGGGGGAAATTTATGAATTTAGATCGGCGTAAGGTATTGAAAACAATGGTCGGGACGACAGGATTTGAACCTGCGACCACTTGACCCCCAGTCAAGTGCGCTACCAGACTGCGCTACGTCCCGACCGCTCTATTTAAAATATCAGTGTTGCTTTACTCAAATTTTTTATCATTTTTTTCTAAAATAGTCAAGATGCTTTTAAGTTCTTTCCTCACTTTTTTTAGCTTACTTTCGGGAGATGACTCTTCATCCTCAGGTAACTGACTAAGAGAGGATTCTTCCTCGATCAATTTTTTCTTTGCGCCGGCAATAGTAAATCCTTCAACATAAAGCAGGTGCTTTATTCTCAGTATCGTTTCAACATCTTTCTTTTTGTATATCCTCTGTCCTGAAGAATTTTTTGATGGATTAAGTGAGGGAAATTCTGATTCCCAATATCTCAAAATATAGGGTTCTGTTTTCGTAATTTCAGCTACTTCTCCAATTTTATAATAATATTTATCTGGGAATTCTTTTTGATAGAATTTTTTATTAACCATTACTAAGTGGAATTATTAAGAATTTAAAGTTTCTATGAGATGTTTTGAGGGTTTAAATACTAACGAGTTGTGCGGAGCTATTGTAATGATTTTACCAGTTTTCGGATTCTTTACTTTTCTTCCTTTCCGTTTTTTTAAACGAAATACACCAAAATTGCTTATTTTGATTTCTTCTCCTTTACTAAGGCGTTTATGTAATATTTTTATAAGCAAATCTAAAATCTGTGAAACCTCACTTCGTAAAAGGCCACCATGGCGTTTATATATTGCATTTACTAAATCTATTTTTCTCATTTAAAAGCGACTATTTTCTTTTAAATAATATATTCAGGTTTACGTTCAATTTGACAACCTTGGTATCTTTTTCAATAGGAATCTCTAAAGGCACATTTATCTTTTTTTCTGTTATTTTACCACCTGCTAGATTTTCCCCCTCTTGGAAATCTATAGTCACTTTTTGGGAAAATGCTTTGCTTTCTTTTTTTCCTGAATTAAATACTGGATTCCGTCCTTCAAGTCCCCGGGAGGCGGGTTCTAAGTCTCCGGCTTCTAACTCATTCATCCAGTTTTCATCAAGATCTTCATCATAAGCAGTTGCTGTAATTTTCTGACTTTGAACAGCTGCAGCAGCAGGTATCTTTTCTTTAGGGGTATTAAGAGGGGCGGAAGCCGGCATTTTTGCTTCGGGTATTCTCCCAGATGATTTTCCAGCGGCTTCTGTCGGTTTTTCACCATATTCCTTGGCTATTTTGTTGATCACCTGCCTGATTATTTCTCTAAGGCATTCATAAACTCCAATCCCTTTTATTGCTATGGCTTCATAAAATTCCACATCATACTTATTCAGCCTTTTGTTAATCTCTTCGGTACCAGCAATATTGGGCAAATCTCTTTTATTGAATTGAAGAATATGGGGCATATTTTTTAAATTCATCCCATGTTCTTTAAGATTTTTCTCAAGGTTATCGAAGCTTTCAACATTATGGTCTATCATTTCATTCTGAGAATCAGCTACAAAGACTACTCCATCTGCACCTTTAAGAACTAATTTTCGTGTAGTATTATAGAAAACCTGTCCGGGTACTGTATAGAGTTGAATACGTGTTCGCATTCCACGTATGGTACCAAGCTCTAAGGGAAGAAAATCAAAAAAGAGCGTTCGATCATCGCTCGTTGCCAGGGAAACCATTTTCCCTTTATCATCAGAAGGAAGATTCTGGTAGATGCTTTGTAAGTTTGTCGTCTTTCCACTAAGTCCTGGACCATAATACACTATCTTAGCAGTAATTTCTTTGGTGGCATAATTAAAAAAGACCATGAAATTTTCCCTTTTCTAATAATTTGTATCTTTGCAGCTAAATAGCCAACTTATCTAAAAACGAACTCCATAACCTTTAGATAGTTATATTTATCTATATATTTGGTACATTTATTTTAACAAAATTCTGCTTATTAGTCAATCTATTTTATTGTAGCATAGTAATTTATCGCTTGTGCATATTTCATTATTTTACAATTAATGGCAATCTGTTAGTTAATCCTTTAAAATGGGACAAAAAGCAGTTGACTTTATCAATTATTAGTAGTATTTTCAAAAAGGTGAAAAATGCAAAGTAGGATTATATTTTAATATGTCATATATATACTTCCCTTTACAGAAAAAAGAAACAAAAATTAAAGGCAAAAAAACTATTTCCGATTATGCTAAAGAGCTTAATATACAGATTGATATGCCGTGTGGTGGAGAAGGTATATGTGGCAAGTGCAGGATAAAAGTAGAGGGGGAAGTATCTAAAAGAAATGAGATAGAAAAACAGCATGACTTAGGAATTTATCGGCTCGCCTGTCAAACCATTCCCATAGGAGAAACCTATGTCATTTTCTCCGAAGCGACGGCGAAAAGAAAAAGCTTTATACCACGTAAGATTAAATCTGATGGGAAAAAAGGCTATTCCGTCGCTTTGGATTTAGGGACCACTACTTTAGCTGCTTATCTTATTGATAATAAGACTGGTGAGCTGTTAAGAGAGAATGCCAAACTTAATCCCCAAAGGCAGTATGGAGAAGATGTTATAACCAGAATCAGTTTAGCAAATGATAGAGTATATGAAGTATTAATGGATGGAATTAATGTCCTCTTAAAAGAAATATTAAACGAAGAAAGAAAACCAGATAATATTTGTGTTGTAGGAAATCCTACTATGCACCACTTTTTTTTGGGATACGATGTAAAAAGTTTGGGAAGAGCTCCCTATGAACCTGTTTCAAAAAAACCAGAGCTTAGATCGGCTAAAGAATTAGGTCTGGGCTATGGTATTACTGTTTATACTCCCCCCGTAATAGCAGGTTTTATCGGTTCTGATATCTTAGCAGGCGCTGTCGCTTCGGAACTTTTTATATCAAAAGAACCAGCAATGCTCATTGATATCGGCACCAATGGTGAGATTATTATTTCTGATGGAGAACAATTAGTAGCAGCATCCTGCGCCATGGGACCTGCTTTTGAAGGGAGTAAAATTAAGTATGGAAGTATTGCAAAACCGGGCGCTATCGAGAGAGTAAGAATTGTAGACAATAAAGTTTTTTACAGTACCATAGAAGATGACGAGGCCCGCAGCATCTGTGGCTCAGGGATAGTTGATATAGTGGCTGAACTCTATAGGAACGGAAAAATTAAGGAATCGGGCGCTTTTATGGACAAAAAGAAAGAATTTAAGATAAGTGATAAAGTCAGCTTTTCTCGTAAAGATATCTCCGAAGTACAACTGGCAAAGGCTGCCATGCAGTCTGCTCAGGAAATACTTTTGGAAGTCTTGGGATTGTCGCCCAATGATCTCAAAAAGATTTATATAGCCGGCTCCTTTGGCAGCTTCATAGATAAGGAGAGTGCCAGAAGAATTAGTCTCATTCCAAATATATCGCTGGATAAGGTGGAGAGTATCGGTAATGCCGCAGGAGAAGGTGCTCGTGAGATGCTCATTTCAAAAAAAATGAGAGAAGTTGCTGAAGAATTAGCAGAGAGAATTTCTTATATCGAAATGCTGGAGAAACAATACAAATTTAATGACAGATTCATTAAAAATATGTATTTAAACTAAATAACAGATGGATAGATGTTATATTAGAATCGAAGCAAGATTAGATTCGGGTAAGGTATTGCGTATTTTTCACAAATAAAAGTTGATATACATATGCCATAATTATATAAAAAAAGAGTTACGAAATGAAATGTACCTTCACAGCTGTATTCGAAAAGGTGAATGATTGGTATATTGGTTACATCGAAGAATTGCCTGGAGCTAATACTCAAGATAAAACTCTGGAAGAAGCTCGTGAAAATCTACGAGAAGCAGTTGAATTAATTCTCAAATCCAATAAAAAGTATATTGCAAAACAAATGCCTGGCACAAATGCTATCCGTGAGGAAATGAAGATTAACATAGGTTAAATCTTGTTATTATTATCAGAAAGCAAGGAGTAATATAAAAGATATTTTGTTTATAGTGCTAATGAGAAATTATTTTGTTTTTTCAAAATTAATACGAAAATTAATCCAACGAATGCAGTGACAATCATTCCGATGATGCCCTCGCCATTAATGAGCCAGAGATTACCAATGAAAAGGCCGGATGAACCATCAGCAAGCCTTCCGCTGAGAATGCCCCGATATAAGTTCCAGAACATGTGCATAATCGTGGGTGTCCATATAGAGCCGCTTTTGATATAGACCCATGAATACATGGCTGCTATCCCAATAAGAGCAAAAAAGGAGAGGATAACGGTCAAGACCATTTGCCACATTTTCAATTTTGAAATTACCGGGCTCAGCCAGAACATAGGAACATGCCAGGCCCACCATACTATTCCAGAAATAAAAACTGCCTTTATTAAATTTTGCCTGTCAAACGAAAGGTGACGAAAAAGGTAGCCTCGCCAGGCTATCTCTTCGCTTAAATGGTTGAGCCAGCCAATGATAAATTGAGGTAGTGTAAGGAGGATATAAGGAATAAACAAAGCGGGAATACAGAGAATTAAATTCAGCCAAATATTAGATGTGGGTTTATTTACCAAAACATGGTGCTGGTTGAAGGAGAGGAGTCCTAAGGAATATCCGATACTTATAATAAATACCATCTGAAGGATAGGGAGAAAAATACTAATCAACCAATATTTATATGCGGGTAATTTCCATCCAATAGCAGAAAGCTTATCTGTCCTGGAAGTTAATATAAAAATAATGGCAAGCATCAAAGGAAACAGCATGACAGCGGTCATGGGGCTTTTGCTTAAGGAGAGAAATTTCACTGCAAGTGCTATAGTCCAACTAAGCAGGAGTACTAATACTATAAACCAAAGTATCCTTTTACTCATCAATCCATTTTAATAGTAACTTTACTGATATGCTATCTATTTTCAATTTTTGATGTTTTTCTCAGTAAATCGCTAAAGGTTAAACCTTTATCTACTTTACCTTGCTGCTTATGACTCCACTCCGTTAATCCAATTTTTTTAAGCTCTTGAAAGTCCTCTTGCCAATTGGGAAAGGCCTCTACAATTTTAACTTTCAATAGTTCACAGGGTGCTGCTGGGCATTCGGCACATGTCCGGAATCCCTTATCTTCACAGCACTTCCTGATCTGGCATTCAGGGTCTCCACCACCTTTTTAACATCCGGTGCATTTTCCAAAAGTAGCTATCATATTATTGAGGATTTTATAAAAGGTATCATAGCCTTCAAAACCTGGTGTTTTTGTCACCCATTTATTGAACTGCCATGCATCGAGCACTTCTTTAAGCTTTTTTCCTGGTTTACTTATCCTTTGTTGATATATATCGCAGGCGCCACAGAATAAAATGCATGAACCAACTAATTCGTTGGGTTTCATATACGATTTCTTAATTCATATTTTAATACTACTTATACATGAAATAAGCAGATTATTCTTTAGTCAAGGTGTCACTATATCTAAATCCTTTATCCACTTTCTCCTGTTGTTTCTGGCACCATTTTTCCAATCCGCTTTCTTTAATTTCTTTTAAATTTTCTAATAATCCAGGATAGCCGTCTGAGAGAGGTTTTAGCTTCTCACAGGGAAGGGAGGGACATTCGGCACAGCTTTGGTAACCTTTCTCCTTGCAGCAAAGGCGTATTTTGCATTCGGGGTCACCACCACCTTTTTGACATGCTGGGCACTGTCCGAAGAAAGTGATAAGGGTGTTAAGGGTTTTATAAAAGGCGTCATAATCCTCCAATTCAGGAACTTGTTTGGCGATGTCACCGAAATTATAAGCGTCAAGCACTCTTTTTAACTCGTTACCAGATTTGCTAATTCTTTGTTGATAGATATCGCAGGCGCCGCAATATAAGCCGCAGTAAGTTACCAGATCCATCGGGTTCACATCTGACTTCTTCTCTTGCTGCCCTGCTTTTTTAGAAAAACCGCTTGCGGCAAAGGGAATATTTGCTGCACAGCAAAACAGAGCAGATTTGCATATAAAATCTCTACGTCCAATTCCTTCTGAAGCCAATTTCTCATTTTTGCTTTTCATGGCCATTTCTCCTTTTCCTAAAAGATATGTTCATATTTTCAATTGCTGTTTAGCACTATAAGTTTGATATAATAATGTAAATTAGTATCATTATAATAATAATTGAAAAAATGTCATATTAAAAATCAGAAAAATTTTATATAATTACAATATTATAAAGAATTGGAGAAGAGATATACCCAATAAATTTTTTCTAATAAAAATAGTGCATTTAATTCCTATAATAATCCTTAAGCAAAGATAATCTTTATCAGCCTGGGAATATTTTTTATCCCTCTTTTTTTAAAACTGGGAAGGAAGTATTTTTAATATTTTGAAAATGGACTAATTAAGAGCTTAATAAAATTATCAAATCCCATTTTTTTAAGATTCAAAAGGAGGGATGAATATGAACATAATGAACAAAATTAATAATAAAAGGATATTTTTAACAGTATCCTTGTTTATTTTGTTGCTATTTGTCATTAAACCTTATAGTTTCAGCAAAAAATGGAGCTTAGAGAATTTTAGCACAAAGCACGAAGGTAATGCTGTTACTCAATCTGGAGCAAGGATAGAGCCGAATAAAAATGAGCTTTTATCTAACTATGAACAAACAGAACCAGAGCTTGCGCCAATAGAAGAACTTGGAAAGAAGCTGTTTTTTGATGAAAATCTTTCCACCCCTCCGGGGCAGTCGTGTGCTGCATGTCATGGCCCTGAGGTAGGATGGACAGGTGCAAATGAAGCCATAAACAAATCAGGCTCAGTCTATGAGGGAGCGGTAAAAGGGCGCTTTGGCAACCGCAAGCCACCACCCTCTGCCTATGCTGGGGATAGTCCTGTATTAGAAATAGACGAGGAAGGTAATTTTGTTGGAGGGATGTTCTGGGATGGCAGGGCAACAGGGGAAGCGTCGGGCGACCCCCTGGCAGAACAAGCTATGGGACCGTTTTTAAATCCACTTGAGCAGAATAATCCTGATATAAAAAATATAATTAAAAAAATACAAAAATCAGATTATGTCCTTCTCTTTGAGAAAGTGTGGGGACCAGGATCACTTGACGCAAAGAAAAATATAGATTTGACATATGAACGGATTGCCCGCTCCATTGCAGCATATGAGCGCTCCGCAGAGGTGAATCCGTTTAGTTCTAAGTTTGATGATTTCTGGCGCAAGACCAGAGCTAAAATTCTGTATGTGGAAGAAATTGATGAGTTAAATTGGGAAAACTATAAAAATTTAGGGCTAAGTGATGTTGAGCTAAAAGGTCTCGTGTTATTCAATACAAAAGGGATGTGTGCAAATTGTCATGTTTTAACCTCGCAGGATGAACAGCCTCCATTACTTACGGATTTCACCTATGATAATGTAGGTATTCCCAAAAATCCGAAGAATCCTTTTTATTTAATGCCCAAAGAATGGAATCCGGAGGGAAAAGAGTGGATTGATAAAGGCCTTGGCGGATACCTTGAGAAAACTGAAAAATACGCCAAATATGCAGCAGAAAACTACGGAAAGCACAAAGTTCCAACTCTTCGTAATGTGGATTTAAGACCAAATGAAGATTTTGTAAAAGCATTTATGCATAATGGTTTCTTTAAGAGCCTAAAAGACATCGTCCATTTCTATAATACAAGAGATATAGCTGATGAAAAATGGCCTGAACCTGAAATAACTGTTAATGTAAACAAAACCGAATTAGGCGATCTCGGTCTGACGGCAGAGGAGGAGGAAGCAATTGTTTTCTTCATGAAAGCTCTCTCTGAAAGGAAAAAACCGTAGTAAAAAGTTCTCTTCTCTAATAATTTTGGTTCATCACAATAATGCGTACCTGGTAAGGGGTGTGTTATAGATTTTCAGCCT
>CAZYAF010000030.1:0-52149 GCA_964645975.1 uncultured Acidobacteriota bacterium
ATAATAATTAATTCTCAGTATTTAAAAAATACTTTGATATAATAGCATTAAGCCAGATGGAAAAATATAATAATGAGTTGTAATGCTAAGAAAATATTTAAGGAGGCAACATGATGAAATATAGAGCTGTTTCTTTATTCCTAATTCTCTGTACAGTATTTTTTGCGTGCTCTTATCCGCAGAAAAAGGCTAAAGGGGAATTAGAGCAGATTGGTATTAAATTCAGCGAGGAGGAGTTCTATAAAAATGTAGTGCAAGGAAATACAGAGATAGTGAGGTTATTTCTTCAAGCAGGTATGTCACCGGAGGTGAAAATAGGTAACACCACGGTTTTAATGGAAGCAGCAAGGAGAGCCCATAGTGATATAGCTATTGAATTATTAAATGCTGGTGCTGAGGTTAATGCACAAGATAGCTATGGAGCAACTCCTTTGATATTTGCCGGTATAAGCGGTGCCTCAGAGGTTATGGTGACTTTGATCAGGAAAGGTGCCAACGTAAATGCGAAAGATTATATGGGCAGGACTGTTTTGATAGAGGTATTGACTTCTGAGAATGAACATAAACCTGGAATAATACAGACCTTGATTGATGCTGGAGCTGACGTTAATGCCAGGGCTAATTATGGAAACACAGCCTTCATGATGGTAGCAAATAGCCAACTTGCAAAAGCTATGATAGACGCTGGAGCAGATGTAAATGCAAAGAACGACGAAGGAAAAACAGCTTTAATGATGGCAGTAGCATATGGCAATGTTCAAGCAGTAGAAACTCTGATCGATACCGGTGCAGATGTTAATGCAGAGGACAATTATGGTGTAACTATTTTGATGAGGGCAAAAGATAATCCAAAGATAGCTAAAATTTTACGCAATGCTGGCGCAGAGGAATAATGGTATTCGTAAAAAAAGGCTTGTTCATTTATTAATGATACCTATATAAAAAGTAGATGAGATAATAATTAAATAGTAATGAGCCGTTTAACTAAATAAGAAAATAAATAGTTATAAGGAGTTACCATGGGAGATAATAGCAATATAATAGGTAGAAGAGAATTTCTCACTATTGCTGGAAGCACAGCCGTTGGGCTCATGGTTCCAGCATTCTTCAATGCTTACGGGAGAACTACGTCAAAAACCTCTTTAATTTATGATGAAATCTATTTAAAACATAAGACCGGAGAGTTTCATCCTGAGAATCCACACCGTTTGGAAGCTATTATGTCTGAACTTAAAGACTCTCAGCTCCTTCCCATTTTACAGGCTATAACTCCTCGAGCTGCCAGTCTGGAGTGGATTGAATTGGTTCATCCCAGAGAATATATAGAAATAGTTCGCAGAGATGTCTTAAGTGGCGCAAAGCGACTCTCTACCAGATCAGGCAATACTGCGCTATGCAAAGATTCCTTTGATGTAGCTTTATGGTCTGTTGGCGGTTTGCTCTCAGCCTGTGATGCTGTCATGGCCGGTACGGTAAAGAATGCTTTTTGTGCAGTTCGGCCTCCGGGACATCATGCTTCGGCTAACAGAGGGATGGGTTTTTGTCTTTTTAACAATGTAGCCATTGCAGCCCGGTATTTACAGCAAAAACATAAGCTGAATAAGGTGCTTATTGTTGATTGGGATGTCCATCATGGTAATGGTACCCAGGATACTTTCTATGAAGATGGAAGCGTATTTTATTTCAGTACACATCAGTGGCCCTGGTATCCATGGACTGGAAGCACTGAAGAAATAGGAGAGGGAAAGGGTAAGGGAGCAACCCTTAATGCACCTTTACCTGCAGGATCTGGTGATAAGGATTTGATTAATGCATTTGAGCAGAGATTTCTTCCTTTAGCGGATAAATTTAAACCTGATTTTATTATAATATCGGCAGGATTTGATTCTCGTCATAGTGATCCTCTCGGTAGATTTAGAGTAACAGATGATGGCTATAGGAAACTGACTCAGATTTTGCTTCAATTGGCAGAGGACCATGCTCAAGGACGACTGATTTCAGCTCTGGAAGGAGGGTATAATCCAGAAGGGATTGCTAAAGCAATTGGTGCTCATGTTGAAGAACTCATAAAAGCTGGTCGATAATAGGAGATTATAACGGTATAAAAACTGTATATTGCGATGCATATAGTCAGAAGATTCTCATTATAGTCTTCTGTTCTACACTCCAAAAAATAGCGTAACATAATTCTAATTATTAAAAGAGTAATTGGTTATTTTTCCCTTGACACATGTGCATATATAATATTAAATATTATATAATATTTTTTAAAAAATATTTTATGCTTTGTTCTTTTAATATTATGATTTGCTATTATAGCTACTCTATTTCGTCTTAGTCACTTTCGTTCCACTTCCTGTTCAGAGGAATAATCAGATTAATCCCAGGATAATAATTCAAATATTTGGAGTTAAATCCATTCAAATGGATGAATGTAATTTTGGAATAAAACTAAATAATATTTTATAAAAATAAAGCATTTATTTACTTCAAGATAGAGTTTGAAAAGAAAAATGCGAAAAAGTTGCAGCATGGCATAAAATTTGCTTCAATATATGTTAAATATTTATTAATGTTTTTCAGTCAAGGAGGTGATGCTTATAGCAGGTAGACGCAGTTAAATATATATGCTCATGTAATTATTTCAGGAGATTGAAAACATGAAAAAGAATTTGTTGCATATCAGTTTATTAGTCATTGCTATGGTAGCAGTGGCAACAATGTGCTTTGCCCAGATTAAGACAGGCACCATCAGAGGAGTAGTGAAAGATGAGACAGCCGCAGTATTGCCTGGTGTTACCGTGGAATTGAGAAGTGAAGCACTCATGGGTACTCAAACCACATCTACTGATGAAAGAGGATTTTTCAGATTTCCTGCACTTCCTATAGGTATCTATGAGGTTACTTTCTCTCTGGAGGGATTTCAGACCTTGACCCGGAAGGATCTGAGAGTAACAATTGACGGTACTGTTTCTTTGGATATTATGTTAAGATTGGCAACAGTAGAAGAGACAATAACTGTAACTGGAGAATCACCAATAGTTGATGTGGCGAAATCGAGTTTTTCTTCAAGCTATGACGATAAATTCCTCGAAAGCTTGCCCACAAGACGGTACACTTTCTTTGATATTGTTCAGGCTTCACCGGGCCTTACTCCCGGTGACATCGAGTCTTCTCGGATTAGCGCTTTTGGTTCCGATGTAAAATCCAGTGCCTACTATCTAAACGGCACCGACATCTCTGCACCATCTACCGGTGCTGCCTGGATATGGCCTATTCCTGATGCTATAGCAGAATTGGAGGTAACTGGAGTTGGTGCCAAAGCTGAATATGGAAATTTCCAGGGTGCCATCATTAACGTGGTAAGCAAATCGGGTTCTAATACCTTCAGTGGTTCTGCAAAATATTTCTTCCAGCATAACAGCTTAACCGGCAACAATACTCCAGATGTGAAATGGCCCTATCATATTACACATTGGCACGATTTTGTAGGTTCTTTCGGAGGTGCTATTAAAAAGGACAAGCTATGGTTCTTTGTAGCAATTCAACATCATAAGGAAAGAACCACGGGAATAGGAGCTGATCCTGCCTACCCGGCAAAATATCAGATTGCTCCCATGATTATTGCCCGGTTAGATTATCAGGTTAACCAGAAGAACAAACTCACCTTCTATGCCCATTACAATAAGTATCATTGGTCCCTTCCTCCTACAGAATACCAACCATATGAAACAATTGCCGGTGAGAATGACTGGGTTGTTTCACCGAATGCAGAATGGCTGTCCATACTCAGTGATAAAACCTATTTTGAGATTAAGTATGCCTCTTTTTTCACCAATCTATGGTATGACCCAATTGACGGAGATATGACTACTCCCGGTCGGTATGATTGGGCAACCGGTTATTACTCAGATAATACTACTTATTTCTACCATTGGAACACTAATAGAGTTCAGGTAAATGGAGCAGTATCGCATTTTGCTGATGATTTCTTGAGTGGAGACCATGACTTCAAATTTGGTGCTCAATACAACCGCGGTCTTTCTGATGTAATCCAGGGCTATTGGGGCGGAGTAGCTTATATGGATTGGATGGGTGAACCCTATGTTGGTTATTTCTGGCAGCCTCATCACATCGGTGGAATAAATCATCAATTTGGACTCTTTTTAGACGATACTTGGACAATGTCGGATCGATTTACTTTGAATCTGGGAGTTCGTTTCGATTATAATCGCGGCTCGATACCGGATTATGATGAGTTAGATATCAACGAAGAACCCACCGGAACTGTAGTTCCTGGCATACCGGATGTGGCAAAGTGGAAGAACGTGTCTCCGCGAATCGGTTTCAATTATCAGCTTACCTCTGATATGAAAACGGTTCTGCGCGGCAGTTATGGGCGTTATTACGATGCGTTGATTATAGGCGACTTCCAGAGCGCTACTCCCGCACAAGCCTCTTTTTATGTCTATCAATACAATCCAGCAACTGGTGCCTATGACATACCATGGTATAGCTATAATCCAACAGCTCAACTGGGTCTTGATCCAGAGCTTAAAACACCCTATGCAGACCAGTTTTCTTTAGCAGTTGAGCGAGAAATAGCGCCTAATTTCTCCTTATCTGCCACCTTTATCTACAAAAGAAGCTTAAATTCCATCGGACAGCTCAATACAGCAGCTCAATATGAGGAAATACCATTTTATGATGCTTATAGCGGTAGTAACATAACAGTGTATAACCAGGTTGCTCCAATACAAAACTTTTACCTGGTTACCAATCCAGGAAATGAAAAAACATATAAAGCATTAATGCTGGTGGCAAACAAACGCCTCTCCGATAACTGGCAGCTCTATTCATCTCTGACAATTTCTAGATCCTGGATCATCCCAAAGGGATACAGAGATAAAAATGAGCTCATCAACGCCGAAGGACCTCCTGGTGAATATGCGCTGGGATATGATAGAACCTGGATGTTCAAGATAGGTGGAACCTATTTCGCTCCTTTTGGCATATTATTAAGTACAAATTTAATCTATCAGGAAGGTGGAGCCTGGGAGAGAACAGTACTGGTATCAGGTCTCAATCAGGGAGCAAAATTCATCAAAGCAGAGCCTCGAGGCAGTAGCCGTACACCCAATCAGATTTATTTTGATGTTAAAATAGAGAAAGATTTCAAACTTGGAGATCGATATGCCGCTAAGATAAGTTTTGATATATTCAATATTTTAAATAAAGACACCAGTTTGAATTGGGTCAGTACTCAAGGTGAAAGCCCCAACTTCATGGTTCCTACCGGAATTATCATGCCCAGAAGAGCAATGGTGGGATTAATGTTTACCTTCTAAATATTGGCTAAGCATCAAAAATTAGGGAGGTTCCTTTAAAAATCTCCCTGATTTTTCTTTTTTTAAAAGAAACTGATGGAAATATTTTTCCATCATAGGAGGGTGATTAAGATGAACTTTTCTGGAAGATATTTTGTAATATTAAACCTAATAATTAGTCTCTTATTAATAGCCACAGCATCCAAAGCACAAACTATTCCTTCCCCTGAAGAGATCATCGGTTTCGAGCCCGGGGCGGATTACCATTTATTAACCTACGACCAGTCTCTCAACTACTACAAAGCACTGGCTGAAGCAACAGATATGGTACAACTTGAATTTATTGGAAATACGAGTATGGGGAAACCGATGATGGCGGTGATTATCTCTTCCAGCGAAAATATTGCAAATCTTGAACGTTACCGCGAAATATCCTTAAAATTGGCACAGGTTAAAGAGTTAACCGATGAGCGAGCAAAGACCCTGGCTCGTGAAGGCAAAGCAATTGTATATATTGACGCTGGCATGCATGCAAGTGAGATAGCGCCAGTACAAACTTTACCCAACCTGGCCTATGAATTGGTAATTTCTGAAGAACCATATATCAAGAGTATTCGAGAAAATGTCATAGTTATCTTGCTGAATGCTAATCCAGATGGACAGACAATGATTGCCGATTGGTATCATCAAAATGTAGGAACAGAATTTGAGTTGAGTCCGATGCCGTGGCTCTATAATAAATATACCGGACACGATAACAATCATGATGCTCATATAATGACACAGCAGGAGGTTCTTAATAAGAATAAATTTATTGTCAAACGTTGGCATCCTATGGTTGTATATGTCAATCATCAAACTGCCCCCTTTCCTTCCAGAATATATGTCTATCCCAGCGATGACCCTATTAATCCCAATGTCGATCCGCTTGTTATACGCTGGAGAAACTTCCTTTCAGATAGTATGGGTCTCCATCTTGATTACCATGGGATGCCGGGAACCATAGCTCTTTCACCCCTTTATGCTCCACAGGGAACCTGGAATGGGTGGGATACCTGGTTTGTTGGTTATTCGGATACTATTGGCGATTTCTTCAATTGCTTCACTCAAATGACTGAAACTGCCGGTGCAGGCTACGCTACTCCAAAATATTATAGTGTTAGAGATTTTCCAGCTTGGGCAAGAGACTTAAGAAAAGGTACTTTATATGCGAGTCCCTGGAAAGGTGGGTGGTGGAGATTGTCCGATGCAGCTAATTATATAAAAATGGCTTCTCTTGCTATATGTGAAGTTGCAGATAAATATAAGGAAAAAATGCTTTACAGCGTATATTTGGCTGGCAAGAATACCATAGAACGTTTCGAAGAAGAACCACCTTTTGCCTATGTGGTACCTGCTGAACAAAGAGATCCAATAACAGCAGCCTATATGCTCAATCGATTTGAGCCTTTTGATATTGAAATTTATCAAGCTCAAGAGGATTTTACGGTAAATGGCCAAAAATGCCAAAAAGGGAGTTACGTAATTCCCATGAATCAAGCTTACGCTAACTATGTTAAAGCTGTGATGGAAGTTCAGCATTATCCCGAATTTTATCAATGGCATGGTGGTCCACCTAATGAACCTGATGAGGTTGTAGCCTGGACATTTTCATATCTTTTTAATGTAGATGTCGTCGCCGCTGAGCATCCTCTTAAAGTTAAGTTGGAAAGAGTAGAGAAAGTGGAACCTCCTCCAGGTGCAGTTATCGGAAGAGGTAATGCTGCTTATATCTTGGGTCATGAATCTAATGTTTCGCTCAAAGCGGTAAATCGGCTTATGAAGGTTGGGGCTAAGATTTCTTGGGCAAAAAAAGGTTTTAAAGCAAGAGGCGAGAATTATCCTGCAGGGACTATCATAATTAATCCCCAAAGAGTGACCGTTAGCAAAATAAAGGAAATAGCTGAAGATCTTTCATTAAAGTTTACCGCTGTGGATAATGTTCCCTCGGTGCCAGCTCTTAAGCTTAAACCGATTCGAATAGGTTTATATCGATCTTGGGTGGCTAATATGGATGAGGGCTATACCCGATGGTTATTGGAGCAATATGAATTTCCTTTTGAAAATCTCTATGATGCTGACATTAAAGCCGGCAAATTATTAGAGCGCTGCAACGTAATAGTACTACCCAGCAGACCTAATGCTCGTCCAATGAGTGGTATGTATGGAGAAGAACGAAGTAGCAGAATTATCCTGCATGGCCATGCCCCGGGGAGAGTGCCTCCCCAATATACAGGAGGTATCACAGAGCTGGGAGCTGATAATCTTCGTCAATTTGTAGAGAAGGGAGGTACGTTAGTTTGCCTTGGAACTTCTTGCCTCTTTGCCATTAAGCAATTAAACTTGCCAGTAAAGGATGCAGTGCTTGGCTTGAAACCAGAAGAGTTTAGCTGTCCTGGGTCTCAGGTGAAGATCATTTCCGATACAAATCATCCAGTTGCTTATGGAATGGAAAAATCTTGTTCTGGTTACTTCTGGAATAATAGTGTTTTTGATATTAATCCTGTTGCTGAAGGAATAGAGCCAGCAAAAATCATCACCAAATATGCAGGAAATGGTTTGTTTATGAGTGGTAGATTAATTGGAGAAGAGCATATGAGAGGAAAAGCAGCGATAGTAGAAGTACCTTATGGAAAAGGAAAAGTTATTTTGCATGGCTTTCGGGTTAAATACCGTGGATGGACCCATAGTACCTTTAAGCTTTTCTTTAATTCTCTTTATTATGGGCCGAGTATAAATTAATATATAAGCATGACATATTAATTATTAACATTTTGAACAAATTGAAGTTGAGGATAAAGAATGAGATACTATGTTAAGGTCTATGTATTTTTTGCATTATTAATTTTTATTCTCTCTTTCATGGCATACCCCTTCCCCCAAAAAATAATCGAGAAAAAAATCTATCAGGTAAAAATCGAAAAAAATGTTCCAGCGGATATGAGGGACGGCGTCAAGCTTTATGCTGATATATACCGACCAGATACTGCTGAAAAATTTCCGGTTATACTCATTCGAACTCCTTATAATAAAGAGCAATATGGTCACTATAGCTCCTTTCCTCACTTCACAGCTAAAAAAGGATATATAGTTATCGTACAGGATGTAAGAGGTCGCTATAAATCTGAAGGGGAATTCTTGCCATACAAGCAGGATATAAATGATGGCTATGATTCAGTGGAATGGGCAGCTCGCCTGCCTTATAGCAATGGTAAAGTGGGTACAACCGGGTGCTCTTATCTGGGAGCTGTGCAGTGGCAATTAGCAACTGCTGCACCACCACATTTAGTGGCCATTTTCCCTCAATGCACCTTCGCAAATGCACGCCACTTCTTCTTCTTTGGCGGAACCTTTGATATGTCATGGATAGTTTGGCTAAATGGAAGGCTTCCTGACTTGAAACGGCGAAGAGGAATGGAGGAAAAAGAGGCTTCTGCTGATGAGGCGCGGCGACAGTGGTCAAGAAATAAATGGAAATGGCTCAGCTATTTACCGATCAGGGAATTCCCTCTCTTTAAAGACTGGTGGCCCTTTTATTACGAATGGCTTGCTCATCCTGATGATGGTCCTTACTGGGACTTTGCAAATGTGGAGAAAAAACATAAAAACGTCAACGTTCCTGCTTATAACTTTACCGGATGGTGGGATGATGGCTATGGACAGCCCGGAGCTATTTTGAATTATCTCGGTATGAAGGAAAACGGAAAAACCAAAAAAGCACGAGAAGGTCAAAAGCTCATAATCGGTCCCTGGACCCACTGCAGTCCCGGCTCAGCAAAAGGAGGCGAGGTTGACTATGGTCCTGAAGCGAAGATTGATATTAATGCATTGGCTATTCAATGGTTGGATTATTGGTTGAAAGGTATCGATAACGGCATCATGAATGAACCTCCAATCAAGATTTTTGTCATGGGGGATAATAAATGGCGTTATGAGCATGAGTGGCCTTTGGCTCGGACGGAATATACGTCCTATTATTTGCACAGCCAGGATTCGGCAAACTCATTATATGGTGATGGTACTCTCAGCAAAGAAGAACCGGCAGCAGAGAATCCAGACCGTTATATCTATGACCCTGCTAATCCCGTTATCGACCACTTTTTTGAAAAAGCAGGTCCCAGAGATAATAGACCAGTAGAGATTAGAAACGATGTGTTGGTTTATACTTCTAAGCCTTTAGAGAAAAATATGGAGGTTACCGGCCCAATCAAAGCTGAAATATGGGCTTCATCTTCAGCAAAAGATACTGATTTTATTGTTAAGATAACAGATGTTTTTCCTGATGGGCTTTCTCAGACTATAACACCTCCGTTATCAGGAATTATAAGAGCACGCAATCGCGATTCGGAGCTGAAGCCCGCATTGCTAACACCTGGAGAAATATATAAATACACCATAGGTTTAATGTATACCAGCTATGTTTTTAAAGCCGGACATCGCATAAGGGTTTCCGTTACCAGCAGCTACTTTCCTCACGTAGACAGAAATCCGAATACAGGACATCTCTTTGGCGAAGATAATGAGTTTATGATTGCTCAGCAGATTATTTATCACGATGAAAACCACCCATCAAGAATAATTTTACCGTTAATACCAAGATAGTTCCTTGCGCAAGGCTATTTTTTTCAATCGGTATTCAAAAAATAAAAATAAGAGCTTTGGTCTAAAAATAAATATTCCATAGGAGGTATCTCATGATAATAAGAAGAAAAACAAGTAGCTTTAGTTTTCTTCTTTGCATAGTGGTTTTCTCTTTTGTTTTATCAACCCTGCTTTATGCTGAAACTCCAGAAAAGCAAAAGAGAGCAGAGACCCTAAAAGAAATTCCTATTCCGATAGTTACCGTAGAGGGAACTCACTACGAAGCTGGTTATCAGCTCGGTACGCAATTAAAGGATAACTTTATCAGACGGATTGAAAGCATGAAGGAGGGTAAGGACTGGGAAAAGGAAAAAGCAGAAGCGGAGTTGTTTCTGGCTTACTCAAAAAAATATATGCCCGAATATATAACCGAGATGAAAGGGATAGCGGATGCTGTTGGAGCTGAGCTCATAGAAGTCTTCGCTTCTATTTGTGAGGAGATAGGTTCCTGGGGATACAAATATACTGCAGGTTGTTCCGACTTGATTTCCTCGAATGATGTTACCGAAGATGGCTCCGTCCTGGTAGCCCATAATAATGATACCTCTGTCTCATCGCAGGATTATGTTACTATAGTCCACTACAAGGTAGAAGGTGAGCCGGAGATTATTGGTGTAGGTTATGGGGGATATGGTATGAGTGTAGGATATAATTCCGCAGGCATCAGTTTAACGGGTAATCAGGTAAATTCCAACGATATGAGAGTTGGAGTTCCCCGTATGCTCCTGGTGCGCAAAATACTGGCAGCAAAGAGAATTGGTGAGGCTATAGACGCAGCCGTTTTGAAAGAAAGGGCATCCAATTACAATCAAGTTATATCAGACTCCAACGGCGAAATTTACAGCATTGAAGGCTCGGCTACTGATTATGCACCCCTCTACGCTATTGATGGTTACCACGTTCATACCAACCATTATGTCGCTCCCTGGATGAGAAAATTTGAATATGACCCTACCCGCATTTCCTGCTCCCTCATACGCTATAATCGTGCTAATAGATTGCTTAAAAATAATGTGGGCAAGATCACGGTAGAAAAGATTAAAGAATTTTTATCCGACCACGTCAATCATCCTCAATCCATCTGTCGCCATGGTAAGAGAATAAAGACTACGTTTTCAATCATCATCAATCTTAACACCCTGACAATGTGGCTGGCAAAAGGTAATCCTTGTGAGGTGAAATATAACGAATATAATCTTTTCTCTAAAAAATAAATATGGTTCTTAGCAATTACTTCTTATAATATTACTAAGGGATTGCAAAAAACTGGCTAATCTTAGTTATAAAATAATTATGCTTAATGTAATTTTCTTCGATATATGAAAGGAGAAATATGCATAGTTCTAATAAAACACCGCCAAAGCGCTGTAATGATAAAGAAATTATTGAACTACTTATAAGATTGATTAAAGCTCGAAGCCATCCAGGCATTCCACGTCAGGAGGAAGCTGTAGTTTACGAACTGAATACGTATCTTAAAAGCAAAGATATCGAGCCGATAATAAAGGAGGTTCGTGAAGGTCGACCAAATTTACTGGCAACTGTGGTCGGCACTCAACCAGGTCCTCACCTTATTTTATGCGGCCATACTGATACGGTGCCGGCAAATATTCAGAGCGAAATTGACCCTTTCGAGCCCATAGAGAAAGATGGGAGGCTTTACGGCAGAGGTACGGCTGATATGAAGGGTGCAGTAGCAGCTATGGCAAGCGCTCTCGTAGGTTTAAAAAAATCTGGCGAGTTGACTTCAGGCACGTTAACCTTAGCTGCCGTTATAGATGAAGAAATGGAGAGTTTGGGTACAGAAGACCTCGTACTGAGCGGTTTCAGGGCTGATGCTGCCATTGTCGGAGAGCCCACCAGCAATAAAATAGCAATTGGACATAAGGGTCTCGAATGGCTGCAAGTAGATTTTGAGGGGAGGGCGGCTCATGGAGGTACTCCACAAGCCGGAATAAATGCCATCTCTGCCGCTGCACATTTTGTCCAGCTAATAGAGAAGGAACTGATACCGGATTTTCAAAACAGGCGTGACCAAATTCTCGGACCCCCTGTCATCAATATGGGTACAATCGAAGGCGGTGATCAGCCCAGCACTGTTGCCGCCCATTGTCAAATTAAACTTGATAGACGCTGGGTTACTACTGAAACCATAGAACAGGTCTTTGATGATCTGGAAAATCTGCTACAAAAAATAAAAGATGCTCGTCCCGGTCTGAAGACAAAAATTTCCCGAATGCCTGGAGGTATGGCAACTATGGTGCACGGTCCAGTAAGCATAGACCCGAAGCATGCTGTGGTGCAGGCAGCCCAGAAAGCTTTAGCAGATTTCAAGCAACCCACAGAGCCGTTAACCGTTTTCCCCGCCTGGACCGATGCGTCGCTGCTTTCCCGCGAGGGGGACATTCCATCTATCATCTGGGGTCCTGGCGAGCTTGAGTATGCTCATTCACCGGAGGAGAGTATAAAACTGGAGGATGTTTATCTGGCAGCAGAATTGTATGCCGCTGCTGCCCTGCATTTTACGAGGTCGCTATGAAGTTAAAAGTACCGCATACTTATGTTCTGTTAATGGGATTGATATTAGTTGCTGCCATTAGTACGTGGATTATCCCAACTGGCAAATATAATCTTATACAGCAGGAAAACAGAGAGGTAATAGATCCGGAGTCTTATCATCGGGTTGAAGCGAAACCAGCAGGCATAACTACTATATTAATGGCTTTTCCTAAGGGATTGATAGAGGTCGCAGATATTGTCTTTTATATTTTTATCATTGGAGGCGCCTTCGGCGTATTGAATCAAACAGGCACCATCCAGGCTGGCATTAATTTTATCGTTCGCCGTATTGGTTCGAAAGAAGTACTTATTGTTCCTCTTTTAACACTCGTATTCGCCATTGGCGGGGGAAGCATCGGAATTGCAGAGGAAACCCTGGTTTTTTTACCTGCTTTAGTTTTACTGGCGCGCTCCCTGGGATATGATTCTTTAGTGGCTGGTGGAATCGCCCTGGTTGGTGCCAATGCCGGCTTTGCCTCCGCCTTTATGAATCCTTTCACCGTTGGAGTTGCACAGGGTATTGTAGGATTACCCCTTTTCTCCGGCATAAAATATAGAGCTGTTGTATGGGCAATCATAACCATCGTCACTATCATTTGGCTCACTCGTTACGCGGCAAAGGTGAAGGCAAAACCTACCATCAGCTTAATGTATGAGCTTGATCAGCAGCGAGAATCAATTAAAGGTCAGGATAAAATCGAACGCTTTACTAAAAAGCATCTGGCTGTCTTGATAGTTTCTATTTTAGCCCTCGGATTATTAGCCGTGGGAGCAATGCGCTGGCAATGGGGAATCCTGCAGCTTTCCGCTCTCTTTTTCGGGCTTGCCGTAGTGGCAGGACCCGTGGGTGGGCTTACTTTAGACCAAACTGCTCGCAGCTTTATCAAAGGCGCCGCGGATATTACCTACGCGGCCCTGGTTGTCGGGCTTGCACGAGGAATTCTCCTGATACTGAGAGATGCCTATGTTATTGATACCATTACCCATGCCATGGCCACCGCGGTGCAGCGTTGGCCCTCGCAGATAAGTGTGCTGGGGATTTACCTCATGCAGAATTGCCTCAATTTCATTGTTCCTTCCGGCAGTGGGCAGGCAGCGGTTTCCATGCCGGTGCTCGCACCTCTGGGAGATCTGCTCGGCATAACCCGGCAGACCAATGTGCTCTGCTATCAATTAGGTAACGGTTTTACCAATATATTTACCCCTACCCAGGGCTACTTCATGGCTGGACTGGGCATTTTGCAGATACCCTGGTCCAAGTGGGTGCGCTGGCTGATTCCCCTGCTGCTCATCTGGTTGGCAATAGGTGTTGGAGCTGTTCTCATCGCCCACGCCATCCATTGGGGACCGTTTTAGTATCCTTTCGAAGGACTCCCCGTGTAGCGATAGGCTATTGCCTGTCCGAAAACCTTACCTCTGTCCGCATGCAGATTTAATGCTTTATGTTAATAAAGTTGAATATTTATTGAATGTATAAATAACAAAGAGGCCGTGCCTCTGTAGGGACAGGCGGCATCGCCGCTTGGTTATTATGTTCATTTCAATCCTGGCATACTGTTATAATATTATGAACCTTTTTAAATGAAAACATGTAATGCTATCCAATCTCGTTGTCCGAAATTTTCTGCAAAGGCAAGCCGTGTAGGGATAGGCCTTGTGTCTGTCCGAAGCAGCTTTAGCTGCTTATATTTTAACCTAAACCGTAAGCCGTGTGGGAACAACCTTGCGTCTTTATGCTTTGTTTATTTATAATCTAACTATCAACATCATATGTTATTAAACAATACATAAATTAATGGTTTTATAATTACAAAACGGCTGTGCCGTCTGTCCGAAGGAGACAAAGTCTTTTTGTTATTAGATATGAAATAGGCAATTTTGATATGATATCGTATGAAATGGAAATTAGCGATGGTGGTTTAATTGATGAAGGTATTAATTATGATTACATTTATCTTTTACCATTTCAGAAGGGTAAAGGAATTCAAATATGTATATTAGTGTATTGGTATAGCTATAATTTTTTTATTTCATTGATAATGCTGGCGTAGACCGTGTGGGCAGTTTGACTCAGATTATCCAGACCGTTTTTCAGCTCCTTAGCTCGTTTTTTCGGATGTTGTTTAATATCTTCCGACATGGCAGCTATGGAATTTTGCAAAATTTGTAGGTTTTCTTTCCAGCCTTCTATTTTGATTTTTATCCTTTTTTCCTCCTTTTTCGCCTTATATTTCTGATATATGTTTACACAAAGCTGCAGGAAATTAACTGGCAGAGAAATAAGGCTGGCAACATTGGCATAGCTTCTGAAGAAATTAATCATATATGTGCTCCTTTGCAAATCTTTAGATTTTTATTATAAACCAAACTTGAACTTGAAGATAGATATAAATGCTTTTTGAAGATAGCTATCACATAAAAGAATAAATATACAGGGACAGGCAGCACAGCCGGTATGTTATTTACCTACAACGGCCTCCCGTGTAGGGACAGACGGCACAGCCGCTTAGTTATTATGTATATTCCAATCCTAAATTATTGCAATAATAATATGAACATCTTTAAATGAAACTATGTAGGGGCAGCCTATTTGCTGTCCGCAGTAAAGCTGGTTTGTCATTATCCTTCAACGGTCTCCCGTGTAGGGACAGGGCTTGCCCCTGTCCGAGGCAGCTTTAGCTGCTTATATATTAAGAAAAACAAGGAGACTACGTCTCCTTCGGACAACCACAAGGGATTGTCCCTACGTCACTTCGTTCCAAAGAAAAACGTAGGGACTGGCGGCACAGCCCGCTTTGGCAGCACATCTGGTTTACTATTTTTCTTCAAAGGGCTCCCATGTAGGGACAACCTATTGGTTGTCCGCCAGCGCTTTCTTTAGGGAAAAGCTATCGAATATTATAAAGTGAAGCTTATTTCTCAGATTCTTTCAAAACTCATGGAGAGGCCGAGGCCACCGCTGACGCAGAGGGATGCCAGGCCTTTTTTTAGTTTGCGACGTTCCATCTCGTGCAGCAGGGTGGTGACGATGCGCACCCCGGTGCAGCCAGTGGGATGGCCCAGGGCGATGGCACCGCCGTTGACGTTGAGAATATCTCTATTAAGGTGCAATACCCGATCCACAGCAATCGTCTGAGCAGCAAAAGCTTCGTTGAATTCCAATAGCTCGAAATCCTCCAGCTTCATCCCGGTTTTCTCCAGCAGCTTTCTGGTAGCGGGAACAGGTCCCATACCCATTATTTTGGGGTCTACACCAGCCACGGCATAGCCGGTGATGCGAGCCATGGATTTGAGTTTGAGCTTTTCCGCCATTTCTGCAGAGGTAACCACAGCAGCAGCGGCCCCGTCGGTAATGCCAGAGGAGTTACCGGCAGTTACCGTACCATTCTCTCGAAAGGCAGGTTTTAAGCGAGCCAGTTTTTCCAAAGAAACGTTCTCTCGAGGATGCTCATCAGTGTCCACCGTGATGGTAGTCTTTCTATCCTGTGGTGCCTCAACCGGCACAATTTCATCTTTGAATCTTCCTTCCTTGATAGCTGCCACTGCTCTCTGCTGGCTCATGAGCGCAAACTCATCCTGCTCCTGGCGGCTTATGTCATACATATCTACCAGATTCTCTGCCGTCTCGCCCATAATCAGATTTGACAGAGGACATAGATAGCCATCTTTATACATGGCATCAACCAGAACGCCATGTCCCAGACGGTAACCCCCAAATCGAGCCTTATCCAGCAGATAGGGTACATTGCTCATACTCTCTGTACCGCCGGCAATAACGATATCAGCCTCGCCCAGCACTATAGCCTGATATGCCAGTATCAGTGCCTTAACACCAGAGCCGCAGGCTTTGTTAACGGTGAAAGAGGGAATCTCCTGTGGGATATCGGAGAAATAAGCTATCTGTCGAGCCAGATTGGGTCCCACGCCTGCAGGTCGGGCATTGGCAAAAATCACTTCATCTATCTGGTCAGGTTTCAGTTTTGCCCCTTTCATAGCCTCTTTAGTAACAATAACCCCCAGATCAAATGCAGTGAGCTTTTTCAATACACCTCCAAAGTTGCCAATGGGAGTTCTTACTGCGGTAGCAATCACAACATCTTTCACATTACACCTCCACAGAATATTTGTTAGCTTTACTCATTCATAGATTGCATTGCATTATAGATTTTTCCAGCAGAGCAAATATCTCATCTATCTCACCTTCGGATGTGATAAAGGGAGGGGAGACGATAATATGGTCGCCAGCCTGTCCATCAGCAGTACCGCTGCCAACCATGAGGACCAGGCCATTTTTCATGGCATGCTGATAGATTTGTTCTGAAACTTTTCTATCCCTTGGAAAAGGAGCTTTGCTGGTTTTATCTGCCACCAATTCTATACCGACGAAAAATCCTTTTCCCCGCACATCGCCAACTATGGGAAGTTTTTTAAGCGCTGAAGCTTTTTCAAAAAGGTATGAACTGTTCTGTTTCACTTTTTCAATTAATTTGTATTTTTTGATATAATTCAACACGGCAAGGCCGGCAGCGCAGGATAGAGGGTGGGCGGAAAAGGTGTATCCCATAAAAAATCCGGAGGAGCTGGATTGTTCGAATTGCTTGATGATATTATCATGCATAATGACGGCGCCAAGGGGAGCATAGCCGCTGCTGATTCCTTTGCCGGCAATGATTATGTCGGGTACTATATTGTAATGGTCTATAGCAAAGTTGGCTGCGGTACGACCAAAGCCGGTAATTACCTCGTCGGCTATGAATAATAGATTGTATTTATCACAGATGGTGCGGATGATGCGGTAATATTCTGGCGGCGGAACCACAGCTCCGGCAGAATTACCCAGAATGGGCTCAGCAATAAAAGCAGCCACACTCTCAGAGCCGATGCGTTTAATGGTTCTCTCCAGCTCATAAGCGCATTTTATGTCACAAGAAGGATATTTTAAATCCCAGGGACAACGGTAACAATAGGGCGGCTCAATGTGGGGGACATCCAGGAGGTAAGGGAGATAGTCCTTGCGACGACTGGTATGACCTGAGAGGGATAAAGCTCCTATAGTAGCTCCGTGATAACTGAACCATCGAGATATGATTATATGCTTATGCGCATTACCTTGAAGAAGAAAATATTGTCGCGCAATTTTAATAGCAATCTCCGTGGCTTCTGAGCCACCGCAAACAAAGTAGACCTCGGAAAATCCCTCAGGAGCTAATCCTATAATCTTATCGGCTAAATCAAGTTGAGCTTGATTGAGGAAATTACCTTGATAGGGGAAGCTGGCCTTTTGCGCTTGCTCCATGATAGAATTAATGACCTCTTTTACTCCGTGACCGACACTCACTACTGCTGGTCCTCCGGAAGCATCGATGTACTTCGTGCCTTGATCGTCGTAAAGATAGATGCCCTCAGCTTTATTTATCACAGGATAATTTTTTCTCCAGTCTCGTTGGAAGGTGTGTTTTTTTCTCTTGCTCATATAGTAACCTTTTATATAAAGAGGTGTTAGGTTATTGAATCTATTTTAATGTCTCGCTAAGGATTTGTTCAGCCTTAGAGATGGCTGCTTGCAGCAATTTGATTTGCTCCTTCGCACGGTCCCAATCCTCTTCCTCAACCGCTTCGGTGATACCCGGCAAGACCATGGCAGCATACGTGTACCGGGGTGCATATATTAGATGTTTGAACCAGGGACGTTTTGGGATGCCCTCAGAAGAGCTTAAACAGCGTTCAACCTTTATAAGCGCATCATTTATTATAGCAATCTTTTGAGAATCCAGGGAGTTTTCTGCTGTGAGGGTATGCGCGATTTTATCATTGAGCTGTTGAGCAGTGTTTTGAAATTTTTTCACCGTATCCTGAAGGGGTATAAATTCAGATTCCAGCGATTGTGTTTTTTTCTGCTTAATTTCTTCAGTATAGGTGAAGATTTCTTTAGCATAATTAGCATAGTCAAAGGGAAAGATATCGGCATTAGCCATGCGCAGGGCAGCCATTCCCCATATGATGGACATAGTTGTATGATAGCGGAATGTGGGATCACCAAAATGCTCCATCCAGTAAAAGTTATCGTACTGGGAATGATAAACTCCATAAGGGCCGACAAATCCCATGTTGATTACCGGCATGCAATCAAAATTGAGAAAAGCGGTGTGGTCACTTCCACTTCCTACCCTGGTATACGTCAAGTTTGGTTCCGAGTTCTGGGAATATTCCGATATTCTTTTTTTCCAGGCTTCGTAGACCGTTTTACCGCTATTAGGGTCTTCCACCTCTTGAGTTATGTTTGGTAAAAAATCTCTCAGTGATGGCATTGCAGAGACATTAAGATGTGGACCACTGACCGCGCTGTCCACATTAATATAGATTACACCATCTTTTTTAAGTTTTTCTTCATACTGTTCAGCCCACTCTGTCGAACCGGTCAGAGTATATTCTTCCGCATCCCAGCTGCAAAAGATGATGCTTCTTTTCGGCCGATAGCCTTCTTTAACCAGCTTTCCCATTGAACGAGCCAATTCTAATAAACTGGTAGTGCCGCTGTTAGGATCAACGCCTCCATATACCCAGGCATCACGGTGGTTTCCTATAACTACCCATTTTTCCGGCTCTATGTTTCCTTTTATCGTTCCAATAACATTCCAGATTGAACGGATAGGGTTATCCATCTCCACTTTCATATGTACTTTAGCTGGCCCCGGTCCTACGTGATAAGTGAAGGGCAGTCCTCCTTGCCATCCCTCTGGGGCAACCGGACCAGCAAGATTTTCCAGAAGTGGCTGAGCATCCCTATGAGATAATGGAACAGAAATAATCTTTGGTAATATCTCTGATTCTTCTGGCTTCAGACGTTTTGCTCCCTTTACAGAAGCCCATCCCGGCGTAAGTGGATCACCGGGAACTAAAAAATCAAAGGGTATGCCTCCTCGCTGAATATGACTCTCAGGGCCCCAGGGTCCATTAGGAAAAGTTTCACCTCTCATATAACCATCATCCATAGGGTCGGAATATATGAGCAAAGCGGCTGCTCCTCGCTTTTGAGCCGTGAGTGCTTTAAAACCACGATAGCTGTAAGGCATTGAATAGCGTACCAGAGCAATCTTACCCTTTATGTCTATACCCATTTCAAGAAGTTTATCATAATCTTCAGGGTTTCCTCCATGGGCATAGATTACAGGAGCAGTCACTTCTCCAGAAGCTGAGTAGGCATTGAAGCCTATGCTAACGCGGCTATCATAGGAATCCTTATCCTCCGGATATCCATCCTCTCTGAGAGAGGCCTTATAAGATTTTGGCTCCACCATTTCCACTACTATATTCTTGGGATATGAGAGCAGCACTTGATACTCCGCTAGCTCAGCCTCATCCAGACCAAACTCCTTGAACTTATCGCGAACATAAAGAGCTAACTGATAATTTTTCTCAGTACCTGCTATATGTGGGTCTTCTGTAAGGTATCGTAAATATTGCTTGCATTTCTCCGGTTCGGGGATGGCTTTGAGCTTTTTTTCTGCCTGCCACTCTATCTGGGAGCCTTTTTTGGTAAATCCAGCTATTCTCTTTTCCTTTAGTCTACCTTGATCTTGAATAAAAGAAAGAGAGAAAATGAGTATAAACAAACTTAATATCGCTAATATAGATTTCTTTTCCATTTCTCCCTCCTGGTTTTTCTGGAATAAATCTTTTACACCAGAATTATATTAATTATTTATATCTACAATTATTTCAATTCTTTAGCTACTTCTTCGAATACCTTGAGGTGTTTTTTGATGTCCTCTTCGCTGTGCTGTACAGAGATGGTCCATTGCTCGTCCTTGCCTGCTGGTTGAGCGATGATACCACGGTTGAACAATCCAAACCAATAAGCTTTAAAGAGCTGATCGTTTACCTCAAGATAATCCCGGTAGTTGCGTACTGGTCGCTTGAGCCAAACCACGCAGCCATTGGCTCCGGCCCCGACAGCTACTGCCGGCAGTTTGTGCTGTTTTATTATCTTGTCGCAGCCATCAACGAGCATCTTGTTGAGGCGGAAGATGCGTTTGTAAGCTTCATCGGTTAATATTTCTTTTAAGGTCACTAAGGCTACTGCCACACAGAGGGGATTGGCAGAATAGGTGCCGGCATGGATTACGGTTTTGTTCTCGATCTCCTGCATGATCTCCCGGCGAGCGCCGAAGGCAGCGATGGGCATGCCACCGCCGAAAGATTTGGCCAGGCAGACGATGTCGGGTTTGATGTTGAAGTACTCACAGGCACCACCGCGTCCCAATTTGAAGCCAGTCTTCACCTCGTCGAAGATGAGCAGGGTACCATATTCCTTACAGAGTTCCTGCAGTTTATGAAAATAACCCTCGTCGGGCATGGCGATGGTGAGGTTCATCATTACCGGTTCTACGATGACAGCGGCCACATCGTGGGGGTATTGTTCCAGCAATCTTTTGACGGAGTCGAGGTCGTTGAACTGAGCCACCAGGGTGTGCTCCACTGCTTCCTTTGGGATGCCGGCGGAGGGGAGCACGGGGGTGGGAGCAGCAGCCTTGCCGATTTTGCCCAGCGGAGGTTTGGTGCTCACTAAAACGTAGTCATGGGCGCCGTGATAGGCACCCTCCATCTTGATGATTTTGTTCTTGCCGGTGAAGCCTCGAGCCAGGCGGAGGGCATGCATGGTGGCCTCCGTGCCAGAGTTGGCGAAGCGTACCATATCGATAGGCAGAGCCTCTACAATGGTCTTGGCCAGTTCGTAGTTGAGCTTTTGGGGCATGCCGTAGAGAGTGCCGCGGGAGGCCTGCTTTTGCAGGGTCTCGATGATCTTGGGATGGGCATGGCCCACAATAAGGGCACCGTAGCACATGTTGAAATCGATGTACTCATTACCGTCCACATCCCAGAGTTTACTGCCTGATGCCTTCTCCACCACCATGGGATAGGGCAGGTAGCGACGGAAGGTACTTCCCACTCCCAGCGGGAGCACCTCCTCGGCTTTCTTCAGTTCCCGCAGGGAACCTTGGGTTCTTTGTTCATATACTTTTAGATAATCATCAGTGCTCATATACTTTCTCCTTTATTATATAGTGAAACGGCTAAGCTCGTTGCAGCTCCTATTATACCGCAGTGAGTGATGATCTCACTACTATAGATTGCTTTTCATCATAGTAGACTATAGTAAACTGTTACCCCATTATATTAACATATAATTATATATTTTTGAACATATATTTAATTTTTTTCTTGACAAGCTATTGGGTTTCTGTTATTAAATATAACATTAATAATTTTAACGTATATTTAGCTATAATAATTTTATAAGCAGCTACTTTAAGAAATTTTAGGCTTAGCCGTTTTGGTTTAAAAATTCAGAAAATTTTTGAATCCAATAAAATATAGGCTTTAACTTAATGCTAAGCGAAGGATAGCTATATTTCTATTTAAAACTAACACATTATTGAAAGGAGGTGATGTGGATCAGTGTGGAGTTGTTAATAATAAAAAAATAAAATCCAATAGAGGAGAGTAATGCTATGAAGAAAAAGTTTTTAAGGGTAATTTTAATATTTTTGGCAACATTAATGATTGCGAACCTGAGTTTCGCACAGATAAAGACAGGGACCATCAGAGGGGTAATAAAAGATGAAACTGGAGCAGTACTGCCAGGTGCATTAGTAGAGCTTAAAGGTGAAGCTATGATGGGTACCAGAACTGAAACAACCAGCGAAAGGGGAATATTCCGATTTCCAGCTCTTCCGGTGGGAATATATGAGGTAACTGTCTCTATAGAGGGATTTCAAACAGTAAATCGAAAAGATTTAAAAGTAGACATCGGAGGGACCGTTTTTATAGAGATTGCTTTGAAATTAGCAACCGTGGAAGAGACGATAACAGTAACAGGTGAATCACCCATTGTTGATATAGCAAAAACAAGCTTTTCATCCACCTTTGATGCCAAGGCTCTGGAAAATTTACCCACCAGAAGATATACTTTCTTCGATATGTTACAGGCATCTCCCGGTATTACTCCTCCCAGTATAGAAGACTCCCGTGTAAGCGCTTTCGGATCTGAGGTAAAGTCCAATGCTTATTACATAAATGGCATCGATATCTCCGCCCCTTCCACCGGTGCTGCCTGGCCCTGGCCTATGCCTGATATGATTCAAGAATTAGAAGTTACAGGAGTGGGAGCACCAGCAGAATATGGCAATTTCCAGGGGGCTATCATTAATGTTATCAGCAAATCGGGCTCCAATTCCTTTCATGGTGCCGCTAAATATTTTTTCCAGCATGATAAGTTCACGAGTAATAATACCCCCGATGAGAAATGGCCCTATCATATTGACCACTGGCATCAGGCAGTTTTTAATTTAGGGGGTCCAATCATCAAGGATAAATTGTGGTTTTGGGCTGGTTTCATGCATGACGTAAATCGCATAACGGGAGTGGGAGCTGATCCCCAGCATGCTCCAGAGTATCGTTTGCCCAACCTGGTCACTAAAATTGATGTCAAGGTTAGCGATAAAAACAAGATTGGATTTTTCCTCCACCATGAGTGGTATAAGAATCCAGCAATGCCTACCGAATTTTCCCCTATAGAAACTGTAAGCGAAGAGGTTTCACCAGCCATAAGTCTTACTGCGGAATGGATGTATATATTGAGTAACAAAACCTATATTGAGTTAAAATATGCTGGCTTTTCCACTAATCTAAAATGGGATCCAGTAGCCAACGATTTAACTACCCCCGGGCACTATGACTGGGGTACTGGCTACTCCTCAGTTAATGCCACCGGTTTCTATCATTGGCCAACCAATCGCTCTCAGGTTAATGGATCGGTTTCCCATTTTGCAGAGGATTTCTTAAGCGGAGACCATGATTTCAAGTTTGGAGTGCAGTTCAGCCGAGGGTATTCTGACTTCGTATGGGGCTATCCTGGAGGAGTAATCTATTACGATTGGATGGGTGAACCCTATGCTGCTTATTTTCGAAATCCATCTCACTATGGCGGGCTTAATCGTCAAGTAGGAATATTTTTAGATGATTCCTGGACAGTAAGCGATCGTTTGACCATTAATTTAGGAGTGCGTTTCGACTATAATCATGGGGAAATACCTGATTTCGATGAGTTAGACAGGTTTGAGCAGCCCACCGGGGTAAAAGTACCCGGCATACCGGATGTAGCTAATTGGAAACTTATATCCCCGAGGATTGGCTTAAATTATCAATTAACTGCTGATAAGAAGACAGTATTACGAGCAAGCTATGGACGATATTATGATTCACTGATTATTGGAGATTTCGATGATGCTACTCCAGCTATGGGAACTCTTTATGTTTATGGATATAATTGGGCTACTGGTGCTTATGATGTTCCCTGGTATAGCTGGAGCCCAATATCTAATTTGGGTTTAGACTCTGATTTGAAAGCCCCTTATACAGACCAATTTTCCCTGGCCGTAGAGCGAGAGGTTGCTCCAAATTTCTCACTATCTGCTACATTTATCTATAAGAAGAGCTTGAATTCTATCAGTAGGCTTAACACAGCAGCTCAATATACAGAAATACCTTTTTATGACGAATATAGTGGTAATACCATTAACGTTTATAATCAGGTTACACCGCTGCAAAATTTATATTTAGTTACCAACCCGGGAGATGAGATAACATACAAGGGCTTGATGCTGGTGGCAAACAAGCGGTTATCAGATAATTGGCAGCTCTATAGTTCATTAACCTTATCCAGAGCATGGATGGTACAAAAAGGCTATCGAGACAAGAATGAGCTCGTAAATTCCGAAGGACCCATGAGAATAGACAGAGCTCGTGACAGGACCTGGATGTTCAAGATAGGTGGAGCTTACTTAGCTCCTTTTGACATATTGATTGGAACAAATATAATTTACCAGCAGGGTGCAAGCTGGGAGAGAACGGTGCGAGTACCGGGACTCAATCAAGGTGCTAAATTTATCAAAGCTGAACCTCGAGGGAGCCAACGGATGCCCAATGAGCTTTATTTTGATGTGAAAATAGAAAAAGGATTTACGTTTGCCGAGAAATATACCGCAAAAGTTAGTTTTGATATATTCAACCTGTTTAATCAGGATACTAATTTAAGCTGGGCAAGTTCGCAAGCTGAAAGCCCCAGTTGGATGGTGCCAACAAGTATTATAGTGCCGAGAAGAGTTATGGTCGGATTACATTTCGTTTTCTAAGAGATTTTCTAACAGGTTCGATAAAGGAGGGAGGTCTTTAATGAGACCTCCCTTTAATTTTGGTAAAGATAGTGCTGAACTAAGTAATATTTTAATATTATTAAATTTTAATTAGCTTTTGTCTTGACACTATTTACCTAACCTATTTATAATTTAATTGTTCTTGAAGCACATCTATTATTAGACATCTTTTGTAAAAATGGAATAACTCAATTAGCCTTTAAAGCATTTTAGAAATTGGAGAGGGCTCAAAATTAAATTAAGTATAGGTAATATAATCAGCAATATTATGCAGAGGTTAAATCAGGATGGATAGTTTATTTATGCAAATTGGAAAGCTATACTTTTGTTTTTAATATATGAATGGTAATAGTGGAGATTATTCTCTATGTCTAATAAAGGTTTTTTCCCACTTTCAAAAGGAGATTCCACAACTCTTTTAATTTTAATCATAATTGCTGTAATTATTTTCCTCCCCTGGAGTCAACGGATTAGCTTTTGTGGGATGATTTTCTATGGATGGCTCATGGCAGCTTTTATGCTCATTGCACCTATTATTACTCTTATATCGTTTTACTTGGAAAATAAAGCTCATAAAAAAGAGAATTAAAAAAATGAGGTCCATAGAATCAACCTTAGTAATCGGTTATATCGCGCTTTGCATTGCCATAGGTTTCTTTGCCTCAAGAAGAGCTCTTAAATCAGGGGATAATTACTGGGTGGCAAACAGGAGCATTGGCACTTTTATAAATTCATGGGCAATTATGGCTGCATTAGCAAGCGGAGGATCCATCATAGGGATTATTGGGCTGACCTTTCGATATGGCATGCCTTATGCTTTTAGTATGTTTGCCGGAGCTGTGGTTGGTTTTCCTTTAGCTTCTATCCTGGTGGCCAAACAGTTGAGAAATCTGGGAAAATATACTGTAACTGATTTTTTACTTTATCGCTTTAATAACCGTGTCATTGAGATTATAGTACCAATCATTATTATTATTTCCTTTACAGCTTACATCGTGGCTCAATTGAAAGCAGCTGGCCTTGCTGCAGTATATATATTGGGGATTTCTTATCCGCAAGCTATTGCTTTGATGAGTTTGGTATTCATTATTTATGTTTCTATTGGCGGAATGTGGGCAGTTACCTGGACCGATGTATTACAGGGTATATTAATGGCTTGTGTTGTTTTAATTCTCAGCGCTACTTTATTATATAAATTCAATGGTTTAACTCCATTAATAAAAAAAGGAGTGTCTGTTTACCCTGTTTTAGGAAAGATGGCAGCAATGCCAATATCTTCTTTTATTGGAGCGTTTGTAATATGGGCTACAGCGATAGCTGTTATACCGCATATTGTTATGAGGGTATATTCTGCTAAAGATGTCAGATCAGCGCGTTTATCACTTAACTACGCAATGATTATTTATGCTATCATGATAATCCTTGCCGTGAGCACAATTGCACCGGCCAGCAGGGTCCTCTTCCCCCATTTGAAGGATGCAGATGCTGCATTTTTCAATATAATTGAGAGGCATTTTTCTCCCCTGTTGGCTGGTCTTTCTATTGCAGCAGTAATGGCTGCCGTAATGTCAACTACCGATGCTCTATTATTAGCGTGTAGCTCAGCTATTTCCCACGATTTGTATGAAAAGAGCCTGGGGAAAAAAGCCTCGGAAAAACGATTGAAATACATAAGAATAGGTTCTGTTTGGCTTATTGGCTTTATTGCCATGCTTTTGGCTTTTAATCCTCCTAAACTGTTGACAATGCTCTATACAGCGGCCGTCGGGATATTATGCTCTTCTCTTTTTGTTCCGCTTGTACTTGGTATCTGGTGGAAACGAGCCACCAATGCCGGCGCTCTTTGCAGTATGCTCGCCGGCAGTATCAGCTATATTATGCTTCTCTTTTTTACTAATATGCCCGCGTTATCACATATTCTCATTTCCCTTCCTTTTTCTCTTTTGATTATGATTATAGCGAGCTATCTTACGCATTCCCCAGACAATCAAATTATCAGCCTTATGAAAGAACTTCATAGGAAATAATTTAAATATAAAAATATAATGCTTATTAGAAACTAAATGGATGATATATTAAAAACAGCTTATTTTCTTCTTTAAGGAGGCAAAATGTTGACAAAGGAAAAGCATTTTTTATTTTTTGTTATAGTGTTTATTATATTTAATTTTGTGTGTTGTCAACCAAAGATAACTACAGAAGAAACTGATATTATCCTAATAAACGGCAATATCGTCACTCTAAATAAAGATTTACCCCATGCAGAAGCAGTTGCTATAAAAGGTAATAAAATTATTCGACTTGGAAAAAGAACTGAAATTGAATCTCTGATTGGAGAAGGGACAAAAGTCATTAAGCTTGATGGAAAGTTGGTAATACCAGGCTTTATTGATGCCCATGTTCATCCCTTTGGTGCTGGATATGCTCTTACTGTACTTAATTTAAAAGGGTTGAAGAAAAAAGATATTCTCCATCAAGTAGCTCAAAGAGTAAAAGAAGTTAAGGATGGGAAATGGATTGAGGGATCTGGATGGGACCAGGGTTTTTGGGAAGAAAAGACATTTCCTACTAGGTATGAATTAGATGTCGTTGCACCTAATAATCCAGTAATTTTAACAAGAATAGACGGCCACTCAGCTTGGTATAATAGCATGGCGCTTAAACAACATAATTTTAATAAAAATATAAAAGATCCAGCAGGCGGTCACATTATTCGAGATGCTCAAGGTGAGCCCACAGGCATATTAGTAGATACAGCTATGGACTTAATCCATAGAGATGTCTACCGAGGAACTCTAACAGCAAAAGAAAACTATATTAAACTGGCGATGGAACAGTATAAAAGGTGGGGAGTTACAGGAATACATGATGCAGGAGCGAATAAGGGATCCCTGGAGGTATATAAGAAGCTCATGAAGGAGAGTAATCTTACTGTCAGAGTCTATGCCATGGTCAGCGCCGATAGCGATGCTTTTTCCGAATATCTTAATAAAGGTCCAGAAATAGGCTTGGGTGATAACTTTTTGACTACAAGAAGCATAAAAATATTATTTGATGGAGCTTTAGGTTCTCGTGGGGCCTTGCTTTTTGAACCATATTTCGATTCTCCTGACATAACTGGTCTGCAACTTATAAAGGAGAATAAGGCCTATTCCATAATTAAAAGATCTTTAGAAAAGGGATTTCAAGTCTGTATTCACGCAATCGGGGATAAAGCTAACCATATGGTTCTGAAGCTTTATCAAAAAGCTCTTAATGAAAATCCTGTGGAGGATCATAGACTGAGGGTAGAGCATGTCTCAGTAATACAAGATCAGGATATATTGAAATTGAAGCAGATGAATATAATAGCTTCAATGCAACCGATTTTTATTGGCGAATATGGTCGTTGGTCAGAAGATCGTCTCGGTCCTCAGAGGGTGAGGGATGTACTTGTATTCAGGAAATTGCTAAATGCAGGGATTAAGATAGCTGGAGGAACTGACACACCCGCTTCTGATACAGGTAATCCCATTATTAATTTTTATGCTGCAATAACAAGAAAAAGCCCTTTTGGATTACCCGAGGAATGGTATGGCGAGGAAAAAGTCACACGAGAAGAAGCGCTTAGAATGTTGACCATAGATGCAGCTTATGCCGCTTTCGAAGAAAACATTAAAGGTTCTATCGAAATGGGAAAGCTGGCTGATATTATAGTACTTTCCCAAAATATAATGGAAATAAAGGAGGATGACATCCTTAATACCGAGGTTATACTGACAATTTTAAATGGAAAGATTATTTACTCCAAGTAGTAATAGACCTTCTCATTGATCCTAACATAATTTGTACATTTTATTTCAGGATCAAATAATTATATTATTAAGCTGTAAAAGAAATTGGTCTTAATTAAAAAGTCGGAGGTGAAATTACCCAGATAGCCAAACAGTCCTCATCACCATCATTGACAAAACCATGTGGTTCAGTAGATCTAAAGTAAAAACTATCATTTTCTTTCACATGAAAAGTTTTGTCGTCGATGGTAAGTTTAAGCTGACCTTTTAGAATAATTCCAAATTCCTCTCCATCGTGATGATAAAGCCCTTCAGTTCCTGCACCTGGTTTGATTATTTTATATAAAGGCTGCATCCTTTTCTGTGACACTTTTCTTACGAGCAGTTGAGTTTGAACATCTCCTCGCGGAAATTTTATTTCAATCCTTTCGTCATCTTTCATCACCACGTTATCGCTATTGGTTTCTTCGGTTAGGAAATCCACAACTGTAAGACCGAAGGCGTTAGCAAATTTTTTTAAACTCGATATGGATGGAGTAGCACGATCTCTTTCGCACAATGAGACATAGACATCAGTACAATCCGCTTTAGCTGCCACTTCCTTCAACGTCATTTTATGTTTTTTTCTTAAAGTAGAAAGCTTTCGAGCAATCTCTTCCATGGGAATAAAACTCCTTTATTTTTAGTTGTTATACATCTATGAATAGCCTGTTTAAAGCCATTTGAAGCCTAATATTAACCTCATATTATTTAAATGAGAAAGAAATACAATTATCTCATTTTTAGGATTATTATGAAGAGGTTTAATAAAACACAAATATATTCAACTAATCTTGAAAATTTTTTAAAGAAAAATAAGGTGCTAATTAATCCTCCTTCGATGTCGCTATCATTTCTGTGAGGATTGTCCTCATTAATAAGAAATAGTTGAGGGCGTGGCCATCATTATTAATATGCAAATTCCATGCCAGATTGATAGATGTCATTAGACAAGACCATATACGTATAATTGTGTCATTCGTATACTAAAAGAAAATTCAGCAATATTAGATAAATTCTTCTATATAAAGACGATAAAATATAAGTTAATTCCGCAATACTATTAAAAAATATGAGAGTTATTATATGTTAAATAGTTTATTAACTATATATTAATTTATAAAACATTCAATTTATAATGTGCATTTAATAAATAGCTCACCGAACTAAAAATTGAAATAGGAGCGGGTAAAGCAACCATTTATTTGAATCGAAATCCAACATTTTGGATTTTTATGCTGATTTTATATTTCTCACTTTTATTCTTTAACCTCTAAATAATTGATACCACTATATATATATTTTTTAGATAAAAATATTTATTCTGGCATTATTTTTGCTTATTATTATGACGGAGGCTTTTATAAAAATTATATAACAATATAAATAGTATTGAGAATTATAACTTCAACATAGTAGCACTGTTAACAACTTATAAAGTTATAGTCAGAAAGGAGGTGTATCTTTATAGAAATATAAAATTATTTTCCATTTTTTGATAATGCAACAAGAAAATCTTTAAATTAAGGAGGGTGAGAGGGTAAATGAAAAACCTAATCTATAAACTTAGTTTAGCAATTTCTTTGGTTTTATTGCTGTCGCTACCTATATTTGCCCAGGGTACCACAGCAACCATTAATGGTACGGTTTCCGATGAGACCGGAGCTGTTTTGCCCGGAGTTACTGTCACGGCAAAGAATGTGGGCACGGGAATGGAGCTCTTCGCCGTCACTTCCAACCTGGGCCGTTATACCGTTACTGGTCTTCCTCCGGGAAGCTATGAGATTAGCGCTGAATTGGAAGGATTCGCCAAATATCTTCAAACAGGATTGACTCTCAACATTGGTCAGACTTACACCATTGATATCGTGATGAAACTGGCCACGGTGGCAGAGACCATCACGGTAACCAGCGAAGCTCCGCTGATCGAGACCACTCGTTCCGAGGTGGGTACGGTTATCTCGGAGAAACTGATTGACAACCTGCCGCTCCTTGGTCGAAACTTCTTCAACCTGGCTTTGGCCGTTCCCGGAACCTCAGAGCAGACCTATTTTGATCCCACCAAGGCTCGTGAAGGTGGTCTCGATGGCGTCGGCTTCGGTGCTGGCAGTGGTCGGGAGAACCTGGTGCTGGTTGATGGTGGTGACAATAATGACGACGTGGTTGGTTCCGTGCTGCAGTTCTATCCCCAGGACTCCATTCAGGAGTTCGAGGTCATCACCAACCGTTTCGATGCCCAGTACGGTCACACCATTGGTGGTGTGGTTAACGTCATCACCAAATCCGGAACCAACGACTTCTCCGGCGGTGCCTACTGGCTCTTCCGCGATAAGGCGCTCAACAGCATTGATGCGGTTTCCGAAGAAGCAGGTATGACGGAGAAACCGCCTTTCAGGCAGAACATCTTCGGCGGCTATCTGGGTGGACCCATTGTGAAGGACAAGATGCACTTCTTCTTTGATTATGACCACACCATTCGTCCTTCATCAGTGACCCTGTTCTATGATAATGACTACCTGAATGCTCAGTACGGCGGCAATATGCCCACCGACTATCATCAGTATCTCTTTGTGGGTAAGGTAACCGGTAACATCAACTCCCGCAACTTCTTCAGCGCTCGTTATGCTTATCAGAATGATGGGCAGAGCAATTATCTGGTAGGCGGCACTGCTCCGGTAGAGAATGGCGGTACCGGCGGTAATTACTATCACTCCGCTTTGGGTAAAATCACCAGCGTCCTCGGCGACAATTCCATGAATGAGGCGTTCTATCAGTTCAGTAGGTTCCTCAACCACATCGACTCCAACACCCCTGAGGGATATGTACGCTGGATCTGCCCGCAAATCAATCTGGGATACAATGGGAATCTGCCGCAGGAAACGCTGCAGAGGAAGCATCAGTTCGTGGATAATTACTCCTATCACACCACTGCTTTTGGCATGGAGCACGATTTCAAAGCCGGCGTTGAGTACCAGAATGTGTATGTCAACGGCTATATTGGTTTTGACTATGATGCTTCCACATTCGATAGAGGGTATCAGTGGAGTTTTACCTGGTATGAAAGTGAAGATATGGTATCGTATCTGCAAGGCGATGAGAGCAGACTTCCAGATATTGCAAGTGTTGGTGCTGGCTATGGACTGCCTCCAGGGGAGGATACGAACCACATTCTTGATATATACCTCAAGGATGACCTGCAGGTAACGGACCGATTGACCCTCAATCTCGGATTACATTATGGATTTGAGAAGGGAGCTGTTGGTGAGTATCATGATCTGGTGCAGGATCATGTCTGGGGTAAGCCCACGACCGATTACAACAATATTGCTCCTCGCTTAGGTTTTGCTTACGATGCCAAGGGTGATGGTACCCTGGTCATCCGCGGTGGTTACGGTCATTTCTATGGCCAGATCATGAACAACATCCTCTTATGGATAGAATCTACCCAGGCTTTGGATATTCCTCTCGCTATTGGAAGCGGTATAATAAGCGATCCCGGTTATGGTCCCTATGATGTGCAGAACGGCACGGCTCCTGATCCCAACGTTATTATCCCCTATCCCAGTGCTCCGGATTATACCGAGTACTATGGCGGCTATGTCTACTTCATGACTCCGAACTTCCAACAGCCCATGGTGCGCACCGCCAGCATTGGTGCCAGTTGGGACCTGGGCAATGGATTAGCACTGGATATAGACTTTGTAAGAAGCTGGAGCAGAGGAGATTATACTTATTTCCGTGGATTGGGCCGCAACCTCAATGCCGATGGTGAGCTGGATCCCAATGGATTCGATATTACCGAGCTGTTCTCGAGAACATCTCGCTTCCAGGGACCCTGGGGTAGAAACGATTACAACGGTCTGCTGGTCGGTATGAGGAAGCGTTTTGAGAAGGATTTAACCTTCCAGCTTTCCTATACCTATACCAACCACAAGGGCAATGTGCAGGAAGGTCTCTTCGGACAACAGGACAACCGAGACTTCCCCGATTTCAGCTACAACTACGGCCCGATGGAAGGTAGACGAGATCATAGCTTTGTGGCTTCCATGGTCTATTTGCTGCCTTACGAGATCCAGTTTGGCACCATCCTTTCTGCCCGCTCAGGATTCCACTACAGCGGTCGCACCGCAGAGTTTGGCGATCTGGATGGTGATGGCAGCAGTACAAATCATTATGATTCCAACGGTAAGGGCAACTACACTGGCTATCCCTATTTCTCTCTGGATGTACGCTTCTCCAAGCTGTTCACCATTGCAAAGAAATATAAAGCGCAGTTCTTCTTCGAGGTCTTCAACCTCACCGATCATGATAACCGAAATAACGCTGATATTCATAATCGGTCAGATTTGGCTGATACCTTTGGAAGATCATGGATGGTTCTTGGCGTATCTCGTCAGGCTCAGATCTCACTGAGAATTGACTTCTAAGTCCTGATTTAAGAAGCTTGATTACTTCAAGCCTCTCGGTCTTCACGGCCGAGAGGCTTTTTTTCTTAAAGCCGCAAAAAGCCAATGGATCGGATTTGGGAAGAATGTTCGACTATTTAGGGGAAGCTGCAAAAGATTTTAGTTTTAAAGAAAATGCTGAAGAGAGCGAATATGATGAGAACTTAATACGGCCCGCCAATGCAATTGAGATAATCAAAAATAGATATTCAGCTTTTATTGGGATAGATTTAGAAAAATGGCTTAAAAAATTTAATGTTCAACGAGTTGTCATATGCGGATTTATGACTAACTACTGCTGTGAATCTGCCGCTCGTGATGCACACGACCGTGATTATTTTGTGGATTTTATAGTTGATGCTACTGGCAATCCTGGAATTGGAGATATGGATGAAGAGCAAATTCGCACAATAGTTGGAAGATGTTTAAAAGGAGGATTTGCGCGTATCTTAAACACTGAGGAAATTCTTCAGAAAGGAACACAGTAGATCAGCATTAGGAATGGAATATTTTTAATAGTCTATATGCACAGGTAAAATTTATTAGCTCGTAAACTCGGAAATTACATCGGTCGGAATATTTTTTTTCAGTTCTATTTGTATTGCATCTTTTTGCTTCATAATATTTGGATAACTGTTGTAAATAAAGAGCTTTTAATCTTTGCTGCTTTTTGGTATAATAAGAACAGTGTATATTGTTTTATTATAAGGTAATATATTATTAGCCGAATTCAAATTAAATCAGCTTTTGAATGCTTTCCCTCTTAGAGTCAATATAGGTGGTAATGGTTGTGAGTTTTACATAGTATATAAATGGGAACGTTTTATAAATAGCAATTATTACATTTGATTAGCGTCATGCCTAAGTTTAAGGTAACCAGTTTTCGCATAGCATTGATATCGGTTGTCCTGGCTTTTTTCCTCTACTTAGTGGATTCCAATTTAAAATTTCTGGAAAAAATCGAATTAAAATCTCTCGATTTGCGTTTTTCCATCAGAGGTGAACTTGAACCGAGTGATAGAATTGTTATTTTAGATATAGACGACAAAAGTGTTACTGAGTTGGGTAGATGGCCCTGGCCTCGCAGTATCTTAGCGGAGGCAATAGACATTCTTTCAGATGCTGGTGCTCATGTTATTGGTATAGATATAATCTTAAATGAGCCAGAGGAAAGCTCTGAATTAAGAGCATTAAAAGAAAGATTAAAGAAAAAGTATCCCAATGGTGTTGGCTTCGAAGTAGACCCTATTTATCAGGGGATTCTGCGTCTGGAACAGGAAGAGAGTAATGATGAAAAGCTTGCAGCAGCCATGAAGAGAGCTGATAATGTGGTGTTGCCCTTCTATTTTGGTTTCAGGGAAGAAGAAGCGCAGATGAAAAACGGCAGCAGTGAAATGTCAGATGAGAATTTTAAAAAATCTGCTTTAGCTTTTTTTGGAAAATTAGAAGCTGCTTCCAAATTTGATCTTCCTTCAGGGAAAGCCCTCCATTGTCCACTTCCCATTTTTAGAGATTCAGCGAAGAGCCTCGGTCACGTAAATGCTATCGCTGATTCCGATGGTGTGCTCCGTTGGGAGAATTTGGTAATTCATTATAGATATCATTATTATCCTTCTTTTGCTCTTCAGATTGTTAAAGACTATATTAATTTGAAGATAGAATTTGTCAGGCTTAATTTTGGTGAGAGCATTGATATTGGTAATATCAATATAGCTACTGATGAATCGAGTCGTATGCTTATAAATTATTTAGGCGGCTTTAAAACTTTTACTTATATGCCCTTCAGCGAGGTTTACAATAAGAGAGTCAATCCTCAAGCATTAAAAGATAAAATTGTTCTTATTGGTGCCAGTGCACCGGGATTATTAGATGAGAAAATAGTATCGACTGGTAAAATGCCGGGTGTGGAAAGGCATGCAACTATCATTGAGAATATTATTACTGGCAGAGTGCTCCTGAGAAGCCAGTGGATGGAGATTTTTGACTTTATTCTGGCATTGTTACTATGTTTTTTACTGAATCTGTGTGTATCCAAATTTCGACCATTACTAAGCATTTTGCTCACTATAGGTTCTTTTGTGATATTCTTTTATCTCGTTCAGTTTGCCTTCTCTTTGCTTGATTTATGGATCAAGTTGGTCTTTCCATTAGTAGCTATGTCTCTCACATTCGTTATTACAACCTTTATTCGTATTCAGGCAGAGGAGAAGGAAAAAGAAGAAATTAAAACCATATTTGAGGATTATGAATTAAAAGATATAGATGAGAGAATACGTACGCTACAAGGGGTGCCGAAAGAATCTCCAGATTATAGGCGAGCCTGTACTTTATTAGGAGAGGCTTTTATGGAAAAAGGTCTTTTTTCTATGGCCGAGAAAGCGTTTCAGAAGGCCATAGAGGGGAAAGAGCTTAGTGATGAAAGTAAAGAGACCTATTACTTATGGGGCTTGCTTCATGAAAAACAGAATCAGTTGGATAAAGCAAAAGAGATATATGAGACTATTCATACTTTCGATCGCTCCTATAAAGATGTGACTCAGCGGATTGAAAATATTGAAGATATGAAAACACAAGTTCTACAAAGGGAGGTGGAACGTACACAGCCGATTGATGCAGAGGCTTTGAGCGCAATAAAGATTGAACCAGATCTTATCATTGTAAAGCGTTATAGAATTATAAAGGAGATAGGCAAAGGTGGAATGGGTAAAGTATTGCTTGTGCACGATATGAAACTTGATGAGCTTATAGCGTTTAAATTATTGATGCCTTACATGGCAGGAGAAGAAGAAAATATTAAACGTTTTACTCGTGAGATAAAGATTACCAGAAAAATTAATCACCCAAATGTAATTAGAGTTTTTGATATAGGTGAATGGCGAGGAAATCATTTTATTACTATGGAATATATTGAAGGGGGAAATTTAAACGATTGGAGGAGAGAAAATTCGGACAATATAAAGGGTAAGATATATTTAGTCCTGCAGATGTGCGCAGGCTTGAGTGCAGCTCATCGACTGGGAATAATACATAGGGATATAAAGCCGGAGAATATTTTGATTGCCGGGGGAAAGGAGGTCAAAATAGTTGATTTTGGCATTGCCCGAGGGATTGGGGTAGGGACCAGAACCATAGATGGAAATATCATTGGGACGCCGGAATATATGTCCCCTGAACAGATACAGGGTTTTGATCTTGACCAGAGAAGTGATATTTATTCTTTGGGGATTGTGTTATATCAGCTCTTCAGCGGTCATCTCCCCTTTGCTGCCCAGAATATTGGTCATTTGTTGCTTAAACATATGAATGAGCAACCTATTCCACCTCACAAGATAAACCAGCAAATTACCCCTTGGTTGGAGAATATAATTTTGAAATGTTTGGAGAAGGACCCCGGAAGGCGCTATCAAAATACTGATGAAATTATAAAGGAGATAAGGGCGAATATGTAGACCTGAATAGGACGCAAAACATTTTGGCATTATAATAATAAATTGCATGGGAAAATTGTTATTTTAACTTTTATTAATATTAAATATATATTACATTATATAAGTAAAGCACTATTAATTCTCCGCTGAGATTAAGCTCACCGCAAAATTGAAAAGGGGAGTAGGGTATTATGCATATAAAAGGTTTACATTGGAAAACGTTAGCTTTGATATTGATTTTTTCTTTGAGTTTTCCCTGGATTTCTATCGGTCAGGTAAGAGGGCTTGCACCGGCAGCTCAAATAGCTGAAATGGTTGGAAAAGCGACAATCGTGAGATCAGGTAAAGCGATGCCAGCACAAAAAAATATGCAGCTTTATATTGGCGATGAGATTAAAACGCATGCGGTTTCTGAGGTATGCGTAAAATATGATGACGGGAGTCTGCTTTTCGTTAGAGAAGAAACAAATATCTCCATACAACCTCTTCCGGGTAAGCCAACTATTGGACGGCGGATAAAGGTAATGGTAGGAAAAGTATGGGCTCGTATTCGTCCAAATAAAGCGTATACTACCGAGTTTGAGACACCGGCTGCTGTGGCTGCTATTCGAGGCACTGATGTGGAAATGGAAGTGGTGACAGTGCCAGGAATAGGTTGGAGAGTGGTGAGAATAGGCTGTGGTTCTGGACAGGTTGGGGTCAATTATCAAGATGCTACTGGTATGAGAACGGTTGTCTTAGAGGAAGGGAAGATGGCCCTTTTCCGTAAAGGTGAAGCCATGGTAATCATGGGCTTTACTATTGGGAGCATTGCGGGCCAGGGGCTTCTCACTTTGGGAGCCAAGATAATTCCTTATCTAATAATAGGTGTCGTTGGTGCTGGTGCCTATGGAGCTTATGAGCTCTATCAGATTATCAAAGAAGAGAAAAAGCCGGCAAGTCCTGAGAAACCCTGATAAATAGTATTATAAATATATTATTGCAACATTTTTGCTGGTTATCTAACTGACTGGTATAAAGAGCTTCTCTTAATTTATTGCTATTCAGGAAGTATTGGATTAAGAGAGATAAAAATTTCAATAATTAATTTTTGCAGAGTGAGGCAAAAAGTTCCTCATACTGATTAATAATTTTTTCCCAGGTATATTCAGTGGCTATTCGTTGCTGTGCCTTCTTACGATATTGTTTCACAATATCTGGATTATCGATTATGTTTTGTATTTTTGTCCTGAGGTCTTCAACCGACTTTTTATAAAGAACTCCTGCATCAGCAATTACTTCCCGGTTATAGGGCACATCCAGCGCTAAAACACAATTGCCATAACCGAGAGCTTTGAGCAAAGCTGGATTGGTTCCTCCTACCTCATTGCCATGAACGTAAGCATAACAGTTACAGTGTAGTTCTTCAATATGGTATGGTTTATAGATTCCTCCCGTGAAGATTATGCGTGGGTCTTTTGTTTTTTGTAATTCTTTGATAAAGGTGCTTTTATAATTCGCTTCACCTGCGATGACTAATTTTTTATTTGTTTGAATTCCTTCAAAAGCTTTTACAGTTATATCGGCATTATTTTCCGGCTCAAGTCGGCTGGCTATAAAAAGATATTCGTCTTTTTTTAGGTTATATTCTTTTATGATTTCAGGTTTTGCAGAATTATTAATATACGCTCCATAAGCTATGAAGGTTGACCTTCTGTTGTATTTTTTCTTATAATAATCTTTGATTGCTTGTGAATCTGTAGCAAGTTCATGAGCAATAAAACCTGCAAGTCTTTCCATTATCTTTAAGTATCTTTTGGCGATCCAATTAAATTTTTTCCGTTTCCATTCTAACCCATCGACATTTATTATCACCTTTTTTCTTTGTAATCTTGGTAGCCAGAGGAAAGCAGTTCCAGTTAAGCCGAATACCATAATAATATCAGTTTTTATAAATAATGAGTGGATAATTTGTAATATGACGCTGCAGAATGTATCAAGGTATTTATTTTTTATGCGGGGTAGCGATATTAACTTTACACCCTTATATTCTGAAAGGTCACTATTTCCTTTTCTGCAATAGACAACAACCTCATGTCCTTTTTTGACCAAACCTACGCTTAATTCTTCGGCACATGTTTCAAAACCGCCATAGTTGGCTGGTACACCTCGTGTTCCGAGTATTGCTATTTTCATGGTAACACCATTTTGGAATTACTTGATTAATTTTTTTTCATTTAATTCTGTTATTGCTTGATCTACTTTATCAGTGGAAGCCTGGTTTTTCACCCAGTTGATATAGCTTTTTAGTCCTTTTTCTACACTGATTTTTGGCTGAAATCCAAGCTTGTTTTTTATTTTTCTTATATCTGCATAGCAGTGGCGAATATCACCTTCTCTGAACTTATTTACAATTTTCGGTTTTATTTCTTTATGTGGATCGAGTTCTTTCTGAAGCAAATCGAGCATTTTCAAAAGATTGGTTCTAACGCCGGTTGCTACGTTCAAACAGTCAAAATTAGCTTCGTCTTTTTCCATCGCTAAAACAGAAGCTTGTACAATGTCAGAAACATGAATAAAATCTCTGCTCTGTAAACCATCTTCGAATATTAATGGTGGTTGTTTGTTAATGAGTCTATTGGAGAAGATAGCAATGACTCCGGTATATGGATTAGAGAGGGCTTGATTGGGGCCGTAGACATTAAAAAATCTCAAGGCAATTGCAGGAATCTCATGCGCTCTTCCGACGGTTAAAAATAGTTCTTCCTGGTCCCTTTTTGATATCGCATATACTGAGGTTGGGAAAAGAGGTTTATTTTCGTCAGTAGGAATTGCTTTTACTTCTTCACTGCATTGTGGACATTTCATTTCCCATTGTCGATCTGCAAGCTGTTTATAGCTTCTAAGAGTTGGATAGACAACTTTGCAATGAGGACATTCATACTTACCTTCGCCATAGCATGACATGGAAGAAGCAACGATTATCTTTTCTACAGAATTTCTTTCGTTGACTAAAATCTGCAATATATTTGCTGTTCCCAGTGTATTGACTTCTATATATTTTTGGACATCATACATTGATTGACCTACTCCTACCGTTGCAGCAAAGTGAAAAATAATTGAGGTTTTTTTAATAGTGCTCTTGAGCAGGTTGTAATCTCTGATATCGCCGAAGACAAATTCAGCCTCTTTGCTAAGATAATTCGGTACAGAGCTATTTTTTCCGTGAACTTGTGGTTCAAGATTATCAAACACAATAACATGATGACCTTGTGAAATGAGTTCATTAGCAAGGGCAGAGCCAATAAATCCGGCTCCTCCTGTAATGAGTATCTTTTTTTTCATGATATTATCCTTGTTTTTTTATTGTTAATTGCTTTCTGATATATTCCCATTAGAAGCTGGTAATTACGTTCAGGTGTATATTTGGCTTCAAATTCTAACCGTGCATTTTCACCCATATTTTTAGCCATGCTATTATTATTCCATAAAAAGAGTAATTTTTCCGCTAAATCATCAGCATTGCCAGGCTCAAACAGAAGGCCAGTTTTGCCATTTTCGACCAGTTCTGCCATTGCTCCGAGATTTGATGCTATTACTGGCTTTCCACAAGCAAAGGCCTCAATAATTGTTAAACCAAAGGTTTCATAGCATTCAGAAGGCATTATCAGGAATCGTGCTTTTCTAATTAAATTGATGCATTGCTTATGAGGCTGTAGTCCTAAGAATTCAACATTATTAAGCTGAAAAGTAGCTGATATTTCCTTGAGCTTATTTTCATAGGGTCCGCTGCCCAAAATTTTCAGCTTAGCTTTGGGAGATTTCTTCCAGGCACGCAAAAGAGTTTTCAGACCTTTTTCCTCGCCCAATCTGCCAGCATAGATGATGTAGTCTTTATCAGTATAATTGGGTTCGGGAGGATTAGCTAAAAAATTGGGTTTTATGACGATTTTATCTGCGGAAAAGCCGGCCTGGAGGAATTTATTACGTTCGAAGTCGCTGAGGCAAATGAATAGGTCGATTTTTTTTCTCCAGGTTCCTAATAGGCGATGGATGCCCACCATTGCTGCGGCAGCGCCGGTCTGAAGCAGTGAATCCCTCAAACACCTGAAGAGGATACTTTGCCAGAGGCCATATTTGATGCAATTATCACAAATTTTGCTTTTCCTTATAAAGAAGGCCATGGGACACAACAAGCGATAATCATGTAAGCTCTGAACCACGGGAACACCAGCATGGGAACAGGCATAATAAACTGATGGTGAAATCAGGGGGAATATATTATGAAAATGAGCAACGTTGGGATTCTTTTTTTCTATAATATCTCTTATTTTTTTATATACCTCTTTTGACCAAACTACCTTAAATATCATTTTGGTCTTGTTTTTAAAGCTGAAGCTATCGTATTCATCGTTTGCTATTGTATAGGTAGTAATTTCGTGACCTTTAGATGCGAGGAGCTTAGCTTCTTCCGTAAAAACTTTATCATCTCCGCTGGCCGAACCAGAACGGTGTTGGTTATGAATGATTAAGATTTTCATATGCTGTTATGTTGTTTTTATAATGTTTTCTAAGAATGGAGGTACCACCAGCTATAATCCAGAAGATTACTGGTATGGGAACATTGCCAATCCTTGCAGCTATGCAATCATGAACAATTGATAAGATAACAGAAATAATTAAGAAAGCGCAAATCTCTACATAAATATTGACAGAGTTATTATTTTTTTTACAAATTCTATTTTTTATCTTTACGAGATGCGCAGAATTTTTAATTGTGATTATAAATGGTATCAATATAATTATAAGTCCAATTATTCCCTGACTAACAAGTAGATGCACATACATATTGTGTGCAGAATAGGGTTCTGGATCAAGGAAGTCATTGTATAATTTATGCAATCCGGGACCTATATAAAATCCTTGTCCCCATATAGGACTTTTTGTATATACTTTAAGAAGTGAAATTTTCCATAAAATAGTTCTCTGATTTAAAGTTATTAAATTTTCTATTGGAGCTCCACGAATAAAGAGACTTGCTATATTCTTATAAAATAGTAAGAGAATAATACATGCAAAAACAAGCAATACAGTAGTTAGATAATAAGTTCTTTTATTCATTTTTTTTCTCAATAAAAATACAATTACCAAAGTTCCAGCAAATGTAGCAATATAGATTTGCCTGACAATAGTTGTTGCTATGGTAAATAAAAGCAATCCAAGGACGATGTATATACTTTTTCTTTTCCTTATTCTTTTTGACTGAAGCATCCTACTTGATAAAGCAATAAAAATAATACATGCTGATAAGGCAATTTTTCCGGCTGAAATGAAGCGTCCGCCTAAACGTGTATAGATACCTCTTGTTTTTAACCAGCCGATTTCTGGGAATATAAAACTGGATAACCAACCGGAGACAATTATAATTGCAAGGGAAAAATAAATTATATTTAATAAGTTTTGTAAGTCTTGCTCATTTTTAATCTGTGAAACTAAAACTGATGTCATTATTAAATAGCTCAATAATTCCAAAGCACAGTAGAAAGAGAAAAATTTCATAGGCGAATATATTGCTGAAATAAAAGAATAAATGGTAAATATTGTAAACCATTTAAGAGTTCCTTTGGATAAAGGTTTCAGCATAGAAGGATTTTTTACCACTGCTAATATGAAGTAGATGAAGACCACTGCTCTAATGCCGATTTTAAATTGCTGTATTGGGTCGGCTGAGGATAAAGATTCCATTAATTCAATTGACGGCCAGCTAAACATGGGGACGAAGGAAATAATAAAGAATAAATTGGTTAAATTTAATCCTGAATGCGAAGCAATGAACAATGAAATTAAAAATACCAATCCACCGAATAAAAATAGCTGATGATATAGTGATGTATTTTCAAAATAATAAAGAAGAAAAAGAGCCAAAATTATACAAAGCAAAAGTGATACAATTAAATAGAGATTTTTTTTGTTTATGGATTTTGTTTTATTAACAGTCATTTTTTGTTAATAAATTATCATATATTTTTTTTATTTCTTTTCCTTTCTTATCCCAATCTAACATTAGAGAACGTTCTTTTGCAGCTTTGCTTAATTTATTGCGAAGTTCCTTGTTTATAGCAAGAATTTCCATAGCTTCTGCCAAATCATTTATTGCTTGGGCTGGTGATTCAGCTTTTATTTTTATACCACAGGAGTCTGTAATGATTTCAGCGAAATTGCTTATATCGAAGTATATTATAGGTAGAGCCAAGAAAAGCGCTTCAAATAAGACTTTGGGTCCGGCGTCTTTTAGACTCGGAAATAACAAAACATCTGACTCATTCATTTTTTTCAATGTTTCTTGTCGCGATAATAGGCCTGCAAAATATATGTTTTTGGCATTTTGTTTTTGTTTGATATTAAGAAGGCGCTTATAATCTGGTCCCTCTCCGATTATTAATAGTTCCGCTTGTTCATTTTTTTTGGAAAATTTGGCGAATGATTCTATTGCTAAGTCACAACCTTTCCAGTGGACTAACCGCCCTACAAAGATAGCTTTAAAGTTTAAGTTTTGATGTTTTTTCTGAGAGGAATTAAAATGAAGTTCATTTTTTGAAAAAGCTGAATGTGTTAAGATTAAAGCTTTAGAGCGATATTTAGGAGGAATTAATTTCAATGTGTTGGGAGTTTTTAATATTATTGCTTTAGATTTTCTTAAGCTATAGTAGGTAATGGGATTAATTTTAAATAAGAATGTCTGGATAAATTCACGAAAATATTCATAAAATTTTAATTTGGAGTTGTAATTTTTTAAAAATTGCCGAGGAACTTTTTCCCCTCCCCCAAGAGGACCCCAGATAAATGGGGTAGGGAGAAATGGTATGAATGTCGGTAATAGGATGTTTCCAAAAGTAACATGGTGCGTTATAGTAAAATTAAGCTCATTATGTAGTTTTTTTGCCGCAAAATAGACGGCAAGTTGCCAGAGAAGATAATATAAATAAAGACCTCGAGCACCTTTTTTCCAGAATCTCATCCATTTGGGCAAGTCTGTATAATAAAAGTTTAAATTCGGAATAGGGTTTTTCTTCAATTCTTCTTCAATGATTAGCTTATTATTAGACCTGGTAATAATCCAAACTTTATGGAATTTAGCTATCTGATTTGCCCAATTCCATCCAGTACCTGGTTCTGAACCTTTATTCGGCTCACATGCATAGGCTGAAATGAATATTTTCATTTATTACTTAATAGTTTTTTCTAAAATGAGAAGATGCGTTGCACCAAAAAATAATTTTATAACTCCCATTTTTTCAATAAGCACATGATAGATAACAGCTAAAAAGTGCAAAGGAAATGGTAATGCATTGGAATATCCAGGAAGACCGATATATGTCTTAATTTTAACCATCTTGTATTGTAATTTATTGCTCAATTTTTTAATTTTATTATACGAATTGAATTTATAATATGTGGGGAATTTTTCTTGCTTGATTATTTCGTCAGAAGCCCCATGTAGTAACTTCAGATAGAAAACATGAAACCAGTAGGGTGTCAGACGGGAGATAACTGATGCATAATACCAGCTATTAGGAAATGTGGATACTAAATGTCCTCCTGGTTTTAAGACTCGAAATATCTCTTTAAGGACCCGCTCGGGATTTATGAAATGTTCAAAAGTGTGTTCCGTAGCTATCAAATCAACTGAGTTCGATAAAAAAGGCATTTCGCAGGCATCTGCTACAATTTTATATTTATCGGGATTTATGGTCAGAACTTCGGGAGTTAGATCTAAACTATATATTTGTTTTTCAGATAAATTGGTCGAGCAATATTTTGATAGAGATGATTTACCACACCCTAAGTGGATTATTTTATGGCAATTAGATATGTATTCATTCAGATTATTGCGATATGCATCTAAATAAGTTTCTTCAAAAAAACCTTTAAATGCTTTATCTATTTTTTTATTGATATTTTTATTTATATGAAATGCTTTTTTAAATAAATTTGACATCGACATAATAGATTTTTATTTTCTGTTTTTTTACCTTCGCTGCTGAGATTTTTTCCGCCATAAAGCTTAATTTAAATAACCGAGTGCTTTAAAACGCTGCAATTCCTTTTTTGAAAAAGGATATAACATTTTGTCATGTTTTTGTTTTTCAGGCTTTTTGGATTCATATGTGCTTATTGAAGGGTAAAGTATCAGGTTTTTCTTGAATTTTTCTGTAAATATTTCAAAAACTGGTTTTCCGTCCATATCTTCTGCTGGTGGTAAGTTATATATTCTTAATATTGTTGGAGTTATATCTTCTACTCTGATATTTTTGATCTTATGTCCACGTTTTATTCCCTCTCCGTAAGCAATAAACAGTCCATGTATTTGAAATGTGTGATTACCTCCTCCTCTATTACTTATCCACTCGTTCAAAACTGCGCTACCTCCATGATCTGAAACAATAAATAAAATCCAGTCTGAAGGAAGCAGTCTTAAAAGATTACCTACGTAATGATCTAACTGCTGGTATGAATCAGGTATTTTATTATTGAATAGCTTGATTTTTTCTTGGTTATCAAAGGGGAAATATTGTGGTTTAAAATACCTAAAATAATTATGCTGAGGCGTGTCGTTAATATTTAATCCAAGCATAAAGAAATCATATGATTGTTTTTGTATCATTTTCTTTAATATATTGAAGTAAAATCTTTTTTTATAATCGATAGAATATGGTGTATTGGTTATGAAGTCGTCATAAGGTTGGAAAAAAGTTTTTGCTTCTTTTTCATATTTCTTCCATTCACCGTTTGTAATTTTCTTAATTAAATGGATAGCTCCATCGGATATGAATCTTCCATGTATCTTTGGTGCCGGCCAACTATAATTCCAGCGCACTACACCCACGTTGCAGTTAAAATCAGATAATATTTGCCATAGAGGAGTACAGTGATAATCATACCGAGTAGGCATTTGATATGTGATTAGATTTGTGAAATTTGCAATGTTTATAAATAGCAAATTTAGCCCTTTGACAGAGGGAAAATAAATTCCTTCTTTGATGCCGGTAAAATAAAATTTATAAAAACTGCTGATCCCATGTTTTGATGGAAGTTTACCAGTACAAAGAGTGGGCCACACTCTTGGAGTTATTGATATATGCAAAGTTTTCAATTCAGCATAAGTTCCATTTTTAAGCAGGAATGATATATTTGGCAAGAGGCCTTTTGATGTTAGCTCTTCAATTATTTTCAGATCTGCTCCATCAGCACCGAGCAGAAGAACCTTATTATGATTTTTTTTGTAAAATTGATACCTAACCGTTTCCTTTTTTCTCGCTGATCCTTTAGTTGCTTTATACTCAGTTAACAAAAATCCCCCCAAAAAAACAAATAATAAAGATCCAATAGAAAAGCAAACCTGGATCGAGAGTGAGAGCTTCTTATATTTTTTTATAATGACGTCAAAAAAGAAGGTGGTAAGAAGCGAAACAGCAATAATAATTAACAACTTTCCTATTAATATAGCTATTCCACCTATAGCCGTATCAACACTTTCAAAGTGCTTATAGTATACTGAACTCCATTTAGAATTAATAAAAAGGCTAAAAAAGATTAACAGAAATAAAAATAGCGTGTAATTCTTAATATGTGATGCCCATTTTTTATTAATTTTAGTGATAATACTATGAGTTACACTAATTGAAAAATAAAATAGTAAAATTAGAATAAGAAATATTGCTATAAAGTAAAGCATAAAAAGGCTGTACTGTCCAAATTGCAAGGAAATATTGCTATAACAAAGAGATTCCACAGCCCTAAAAGCACCATAGAATATTCCAATAATAAGAGCTAAGTAGAGATTGAATGTATTGGTGAGATTTTTTAATTTTTTTCTCAAATGTTTAAATCTCCTTTGTTGTTTTCTTTAATGTTCATGTACGCTTTCTTCTATAATCTTATTGCGTTAAAATTTTATGAATTAAAGAGCTAATGCTTTTTGCAAATTTTTCTTCAGAGAATTGCAAAATGTGATTTTGTAGATAATTTCGATATTTGTTTTCGTCAGAATTGCTGATGGTTTTGAATTTTTCAATAGCTTCATCAATGGAGTCAAATCTTAATTCATCAAGAGGGGCGATCTCTTTTTGGCCTCCTGAATTATGTACCAGAGGAATGCAGCCTGCAGCAATAGCCTCTGCAATGCTTATTCCGAAGTGCTCATTTTTTCTGGTATGAATAAAATATTTGGATTTATTTAGCAATTTTTTCAAATATGGTTGCGATATATTAGGTATTAATCCCACATTAGTAATATCATGTTTAGCAATATAGCTCAAACATTCATTATAATATTTTTTTTCCAATTTGTTGCTTATAAATCCAGTGATAAAGAATTTAATATGGGGAAAGGCCTCTGCTATTTTTATCTGGCTCATTTGATCTTTTATGGGATTAAAAATGCCGGAGGATATAACCTGCTTGCCTCTATTTTTTTTGTCGTCCCAAAAAGCTTCGATATTTACCGGCGGGTAAATTACATGAATTTTATTCTTCAAGGGATAATAGAACTCCTCAATTCTTTCCTTACAAAAATTAGATAGGGTGATAGTTAAACCATATTTTGAACCTTCATTATTTGATAAATCTCGATTCATAAATCTTAATGGCTGTAGGTAAAGTTTTCTTAACAATGATATATCGAAATAGTCAGGTTCGCAATATTCCAGGGGGTAGAGATAATAGATGTAATTAATTGTCTTTAGAGCAAGGTCATCTGTCATTGAGTGAAGGCAGTTACCGCTGTTAATAATGAGGTCATAATTCTTCAGTTTGTGTTTTATTAGAGGAAAAAGGAAATAGTTCTTGTAATAGGTAAATCTCTTTATGCCCAGATCAAAAACTTTTCTGAGATGGTATTGCACCATATTGCCCAATAAAGAAGAAGCTTTTTTTGTGCTGAGAATATCGTAGGAGTAGAGATCAGGAGCAATACCTCGATTATTCAATACTTTTATAATATTGAGAAGAACGTTGGTCTTGCCACCCGGTAATAATTCGTCTTGTGTGATACAGACTTTTTGCATAGCTTTCAACAAAAGGTTATCTATTTAATATATCCAATTGATTTTAATTGTTTTATCTGTTCCATGCTAAGATTGGGTTTCAGACTTTGGGGAAACTTTTTTGTTAGTTCCCTTTTATATTTGTTTATTAATTCTGTGTATTCCTTCTGATTATAAAGGTTGAATTGCTCATTCTTGTCTTCAATTAGATTATAAAATTCATATTGCATTTCTAACTCAGAGCACACAATTAATTTATACTGCCTATCTCTAATGCAGAATAACGATTCAAATGATGAGAAAGAGTAGTAATCGTAGTAATCATTGATTGAATTTTTATTAGTAATAATCGGTAATAGATTAGTACCCATTAGTTCTTTTGGAATCTGAAAGCCCAGCATGGCAAGGACTGTTGGCATAATATCGATGTTTTGTGCCACTACATTTGTGATCTTTTGCGCTGATAACAACGATGGGTAGTATATTATGAGCGGAACTCTAATCTCAGTATCATAGAGCGAATATCCATGGGTCCAGATGTGATGTTCTCCGAGGCTTTCTCCATGATCTGAACCTATAACAATGATTGTGTCTTTCAAAAGATTCAATCGTTTAAGTTCATCAAGCAGTATGCCAATATATTTGTCCGTATAAGCGATTTCTCCATCGTACAAGTCTATGATGTGCTGTCGATCTTCAGTTGATAATTCGGACCTGCTTATTCCAAATAGCTTGATGAAATTATTGGCTGTTTTTCTAACATCTCCATTATAAGGACCTCTATAATTAGATGCAAACTTTTTACCGAATTCTTCCGGGGGTGCATAGGGATCATGGGGATCAAAATAATGAAGCCAGAGAAAGAACTTTTTATTTCTTTGTGAGTTTAGGAAATTAATGGCTTCATGAGTCACCCATTTTGCCGTATATCTTTTATCCCGGGCATAGATTTGTTTCTCAGAATTATAGCTGTCTAATTCAGGAACAATAAAATGATCAAATCCTTGTTTTAATCCACCGAATTCAAAGGGGTTACTGGCTTTAATTTCAGCACCAGCGTTGTGGATTATGCCAACGCTTATATATCCCTTATCTTTTAATACTTCAGCCATAGTATGTGCTTTAAGTGGCGTTGTTAGGGAAGTGTTGTAATGTGATGTCATCATTCTTGGTAGAGAAGGATAGGTATGGGGTGCCTGAGAAATTGCTGCTTCAAATTGAACAGATTGGCTGCACAGCTCGTCAATAAAAGGACTCGTCTTTCTATTATAGCCATAACAGCTTAAGTGGTCTGCTCGTAGAGCATCAATGGTAATAAGCAAAATATTGGGGGCATTTACATTTTCATTTTTTTTCTGTGTTATAAAATGGGTAAATAGGTTTACAGATATTATAGCGATGATTAGGATTATCATTAATGTATGGCTGTAGGATTTAATATTCACTTTTGCACTATATATTTTCAGTAGTGCAAAAGAGAATAATAACCAGATGAAAATGAGGAAGATATTGATTGTTAAACCAGTTATAGAAAATAGATCTAACCATGGTGTTCTATTAATTTTAATAAATACCCAGATTACGATTGGGAGGTGAGCAGCACTAATAAATAAATAAGCAATGCTTTTTCTTTGTGTCCTTATCTTATCTACTATAAAAAATAAGATACCGATAGCAAAGCAATAAATTAATAAAATGAATACAGATGTATTTATTAAGCTATTTAGAGAAGTGCCGCTAATATAAAACATTTTATGGTTTAAGTATTTATTTGCCATAACATATATAATTGAGAAAATTAGACCTATTAGCAGCCCAGAAATCAGCCCCCAATAAAGAGCTGCGGCTATATAATTATTTTTTATTTGTTGCTTCATTACATGTCCTGCACTAATTTGTTATTATACACTCTATTACTTTAACTTTTTTGTTAAGCGTTGTAAATTATTCTATCTCCAATCATATTAAATTTAACAACTCGTTCTTATCAAGCTTTAGTAATATGTCTATCATTTGTATCCTTTTCACTATTGGTTTATGTTCTTCTATATTATCCCAATAATGTTTGGTTATAAAAATATAAAAGGCGCAACTATCACATAAATAAAAAAGCAGAAAGTAATATAATAAAGCGGAATTTATATTAGCAATAGTGTTATACGACTTATATATTTCGGTAGATAATGTATTGATTAATAATAGTTTTTTAAGTAGTTTTTCAAGATGAGCATTTTCAGAGACGATTGCTTGCTGCACGTAGAAGTGGAAGATGTCATAAAATGGTATAACATTATCCTGAGCCATCTCCCAATCAATTACAAATAAGTTCCCTTTGTTATTTAATGTATTCCAGGGAGTGAAATCTTTATGTCCTAACCCAAGAGGAATATATTCATTGCTCAGATTATCGCTGATAATTGCTAAAGATTTGCTCAAAATGTGCTCCCATTTATCAGGAATAGTGCCTTGGAATTGCTTGATCTGTTCTTTAAATTCGCTCAAATGGCGGCTTTCTTTGAAAAGCTGCTTTTTTGCTGTTTTGCTGAAAATTTCAGTTAGAAAATCAATATGTGCCTGAGTGAGCTTATGAGTGCTATAGAAGGATGGTTTTTCCACAGCGGATTGAACGAGGAGTGTTTTGTTGCCCGCATTTCCATAGTATAGTACTTCTGGTACTGAGCCACTTTTTAAATTGAGTGCTTTAAGCTTATTTAAAATAAGGGCTTCATTTTCTAAAACAGCTTTTGTTTGAGGTTGCTCTGCTATTTTGGCATATGCTATGATGCTGCCTTTTCCATCCATGATCTGAACCGTAGTCTTCTGATAATAGCCAGGAGTACCAGTGAAAAGGGATAGTTTAATGTCGTCTTTTTTTAAAATTTTTTTGAGATTATTTGTCAAATCATCATTTTTTTTCTCCAGGGTGCCTGAGGTCTTTGTGGCGATGAATATGCGATGCGGTGTCCAGAGCTGCTTAAGTCCGATTCTGCTCAGAAATACAGCAAACCTTTTTTTAATTCTGGCGCTGATGAGGCTCGGTAAATAGATTGATAGCGAATTAGCGATGATTCTACCACTGCTAAAGGGTATTATCCAGCGTACTTCATCGAATGAAGGAACTAAGGCATAGGTTCTGAAATGGCCAAAATTGTGTGATTGTGCTTTTTTCTTGAGATCAGAAATACTTTTAATAGTGGTAGTTGTAGTTAAACGTGTCAGTAATTTCTGCACAAAATTTTTGTGTTTCAAGAAAAAGATTACATAACCATTTGGGGAAAGGGCTTTTTGACAATATTTTAATAAAGATTCTATTTTATATGGAGCATCTATAATTGTAATAGCTTGAAGCGAACTTTCAGCAAAAGGGAGATTATTTATATTATCCTCTTGTGGCATAAAAACAACATTGTGCTTTAGCTTCGCATTATCATTATAGTAATCTTTTATATAGTGTTTCTTTGGGTAGGCAATAAAGATTTTTTTTGCTGTTGATGAAAGACCACTTATAAGTCCCACAGGAGGAATGTTATTTCCGATGATAAGAAGATTGTCGAGTTCTCCGAAACTTATCAGATGTTTCCATTCAGCTATTCGTATATCAATCATTGAACCCTCGATAATTCATACTCCAGGTCTATTGCTTTGATATTTAAAACTATTACTATAACATCATGAACAATGTCGTCTATTTGTCTATCTCCATTAATAATATATCCGTTCGGAAGTTCCATAACTAAATTTCTGTATTCCTCTATCTGTCGTTTCAGTTCTTTCATGGGTAGTTCCTGTTTTCGCTTGAGCAGAATTTCCGGCTTATTATCCAGATATATAACGGCATGGGGTTTGGGAATAAATTTCATAAAAAATTTAAGAATTGAAGTTGGTAGGTTTACACGAGAGCGGTAAGGATCTACTATGAAAGTATGGTAATATCTATCAAATATGATCATATGATATTTTGCTAACAAGGATCTAATTTTAATGAGATATCCAATGGCATAATCAATGGTATAGTAGAGAAGTCGTAATATTGAAAGTAGAAATCCTGATGGTACCGCTCTATGAGGATTAGTAAAATCCTCTGGCGGCAAACAATTTCTATTTCCTTTTAATAATGCATTTAGACTTGGGATTAGAGATGGTCTGAAGTGAAAAATTTTGCTCTCTCTTAAGCAGAATTTATCAAAATATTTTGTAAAATTATTTATAATTGTTGACTTACCGGAACCATCAGGTCCAATAAAGGCAATAACTTTTTCAGGCGGAATTATTCTCTTGCGAATTTCTATAAATATGTGTTTTATTAGATTATATAATACATCAAAAGGATTATGAAAGAAAGCTTTGAACCATGCTATACGCTTTATCCTTTTTCTAAATTTTACTGTTTCATAAAAATTATTTTTATTAATGAACTTCCATAATTTAAGAGAAAGGCTTTTTCCTAATATTTTTTTCATGCATTTTTTAAATTCATTGCTGTTTTCCTGAGATATTATAAATGTTTTACGGGCATATTTGCTTTTAACAATACCTATGTAAATTAATGGTTTTAGCCAGCACATGATAGCTTCATGTATTTTATCTGGTATATAAAAATTTTTGTAACGATTCCTGTATCTAAGTATTTCATCTGCTTTTAAAAACTTGGCACCATAC
>CAZYAF010000031.1:0-51677 GCA_964645975.1 uncultured Acidobacteriota bacterium
AAAATGAATAAAAATAAATTTTTTCATAATTACCCAATATATCGTATTATGTAGTTAATTTATATACATATATTGTATGAAATTTATTGTTTATAAGGATGATGTTTGCTACATTTAATAAAAAAATGGAAATCTCTTATAAATTTTTACATATTAGCATATTAATATTAAATCATTTAATTTTAATAAACAAAAAAAGTATATCTGCCTCACTTTTTCTTATTCATATGAAATGCATACAACTTGAAGATAATAAATGGGTAAAGGTGGGAAAAGGTGGGAAAAAATAGAATAATTGCTTACCAAGATTAAAATAAATAATAAAATTATTAAAACTGAGTTCCTTTAACTACTTAAGATTGAAATTAATATTTTTTTGTATATTAATAAATTAATTTTTGTATTTTATGGAAATTATATTTCCGATTGTTGAAATATTATCTTGATTGCTTTTATTCTCATTTTTAGTTTAGATTTTTTTGTAACAATTTATAAGTTGATAATTCCGACAGTTCCTTTTTTTTAATACGTTTTTTATCTCAACCAAATAATCGGAAAAGCATTAAACTGAAGGTCTTTAATATAATCTGATGTTGCTTCTAACCCACTTTTTGTTTTTGTATTCCTGCAGCTCTATGGCATAGCGCTTTACAAATTGGAAACCTTCCTCTTCATATACCGCATATGCTTTTCCATTTTTAAAGAAAAGGTTCTGGGTTGGAACATTTGTCTTAAACTGAGCAATATACCTCCCCTCCTTATCAAATAGATCAATAAGGGCATATTCATTTTCTCTATAATCCACAACTACAAACAACCAGCCATTTTCCATTAAAATAAAAAACTGATAAGCGGGTTTGTATTTGGGAAACTTAACAGCATTTATTATCTTTTCCCTGATTTTCTCTGGATACATCCTAATAAAATAAGGATCTTCGCTATAGCTTTTAAGCACTATTGCCTTATCTTTACGGCTTACTGAAATTGGATCATAATTTCGACTGATTATTTTTCTACATTTTCCTTCTGGAGAAAAAATATTTATCCTGTATCTTTCTGGGTATCCAAAATAAATTAAATCATCATTATTAATTAGGTAACTTATATTAGGTCTAAATATGTTTTTGCTTATAGAGTTGGCTAACGTTTTAATCTGATCGTTAATATGCACTCCTGATCCTGATATTGTAACAAATGGTTCTCGTTCAATTTCCTTAAGTACTTGTATTGGATTGAATCTGTTATCGAATAAGGTTAGTTTTTCAAGTCCTTTTATACTATTGCCTTCTTTAATTCGTTCAAAATTTGTTGCTAATATTTGACCTTTTGAATTTACCGATACATCACCTAATTCAATTTTAGTGTGTATTTCCTTTAATAAATTACCATCATAGTCAAAAAAAGATATTCTCCTATTTCTTCTATCGAATACAAAAAGACTATTCTCTTCATTAAATCGCGGTATAGATAAAGATTCAAACTCCCCGGGGCCCTGCCCTGCCCTGCCTATGGTGAGAAGGTAGTTTCCCTGAGGATCATATTTCTGGATTCTTTTATTATCTCTGTCGGATACATAAAAATTGCCTTGCTTATCCACATTAAATTCTATTCTGCTGCCAAACATGTAATTTTCCTCACCCTCGATTACTCCTATGGAAAGCTCTTCTTTGAATACAATCCGCTTTTTCAATCCATTTTTGGGAATGGGTTCTTTGGGATTTGAAACTATAATTACATCGTCTTTTTTCTCTATTTTAAATCCCTTTTGTGCCAGAACAGTTGGAGAAAAATAATGCATTAAGCCTATTACCAAAAAGGAAAAGAACAAAGAAGTAAATATCTTTTTACTAATCATATATACCTCCAGTGGTAAAAAATCTTTTAAGCTTATTTTTAAAATCCCTGCCATGTTTCGATAAGTTCCATTTTTCTATGCTGCGACCAGAGCTTGATTTTCTCCATGAGAAGATAGAGAATGGGGATTACGGTAAGCGTAAAGAAGGTTGAGCTTATCAACCCACCGATGGCTGACAGGGCCAGGGATGACCAGATACCGGTTTCAGTTTCACTTTTATAAAAGAGGAGTGGCAGAAGAGCGCCAACGGTGGTTATGCTTGTCATCAGGATGGGACGTATTCGCTCAGTGCTTCCAATTATCACTGCTTCTAATAGCTTCTTTCCCTCTCTTCTACGAAGATTTATATGGTCCACCAGGATAATGGAATTATTCACTACTATACCACCCAGCAGAACAACTCCAATATAAGCTGATGAATCAAAGGGGGTATCGGTAAGGAAAAATATGAGGAAAACTCCAATGAGAGCAAAGGGTACGGAGAAGAGAATAATAAAGGGCTGCAGTATTGATTCATAGAGCGCTGCCAGGATTATGAAAACGATTATTATAGCCACGACAATTACAAAATGTATCTGCTCCTTCTCTTCCTCGGTGAGGAACCACCATTCAGCTTCAGAGGTGGCAGAATAACCCGGGGGAAGGTCTAAGCTTTTCAGTATCGCATCCTGATACTTCTTTGCTATCTTTGCCGGACCTCTATATTCCCAGAAAATAGTCCGCTGATACTCTTGATTTTCTCGGTCTATTACCTCAGGAACTTTTTCTGTTTCAATTGATGTTATATCAGCAATTCTAACCTGTTCTCCTTTCCTGGTTGTGATCAGTAGATTTTGCAGATCTTTGAGATTAAAATCCTCAGCACCAGCTATCTTGATGTCCAGTATCATTTCTCTACCAGCAACTTTAATGCTATCTTGAATAAATGAACCTGCGGTATTTTTTCTGACAAAATACAATAAATCATTAACGCTTAAATCATATTTCTGCAGAGCTTCCCGATTAATTTGTAACACAATTTCCGAGCCTTGTCCCGACCACCATCCATATCGACTTGAAGAGAAGGTGACATCTTTGACACGAGCGCTCCCTTTCGCTTTAGCTGCTATATCCTGGGTAATTTGTTTCAATCTATCATAGTTGTATCCCAGGACTTTAATCTGCGAATTGTAATAGGGAGAAGAAAATCCTCCTCTATAGTAAGATTCCCCAAAACCGTAGATACTAATACTTATTCCAGCATGCTGAGATGCTATAGCTATCAGCTTTTCTTTTAATAGATAAGGAAAAAGTGAGCTCTGTATTTCCTCGGGAAATTCAATCCTAATAATTGCGTTTTCTGCTTCATAGATAATGACTTCCAATTTTTCAATTTCTTTTAAGTTTTTAATCCTTTCTTCAAAAGACCGCACTACCTCATCGGTTCTCTCAATCTCTGCTCCTGATGGCATCCCGATATAAATTTTCAATATCTCTTCTTCTCTCCAGGCAAAAAAGCTGCCTCGGCTGACGTATTTGCTAAATAAATAAAAGCTGCCACTGAATAAGAATATGGTAATAAAGAGCACCCATGCTTTATGCTGTATGATCCAGCGGATAGATTTTTGATAAAACTGAAAGCGCTCTTTTCTTTTTTTAGTTCTTTTGATATGCAAAAGATTTGCGGCAAAGGAGGGAATGAGAGTATAAGAAACACACAACGAGGCTAGCAGTGAGAAGGCAATAACCAGGGCCAGCGGTAGATAATAGATGCTCAGCCTTCCTTTAAAGTAAACAAAAGGGAAAAACACTCCAACAGTGGTAAGGGTAGATGCAAAGATGGGTAAGGCTACTTCTGAAGCACCCTTAAGGGAAGATGTTTGCCGGGAGAGACCGAGCTCCTGATAGCGGAAGATATTTTCCAGAACAACTATGGAATTATCCACCAGCAAGCCAAACCCGAGGGCTAATCCGGTAAGGGTAAGTATGTTTATGGAAATATCAAAGAAATAGATAAGGTTTATGGTTATGGCTGCCGAGAGGACAATTGATGAAAGAATTATGAGTGGTGTTTTTAAATCTCTCAAGAGGGCAAGAAGTACTATGAAAATTATCCCAATAATAAGTATTACCCTCTCATAGATCACGGAGAGTTCCTTGTTTATCTCTTCACTCTGGTCAGTGATTACCATAAAATGGATATCAGCAGGTAATTTACCTTTTATTTCCTGCAGTCTCTTTTTCACATTTTTTGCTACTGTCAGGGTATTGGTACCAGGTTCTTTTTCAATAATTACCTGAACTCGTGGATTGCCATTTATACGGTATATACTCTGTACGGGTTCATGGGCTAATTTTATTTCTGCAATATCTTTCAGCTTAATCAACCTCTCTCCTCTTTGTGCAATGGCTATATCCTTTATAACATTAATATCACTAACATCATGAGCTATGGTAAAAGTCAGGTTCTGCCCCCTGTAGGGCAGAGTACCTCCCCGGGAGGTCGTCTGCATCTCTCTTATCCTTTGAGCCACTAATACAGGTTGAATACGAAACATATTCAGCATTGTCCTATCCAAGGAAATTCTCACTTTCTTTTCACTCCCACCTAAAACTGCCACATCGGCAACACCGTCCGCAGAAGCTAAGGGCGGTTTGATTTTTTTCAGGGCGATTTCTCGTAAAAACTGAAGAGGATAACCGCCCGTGACTGAGAAAGTGAAAAAATTCCCTCTTTGTAACTCTTGTGGCACATATTGACTTATTATAGGCTGGGCAGCTCCTGCGGGAAGATTGTCGCGTAAAAGTGAAAGACGTTCGTTCAAATCCAAAGAAGCAAAATTCATATCAATATCCCGGGTAAATTCTAAATCTACCTGCGACCGTCCTCTGAAGGAGGATGAGGTCACCTCTCTTACTCCAGCCACCTGTACGGCAGCTTCTTCTATGGGTGATGTGAGGAAAATCTGAACCGTTTCCGGTGAGCTTCCGGGCCAACGCGTATAAACTCTTAATTTGGGATAGTCAGTGCTGGGAACTATCTCAATAGGGAGATTGAGCAAAGAGATGATACCCAGCAGTACCATGGCAGTATAGAACATAATTATGGCGGTGGGTCTTCTGAGGGCACTATCAATGATTTTCATTTATGCTTATTCCTCGCTGACCATTTATTGAAGATTTGTATCCTTTTTTCCTCAAACTACATAAATCCTGCATTAAATGCAAAAAAGATCATTTATGTCTTATTCGGTCCAGAATGTCATACATTATGGGAATAATGATTAAAGTTAATAGCGTGGCAAAAGACAATCCACCAATTATGGTCAGTGCCAGGGGCCTCTGTAATTCCGCTCCCTCACCAACTCCAATGGCCATGGGAGTCAATCCCAACACGGTGGTAACGGTTGTCATCAATATGGGGCGCAACCTCAGGTGGCTGCCCTTTATAATGGCATCAAATTTGGACATACCTTTTTTGCGCAGTTGATTAATGCAATCCACTTTTATGATGGCATCGTTCACCACTATACCTGTCAGCACCACCACGCCAATGATAGAAATCACATTTAAGGTCTGGCGAAATAAGAGCAGGATAATAACCACACCAATTAACCCCAGCGGCAGAGAAAAAATTATGGTAAAGGGATGAACCAGGGATTCGAACTGAGCAGCCATTATCATGTAAACCAATATAATGGCTACCACAAAAGCAAAATACAGGCTTTTAAAGGATCGCCTCAGTTCCTCCTCTTCGCCACCCATGCTAATTCTGTACCCTTCGGGTACATCCTGTGCCTTGATTATTCTCTCTAACTCGGGTGTCACCTGACTGATTTTCTTTCCCTTGAGACTGCCGCTGATAACGACCTGCCGCTGCTGATTCTCTCGATAAATTTCCTGCGGCCCTTTCACATATTCAAACTCTATTAAAGTTCGCAGTGGAACTTGAGCTCCGCTTATCAAGGGATAACTGGAATTTAATATATTTGTAATCGCCGCCCTATCCTTTTCTTGCAGTCTCATGCGAATATCAATCTTTTTGTCAAACTCCTCATATTGAGTAGGGATTCTTCCCTGCATAATACCTTCTATATAATTGCCAACCTGCTGTACGGATAAGTCATATTTCTCTGCCTCATTCCTTTTGACCCAAAGCTTAATTTCCGGTTTGCCCTCATCCAGATTGGTGCTTATTTCAGCAATGCCCTGAATATTCTTAAATTTTTTTACTAAATCATCAGCTATTGATTGACACTTCGGCAATTCGTCTCCTGCTATTTTCACATTTACGCCTCGGCCGCCCGAACTGATAACCCGCTCCAGAGCGGTCTGTTCAGGCTCGAAACTTAATTCCATCTCGGCCATATTGCTGGTTTTTTGGCGCAGATAATTGATTACCTTTTCAGTGCTGTTTAATTTTATCTCTTTATCAAAAGTAGAGCTTCTTTTCTTTTTATTTGAGCTGGAAAGCTGGACTTTTAGCTCTGCCGTGTTGCTGGAAATATTTCTTTCGCCATAAGTCTGGGTCTGCTGTACCAATCCTATGTTAGAAAAAACTAAGTTCACATTTTTTATTGACAGGAGTTCATTTTCTAATCGAGCTACTATTTCCTGTGTGGCTTTTAATGTACTGCCCGGGGGCATCTTTACTTTTATTATAAATTGCCCGGAATCGACAGATGGCATGAGTTCTCGTTTTATAAAGAATCCTCCCCCGATACTGAAAATTAACAGCATAAGGGCAATTAATAATACCTTTCCTTTATTCATAAGGGAATAGCGAAGAAAACGATGATATGATTCCTCAAAACGTTTGTACACATAATTGAAACCTTTAAAAGCTGCATTAAATAATGGTCTGAATAATTGAGAAAGACTATAGAGCCAGAAAAGTATTATTTGAGTTATGAAGCTATATATAAAATCAATTAACCAGGTGAAGGAGTTTAACAAAACTTTTAATAAAAAGAATAGAGCAGCGAATGCTTTTTTAAAAGGGAAAAGAATTGCAGCCAAAATTATTCTCCAATCTTTTTTTGAAGATGGTTTTTTAACTGCTTTTTTTCCTTTATTCTGATTTTCAGATGACGACTCTGAAGATGATTGCTTTGTAGAGTCTCCAAATTTCAATTCTCCGGTTCTCAGTATCCTGGATGCCATCATGGGAAGAAGGGTAAGGGCAACGATAAGAGAGGCTAACAATGAAAAGGTAACCGTCAGTGCCTGATCTTTGAAAAGCTCTCCGGCCACTCCTTTAACATATACAATAGGAAGAAATACTGAGATAGTAGTAAGAGTTGAGGCAGTTACTGCCATGCCTACTTCCTTTGCTCCTATGAAGGAAGCATTAATGGCTTTTATGCCTGAGCTCTTATGTCGAAAAATATTCTCCAATACTACGATAGAGTTATCCACCAGCATTCCAACTCCCAAAGCGAGACCGGACAGTGACATAATATTCAGGCTAATACCGGTAAAATAGAGCAAGTTAAAAGCAGCTATAATGGAAATAGGTATGGATACTGCAATAATAAAAGGAGTTCTGAAATCCTGCAAGAACAGGAATAAAACAAGAAAAGCTAAGAGGGCACCATAGATAATTGATTTAATAACGGATTGGATTGAATTTCTGATAAAACGTGCTTCTTCATAGGCAACTATCAGATTTACCTCCGGATATTCCCTCCTGAGCTCAGTTAATACTTTTTCAGCCTCCTCAGACACCTTTACCGTGTTGCTACCGGCCTCCTTATATAGTAATAGGCCAACGCTGTTTTCCTTATTGAACCTGGTAATGCTCTGCTGTTCCCTGGTTGCATCATAAATTCTTGCTATATCTGCTAAGCGGATAAAGGCATTTTCTTTTCCTCTCCCGATTATTACCTGTTTTATCTCATTTATATCCTGAAATTGCCCAACAGTGCGCAGCGCATAACGATATTTCCCTTTTCTGATGGTACCACCCTGAAAATTGTAATTAGATTCTTCAATCCTTCGATCTACATCACCTATGTCTAAGTGATAAAGAGCAAGCATCTTATTCACTATTTCAATATGGATCTCTCTCTCCACTCCTCCGGCGATCTCTGCTGAGGCTATGCCTTTTATCTGCTCCATTCTCGGTTTGAAAACATCCCGGGAAAGATTGGTGAGATCAAGCAAATCTTTCTTGCCGGCAACAGCTACTGTCATAATCGGTTTGCTCTGAGGATCCCAGTGAAGGATGGTCGGTTTATCAGCTCCCTGGGGTAAATAATGCCGTACATTATCCAATTTTTCTCTCACGTGTAAGGCAGCGAAATTCATATCAGTGCCCCAGGAAAATTCCAGGGTTAGAATGGAGATACTTTCCCTTGATATGGAACGAATATTCCTAATCCCCGGTACGGCACTTATGCCCTCCTCTAAAGGTGCTGTGATAAAGGCTTCAATTTCTTCGGGTGCCGCTCCCTGGTATATGGTAATGATAGTAAGTTTGGGATAGCTTAAATCAGGCAGGAGATCAATGCTTAAGTTTGTAAGAGATATATAACCAATGAGAACTACCGCAAGAAAAAACATCGTTACTGCGGTAGGCCTTCTGATGGAAAACTCTGAGATATGCATTAATAATCTTGGTTATTTCAATTAATCTTTTAACAGCCAATTTTATAGGTGCTAACTATATATAAAGATAATTGCACAAGATAGTAAGAAATTTATTCCAGATTAAGCTCACCCTTATTTACTACTCTGACAAGAGCATCATGCGCTAAGGTATAGTGCCCTGATGTAATAACCAGGTCTCCCTCTTTTACCATCAATGGCGCGCCCTCGCTTTCGCTCAATATTTCTGCATATTCCTCGTTCTCAACTCCTGTTTGGATATAAATCCACTTCGACTGCTTATCTTCAATAAGGAAGATTAATTTCCGCCCCTCTCTCTCCAGAATGGCTTCTTGCGGCACTATCAATCTGTTTTCGAAAATCTGAGAATCTATGCGGACCTGGGCGTACATACCATCCTTGACCAATTTTTCCGGATTAGTCAACTGTATCATCACCGTGCAGGTTTTTGTATCCGAATCCACGATGGGGCTAATAGCTGATATTTTGCCCACAAATGACTTATCTGGATAGGCGGGAAAAACGACCCATGCTTCTCTTGCAATATCTATTAATCCTATCTCGCTCTCCAGTACTTTAGCTTCTAATTTTATGTTGGAAAGGTCTACCAGCTTAAAGAGGTTTTTACCTCTATTCATCATCTCTCCTTCTACTGCTTGCACATCGGTAACGATGCCGGAGAATGGAGCCCGGATTTCTGTCTTCTCCAGATTGCGTTTTGCTTTTTCCAATGCTATCTCTGCCCTCTTTAAACCAACCTGGCTGGAGGCAACTTCATCGCGACTTAAACCAGCCATTATCCTGGCCAGATCATATTCTTTTCGGATTTGCTCGAGCTCCAGCTTTGATATCAATCCCTTTTTGTAGTTTTCCTCGGCTTCCTGCCATTTTATTTTTGCGCTGCTGATGATTTCAGCATCTTTTTGCGATACCGTGGAAGAAGCTAAAGATGATTCCGACAACTGCATCAGTGCATAATCTGCTAAAGCTTTAATCCGCGCTTCTTCCGCTGTTGCTACCTCCAGCTTGTAATCAGTATCATCAATTTTAGCCAGGAGGTCATTGGCTCTCACGCTTTGCCCATCTTTAACCTTTAAGCTGATTAATATCCCCTCTACTTCGGCCTGGAAAGCTACTTTGCGGATGGCCTTGGCAATACCGTTTGTCATTATTCGTTGTATAAGCTTCCCTCGTATTACTAAAGCAGCCTCCACTGGTACTGGTATGGCTGAAGAACTCAACGTCTCTTCGACAGACGATGATGAACTATGTTCCTGTCCTTCTTTGCTTATTCTCCAGCCGCTTCTCATCAACCAAACAGCGGAAATTGCAAGAATCACTATGATTATCGAACTAATTATTAATACTTTTTTTGAAAACTGCATCTTATTATCTTTGCATCAATTTTTTTAGATAGTTTATTGCTCTTTTTTAGCAAACTTTCTTAAAATATCATATTACATAAAATCATATATTTGTCAATTAATAAATTTATAAATAAGTGGTTAAATATAGGTTAACTAATATGTAATATTATTTTGTAAATATAGGATATAACTACATAATAATGAAGATAAATGGTTCTAACAAATGCTTACACTAAAATATTAGCTCTTAAATTTGTCATATTAACACTAAGCTGCTAAATAACCTTTAGTCATGATGACGATTAATATAGTTTGATAGTGCTCTTAATCCACTTGCCATTTTTGTATTCCTGCAGCTCGATACCATAACGCTTCACAAAAGGAAACTCATTCTCGTAGGCAACCGCATAGGCTTTTCCGTTTTTGAAAAAAAGATTAGATGTAGGAACATCAGTCTTAAACTGCGCTATATATCTTCCTTTATTATTATAAAGATCAATTACAGTATGCTTATCTTCAGTGTAATTAACAATTATGAATAACCAGCCGTTTTCCATTAAAGTGAACCTCTGGTAAACGGGCTTGTATTTTGCAAATGTTATCATTTTAATAAATCTTTTAATTAAATGCTCTGGTATTCCACCTTCTGAAAGATGTTTTCTGCTCCGCTCGTATATGTCCTCTTTATCTTCATTGGTTACAGGTTTTGGGTCACAATCCCTCTGTATTACTCTTGATAATTTCCCTCTGGGATCATATATCTTTACCTCATATTTTTCCGGATATCCAGTGTAAATCATGTCACTGTCTGTTAAATCAAAAATCAGATAAGGCTGAAATAACATTTGAGGAGCAGAAAGACCTCTTCCTCCTTCTATTCTTTTATTACTTTCTTCATCCTTGAATAGGATTTTTACTTGATTGAACTCTTCATCAAATATACCAAATGCTTTAAAAACCTTGTAGCTATCTTTTTCTCGACTAAATTTTCTCGAAGATCCAATTATCATGTTTTCAGAATTTATAGCAATTTCAGTAGACATTCTTGGTGCATTTATTTGACGTAAGAACTTACCATCCCTATCAAAAAAAGATATTCTTTTATTACCGAGATCATATATATAAAGATTATTCCCTTTATCAAATTGCGGCTTAGATAGGTACTCGAACTCACCAGGCCCTTGCCCTTTTCTACCAATAGTCATCAGATATTTGCCTTTTGCATCATATTTTTGGATTCTATGATTATCTATATCACTTACATAAAAATTGCCCTCATCATCGGTATTAAAACTAATAAATTCCCCAAACATGTAATTCTCATCTCCTTCAATCTCTCCGATGGAGAGCTCCTCTTTGAAAACGATCCGCTTCTTCAATCCATTCTTTGGAATGGGATTTTTCGGATTAGATACCACCGTTACACCATCCACCTGCTCAATCTTAAATCCCTTCTGAGCAAAGGCACTGACAGAGAAACAATGAAGGGCTAATAAGCAGCAAAAGATAAGCAGTGAAAGATTATAGATTTTCTTTAGCATTGTTTATCCCTCCTTTTACTGCCATTAGACACTCCTCAAGCTTTAGAAGTTGACTGATGATATTAATAACTACTAATTGGTTTATTCTACTATTTTGAAGTAGGCATCAGTTGCTGCGATAATCGAATTATTGGCATCTTTTAGGTCAATCTCAATTCTATATTTTCCGGGTGTTAAATTGCTGGTGTCGATTGTTCCATAATATTGATAATAGCGTTTTTTTACTTTTTTGATGCGAACTGACAGATTAATTTCTGTGATTTGCCCTTCTTTATCGAGGGACAAGTAAGCTACAGCTTTCACATTCTTGTATCGCTTGGATTCCTTTTCTGGTATTTTGTGGATCAGGCAAAAAGTGATTTGCTCTCCAGGGCTGAAAGAATTGTTATCAGAGGGAATGATTTTGCTATCACCTATGGAAAGCAGATCATACAGATACTTTTTCAAACTAAAATGATCCTCAGATTCTTTCTTATAGTCATAATAGAGTCCATCATGCAATAATCTGCCCAGCATGAGCTCGCTGAAATTGGGTCGCGAAGTTCTATCATCAATAGTAATATCAAATCTTCCATATTCACCTGTTTTATAATCCATTACCGTTTGCTTAAGAATCTTTTTCCCTGGTGGTAATATGGTAATAAGTCTTAGAACGTATCTCTGCAAATTATTACCCTGGACTTTTTCTTTGAAATCGAAATGTACCTTCTCCTGGAAAACTAAATAATCTTCCTGTTTGTATGAATAAAAACATAACAGCTCATAAGATTTGGGAAGCGTATGAAAAAGTTCCGCTGGTAAATAAAAATCAATTGCACCTAATGGTAATAGTTCGTCACCACTGGGAAGCGGTATCCATTGACCATATAATTTAAAAGTAGGTTTTTTCTTCGTATCATGAAATAAGTTGTTATAAAGCTGAATTCTTTGATTGCTTTCCTTAAGTTCCTGGTCTCCGATATCATGAGGAGCATAATATTTATTACTGTAATAGAGCTTAACTCCCTTCCTTCTGCACTGCAATTGGATGTCGTAGGATGTGATCTCTCCTAATCGCTCTTCAATGGGGAAGCTAATTAAATAATAGCTGCTATTCATTTTTTCTATATCTTCAATAAAATATTTTGGGCTACTGCTATTGTAATAATAGTTACCACCGGTCTCATTCGCCAGAGCAAAATGGCTCGATTCTCGAGAGAAAGCTTTATAAGACCCAATACCGAAAATACCTGGCCCTCTCAATTCCGAATAATAAATGGTTATATTATTTGAACGCATTTTATTAATCATCTTGGAATAACTAGGTTCTCCAGGAAAACAAGTAATTGGGAGGGCTAAGCAAATAATTATTTTACGCCCTTTTAATACGCTCATCTTTTCGGCTATAAGCTCAAGACCAGGAATAAAATTTCTTATTCCCTTAACTGGCGTTACTCCTTTAAATATTGGAAGCTGAGGAACCTGACTTATTTCTTCACCACTTGTTGGAAAATATCGCTGCAATACAGAAAGCTCCTTTCCATCTACTTTATAAAAGGCATCAATTTTTTGCAGTAGTTTCTCTTTTGAATTGGTAAAATCCTGGAGGGTGTATATCCAATCCCCATAGTGAGCAACAATAGCTATCCAATCCTCAGGGAAATGAGCTTTTTCAATTAAATGTATCAGTGATTTTTCGGCCATCCATCTTTGCCGAAATGAGGTATATACTGGCGGTAAGACCGCTACGATAAATCGCTTGTTTGCCTGGGATTCATTTATAGAAACAGGAGGTAGCTCTATCTTTTCATCATATATTTCTACTTTTTCGACTATCGTCTTGCTGGGAATATGGCTGATTAGTGAAAATGTTTCTATTTCCTGAGGCTGACCATTTACAAAAAGCTCAAAATCCTCTTTTTTCAGGTCGGTTACCGGATTTCTCTTCTTATCCAGCGCCAGTACATACAAAAGCTTCTCTTTAACTTCGATTTTGTATTGCGGTTTTTCTTCCTGTGAAGCATTTGAAAATAAATTGAGTGTTAAAACAATGCAAAGAATAAGGATGGTCTTGGGTGTTATTCTAATCATTTATAGTAAACTCACAAGTTGATAATATATTATTAATTTTTAATTTTAATTACTCATCATGGTATTATCTTAAAATAAGCATCTGCTATTCTGATAATAGTATTATCGGCATCTGCAATATAAACCTCTATTCTATAGTCTCCCGCTGATAGATTACTTGTATCTATGGTGCTGTAATATTGACGGTATTGTTTTTTTACTTTTTTGATGTGAAGGGGGATCTTGATTTCTGTCACCTGCCCTTCTCTTTCTGACGCAAGGTATGCCATGGCTTGGTGGTTTTTATATCGTTTTGATTGTTTTTCTGGTATCTTGTGTATAAGGCAAAAGCTTATTTTATCGCCTATTTCAAAAGTTCTATTTAATAAGGGTATAATAATTTGATCTTTAATGGAAAGCAATTTATAAAAATCCTTTTCAATATCATAAAGCGCCTCGGAATAGTCGCGATACTCATAGACCATATCTTTTGACAAAAGCTTACCCATTATTATGGGGCTAAAAAAACCTCTTGTTGAATCGTCATCAATTTCCACTTGTGCTTTGCCATATTTTCCAGTCTCGTTGTTCATGGCCACCAATTTGAGCAACTTCTTGCCCCTCTGTATCTTTGCTAAAACTCTTGCTTTATATCCATGGGAAGTTTTTATTTTATTCTTTTCTGCAGTTGACACTGCTATTTTCCACTGGAAAACTATTCCCTGCCCTTGCTTATCTTTGTAAGAACATCCGAGCTGATATGAGACAGGAAGCTTTTGGAAGAGTTCTTCGAGGAGATAGAAATCAATGAAACCCATTTGTAATGTGGCGTCGTCAGTAGGAATGGAAGTCCAATTTCCTGATACTCTCAGTAGAGGCGTTTCTGCGATATCGAGCAATAGATATTTGTAGAGTTGAATTTGTTTATAGCTTTCCCTGAATTCCTTCTCTTCAAGCTCATGCGGAGCATAATGTTTATTGCTGTAATAGAGTTTTACTCCTTCTCTCTTGCATTTCAATTTTATGCTAAAAGATTGGTTTTTGTTCAATTGTATAGTAATCGGAAAACTTATAAGATAATAGCTGCTGTTAATCTTATACACATCATCAATAAAATAGGTTGGACTGCTTATATTATAATAATATTTTCCCCCGGTCTCTTTTGCCAATGCAAAGTGGCTGGACTCCTGACAAAACTCAACATATGATTTGACATGTCGAGCTGCCGCACTTGAACCTGGTAATAAGTGGGAACTTAGATCAACTCCAGAAGATGCATCAAAAAAATTCGGGATATGTGGACCCTTTGCCTCAGTATAGTAAATGGTAATGTTATTCGATACAACCTTATTAATCATTTTGAAAAATGCATCTAATCGATTCATAGCATATGGTGTATTACCATCTGAACTATCATGGAAAATATCCAACGGCAGGGAGTAACAGATGATTATTTTGCGCCCTTTTAATACACTCATTTTCTTTGCAATGGTTTCTAATCCTGGAATAATATCTATGCCCCCGATAACACGCAAAGTTCCTTCAAATATTGGAAGCTGTGGAACCTGAGATATTTCATTAACTGATAAGGGATATTCATTATGCAAATGCTTTAGCTTTTGGGTATCAAAATTAAAATATGCTTCAATTTTTTTTGAAATCTTTTCTTTTGAATAGGTAAAATCCTGTATTGTTGTTATCCAATCTCGATGTAAAGCAACAATCCCTATCCATGTATCCGGATATCGTGCTTGCTCGATCAAATGTGTGACAGATTTCTTTATTTTCCATCTATGACGAAATGAGGTATATTTATATGGCAAAACTGCCAGAATAAATCTTTTTTTTGATTCCAGCTCTTTAATAGTGAGATCAACTATCTCTAATTTTTTAGCGGCTATTTTTTTCTCTTCTGCTTTTGGTTCTTCTTCGCTATGGAAGATAAGAGAAAATGTCTCGATTTCGTGAGATTGACCATCCACGAATAGCTGAAAATCCTCTTTCTTCAGGTCCGTAACTGGATTTCCATCTTTATCCAGAGCCAGCACATACAGCAGCTTCTCCTTTACTTCAACTTTGTATTTAGTTACTTGTTCCTGGCTGAACAGTATTTGATTACTGACAAAACAAAATAATGCAAGGGAGATTACCAATTTTATTAAATCTGTTCGCTTACACATTCTTTCTTTGCTTTATATGAAAAGAATAAGATGACTTCCCGCTCATTAACTATAAATTCATATATAGTAATTTATATATAAATTAGTATATATTCCTCTGTTAAATATTATACATATTATTGTTTATAAATACAAAATTTTTTTTATTCCAATGCTCTGTTAAGATTAAATTTAATACTTTACTTTGTGCAAATAGTGGATATATAATGCAAGTCAAGATAAGGTAAAGAATATTGAAAGCAGAAAAAGTATAGAAAAATTGCTTGTATTTCCTGAGCTAATCTGGTAGCATTTACTGTTTTTTCAGGAGGCTTGTGAAATGTCTAATGTTTGTGAATTATGTGGAAAGAAGATACAATCCGGCCATCGGATAAGCCATGCCCATAATCTGACCAAAAGAAAATGGAAGCCCAATCTTCATTCGGTCAGAGTGGAAATAGACGGTGTGCGCAAGAGAGTAAAATTATGCACTAAATGCTTGCGCTCTACTAAAGTAAAGAAGGTTGTCAGTTAAGCAAATATCTATTAAGGTATTGCCACTATTGCTTCTATTTCTACCTCAACTCCCACCGGGAGATTACTTACTTCTACTGTAGACCGAGCTGGTGGGTTCTGAGGAAAATATTTTGCATAGGCTTCATTCACCTCGGGAAATTTTGACATATCCGTCAAAAATATGGTAGTTTTTACTATATTCTTGAAATCTGCTCCGACTTCACTAATAACAGCTTTAATATTGCTCATGATTTGATCCACTGATTTGCCTAATCCACCTGAGACCAATTTCCCAGTATTCGGGTCTATAGCTATGGTACCGGAGACAAAGAGAAAATCACCGGCTTTAATAGCCTGAGAATAAGGGCCAACAGGATTTGGAGCGTTTTTGGTATATACTACTTCTTTATCCATTTACCTCTCCTTCAAAAAAATTTCAATTACCATTATGATAATTACGAAACAATGATATAACAAATATTATTATTCTTCAAACTCTTTCTACTTCATAAATACCTTCAATCTTCTTGAGAGACTTAATAATCTTATCAAGCTGTTTAATATTATTAATATCAATCACCAAATGAGCCATTGCTCGCTTATTATTATAGGCTTTTGATTGAATATCCCGGATATTTAATTTAGCTTCTGCGATTTTAGCTGTTATATCGGCCATCAATCCTGGTCTATCAACGAAATAGATTGAAATTTTTGCTGGATAAAGCACACCCGTATCCAAATCCCACATTACTTCAATCTCCCTTTCTGGCTGATAGAGTAATCTTTTCACGTTCGGGCAATTAACTGAATGAATAGCTATTCCCCTTCCCCTGGAAATGTATCCAACAATATCTTCGCCGGGCAAAGGATTACAGCAGCGTGCTATATAAAAAAGAAAATCATCATATCCTTTTACTTTAATTACATGATCCGGGCTGATAGCTTTTTGGATGCTTTGAGAAATGCGTTGAGGAAGAGAGGGGAGTTTTTCCTGTTGTTTTTCTTGCGGCTTCTCCTCAGGCAGCAGTTTAGCAATTACCTGATGGGTTGAGATTTGACCCATTGCGATTGCCGAATAAAGATCTTCCTCTTTGTTATAACCTAATTCTGCTGCTGCCTTACTTAATCTATTATTTTTAATAAAGCTATTAAGATTGCTATTTTTCTTCCTTAATTCTTTACTGAGCAATTTCTTGCCAATATCTTCTCTCTGCCCAAGCTCGTACTTATTAAGCCATTGTCTAATTTTGTTTTTTGCTTTGGTTGTTTTCACTATCTTCAGCCAATCCCTGCTGGGGTGCTGATTAGCAGAGGTTATAATTTCTACTTTATCGCCATTTTTTAATTGAGTCTTTATTGGTACCATCTTCCTATTTATTTTAGCACCAACACAATTATGTCCTATGTCAGTATGAATCGCATAAGCAAAATCAATTACCGTTGCCTTCTTGGGAAATATCCTAACATCTCCCTTGGGTGTAAAACAATAAACCTCATCCGGAAAAAGGTCTATTTTAAAAGACTCCATAAACTCATGTGGATCAGAAACGTCCTGCTGCCATTCAACCATTCGCCGCAACCAAGCCAGGTTAACATCATCTTGTTCTTTTCCTGGCCTTCCTTCTTTATACCGCCAATGAGCTGCAATCCCTTCTTCTGCAAGTAAATGCATCTCTTCTGTGCGAATCTGCACCTCGAAAACATTACCTTCTTTAGTTATAGCCGTAGTATGCAATGATTGATAACCATTTGGCTTCGGCATAGCGATATAATCCTTAATTCGACCCGGAACTGGACTCCATAAATTATGGATGATACCCAGAGATGCATAGCACTGTGCCGTGGACCGTGTAACAATACGAAAAGCAATATAATCATAAACTTCGCTTAACGAGAGATTCTGGCTCATCATTTTTTTGTAAAGACTATATATACTTTTGATCCTTCCTTCAACTCGAGCCAGAATTTTATTTTCCTTAAAGTCATTCTTAAGAATATTCTCGATTTTCTTAATGAAATTTACACTGACGCTCCGTTCTTTTTCAATCCGATCAGCTAAATCATTGTATAATTCTGGATTAAGATAGCGGAAGCCTAAATCCTGCAGTTCACTTTGAATCTTACCTAATCCAAGACGATTGGCTAAGGGGACATATATCTCTAATGTTTCACGGGCTATCCTGACTTGCTGCTTGCGAGAGACATGCTTCAATGTTCGCATATTATGAAGCCTATCAGCAATCTTTAAAAGGATTACACGAATATCCTCTGCCATTGCAAGCAGCATCTTACGAAAATATTCTGCTTGCCTTTCTTCCCTGGAGGTATAAGAAATCTGTCCCAATTTAGTAACCTGTTCAACAAGGTGGGCAATTTCCTTGCCAAAATACTTCTCAATGTCCTTTTCAGAAGCTAAGGTATCTTCCAATATGTCATGTAAAAGTCCCACAGCTACCGATGTGGTATCTAACTTCATCTCAGCCAATATCATAGCAACTCCCAAGGGATGGGTTAAATATGGTTCTCCTGAAAGCCTCACCTGCCCTTTATGCTCCTTGGCTGAATAGACATAAGCTCTCCTTAATAAATCCATATCCGCTTGAGGATTATACTTCTGAACCTTTTCGGCAATGTCATCAAATCTAATCATAAAATAAGCCTACCTTCGTACAATACTTTTGAATCAATATAATTATATTTTATCAAAATCCCATGCTTAAGGCAATGAATACAAAGCTTAATAAAACGAAATATTTATATTATGGAGCTAAAATCTTTCTCCCACTGCTAAACAGGAAAAAATGATGAATAAAAAATTTTGAAAAAGATATAACATAAAATGATAGTTGGTTATCTGGAGCAATAATTGAGGGCAGTACGGGAGGATAAGATTTATTAATCAAAAGGCTAACATAAGCTATCTCCTTTTGACCTTCCTCCCCCGCATAAAAAATTAAAAAGTTTTGAATACTTCCCCTTTTATTTCAAGTGACTTCAGTTTTTTTCATTAACTCATTCCAAATTAATATTCTTATTAATTAAGAAATCTGCTTATTCTAATTACTCAATTCCATAAAAATATTAACGTATTATATTTTTTTCAAACTTCTTTTAATCCAATTTAACGAAAAATTTATTAAATTGCTCTTGACAAAATAAAATATTAAACTTATTATTAGTAATAGTTACTATTACAAATAAGAGGAAAGCACCTTGTCAGAACATGCCAAACTAAGAGAAACGCGACAGCGTAAGATTATCCTTGAAGAACTGAAAAAAACGCGCTCCCACCCTACTGCCGACCAGGTTTACCAAAAAGTACGACGCAGATTACCCAAAATCAGTCTGGGAACCGTTTACCGTAATTTAGAACTCCTATCTGAAGAAGGAATGATAAAAAAATTAGAACTGGCAGGAACACATAGAAGATATGATGGAAAAACTGATAAACATTACCATATCCGATGTATATATTGTAATCGTGTTGATGATATCAAAATAAATCACCTGACTAATATGCAAAAAGAATTTTTTGCTACTACTGACTATAAGATAATAGGACACCGTTTAGAATTTATTGGCATATGTCCTCAATGTAAAGAAAAAGCAAATTCGAAAAAGGCTCAAAAAAAATAATAAAAGGAGAATAAAAATGGAAGAGAGAATACCCCTCATTGGAGAAAACTTCCCCCAAATAGATGTTCAAACCACTCATGGAAAAATAAAATTGCCCGATGCTTACACCGGGAAATGGTTTATATTATTCAGCCATCCTGCGGACTTCACCCCGGTTTGCACTACCGAATTTGTAGCATTTCAGAAAAGATATGATGATTTCAAAAAACTCAACTGCGAGCTTATTGGGCTCAGTATTGACCAGGTGTTTTCTCACATCAAATGGGTAGAGTGGATTAAGGATAACCTTAAGATTGAAATTCAATTTCCTGTAATTGCCGATGATACCGGCAGGGTATCTGCTAAGCTGGGATTAATCCACCCCGGAAAAGGAACCAATACGGTACGAGCAGTATTTATTGTAGACCCAAAAGGAGCCATTCGAGCAATTCTATACTATCCGCAGGAACTGGGTAGAAATATGGATGAAACCTTGCGTATGATTAAAGGATTCCAGGTATCCGATAAAAATAAAGTAGCCATTCCAGCTAACTGGCCCAACAATGAGCTCATTAAAGATGAGGTAATAGTACCACCGGCTGCAGATGTGCAAACAGCAAAAGAGCGAACCAAACAATATGAATGCTTTGACTGGTGGTTCTGCCACAAAAAGCTGTAAAAATTTTATTTTATAGTTTAAAATATAGGTAAATAACCTTAAAATATTGCTTTCTCTCATCAATATTTAGGGAGAGCCTAATAATATAAAACTGTGAGGGAGGAAATATAATGACCGAAAGACTACAAATATACAAATGTGAAGTATGTGGGAATATTGTAGAGGTGCTCCATACAGGCGTCGGAGAGTTGGTTTGCTGTGGTCAGCCAATGAAGCTTTATAAAGCAAATACAGTGGATGCTGCTCAGGAGAAACATGTTCCTGTAGTAGAAAAAACTGATAAAGGTTTTAAAGTAAAAATAGGAAGTGTACCTCATCCTATGAAAGAAGAGCACTATATTGAATGGATAGAGGTCATTGCCGATGGCAAAGCTTACCGAACATTCTTAAACCCAGGAGATACTCCCGAAGCCACTTTTGAGCTTAAAGCCGATAAAATCACAGCTCGGGAGTATTGTAACATACATGGATTATGGAGGGCGTAACTATGTTAAGCAAAAAAATTGAAGAATCGTTAAATAAGCAATGCAATGCTGAACTCTATTCAGCGTATCTCTACCTCTCAATGTCAGCCTATTTTCAGTCCATTAATTTAGCTGGTTTTGCCAATTGGATGAGAGTACAAGCTCAAGAAGAACAGATGCATGGCATGAAATTCTATGATTTCGTTGTGGAGAGAGGTGGAAGGGTGCTGCTAAAAGCTATAGAAGCACCTCCTACGGAATGGAAATCACCAACTGAAGTCTTTGAAAACGTCTACAAGCACGAGCAAAAAGTAACTGGGCTCATCAATGACCTGGTCAACCTGGCCATCTCAGAAAAGGACCATGCAACTAATAATTTCCTCCAGTGGTTTGTGAAAGAACAGGTAGAAGAAGAAGCTTCTGCTGATGAAGTGCTGCAGAAGGCCAGATTAGTTGCTGACCATCCAAATGGTATCTTCATGCTCGATCGTGAATTAGGCTCCAGAGTGTTTACTCCCCCAGCTGCTAAAGCTGAAGAATAAAAAAGGAGGAGCGAAATATGGAATTTGAATATAATGCTGAAGAAATTCTGGAAATGGCGATGCAAATTGAGAGAAACGGAGCAAAGTATTATCGTTTAGCTGCAGAAGGTGCAGATGAGGAGAATAGCCGTAATCTCTTGAATGATTTAGCTGCCATGGAAGATGAGCATGAGAAAACATTTGCATTTATGAAAGAGAACCTATCAGAAAAGGAGAAAGAAGCTACTGCTTTTGATCCCGATAATCAAGCATCTGCCTATTTACACGCTATGGTAGAGGGAATTGTCTTTGATGTAAAAACTGGCCCAGAGAAAATTCTTGCCCAGCAAAAATCTCTGGAAGACATTTTGAAACAGGCTATAGAGCTTGAAAAAGATTCCATTGTTTTTTATCTGGGCATGAAAGATGCGGTTCCTCAAAGATTAGGTGGCGAAAAAGTTGATGACATCATTAAAGAAGAAATGCGTCATATTGGCATTTTGAGCAGACATCTATCGTCTTTGAAATCGTAGCTGGAGATGATACAATGAATGAAACCTTTAAAGCAATAAAAGTTACGGACAAGGTCTATTGGGTAGGTGCCATCGATTGGGCCTTGCAAGATTTCCACGGCTATTTGACTTCACAAGGTACAACATATAATGCTTATTTGCTTCTGGCCGATAAAATAACCCTCATAGACACCGTTAAGGCTCCTTTTAAAAATGAGATGCTTAGCCGTATCGCCACGATTATTAATCCTTCGGATATCAGCTATATTATCTCAGATCATTCTGAGATGGATCACACAGGTTGCCTTTCCCAGGTTATTGAAGAAATAAAACCAGAAAAAGTGTATGCTTCTGCAATAGGAGCCACAACCCTTAGGGAACACTTCTATTTGGATTATGATATCACAGCAGTAAAAAATGGAGAAAGCATCAACCTTGGTAATATGAATGTTTCCTTCTATGAGACCAAAATGCTCCACTGGCCTGACAGCATGTTTAGTTACATTCCTGAGGAGAAGCTTCTTTTTTCGCAAGATGCATTCGGTATGCACCTGGCATCAAGCGAAAGATTCGCTGATGAAATTGATGAGGATATACTTGAATATGAGGGTGCCAAATATTATTCCAATATAATTCTACCCTACTCTCCTCTGGTTTTAAACCTGCTGGAAAAAGTGAAAAAGCTACAATTAGACATAAAAATAATTGCCCCTGATCATGGACCAATATGGCGAAAGGACCTTAATAAAATCCTTGAATTGTATGCTAAATGGGCCTCTCAAAAACCCACTAATAAAGCAGTGGTGGTTTACGATACCATGTGGCAAAGTACGGCAAAAATGGCTCAAGCAATAAGCGAAGGTCTTATGGCTGGAGGAACACATACCAGAGTTATGTCGCTCAAATCAGTCCATCGCAGTGATGTTGTGACGGAGATTCTTGATGCTGGTGCATTTTTAGTGGGCTCACCAACTATGAATAACAACGTGTTTCCCACAATTGCAGATACATTAACCTATCTCAAAGGACTGAAGCCTCAAAACCTCATTGGAGCAGCATTCGGTTCTTATGGTTGGAGTGGTGAAGCAGTAAATCATATAAACGACATCCTGAAAGCAATGAAGGTGGATATTATCGGAGAAGGCTTAAAAGTCAAATATGTTCCAGATGAACGTGCTCTTGAGAAATGTTATTCCCTTGGCGCACAAATATCTGAAAAACTAAAGGAACTATAAAATCATGGATGAAAATAACATTTTCAAAGCGCTTACTAAATTAAGCTATGGGTTATATATTGTTACATCCTATGTTGATGAGAAGCTCAATGGTCAAATATCTAATACTGTCTTCCAGGTAACTGACCAGCCCAATCGCATAGTTACCTGTGTGAATAAGAAAAACCTTACGCATGAGTGTATCTCAAAGAGTGGCTCATTTGCTGTTTCTATCTTAGATCAATCTGCTCCTATGACATTCATGGGCCTCTTCGGATTCAAGTCCGGACGAGATGTAGATAAGCTTTCGCAGGTTAGTTACAAAAAAGGAACTACCGGCTGCCCCTGTGTTACCGATCATACAATTGCCTTATTGGAGGCCAAGGTGATGAGCAAAGTAGATGTTGGCACGCACACGCTATTTATTGGTGAAGTGGTTAGAGGTGAAGTTCTTAATGACGGAAAACCGATGACCTATTCCTATTATCACGAAATCAAAAAAGGTAAAACAGCCAAGAACGCCCCGACATATAGGGCGCAGGAGCATATAGAGAAAGAAAAAAAAGTAAAAAGGAGTAATGAAAAAATGAAAAAATATGTTTGTGATGTATGCGGCTATGTCTATGACCCCGCAGAGGGCGACCCTGATAATGGAATTAAACCAGGAACCTCCTTTGCGGATTTACCTGACGACTGGGTCTGCCCGGTGTGTGGAGCATCAAAAGACCAATTCTCACCTGAGGAGTAAGCTTTTATCTTTATACAAAATTAGAGTGGCTCTTTCGTTATTAAAATAAATTTACGGCAATCAAAAAAGAGCTGCTAATACTTAAGGGAATACCCCTGCAGTTCAATAGCTGCAGGGGTTTTTATTTTTAATGACATGGTGATTATAATAAAATTTCCTCCAACAGTTTATTTTGGGTGATAAGTTTCAAATACAAATAAGCTCTACATAGAAATACAATATCGCTTTAAGATTGCTAATTTATTAAATTTGGCCTATAATCTTATTCCGCATTAGAATCAATAAGAACAAGAGGAGGTAATATTAATGTATGTTTTCAGACTCGATAAACTTCCCGGTCAGCAATCGATGCTCACGTTCCATGCTATTGCCCGTTTAGGAATAGAGTCACTCATTATAGTCTCCCCTAAAATTCCTCTGGCAAGCATTGGCTATTTTCAAGATGCTCCAAAGGAAATGGATTTAGAGTTTTGCAAAAAAGCAGGAATACCATATATGAGAAGAGAAGTAGCAGGCGGAGCGACCTATTTAGATGAAAATCAGATTTTCTATCAAGTTGTATTAAAGAAAGAGCATCCCTTAGCAATAAGAGATATTGATAAGCTCTATCGTGTGCTATCGCAGCCTGCAATAGAGACCTATGGAGAATTTGGCATAAAGGCTGAGTTTCGCCCTATTAATGATATTGTCACTGCTGAAGGACGTAAAATTGCTGGTGAGGCCGGAGGAGATATTGGCGATTGTATGGTCTTTGTTGGTGGTATTCTGTTAGATTTCGATTACAAAACAATGAGCAAGGTGCTTAAGGTTCCGGATGAGAAGTTTCGCGACAAAATTTACAAAACTATAGAAGAGAATGTTACTACCATGAAACGCGAGTTAAGTGATATTCCACCTCGAGAAGATATTAAATCGGTATTAATTGAAAAATTTGCTAAAATCCTCGGCCCCATGGAAACTATAGCCTTATCTCCTGAAATATTGTCCAAGATGGAGGAAATTGAGAGACACCTTACTTCTGACGAAATGATTTATAAGAAAACACCGAGAATCGCTCAGGGAGTAAAAATAAAAGAGGGCATAGATGTCCTTTATGGCATGCATAAAGCTAAAGGGGGCTTAATTAGAACTGCCCAGGAGGTAGAGAAAGAAAAGATAAATGAAGTAGCCATCTCGGGAGACTTCGCATTCTTTCCCAAAGATGAGCTTTCGAGCTTAGAAGAACAATTGAAGGATACTATGCGAAAGGAAAAAGAAGTTTCGGATAAAATCGAAGATTTTTATCACCGCAAAAAGATTCAATCCCCTGGTGTTACCTCCGAGGATTATCTGAAGGCTCTAAAAATTGCCGAAAAATAATTTTATTTTATTACATTGTAAGTGAATAAGTTTCACTTTCTTTAATTAAACTGAAACTTAATTACATGTTAGAAACTTGCTTTCTAGATATCCCATACTTAGATTATTAATATTATAAGGAATAATAATAATGAAAAAGAAAAATTTATTAATCTGGCAATTGACGCCAACAATATTTTTTCTCCTCTCAATATTTTTCTTTTGCTCATCAATTTACGCTCAGCATCCCCTTACAGTAGCAGAAAAAAGTAATTTTACACGAACATCACTTTATTCTGAGGTCATGGATTTTATCACAGCACTGCAGCAAAAAAGCCCATATATTAGAGTTGAAACGCTGGCAGTGAGTACAGAAGGACGTCGAATTCCATTAATGATACTGGGTAAACCAGCACCTTCCTCACCCATGGCGCTGAAATATGATGAGAGAAAGGTGATATATATTCAGGCAAATATACATGCGGGTGAAGTAGAAGGTAAAGAAGCCTCCCTTATGCTGGCACGGGATATACTATTAGGGGACAAATCTGTTCTGCTTGATGATCTTATAATTCTCATAGCACCCATATATAATGCCGACGGCAATGATAAAATCAGTACCGAGCATAGAAGGAATCAGGTTGGCCCAGAAAAAGGCGTGGGAGTTCGTTACAATGGGCAGAATCTGGATTTAAACCGAGATGCAATAAAACTTGAAAGCCCTGAAAATAGAGGATTAATATCAAATGTTCTGATGCGATGGGATCCCTTATTACTCGTGGATTGTCATACCACAAATGGTTCACCTCATAAAGAACCGGTAACTTATTCCTGGCCCCTTAATCCCAATGGGGATATAAAAATATTAGAATATATGCGCGCACAGTTTCTCCCTCAGGTGCAAAAAAATCTAAATGAGAAATACAATGTGCTGTCAATTCCCTATGGTAATTTCGCTGACTATAAAAATTTAGAAAAAGGGTGGAGAACTTTTAGCCACTTGCCACGATTTGTCACCAATTATATTGGCTTGCGAAATCGAATGTCCATATTAGACGAGAACTATTCTGGAGCAGATTATAAAACCCGAGTAACTGCGTGTTATTACTTCTTATTATCAATTCTGGAATATTGTCAAGAAAATACAAGCGCCATGGAACAGTTAGCTGCAGAGGCAGACCACAAAAAAGTCCTTCGGGGACTTAATCCCAGCTCTTTTGAGGAATTTGCAGTAGGGGTTGATCAGGTTGCTTTGAAGGAACCAGTAACTATTTTGAGCTGGGAGTTAGAAGCCTATTTAACTCCAGGCGGTTGGCCGCACCTTAAAAAGACAGATAAAGAAAAAACCTATATCTTACCTTATTTTGCGGACTTTAAGCCACAAAGGACTATTCCCTATCCTCGAGGCTATTTTATATATCCCCCCATACCTGAAATTAAAAAGAAGTTACTACAGCATGGTATAGTAGTGGAAAAGCTAAAAGAAGAAATAACCGTTGAAGTTGAAGCATTTTATATAGAGGAAATAAAAGCCTTGGAAAAAGCATATCAAGGACATCATCTCAATACAGTTAAAGGTATTTATAAAAAGGAAAATATTTCCTTTCCGGCTGGGACAATATATATAGGTACCGATCAACCATTAGGAAATTTGATTGCTTATCTTTTAGAAGCTGAAAGTGATGATGGTTTATTAGTATGGAACTTTTTCGACCGCTATATAATACCTCAGTGGGGTACTACAAAAATTAAATATCCTGTTTATCGCTATCTTCAACCCGTCCATTTTCCTCGAGAAATAATGAGATAGCAAATTATCAATAAAATATTATATATTAATTAATATTTAATATATTTTAAATAATTCTTGACAGATGCATTCCCCGATGGTATAAAAATATTGAACCGTAAAACTGGGTCTAATTCCTAAATTTAGTCTTATAACAATTTGAAGTAATTTAAGCTGGGATAACATCATGAAGGAGATAGCTCAAACCAATTGCTATAAAATAGAAATAGATAAAACAAAGAACCGTCTGTATCTAAAAGTAATAGGCTTCTGGAATGATTTTTCCTTGGTATCAAACTATCCAGATAATATTAAGAAAGCAGGTCAGGAGCTTACTCCTGGCTTTACAGTTCTTGCTGATTAACTGAAATGAAACCCATGCCAAAAGAAGTTGGACCTTTACATGAACAAGCGCAAAAAATTCTTGTAGTTTTAGGATTAAAAAAAACAGCAGAGATATTACCACCAAGTGCAATTTTAAAAATACAGGTTAACAAGTATGCAAAAAGCTCCGCAATGCCAAAAGCTGAATTTCACAGCAGAGAAGAAGCTGAAGCATGTCTTGATATTGAATAGAAGTAATCATTTTATTAATCTTAAATTTTCCCATCGATAAAGATTTATAAACATTCAAAATCATACCATTTGAAATATTCCTATGTTTAATGCAATTGTATTTGAATTTTTTTTATATAAAATATAGAATAAGAATAATTAAATATAAGATGAGGTGTAATTATGTTTAAAAATACATGCACAATCCAATTTTTATTAATTATTTTTATTGCTGGAAGCCTTCTTTTAGGGTTCCATTCAGGAAATGCACAAACTCCGCCTGATAAGATTGACGAATCAATCCTTGAGGGGCTCAAATGGAGATGCATAGGTCCTGCCAATATGGGTGGACGTATAGATGATTTTGCCGTAGTTGCAGAACAACCAAATATCATCTATGTAGGTACTGCCTCCGGTGGCGTCTGGAAGACAATAAATAATGGAATCACCTGGGAACCAATCCTTGACCAACAGAGTTCCAGCAGCATAGGTGATATAGCCCTGGCTCCTTCTAATCCGAGCATCGTATGGGTAGGAACGGGCGAAGCTAATAGTCGACAGAGCACTTCCTGGGGTGATGGTGCATACAAATCTACTGATGCAGGTAAAACCTGGAAACATATGGGATTAAATGAAACTCACCATATTGGTCGAATTGTTATCCACCCTCACAACCCTGACATCGTTTATGTAGCAGCATTAGGACATCTGTGGGGACCAAACAAAGAACGTGGGCTCTTTAAATCTATTGACGGAGGTAATACCTGGAAAAAGGTTCTATACGTTGACGAGGACACTGGTTGTGTTGATGTGGCGATTGATTCATCAAATCCCAAAATCCTCTATGCCGCTGCCTATCAACGCAGGAGAAGTGGTTGGGGCTTTAATGGAGGTGGCCCAGGTAGTGGCCTCTATAGAAGTATCGATGGCGGAGAAACATGGACAAAACTTACCAACGGTCTTCCTGCAGGTAATACAGGGCGTATTGGTATTGATATCTATTACAGCAATCCTGATATTGTTTATGCACTTATAGAACATAAAAAAGGTGGAGTATTCCGCTCCGAAGATAAGGGATTGACCTGGAAGAAAATGAGCGATACCAATCCTCGACCTATGTATTACAGCCAAATACGAATTGATCCTAATAACGACCAGAGAATATGGGTTTTAGGTTCCCCCATGTACTATTCTGAAGATGGAGGAAAAACTTTTGCTACTGATTTGGTGAGCGGTATACATGTTGACCATCATGCTCTTTGGATAAATCCCAATAATTCTAATCATATGATTTTGGGATGCGATGGAGGTATTAATATTTCTTATGACCGAGGGAAAATCTGGGATTTTGTTAATACTATACCCATTGGCCAGTTTTATGAGATCGGCTTTGACATGCGCAAACCTTATTATGTCTATGGAGGTCTCCAGGACAATGGAGTATGGGGAGGTCCAAGTGCTACTCACTATAAAAAAGGAATAACTAACAGCGATTGGTATCAAGTACATGGCTGGGATGGATTCTATGCTCAAGTCGACCCAACGGACCCAAATACTGTTTATGCCGAGGCGCAAAGCGGCCGTCTCTATCGTTCCGATTTAAAAACTGGCGAATACAAATATATTATGCCCTTGCCGGAAAAAAAGGATGAACGTTATCGATTCAACTGGAATTCTCCACTTCTAATATCTCCGCACGATGCGAAAACTATATATTATGGTGGAAATATGCTTTTCAAATCTACTGATAGAGGAGAGACATGGACAAAAAGCATTGACCTCTCGACTCAACAAGACCCTAAAAAACTAAAAGTTATGGGAGTACTTCCCAGCGACGATGTTTTATCTCTTAACGATGGCATCTCGTGTTACGGTAATATTACCACCATATCAGAATCTCCACTAAAGAAAGGATTGCTTTATGTAGGCACTGACGATGGCAATCTTCAGGTATCTCAAGATGACGGAAATAGCTGGAAAAATGTAATTTCCAAGGTTCCCGGTATACCCAAATATACCTATGTCAGCCGAGTTGTAGCATCATATTTCACAGAAGGAAGAGCCTATGTTACTTTTGATGGACATCGCAATGATGACTTCAAAGCCTATGTTTACGTTACTGAAAATTATGGCAATAGCTGGAAATCTATTGCAAACAACATCCCTGAAGGCGGAACGGTTAATGTAATTAGGGAACATTACCGAAATCCCAACCTTCTTTTTGTAGGCACCGAAACAGGTGCTTATGTCTCCTTTGATCGAGGTGGACATTGGACAAAAATTAAAGGTAATTTCCCCATCTGTCCCGTTGATGATATTGCTATTCATCCGCGGGAAAATGACCTGATTTTTGGCACGCATGGCCGCAGCATCTGGATTCTTGATGACATAACTCCGCTAGAAAAACTAAGTAAAGAAACCCTATCTTCAGATTGCTTTCTTTTTGCTCCGCGCCCTGCTACCCTTTTTATTCCTTACGAAATAAGAGAAACCCTCGGACACAAAGTTTTTCTTGCTGAAAATCCACCTTACGGAGCCATTATTAGCTATTATCTTAAGTCTGCACCAAAAAAAGTTGAAAAAGAAGCTAAAGACAAAGACAAAAAAGAACTATCAGATAATGACAAAGATACCAAAGAAACGGGAGTAAAGATTACCATTTTGGATAAATCAGGTGCTATTATTCGTGAATTAGAATGCACTAATGATGTGGGGATTAACCGAATAAGCTGGGATCTTCGATATGCTCCCTCAGTTAAACCTAAAAAAGACGAAAGAGACTTCATGGGACCTCCAGAAGGAGCTTTCGTATTACCTGGAGAATATATTGTCAAATTATCAGTTGGAGATAAGGAGTTAACCAAAAATCTAAAAGTGGAAGCGCATTCTACTTCAGACATTACGCTTGATGAACGTAAGGCTCAACAGCAAGCAATATTTAAGCTTAATGAGCTTTATGCCTCAGCTCATGGGGCTTCCGAAGCCATCGAAAATATTCTCAAGCAAGTAGACGCTCTCAAGAAGAATTTGAAAAAACTTAAAGAAGTCCCTGAAACTATAACAACCACCATAGACAATATTTCTAAAGAAGCTGAGGAGCTGAAAAAAGAAATCAAAGGAGATAGATATTTCTGGCGTAGAGAAGAGTATCCTATAATCTATTTGGTCAATGGCCTTTACTATGCTATTAACAGCTATAGCGGCTCTCCAACTCAAGGACAGAATAAACAAATAGATATGGTAGAAAATGAATTGAAGCCGTTAATGGAGCGCTTTAATACATTAATTAACACAACTATACCTGATTTAAACAAACAGATGCATGGCAGCAATATTCCAATCTTAATGCCGCCCGCGTCAGTAAAAACAAAAAAACAGTAATATTCAAGAACAGCAGAGAGAAAGAGTTTTGCAAGGCTCTTTCCCTCTGCATGGTATAATAAGAGATTTATTATGACTAAAATTATATCTTTATTTCTCTTTGCATTTCTTCTCGTTGGAGTAGTTATTTATGCTCATAATAGTGCAGAAGTGCGTGGTATGGTATGCAATGATGAAGGTGTTCCTTTAGCAGATGTTCGAATAGAGATTTTAGGCTCTAACATCGTCAGCAAAACATCTGATGATGGAGCTTTTGTCATTGGGAATATTAAAAGTGGTAGACACTGGTTCCTTTTCACTTATTCGGGCTATCAAAGCAAAACAGTAGAGATCGATATAAAAGAAGAACTTATAAAAAAATTGAAAATCATACTGCAAAAGCAAGAAGATTTTCTTCCTTCTTTTGCCGAAGTGATCACCATTACTGACAAAGCTCCGATCGATTTTGATATTACCCTTCCTGCTCCAAAAACTACCATATCTACTGAGGAAATAAGGCAAGGTGCAAGAGAAAATTTAGCAAATGTAATGCAAAATAGTCCGGGTGTTTGCATGATTGGAAAAGGTGGCTACTCACTGGTACCTTCAATCCGAGGATTAGCCCGCAATCGTATCCTTCTCATAGTTGATGGAGTTAAACTTATTTCCGAACGCCGAACTGGTCCTAGTGGCTCTTTTATCAATCCATATATTATAGATCATATAGATATTCATCGAGGACCTTACTCAATATTTTACGGGTCGGATGCTATTGGAGGTATAATTAATATAACAACTCTTTCTCCTCATCCTTATCAGCCACTCTCTATGGACATGCTCTTAGGTTATAAAACAGTAAACCAGGAAAAAACGGCATCCTTTCGCTTGAGCGGTTCACATGAGAAAACTGGTTATCTTCTGGAATTTAATGGGAAAGATGCTAATGAATATTCATCATCTGAAGGAACCATAGGACAATCACAATATTCTGATTATGATGTTATGTTTAAAATTAATCATAAAAAAGGTGACTCTAACCTCAATTTAATGCTGCTGCATTATGAGGGGAGAAACATTGGCAAACCGAGACCTGATAGCAAATTTAAACCCACCTGGTATCCGCAGGAACGCAATACTATTATAAATGTGGGCTATCAACGGAACCGCTGGCTATATATGGACAGCTGGGACCTATCATTTTATTATTACCCTTCATTATTAAAAACCACCTCATATAAATTAAATAATCAACTGATAAGAACTTCAGAAAGCTATGCTACAGTTGAAGGTTCCAATTTTGGCTTTAAGCTACAGGGTGTTAATCAACTGGGAAATAAAAACCAAATTAATCTGGGAATAGATTATATGGGTAGAGGCGGAATAAGCGATAACAATCGCTCGATTGATGTAGACGAGAACGGAAATATTATAAATGAAACCAAAACTATCTCCCTGAATGATGCATCACAAAATAATATCGGACTATTTATAAAACACAGCGCAATCATTAATAAATATTTTGATATTACCTGGGGTACGCGGTTAGATTATATTCAAAACAACAATCCTCAAGAATCAAATAACTCATTAACAAGAAGTAAGCATTCCTTAACAGGATATATAGGCACTCTTTTTCGACTAACTCCTGGAGCATCAATAATTGCTAATCTCGGAAAGGCATTTCGTTTTCCTTCTCTGAGTGAACTTTACTATTACGGCTTGACAGGTAGAGGAATAATAACCGGCAATCCAGATCTTCAGCCGGAAAAGAGCTTAAATTTTGATATAGGCTTCCGCTATCTGGGGGAGTCCTGGTATATAGGTATTTACGGCTTCACCAATTCTATAGATAATATAATCGAAAGATATTCGGCTGGTGACAACTACTTTTACGAAAATCTGCAAAAAGGCCGTATATCTGGTATCGAAGGTGAGTTTTACGCATTATTAAGCAATAGCTGGCAACTTTCTACTAATTTTCACCATATGGTTGGCAAAGAATTAAATACAGATGATTACCTTAATGACATTCCACCTTCTCGGTTATTTTTGGCCCTGAAATTCAGTAAGAACAGATTACAACTGGAACCCAGACTTACTTTTGCAGCGAATAAGTATAATTTGGGTTCTTCAGAGGTACCTATTGAAGGATATGTTTTATTTGATTCTCGTATGATATTTCATATTAATCAAAATGTAAAACTTCACCTTATCGGCAGTAATCTTCTAAATCAAAATTATAGATTAACTGCAGATGAAAAAGGAGTCGCCGCACCAGGTAGAAGCATAGCAATTCAGTTCTCCTATTCCTTTTCTCGTTAAAAATAGAAAAGAAAAGCTTATAGCAGGAATGGCTGAAAACCGATTTGTAAAATTTTAATTTTCAGCTAAAGCTATATTCGAATATTTACATTTTGGAAATTACATCTGAATTATATATCAAAATTAATCACATAGCTCGATTGCGCAATTTATTCTATTTTTGCAAAAAATAAAACATCACGCTAAATTCTTATATATTTAATTCTATAATTTTAACTTTATTTAAATCTCCCATCCCGAGACCTAATTCTTCAGCATATCGAATCTGCCGAGCAACCCTATTTTTTGAATTAAATGTGCTATCATACTTTTCCATTAGCTTGGAACAATAGCTATCCACAGCAACCATATCACCAGAAATAATAAGTTTGTTAATTCCTTTTTTCACCTCTGCCTTCCCTTTAAGGCTTGGGCCCTCCTTGATCAGCATATATCGGGCGTCTATTATAGTAAGTGTCGGCCTTATTGCATCGGCAAACTCAGCTAACGCACGATCAAAATTCATCTGCCCTTTTTCATTCCCCATAGATAAATATTTATGAGCATACATGCGAAAAGTATCATACATACAGCCAAAATTATTTTTCAGTGCGCAGGTAAAATCTGCTGCATGATATCTTTTAGGAATAGCGGTATTAATTATTACATCAGCATTCTGAGCAAACTTGCTTATTAGTAAAGTTCGATCTATTTTCCATTTATCATTAGCAACTTTTACAAAGTCGCTTTTCTTAACAGGATCTATACACTGAACTTCAACATTGTGTTTTTTCCTTAAGTTGAAGTAGCCCAATTTTGAAAAAATATAATGCGCATGAAGCCCTTTAGAAGAAGGACCATCGCAAACTGCAATTTTGCCACATTGAGCATCCTTTGAAATCTCAAATATACCCTGTAAAAGAGCAATATCAGTAGTAACAGGATACGGTTGTGACCAAGTTACATTTGGTTTTATAACCAGATTTTTACCATTAACCAGTTTTTGAAATCCTTCTAATGCTTCTAAACCTTTAGATAGCATTTTCTTTACATCTTTTCCTTCAACCACTATTAAAAGAGACTTCCCATCAGAAGCAAAATAATTATAAAAGCTATTCGGGAGCTTATTAGGTATAAAACTTAAAGCTGAAAAAACACTACTTCCATATGCAGCTAAAACAAATGAACTATTCGAAAGGTAATTCAGAAATTTCCTTCGTGAGATTCTATTTTCTTTTTTCATTCTTTATCTCTTTTTTCTGAACAAAAGCCAAGAATAAATTTATAAAAAATCCGGCCGAAATAAGCGCTATCATTTGTCTATCAGCGAATTTAATAGCATCAAAAAAGATAGGAAAAAATTCAAAGCTTTCGGCCAATAAACCAGCAACCAGCCCTAATATAAAACTAAATATAGTTCTTAAGATAGAACGATCATAAATCCCAAAATTCAATCCCAAAAAGAAACCAGCAACTCCCCAGGCGCCTAAAGGAAAATTCAATTGCTCACCAAGATATACGGATAACAGTAATCCAAAGAATAAACCCACTGAACAAGATAAAATTCCAGATATAGTTTTTGTTTTAGATTTATCAACAATACCTGCTATAGAGCCAATTAAAGCTGCAACAATTATTTCTTCCCAGGGACTATCAAATAGAGAAATTATAAGAAATCCAATAAATCCACTAACACCTCCAAAAAGTGCTTTAATAGCTATATCTTTGCTTTTAAATAATAATCCCAATCAAAATACCTTTCTCATAAAAATTCAAATAACCAATATACTTCTTTCATTAATTCATATGAAAAATACATGGTGGTCAACTATCTCAATATTACCAGAATATTAGCTGATGTAAATTATATTTAAAAATGGCCACTATCAATTATTTTTGTTGAAATTTCATAAAGCAATGGGTATCTCCTTTTTTGCTTTGTTATACCATTCAACACTCATAAGGAAAACGGCTAATACCTTCTCCATATGTGAATGGTCATTGAGCCCGGGTAAACTAGAAAGGAATCTTCTTAGAGGGCTGGAGAATCCTTCTTCCCAGGTTAGTGGTTCAAGCTCTATGGCGATAAGCTAAGGGGAGGTTGAAATAGCTGAAGAGCCTGCGCCAGTTTCCTTCAATAACACTGACAGCTTCAGGTTCTCTGTTCCTCCACGTTCTGAAAAACTGTCTCAGTCTTTGCTCAGTCTCATCGCTTTTCTCGCAGTCAAAGCAGCTCCAGAACTGCCAGCCCAAGCGCTTTTGATTGAGCATCTGTTTATCCCTGAGAGCCCGCTTCATCGCATGAAAAAGATGATAGAGGCAGAGCTGCTGCTCCGTCTCTGCCACCGTTGCCACCAGCAGAACTCTCCCCCAGCAGAGCGTATCCTCGGCAATCAAAAAGGAGGAATCTCTCCAAAAGAAGTCTGAAAATCCTGACTCCAGAAATAACTCCCAAGGATACAACTTCTCCCCAGCCTTCCTTTCATAGAAGGATCTGCCGATAATTGAACTTTGTGCTTCCTTAAGTATCCTCTCCACTAAATCCCGTATCATTTGCAAAATTTCTCCTTGTAATCCCTGATAGGCTTGCTGTACTATACTACTAAGTTTAATATTTTTCATAGGGTACCTCCTTTCATTAAATTAAATTCCGAAGGAGATACCCCTATACTATTTTTTGCTTTTATTCAACCATTCTTCGGTCTGTGGAAGTGAAGCTGCGCTTGGAAATCTTCAACCGAAGATTTCCACAACTTCCATCAGCTCCATCCTCCTTATCCCCTATACAAAACCAAATCTCAACATAAAATAATACAGTATCTTCGATCTCTCTCAGCTAACGGCAATTATTAAAAAACTCAATATTTAATAAAAAATTTTACTAAAATAACAAAAGAACTTAACATTAAATATGACTGGTAATATGCCATTGTCACGATTTTTCATTGATATTAAGGCTTTATTGTGATAGAAATAAAAAATCTATTTAAGCTAAATTTTGATATTTGCTAAATTTTTATCATTGAAAAACACTATAAATTAAAAATAGAATGACTCAATTTTCAACAAAACCAAAAAGGCAAAAGCCGATTATGCGTAAAGCAATCTTAGCTTTTATGCTTATCATCATCATCTTTGCAATCAAAGCATTTACCCAAAACAAGCATCATATTATTCTGATAGACAATTCAAGTAGTATGCAAGAGTATTATCTTTCACATCCTATAGCTCAAGCATATACTGATTTAATAAGCTCATTTTTACAGATGGACAAAATAATCAAAAATGGAGACATTGTAAGAGTATTGCTATTTAATGAATGCGGTAAAGAGATATATCCGGCCTCTAATGAAGAATCTGCTTTCACTTCAGACACTGTAAAAACTATAACAGACAATCTGAAATGGGCAGGTCCGGATAAGCATGCTTATAGAATAAACGCATTACTTCATGCAATAAAGATGTATGGTGAAAACTCAGCTATAATCTGGATGCTTACTGATAATTGGCAGGATATTAATAATCTTAACACAAATATAGAAACCTTCTATTCACATATTTTTGAGAGCGAGTCTATTGTTAGCATCTATCTTGTTCCATTAAGCAATCCTGAACTTCTCATTTCCAGGACAACAACAAAAAGAACCGGATTGGTTCTCTATATTTTAAAATATGCTCCACATGAAATTTCTTCCCAGAATATTGCGGATTTTAAACAATTAATAGAAAGCAGCTTAGCTTCTTTTGGAAAAAAAGCTTTTCTCTGCAAGCCATTGCAAAAAGAGATAATTATATTAAAGAAATATAAAGCCACTACTCCTCAGAAGGTAGGATATAGTATAGATGAATTCCCTTATGAGCTTTTTAATATTATTAAATATGATCGAATAGATGTACAGTGCGAGACAAAAATGGTTGAATGGAAGCGCCCCATAGCCCAAATTCAATCCAAACTTTCTTTAACAACATTTAATAGCTATAAAGCAGGAAAAGAGGCGCCATTAGCGATTCCATCTGAGTTCTTATTAGCACAACTGGATAAATCTTCCATTGCTGAAAATAGAATATCCATTAGTACATTACCATCTACATTTATAGGTGACGCTGTTATTGGAAATTTTGCTCCAGGGATATTAGGTCAAAAAGGAAAGATATGGTACAAAGCTTATTATATCATTACCGAAATTGAGTCAAAAATGATACTAAAAGATGAAATTCGCTCCAAATTTAGTATTATTAATAATCTTGAAAAAATCGAATATTTTTTACCACGACATAGCTATATCAACAACGGATTCCCATTTTATTTAGTCTTATCTGTCTCCTTTTCCCCGGTTCATATGATATTTGTATCGCTATTAATCATATTCATAATAGCGGCAGGTATCATCTATTTCTACATTTTATTAAAACCAATAGCTTGTTTCATCTATTCCTCTCATGGAAAATTTTATTTTGAATTAAGTATTCTTAAGCCTTATATCCTTTATTTCAACAAAAAGAAAATGGGAACAATAAAGAGAGGAATTTTATGTTCAATAAAATATATTCCTGCAAGAGGTGTAAGCCTAAATGGCTCAAATAAAGCGAAAACTCTGAATAGAAAAGGAGAGAACTTTACGCTCTCAATAGAGAAAATTGAAGAAAAAATAGAATTTAAATGTTTTCGAAGAAAAACGTCGATGAGCCATAAGAAAAAAGTGCTTTGAAAAAATAAATTATGCAAATAGTAAAAACAGATATTACTTTTTTTACAATTACGTTTGCTATTTTACTAACGCCTTCTGAATAGATATTTCTTGCTATTCCTTTTTAACCAGACAAAAATCCAAGGCCCGAGTCTGATTAGCTTTTAATGTAATCAATATCTCCTTTTCCCAGTAGCCCTCTTTAAAAGCATAAATCCAATATTCACCAGGAGTTATGTTCTTTATTCTATAAATACCTTTTTTATTAGTTTCACAAGAAAGGTCCGTTTCTTTTACTTTAACTAATACTCCCTCTATTCCCTCCTTGTTTTCTGCATCAGTGATTTTTCCCCATATGGTTGTAGTTGATTCTTCTGAAGCAAGTAAGAATACAAAAATAAGAAAAAGAAGTATCCCTGGAAAAATAAAGATATTAGATATCTTACAAAACATTTTTTATCTCTCTTATTTTTTTAATATTAAATTTATATTATGTATTTTGTTTATTATCATTAATATAAATTAAATATTTTTAGTCAAGAGTAAAATTATCTATGTAGTTCTTAAGCAAATTATTTCAATTGAATTTCTATTTGCTCTCTGATATACTTTATCAGCTAATTAAACTAAAAAGAGATTAATAAATTTGTAAAAGCATGTTCAACCTCAAACTTCCTCTTCAGCAAAATCAAAAAACATTAGCTAATTATCGCTTATTTAGCTTTATCGATTCTCACATAGCCCGAGCAGCTCAACCTGGCCAATTTCTTATGATAAGAGTTACTGAAACGTACGAACCCTTTCTTCCTCGGCCCATGAGTGTGCACCGCATTATTAAAAATAATAAAGGCGAAGCAGAAGGATTTCAAATTTTATTCAAAATAGCAGGGAAAGGCACGAAGCTTCTTGCTGAAAAAACTGAAGGAGAACAGCTTCAGGTGCTTGGCCCGCTGGGTAAAGGCTTTACGATCGACAAAACATGCTCAGAGGCCCTTTTAGTCACAGGTGGCATAGGTGTAGCACCAATGGTCTTTCTCATAGAAGAGCTTACGCGTACATCTGCAAAAATAAAGGCATTTATCGGTGGAGCAACATCTCAAGACCTCCCTGCTCTGAATATATTTAAGAAACATGCTCATGATTTATTTATCACTACTGAAGATGGAAGCCAGGGAAAAGAGGGAATGATAACCGAAAGTTTTGAAGAATATCTGACTAATGGAAATAAGGCAAAAAACTCCATTATTTATGCCTGCGGCCCAAAAGGTATGCTAAAGCAGGTAGCATTCCTATCAAACAAGTTTAAGCTTCCTTGCCAGCTTTCTTTTGAGAGCAGAATGGCCTGCGGTTTAGGAGCCTGTTTAGGCTGTGTAATAAAAACAAAATCCAGGGATAATAATTACCACTATAAAAGGGTCTGTGTTGAAGGCCCGGTTTTTAATGCTCAAGAGGTTATATGGTGACTGATAAATCGCTACAATTAGCTGTAGAACTGAATGGCCTTAAATTGAAAAATCCCGTTATAGCTGCCAGCGGTACCTTCGGCTATGGATTGGAATATAACGAACTGATAGATCTCAATCAGCTGGGAGGAATCGTAGTAAAAGGCATATCACTCTGGGAGGAAAAAGGAAATGCTCCGCCACGAATATATGAGACACCTGCTGGGATGCTCAATGCTATTGGGCTACAAAATGTGGGAGTACAGAAATTTATACAAGATAAGTTACCACCGCTCAGAGCATATGATACAGCAATTATAGTAAATATCTGGGGGCGCAGCATTGATGATTATGTCAAAGTAGCTGAACAACTCAGTAGCGTCGAAGAAATTTCTGCCCTGGAAGTAAACATATCATGTCCCAATATAAAACAAGGCGGTATGAGCTTTGGCCAGGATGAAAAAATGACTTACCAATTAGTAAAAGCGGTCAAAAAAGCAACGAAGCTACCATTGATTGTCAAGCTTACGCCCAATGTAACTAATCCTGTACCTATAGCTCAAAGTGCTAAAGATGCTGGAGCTCATAGCATATCTTTGATCAATACCCTTTTAGGTATGGTCATTGACATTGAAACAAAAAAGCCTGTGCTATCAAATATAACGGGAGGACTTTCCGGTCCTGCCATACGGCCAGTGGCATTAAGAATGGTTTGGCAGGTTGCCTCAGCCGTAAGTATACCAGTCATTGGACTGGGAGGTATCACCTCAGCAGAAGACGCTCTGCAATTTCTCATTGCAGGAGCGCAGGCGGTCCAAATAGGATCGGCTAATTTCCACGACCCCCTCACATGCCTTAAGGTTATAAAAGGAATAGAGGCATATCTAATAGAACACAATCTGCACAATATAAATCAGCTCATTGGAACCATGGAGATTGAGTAAAAGAGGATAAAGTCTTATGATTCGAAAAAATACAAATAATACAAAAGATAGAATAATTGTTGCCCTGGATTTAGATTCTGAAGAAAAAGCAATTGCCCTGGTAAACCAACTTCGAGGCAAAGTCGGTATGTTTAAAATAGGCAGCCAGCTTTTTACTGCATGCGGCCCATCATTAGTGAAAAAAATAATAAGCCAGGGAGAAAAAGTCTTTTTAGACTTAAAATTTCACGATATTCCAAATACCGTATCATCTGCTGCCGTAGAGGCTGCAAGGATGGGTGTTTCAATGCTCAATCTTCACGCCGTTGGTGGTTTAGAAATGATGCGAAAAACTGTAACAGATATTAATCAGTATTGTAAAATTGAAGGAAAAAAGAAACCGACTATTTTAGCAGTAACCATCCTCACCAGCATCAATCAAGCTATGCTGGATAGTTTAGGATTCAGAGTAGCTATAAGCGAACAGGTGATTAAACTTGCACAATTAGCCAAACAGGCGAGATGTAATGGTGTGGTATGTTCTGCCCATGAAGTACTACTATTGCGCCAAAACTTAGGGCAAGACTTTATTCTCGTCACTCCCGGTATCAGGCCTTCCTGGTCTGCGACTAATGATCAAAAAAGAATTAATACACCAGCAGAAGCTCTTGCCAAAGGAGCAGATTATTTAGTTATTGGACGACCAATAACCAAAGCTGAAAATCCCATTGAAGCGGTTGCAAAAATTATTACAGAAATAAAAGATAGTCAAAGAAAATGATCTATAACGAAGATTGGAAAAAAAATTTAGAAACATTTGAAAAAGCAATTGGCTACTCTTTCCGCTCAAAAGAATTGCTTCGTCAGGCGCTTACTCATAAGTCTTTCAGGTATGAACAATCGCTACCATTAGGTACTGATAATGAAAATTTAGAATTTTTAGGCGACGCGATCCTCGGTTTTATAGTAAGTAAATTACTCTATCAATTGCTGCCCACTGTAGAAGTGGGGACTCTGGCAAAAATGAAGAGCTATTTAGTAAGTTCGAAGATTCTTTCTTTACTAGCTAAAAAACTCAAATTAGGAGATTATTTATTTTTAAGCAAAGGAGAGGAAAAGACCAAAGGGAGAAAAAAGAAATCATTGCTGGAAAATTCTTTTGAAGCTCTGATCGCTGCTATTTATCTTGATAGTGGATTAGCTGCGGCTGATAAATTTATTGAATCTCAATTCAATAGTCTAATCGAAGATGTAATTTTTGAACGAGAAGAATTTCGAGATTTCAAATCAATGCTTCAAGAACATTTACGATCATTAAAATTAACAGACCCACATTACCGAATTATAAAGCAAATTGGACCTGACCATAAAAAGAGATATTTTGTAGAACTCTTAATCAACGACCAACCAATAGCTCAAGCTGATGGTAAGAGCAAGAAAGAAGCGGAGGAACTTACTGCAAAAAGAGGTTTAGAGCTATTGAAAAATAAGAAATTATAATTGAGTTCTACATTAAATGGCAAATAAGAAAAAAATCATACCTATATTCATTCCACAAGACAGCTGCACACATAACTGTATCTTTTGCAATCAACCAGCCGTTGTGGGGGGAAAAAAACCTTATAAACCTGAAGAAATAACAGAATTCATAAACAAAAGTTTGACTACCATAAAATCATCTCAGCAAATAAAAAAAGCTTCCGTTGAAGTAGCTTTTTATGGTGGTAGCTTTACTGAATTGCCCCTTGCTTTGCAAAAAGCTTACCTTGCAGCAGCTGTTGCAGCTATGGAAGGTGAAAATTTCCATGGTATTCGAATATCTACACGGCCTGATAGTATCAACCCGCAAATCTTAAAATTATTGAAAAAATATTACGTTGTAATGGTTGAGCTTGGTGTTCAATCCATGGATGATAATGTATTGCGTAAGATCAATCGGGGTCACACATCAAAAGATGTAATAAAAGCAACGAAGCTTTTGCATAGCTATGGTTTAAATGTGGGTCATCAATTAATGATTGGATTACCTGGGGAAAATAAAGAAAGCTTGAAAACAACTGCAGAATGGATTCTTTCCCTCTCACCCCAAACAGTTCGTGTACATCCTACTCTGGTGATAAAAGATACTCCTCTTGCCCAGCTCTATACTGAAGGATACTACACACCATTGGAATTAAATGAAGCAATAGATATATGCAAAAAGTTAGTAGTTCAATTCGAAAATGGCGGTATTAAAGTCATTCGCATTGGACTACAAGGGTCAATCTCCCTTGAAACTCGAGGAACCATTATCGCCGGTCCATATCATCCGGCTTTCGGTCAATTAGTAAGAGGAACTATTTTTCTTGATGCTTTAGTTGCTCTATTAGATAAGATGAAAATAGAATCAAAAAGCATAATAATAAAAGTCTTTCCTTCTAATCTCAGCTATATTTATGGATTAAAAAAAGCACATATTCAATACCTTCAGCATCGTTATGGATTAAGCGATATTTATATAGAACCTGATATAGATTTAAAGGAAGATACTATTTTCTTAGAGTACAATAATACATCAGCACTCTCATCAATCAAGATGCTGCATTATACATTATGATTCATTTTTTTTCTTTTCCTCAGCTTCGAAGTTTTTCATTTTATGAGACATCTCTTCCAATCTTTTATTAACCAGATAATTAATTGTGCCATCTTCGTAGGTGCCATCTTTTTTTCGTTTACCCGCTTTCATTCCTGTTAATATCTCTATTCCTTCATCGACTGTCTTTACCGCATAAACATGAAATTTACCCTGCGAAATTGCTTTCACTACATCCTTTCGTAACATAAGATCATCAATATTTAAGTGAGGAACGATAACACTCTGATCGCCATTAAGACCTTTTACTTTGCACACATCGTAAAATCCTTCAATTTTTTGATTTACACCTCCAATAGGTTGTATTTCACCTTTCTGATTTACCGATCCGGTAACAGCTATATCCTGCCTGAGAGGAACATTTGATAAGCTGGAAAGAATTGCATAAACCTCAGCAGATGAAGCGCTATCCCCTTCTACACCGCTGTAAGACTGCTCAAAACATAAACTTGTGCTCATAGAAAGAGGCTTATCATGAGCATATTTTCCTTGTAAATAACCAGATAAAATGAGCACAGCTTTATTATAGGTAGGGCCACTCATTTTGGCTTCTCTCTCAATATTTATAACACCCTTCTTCCCCATCCAGGTCTCAGCAGTAATCTTCGAAGGCCGGCCAAAAGAATAATCACCCAAATCAAGCACTGACAGACCATTGAGCTCTCCAACTTTGGCACCATCTATATTTATCATAATAGTGCCCTCCTTTATCAGCTCTTGTATCTTATCCTCAAGCATATTAACTCGGTCAAATTTCCATTCAAGTGCTTTATCTACATGCTCTTCTTTAACATGAGGAGATTCATCTTTAGCAGCCCAATAGCTTGCTTCACGAATAATATCAACTATTTTATTAAACTCGGTTGAAAGCTTATTTTGCCTTCCACCCAATCTTATTCCATACTCTACAATCGCAGCAACTCCCGACCGATCAAAAGCAATTAATTTCTCCTCTTCACAAATCTTTTTTATAAAGCTTGCATATAGTCGAATATTATCGTTATTTCTTGCCATAATCCTGTCGAAATCAGCTTTTACTTTAAATATCTTCTTGAAATCCTCCTCATAATTATAGAGCAGATAATAGAGATAATTATCGCCAATCATTACCACTTTGACTTTAATGTCAATGGGCTCTGGTTTTAGAGAGGAAGTAGAGACCAAATAAAAAGGATCAAAAGCTTGAAACTCAAAAACCTGATTTTTGAGAGTTCTTTTAAGATTTTTCCATACACCGGGCTCTGTTAAAGCATCAAAGGCATCTACTACTAAATATCCACCATTAGCTTGTAAAAAGGAACCCGCTTTTATCTTGGTAAAATCAGTTCTCCAAATTCCTTTACGGTCAACTATACGCTCAATGGAGCCAAATAAATTTCTGTAATTTGGAAAACCTTCTATTATGACGGGGGATCCCTTGGTTTCAGAATTATCAACCACTAAATTAACTCTATATTCAAGAAAAGGATCTATAGCCTCTTTTGACATAAATAGCTCAGCAATTTTGTCCTCTTTCTTATCTTCCTTGACCTGAAATCTATCCAGGTTTTCGATTATGCTATCCTGAACCTCTTGCAAATATGGGCTGATCTTTTCATCATCAAATTTCTTTTTAATCTCCGCAATGTATTGCCTAATCAAAGGAGAAACTGACTCTTTCTCCAAATTAGTTAATTCTTGTTGCAGCTTCTTCTCTAATTCTCGACCCGACTCTATTGCCTTTTCTAACTCTGTTACAAGTTGTGAATAGCTTTTTGTCAACTTCTCATATTTATCTTTGGGAAATTTATTCTCATCAACTAAAGCCTTTAATTTCTCAAAATCCATCGGCTTATCATCAACCAGCGGAACCAAATCATGCTTAATATAAGGCCCCATTTGCAGTTGCATAAGAGTAAATCCCTCTTTTTTAGCCTTTTCTTCTAATTCAGTCGCAATTTTCTTCTGTTCGTTGCGAAACCTTTCAGTAACTCGCCGCTTTTTTTGCTGGTAAGTATCGCTTCCCAGTACCAGAGGTATATTTTTCATAAGGGATTCAATCAGCTCCTCCATATCCTTTTGAAAAAGCTTTCCTTTTCCAGCAGGCAACCATAATACATTTGGACTATCAGGATTCTTAAAATTATTTACATAAAGAATATCATCTGGAACTCTTTTAGTCTTATCAATTTCTTCTAACAGGCTTTTTATAGTAGTGGAACGACCAGTACCTGCCAAACCGGTAACGAAAATGTTATAGCCCATACTCTCAATTTCTAAGCCTAATTTGATTGCTCTTAATGCCCGTTCTTGACCGATAATCTGGCTGGTTAGTTTTAGCTCATCAGTGGTCTTAAAGGGAAAATCCTCTGGACAGCATCTCCATCTTAATTTTTCTACAGGTACTGCAGGAAAGTTATTGTTATCCTTCATCTAATCATCCTCCATTATTTATTAATAAAATTTCCAACTGAAAACAGCACAACGATAAAGTGATAAATATGTACTAAAAAATAATATAAATTTACTTTGGAACTATGTTTTTCTGTCGGTTATCCACCCACCTCCCAATAATAAATCGGCCTGATAAAATACCACAGCCTGACCGGGAGTGATTGCCCTTTGCGGTTTCTCAAATTCAACAAGAACCAATCCATTCTTTTGTGGATAAACGAGGGCCTTCGCTCCGGTATGACGGTAACGTATTTTAGCCATTACTTCTATGGGTTGAGATAACCTTTCTATTGATACCCAATTCAACTTCTCTGCAACGAGCTTATCATTATACGTTTGTTCTGCAGGTCCTGCTATTATTTGGTTTTTCTCAGCATCAATATTGATAACATAAAGCGGATTTTTATGGGCAACTCCCATGCCCCGACGCTGGCCAACTGTGTACCGATGAATACCCTTATGCTTCCCAATGGCATTGCCCTCCAAATCAACTATGTCTCCTGGTTTAGGCAAATGAGGAGTCATATAAAATTCAATAAATGGAATATAGCTACCATTCTTTACAAAACAGATTTCCTGACTCTCATCTTTCTTTGCAACCGGCAACGACAGCTTCTCTGCTATTGAACGAACTTCCTGTTTCCTTAGCTTTCCTAAAGGAAGAACAATCTGAGCTAACTGTTCTTGGCTCAAATTAAACAAGAAGTAAGATTGATCCTTATCCCCATCTTTGCCTTTCTTTATCACATATCTTTTTCTCTGAGGGGAAAATTCGACTTGTGCGTAATGACCACTTGCTATCTTATCAAATCCAGCTTTTTTGCCAAACATAAGAAGGCGATGGAATTTTATCTGGCTATTGCAGTATATACATGGATTAGGAGTTCTTCCATTACGATAGCTTTCTATGAAATAGGTGAAAATTGTTTTACGAAAATCTTCTTCAAGATTTATTACATAATGAGGAATATTCAATTTTTTGGCAACATTTATTGCATCCTGGATATCCTCCTGTGAACAGCATCGACCAGCAGCAAGCATATCCCTATAGCCATTGCTCCAGAGCTGCATGGTGAGGCCCATGACCTCGTGGCCCTGCTCTTTTAGGATTGCAGCGGCTACTGAACTATCAACTCCACCGCTCATGGCAACAGCTATTTTTCCCACGACTCCTCATTATTAAAATATTTAAGTATTATAGTTGCATTTTTACAATCTCTTCCTCACTTAACAATATGGGAAGGATGTGATTTTTTTCATTCTTACCTATTGCTTGACAAATAATTTCCTTGGGTTTGTTCGCCCTTTTCTTACAGTATCGCAGCAATATACCAGCAATAAGAGGTGCCTGCGACCCATTATTTTCACCCTGTACAAGAACTAAAGGACAGGAGAAACCTTTTGGCACTTGATAGAGAACTTCACCAGGCAAAGCTAACTTGGAGATCTCTCTATTCTCCCTATCGTTTCTGCCAACAATGACCTTCAAATTAGAGCTAAGGCGAAAATGCCGCCCCAACTTAAGCAGTTCAATATCATTTTTGGTAATAGAAGATTTAAATTCTAACAGGTCGCGAACCCTTCGTGTAAAATTCCTATCGGTTAAAAGACATCCTCCGGCCGGTGATGAAAACTCCGTTATTCCCCATTCTTTTGCCAGTGCAAGCTGTCTTTTCCTGCTGCGTCCATTTATATCTAATAATCTATCACGGTCCACTATTCCTTTTTTCTCTGGAATAGTTACTGGAAGAAGTTTTGCTGAAAGAGGCCTCAGTAATAAACCTTTTAAACTGCTATCGCGCTCTATAATATGCAAAGTATCTCGGCGTTGTGACATAGGACGTTGACCCAAAACTTCACCCGTTGCTATAAAAGAAGCATCCATTTTATCCATCAATTTATTCGCTTCTTTGGCCATGAGTATATGGCAGTCAAGACAGGGATTAATATTTTTTCCAAAGCCGTATTTGGGATTTCTGAGCATGTTTATATAGTTATCAAATAAATAACGGCTGATAAATTCTATATTAAAACTTTTTGCAGCCTGGGCTGCTATGCTTATCTGTGGATCAAAATCAGTCTGCGGAGTATTGAAAGGGGTAAAGAAGTATAAACCAACAACCTCAATTCCCTGATCAAGTAATAGCTTAGTAGCTAAAACGGAATCTAAACCACCTGAAAGCAAAACAACAGCTTTTTTCTTCATTTTCATCAAAAAATTTACTTTCTAAGATTAGCATAATTAAAAATATTAGTCAATTAAAGGTAATTTCAACGATCACCATATAATTATCTGTAAACAAATGACCTATGATAATCCTTTTATACCATACTTTAAATATCCTTACCTATTTTTTGATAATTTAAATATTTTTTTATCATAAAATTATTGATTTATTCATTTTAAATCCTGTAAAATAAATTAAAATAATAGAAAGAGCGTTCAAATATCAGCTTTACTTTATTATTATCAGAAAATAGGAAGATAAGAACATCTCTATAAAACAATAACAATTAACTAAAATGCTATTGCATATCTTACTTATAATGCTTTCACTCTTAATAACATTATTTTTATCGCTTTCTATTACTTTATTTCTCTTTGGTACTGTATATAATATTCACTACAAGCGCGGAAAAAAAATCAATAAACCATCATTTTTTTCTAAATTTAGTCTCTGTGTTCTTCTGTTTCTTGTTTTCTCCTCTCCTTACATCAAAATATTTCAAGAGACAATCATACTCTACAGACATCGCAGCCTAATAATATTAATCTTTATTTTGTCGCTATTCCTTCTCATCGGTTCTTTCTGGTTTGAAAAAGCAGCAAAAGAAAAAGCCAAAAATAATTTTGCCCAGAACCTTGAAGTTAATTAAAATTATTTGATCAAATCTTCTAATAGATTATTTAGAAAAAAGTAATAGAATAGTCATAAAATAGGATTGACTGCAGCTTACTTTACTATATATTTCAGTATCATTAAATAAATAAATTTACTATTCTATTAATTCCGTTATTTAATAATACCTAATCGTTTTCCACTTGACTTTGTTTCGGCTTATGCTATTATGTTATCGGCTCATAAATTCAGTTCTATCAGAAAAAATGAATATTGAATTCAAAAAGAAAAGATGAGCAATCCCCTTAATTACGGGGAAATTTTTTTGCTCATCAATCAATGAGGAAAAGCTATGGCAAAAAAAGTTAAAGCCACGATAATGGATGAGGAAGAGATTGAACGAGCTATTATGCGTATAGCCCACCAAATTATTGAACATAACAAAATCATAAAAGATTTGGTTGTAATCGGAATAAGAACAAGAGGAGTATATTTAGCACAGAGATTAGCAAAGGAAATAAGTAAAATCGGAGGTAAAGAAATCCCAATCGGTATTCTTGATATCACTCTCTATCGCGATGACCTCACAGCTATTGGACCGCAGCCTGTTGTACGTACAACTGAATTCCCTTTTGATATAACAGGCAAGAAAGTCATCCTGGTTGATGATGTGCTTTACACCGGTAGAACCATTCGTGCCGCCTTAGATAGCATCATCGACTTTGGTCGCCCTAAATTTATCCGCTTAGTTGTGCTTGTTGATAGAGGACATCGAGAGCTTCCCATTCGAGCTGATTATGTCGGAAAAAATCTCCCTACATCCAAAAAAGAAATTGTAGAGGTCAATCTTAGAGAAATCGATGGGAAAGATATAGTAGTAATTGAAGAAGAGTAACATATTTACCCTTAAAAAAAGGAGGATGGCGTAATTGATTTGGAATAGAAAAGACTTAACTGGCATTGAGCCTTTAAAAACAGAGGAGATTAATCTCATACTGGATACAGCCCAATCCTTCAAAGAAATATCCACCAGGCCAATGAAAAAAGTCCCCACTCTCAGAGGTAAATCCATAATTACCCTCTTCTTAGAACCGAGCACCAGAACGCGCACCTCATTCGAAATTGCTGCTAAAAGACTAAGTGCTGATACTCTAAATATTACAGCTTCTGCAAGCAGCATCGTAAAAGGGGAAAGCCTTATTGATACGGCAAAAAATTTGGAAGCTATGTATCCAGATATTATTATTATGCGGCACTCAGCCGCCGGCTCTGCAAATATGTTGGCACACATCTGTCGAGCTTCAATTGTGAATGCCGGCGATGGATCCCATGAGCATCCTACTCAGGCCTTATTAGATGCCTTTACTATTAAAGAAAAAAAAGGAAAACTAAAAGGTTTACGAATTGCAATCATAGGAGATATTTATCATAGTCGCGTTGCTCGTTCAAATATTTTTCTGCTTACCAAGCTTGGTGCAGAAGTAGTAATTTGCAGCGCCCCCACCTATATTCCAACAAGATTGGAAGATTTCGGTGTTAAAGTATTTTACAACATTGATGAAGCTATAGAAAGTTGCGATGTAATTATGATGCTTCGCATTCAGCTTGAACGCCAGGATAAAAGCTTTTTCCCCTCGATTAGAGAATACTTTCGCTTCTTTTCCATCACCCCTGAAAGAGTAAAAAGAGCACGTAAAGATGTGATTATAATGCACCCAGGCCCACTTAATCGAGGAGTAGAAATATCATCAGAGGTCGCTGATGGACCTTATTCTGTCATTTTAGATCAGGTAACCAATGGAGTGGCGGTTAGAATGGCCGTCCTTTATCTATTAAGTGGAGGAGCTCATGAAAAAGCTGCTCATTAAAAACGGTAGAGTAATAGATCCGGCTAACCAAATAGATAACACACTTGACGTCTTAATCGAAAACGACAAAATTGCTCAAATCGACAAAAAAATAACCGATAATAAAGCAGATATAATTGATGCCACTCGGCTGATTGTTACTCCAGGCTTTATCGATATGCATGTTCACTTGAGAGAACCAGGTCGCGAAGATAAAGAAACCATTAAGACTGGTTCCTGGGCAGCAGCAGCTGGTGGATTTACTTCCGTAGCTTGCATGCCCAATACCAATCCGGTAAATGATAATGAATCAGTGACAGAGTTTATTCTCAATCAGGCAAAGAAAGAAGCAGTAGTTAACGTCTTTCCTATAGCGGCAGTTACTAAAAGTTCTCAAGGCGAGGAACTTTCAGAGATCGGAGGCTTAAAACAGGCCGGGGCAGTTGCTCTCTCTGATGATGGCTTGCCTGTGAGCAATAGCAGAATAATGAGACGAGTTCTTGAATATAGCAAAATGTTTAACCTGGTAATTATAAACCACTGCGAGGACTTAAATCTGGCAAACGAGGGTGTTATGCACGAAGGATACTATTCTACTTTTTTAGGGCTCAGGGGAATACCAGCCGCAAGCGAAGAAGTAATGGTTGCTCGTGACCTTATCTTAACGGATTTAACCGGAGGAAATTATCATATTGCTCACCTCAGTACAAAAGGCGCTCTTGAACTGTTCATGCAAGCAAAAAAGAAAAAATTAAATGTAACTGCCGAAGTAACCCCCCATCATTTCACCTTAACCGATGAAAATCTTACCACCTACGACACTAATTACAAAATGAAACCCCCTTTGAGAAGCAAAGAAGATGTTAAAGCGCTTATTAAAGGTATAAAAGATGGCTACATCGATGTAATAGCAACAGACCATGCCCCCCATCTTTATGATGAAAAGAATGTAGAATTCGATTATGCTCCATTTGGCATCATCGGTTTAGAAACTGCTGTACCTCTAATATTAGATAAACTTTTCTTCAAAGCGAAAATTGACCTGAATAGAATTATATCAATGCTCACCGTTAATCCAGCACGGATTCTGAGAATTGAAAGGGGAACACTCTCAATAGGAGCAAAAGCTGATATCACTATCCTTAACCTTAATAAGATTCATACAACTAATGCTGATCAATTTCTTTCAAAAAGCAAAAATACTCCCTTCAATGGAATGAAGCTCAAAGGCAGCGTAGAAATGACCTTAGTCAATGGTAAGCTTGTCTGGAACGCAAAGGAACGTAAATTAACCGCTAAATAATAATTTTTTCATTAATTTTCTCTATTGATATTTAGTTATATTTTATATTTCTAAACTATTATTTAGCGCCTGCAAAAACTTACATTATTTACAATTTTTATTAAAAAAACACTTGACATCATTACCGTGTTCGTGATAAATATCACGTTGGTGGATATAATAATATATGTGTTCATTCACCCAAGTTGCCGCTTTTATCATGAATAATAACAAAAAGATATTTATTTCTTTACTATCTTTAATTTTCATCCTGCTAAGAACATCTCCAGGTTTTTCCTTAAGTGATGAGTGTACTCTTTCTGGTCGGGTATTGGATGCATCGGGGCAGCCGATACTGGGGGCGTTGGTAGAGCTTGTGGGTGAAAGCGATTATGTGGTGTTGACTGATCGTGATG
>CAZYAF010000032.1:0-45178 GCA_964645975.1 uncultured Acidobacteriota bacterium
ATTCCGTTTCCAGCGGCGATATCAACGCGGATGGCTACGATGATGTCATCATCGGCGCTAGGGATGCTGATCCAGCAGGCGGCACTGATGCCGGCCGAGACCTATGTCATCTTCGGAAGCGCTGCACCGTCAGCCAGCGTCGACCTCAACAGCACCTCCGTAGATATGATCATCTACGGAAATTATGTTGGGGATCATTCTGGATGGTCCGTTTCCAGCGGCGATATCAACGGCGATGGCTACGATGATGTCATCATCAGTGCTCCTTATGCTGATCCAGCATACCGCAGTTATGCCGGTGAGACCTATATCATCTTCGGCAGCTCTGCACCTCCAGCTATCGTAGACCTCAACAGCATCGCCGCCAATATGACCATCTACGGCGATGATTATTATGATTGCTCTGGCAGTTCCGTTTCCAGCGGCGATATCAACGCGGATGGCTACGATGATGTCATCATCGGTGCTCCTGAGGCTGCTCCAGCAGGAGGCACTGCTGCCGGGGAGACCTATGTCATCTTAGGCAGCTCTGCACCGCCAGCCACCATAGACCTCAATAGCACCTCCGCAGATATGATCATCTACGGCGATGATGCTTATGATTATTCTGGCTGGTCCGTTTCCAGCGGCGATATCAACGGCGATGGTTACGATGATGTCATTATCGGCGCTTGGTATGCTGATCCAGCAGGGGGCTCTAAAGCCGGAGAGACCTATATCATCTTCGGCAGCGTTGCACCGCCATCCACCATAGACCTCAACAGCGTTTCCGCTGATATGACCATTTACGGTGATGATGCTTCTGATGGTTCTGGCTTTTCCCTTTCCAGCGGCGATATCAACGGCGATGGCTACGATGATGTCATTATCGGCGCTCTTTTTGCTGATCCAGCAGGCGGCACTAGTGCCGGAGAGACCTATGTCATCTTAGGAAGCGCTGCACCGCCAGCAATCATAGACCTCAACAGCATTTCAGCCGATATGACCATCTGCGGCGATGATGCTGATGATTGGTCTGGTACTTCCGTTTCCAGCGGCGATATCAATGGCGATAGCTACGATGATGTCATCATTGGCGCTCCTAATGCTAGTCCATCAGGTGGTATTCTTGCCGGGGAGACCTATGTAATCTTCGGCAGTTCAGTTCCTCTTTATTGTGATTTTTCTACGACGGATATTTCAAATTGGGTATATGCAGGAAATGGCAATGTATCCGTAAAAGGCGGTCAGCAATATCAGGTAAAAATAGAAGTAAGAGAAAGTCAGATAAAAGTTTTCGTTGATGACCAATGCAAAATAGACATTGTACCAGATAAAAAACCGCTCTGGGGCAAGATCATTCTGGAATACAGGGGCGCTGGCACTTGTTTGTTCGACGACCTGATAATTAATTGATACAGCTAATTATTAGCAATTTGCACTATGAATATACTTTTTCGTATCGATATAAATAAAATGGTTCAATTCTTTATGTTTAATTGCTTTTCTTATAGTGACCTTTAGTCGCTAAAAGAAGTGTTGATGAAAAACGCAATAATTTGCAATATCAAACGTTATAATAGAATTTCTGAAAATTTTTGATTCAGTCAACATAGTTTTGAATGTTCTCAATTTTTCTTTAATTTTTTCTATTTATTAAAGCCAAAATATACTAATGAACATTATTATTTCATTTTAGGCCTCTTGTTATTTTTGTTCTATTCACAATAGTTTTCCAAAATTTATGCTTGACAAAATAAATTAATATATTTATACTTAATTCATATAAATAATTTCCCTAAAAATTATATTTATTGCATCATAGGAGGTTCAGCAACAATGTTTAATAAAAATATCAAGTTAATGGGTTTAATTTGTTTTTGTTTTTTGCTGGTGTTGATGGTTGCCAGTGGTCAGCCGCCATCGGAAAAGGTGATAGACCTGGATAAAGGGGAGGGAAACATCAGGATTTTAGGCGCTGCAGTTTATGATCAGTCTGGCAGTTCCGTTTCCAGCGGCGATATCAACGGCGATGGTTATGATGATTTCATCATCGGTGCTCCCTGGGCTGATACAAGAGCTGGTAATTATACCGGGGCGAGCTATGTCATCTTTGGCAGTCCAACGCCTAAATCGATTAAAGATTTAAATTCTGCAAAAGCTAATATTACTATTTATGGCCAAAGTTCTAGTGATAGGTTTGGTTGGTCTGTTTCCAGCGGCGATATCAACGGCGATGGCTACGATGATTTAATTATCGGTTCTTTTTATCATGGGAGGACCTATGTTATCTTCGGAAGCGCTCAACCTCGCAAGAAATTAGACCTTTACTTTCGCAACCGCAGGCAAGCAGATATGATGATCTCAGGAACCGGTCGGGCTGGCTGGTCCGTTTCCAGCGGCGATATCAATGGCGATGGTTATGATGATGTCATCATCGGCGCTCCTCGGGCTGAAAAGACTTATGTCATCTTTGGCAGCTCTGCACCACCAGCAGAACTCGAGATCTTTTTATCAGATATGACCATTACCGGTTATGATGGTGAGTCTGGCCATTCCGTTTCCAGCGGTGATGTCAATGGCGATGGTTATGATGATGTCATCATCGGTGCTCCTTATGCTTATCCAGCGGGAAGAAGTAGAGCAGGTGAAACCTATGTCATCTTCGGCAGCGCTGCACCACCAGCCAGCATCGACCTCAACAGCGTTGCAGCCGATATGACCATCTACGGCGATGATGCTGGGGACAATAATGGCTATTCCGTTTCAAGCGGCGATATCAACGGCGATGGATATGCTGATGCCATCATCGGTGCTCGTTATGCCGGTCCAGCAGGAGTAAGTGCTCCAGGTAAAACATATGTCCTCTTCGGCAGCGCTGCACCGTCAGCAAGCATAGACCTCAATAATAGCCCCAGTCCAGCTGATATGATTATATTCTTCGATGATGTTGATGCTTGGTCTCATTTGTCCGTTTCCAGCGGCGATGTCAATGGCGATGGTTATGCTGATGTCATCATCGGTGCTCCTAATGCTGATCCAGCAGGTGCTAATTCTGCCGGGAAGACCTATGTCATCTTCGGCAGCGCTGCACCTCCAGCCAGCGTCGACCTCAACAGCGTTGCAGCCGATATGACCATCTACGGAGATGATGCTAATGATTATTCTGGCATTTCTGTTTCCAGCGGCGATATCAACGGCGATGGATATGCTGATGCCATCATCGGTGCTTATGGTGCTGATCCAGCAGGTAGACAACTTGCCGGTGAGACCTATGTCATTTTCGGCAGTGGAGTTCCTCTTTATTGTGATTTTTCTTCGACTGATATTTCAAATTGGGTGCGTGCAGGAAATGGCGATGTATCCGTAAATAGTGGGCAGCTTCTCCTGGAAAATACAACCTACTACCTCCGCGTATTTCATAATGGCGCTATTAGCAACGAATGCGACATAGAGGTTAAAGTGACTCGTGAAGGCGGATTAGATTCCCGAGTATACAGCTCCATCATCTTTGGTGCTGCAGATAGGAGGAACTACTGGGAGCTCAAGATGCATATCAATCCCGTGGGATACAGGGTACCCGGAAAGTGGATACTGAAGCATAAAAAGAACGGCGTTTTTGTATACAGAAATAGGGTGGTAGATAATATTACTCGCGGTCAGCAATATCAGGTAAAAATAGAAGTAAGAGAAAGTCAGATAAAAGTTTTCGTTGATGACCAATGCAAAATAGACATTGTACCAGATAAAAAACCGCTCTGGGGCAAGATCATTCTGGAATACAGGGGCGCTGGCACTTGTTTGTTCGACGACCTGATAATTAATTGATACAGCTAATTATTAGCAATTTGCACTATGAATATACTTTTTCCTATCAATATAAATAAAACTGTTCAGATCTTTATGATTGATTACTATTCTTATAGTGACCTTTAATTGCTAAAAGAGGTGTCCCTTTATTATTTTAGATTGTATAATTTTTTTTTGTTGTTAGCTTTATTTTTTGTGCAGGGTAACGCTCATATTACGCAACGTTGAGCGATCGATATCAAGTGTTCCTGTTATTTTCTTCTTTTCCACTCCCATCTGTAATGACCAGGAGGCTTTGTAAAGAACCATCTGTGTTGCGCTAATTATTACAATCCAGGTTTGATTGCTGAATGTTATTTGACCCGAACTGTCGAGCCTCCATCGGGTGTGTTCTGGTAAAAAAGTTTTCGTTTGCTGGATTCCATCTATGCAGCCTTTTGCAGTGCCAGATACTCTTCCTTCACTATTGATGGTCAGATCAAGATTATAGGTGTTTGAGGAATTTTTTGCTGTGCCTTTCCAGCGCCCGGTGAGATCAGACTGGTTATAGGTGACGACCGATGTGGTAGTTGTCGGTGTAGCGGAGGGGGAAGTGGGTGATTTTGATGAGCTATCGCAGCTATATATTATAATTATTATTGGTAGGCACAGAATTAAGAGTGCTGAAAAAATTAATTTTAAGTTATTCATTTATACTATCCCTCCTTTATATTGAAAATAATTCATAGATGATAATAATGTAATGTTTAACTCTTTTTTATGGTCTATTTCGGCTAAGTTAAAAATATATAGTTATAGTATAAGATGAGGAATGGTTTATCTTTTCAGCACATGATTGTCCCACTTAACCAAAAGCATGTCAAGCGCAAATATTATAGGCGAATAGAGAATCGGCTGGAATAGTGAAATAGTATAATAATATTAAGATTACAATTAGCTTTTTTGTTGGGATTTCGATTTATTCTGCTGGAGCATAGAAGCAATTTTTGGGAGAAATGACTTTTCCTACTTTCTTTAAATCCCGTATAATCTTCGATACTTCCTTTTTATCTATACCAGTACTTTCTGCCACATCTCCAGCCTTAACGGGCTTTCCTGCTTCTTTTATAGCATTAAATACTATTTGTTCATTATCTGACATTTTGCTCATCTTCTTATATATTAATTATTTTTGAGATGATATGTATAGCGCAATTAACAATTTAGAATTGCTTACATAACGTACAACCTTCTTAAATATTTTAACATATAGCAGCAAAAATTTAAGCTGCCATTGTTCCTGTTTTTTTAATCATTCTTAGCGCTTATCCTGATTGACTATGAGGACTGAAATTTATAACTTTTGATTACTGTTTTTGCATATATATTAGTTTTGGTAAACATCAACGAAATTATGAGACAATGATGGGCATTGCTTTTTGTTGAATCAAAAGTTTGGATTGTGATAAGATGTTTGTACAATAGAAATTTGAAAAATAATTTTGTTTTTAATATTGAGTTAAAAATGAGAAAATTATGCTTTATTGCTATGATGTTTTTCGCTGTAATTTTTATGTGCTGCGGTAAGGTTAAAGAGAATGATATAAATGTAGTTTTCCTAACCATCGATGCTCTGAGAGCAGATCATCTCGGCTGCTATGGATATCCTCGAAACACAACTCCTAACATAGATGAATTAGCTGAAAAGGGAGTTATATTCAACTATGCCTTTTCCCATTGGCCTAAAACCACGCCTTCTTTAGCAACAGTGTTTACCAGCACATACGGGTATCGAAATGGCATTATGGGTGGAGCTCGAAATAAATATCTTGAGGATTGGAATGTAACTTTAGCAGAGATTTTAAAAAAGAACGGATACCAGACAGCTGCTGTGCAAACAAATGCAGTAATGGCTAAAGAAACCAATTTTCATCAAGGATTTGATACCTATATTGAAACATGGAAGTCGGAGGGATTTAAGCAAAATGATGAATTTCCTGAGCCTTTGGATCCCAATACAGAACAGAGTGTGACCCTAATGACTATGGATTGGTTAAAGGGAAATTATAAAAAAGGGAAATTCTTTTTATGGGTCCATTATATTGATCCTCATGCAACCTATATGCCCCCTTCTCCATTTAATACCAAATTTGTTGGAGACGAACATTATAATTTTAAACAGAGATTAAGGCTGAATCCAGGTTGGATGCAAAATCATGGTGGAATAGCAAAAAGGCATTGGGCAAGATCAGGTGGGCATAATGTGATGGATTATTATGTCTCTCAATATGATGGAGAGATAACCTATTGTGATTTTTGCTTAGGTTGGCTATTTGATCTTCTTGAAAAATTTAAACTGTTCGATAACACCATCATTATAATTAGTGCTGATCATGGAGAGAGTCTGGGAGAACATAATTTTCACTTTGAGCATGAAGGTTTTCACAACAACTGTTTTCGAGTACCACTAATCTGGCTAATTCCCCAGCAAATAACCAAAAAGAAATTAATAGAATACCCAGTTGGTATGATAGATATTATGCCAACGATATTGGATTTGCTCAATATAGACCCAAATGAAGACATGCAGGGTAGTAGTTTATTACCTTTAATAATGGGTGAAAAGGAGAATATTTCTAAATATGTAATATTATCCGCAGGTCAAGGAACTTTCTCTATTTTGGATGATACGTGGAAATTAACGCATCTCAAAGCACCGCAACTCATTGAAATTATGCGAGGTAAGGAATATCTTCTTTTTAACTATATAGAAGATGCTGAGGAAAGAACAAATCTATATTCAGAAGAAGATAATAAGATAGAAGCTCAAGAGCGATTAGAGCACGTTTTATCAAATTGGCAGACAGAGGCTATCTTTGAGATGAAAAAAATATTAAGTCAAAAAAGAAAGGTTAAATACGACAAAAAATCCCTGGAAAGATTAAAATCATTGGGATATATTCAATAATTTTGCATTTCCAAATATAATAGAATACTTTGTATATTAACAGGATATATTTATTGCGAAATTAAAGATAGTATTTGTTAGTATCCTGTTAGAATATTTTTTGTTCGAGAATATTAAAGAAAGAAAAAGCCAAAAAAAATGCCAGAATTGCCTGAAGTTGAAAATATAGTCCAGGGATTAAGAAAAATCATTCTGAAGAAAAGATTGGTAAAATTGCAAAGCTTTCGAGATGATTTTTTTGCTTGTATGGAAAAAATGGCTGAGCTGGAAAAGGGCATTATTCAAGATATTAAAAGAAGGGGAAAATGGATTATTATAGAAATTGATGGCAATAATGCTCTTTTACTTCATCTGGGTATGAGTGGTCAATTAATCTTTGCCAAAGGAGATTGTCCTACTCCAAAATATACTCTGCTTGAATTCGTTTTAGAAAATGGTGAAAGGCTTTTTTATAGCGATATGCGTCGATTTGGTAAATTTGATATTATTCCTATACAGCAACTTTGCCATTGTAAACCACTCAAAGATTTAGGAGTGGAACCACTGACAGAAGATTTGGATAGTATCCTTCTCTCTGAAAAGTTGAATAAGTCTAAAAGACAGATTAAAGATTTTTTGCTGGAACAGAATAAGATAGCAGGATTGGGCAATATATATGTTTGTGAAATCCTTTTCGACAGCAAGATAAGCCCCTTTAAACCAGCAGATGCATTGACTTTTGGTGAGGTTAGTAGGTTGTGTGAATCAATAAAGAGGGTGCTTAAACAAGCAGTAGAAAAAGGAGGTTCTACTATTAGCAGCTACGTTAATGCTACTGGTGAGAGAGGTTCCTATCAATTGAGCCATAAGGTGTATGGTCGAGAGGGTGAAAAGTGCCTTTTTTGTTCCGCCACTATTAAAAGGGAGAAACAACATGGTAGAAGTACCTATTTCTGCCCTGAATGCCAGAAACTGCGCTAAGAAAGAAAGGTTAAAGAAGAATAGAGCTGGACTCTATATTCATGTTCCTTTCTGCCGAAGCAAATGCCCTTATTGTGATTTTTATTCTATTCCTTTCAATAAAGAGCTCAAAAACAGTTATCTAAAAAGTCTTGAACAAGAGATTATGATATCCGCTAAAGATAAACCGGATTTAAAAGCTGATACCCTCTATTTTGGTGGTGGGACACCCTCACTGCTGAAACCAAATGAAGTTGGACGGATAATAGACCAATGCAGAAAATGTTTTTCCCTATCAGATAGTGCAGAGATTAGTCTGGAAGCGAACCCCGAATCTCTTAATTTGAAAAAGCTTAAGAGCTATTACTCTGTTGGCATAAATCGTTTGAGCTTGGGCTTTCAGTCTCTTGATGATGAGGAATTGAACATTATCGGTCGACTTCATACTGCCAGTAACGCAGTGCATGCTTATTCCCAGGCTCTCAAAGCCGGTTTTGATAACATTAGCATTGATTTAATGATGGGTATACCACAACAAACGTCAGAACGATGGGAATATACTTTGAACCAGGTAGTTCAGCTTAAACCGCAGCATATCTCCACCTATATCCTTGAGATAAAAGGGAATTCTTTGTGGAGCAAAAGACCTCCTGTAAAACGTGCTTCAGAAGAAGCTGTAAGTAAGATGTATTATTTTACCTTTGATTTTCTCTCCAGCAATGGTTATAAACAATACGAGATATCTAATTTTGCCTTGCCCGGCTTTTGTTCTTATCATAATTATAAATATTGGAGCGGTTATACCTATCTGGGTCTTGGGCCCGCTGCACATTCTTTTTATAATAATTATCGGTATTATAACGTTTCTGATGTAAATCAGTACATCGAGAGAATCAAAACCATGGGCTCAGCCGGAGACAAAAGAATCTTTTTAACAAAAAATAATCGCCTGGAAGAGGTTCTATTTTTAGGATTAAGAAAGACCGAAGGAGTAAGACTTAAGCTTTTCCAGGTGGAATTTGGAATTGATATTCTCTCAAAGTTTTCTCAAGAGATAAGTCGTTTGCAGGATGCTGAACTGGTGGAGATCAACAAGGGATTTCTTAAGCTTAGCAGAAAAGGACTTCTTCTTTCAAATGAAGTATTTCAGGCTTTTCTGCTGGATTGAGTTATAATAAAGAATGGCTGAAAAAAAGAAAGGAGCTAATGATGAAAAATGATATGAAATACATCGATCTTCGCAGTGATACGGTGACTCGGCCTACACCCGGAATGCGGCAAGCCATGATGGAAGCCGAGGTTGGCGATGATGTTTTTATGGAGGACCCAACTGTAAATCGTCTCCAGGAAGAAGCAGCTCAGATAATAGGTAAAGAGGCTGCCCTTTTTATGCCCTGTGGTGTCATGGCTAATGAGGTAGCTATCAAGGTACATACTCAACCTGGACAAGAGGTGATATTGGATGAAAATTGTCATATCTTCGGTTATGAGCTTGCTTCAATAGCTGCTTTATCCGGAGTTATGCCGCGTCCGTTACCCGGGAAAAAAGGGATCTTTACCGTAGATCAAATAAAGAAAGCCATTCGCCCAAAAATTTATTATATGGCACAAACCGGCCTTATTACTCTGGAAAATACCCATAATATGAGCGGTGGTACTCTTTATCCATTGGAAATCACCAGGGAGATTGTGCAATTTGCTCAGGAGAATGCAATACCCATTCATTTGGATGGAGCCCGTATATTTAATGCCTCTATTGCCGACGGGCATAGCGCAAAAGAACTGTGCGCAGGTTTTGATACTATGATGTTTTGTCTTTCTAAAGGATTGGGTGCTCCTGTTGGCTCAATATTATTAGGTAAGAGGGAAACAATAGAGAAAGCACGTTCTATCAGACGAATGTTCGGCGGTGGTATGAGACAGGTTGGTGTTTTAGCAGCTGCGGGTCTCTATGCTCTGGAAAATAATATCGAACGGTTAGCAGAAGATCATAAGAATGCCTCACTCTTGGCCAAAGAGATCGCAACTGTGGATGGTCTGGATATAAATCCGCAAGAAGTGAAAACAAATATCCTGATCTTTAGCTGTGAAAACAGTGGAATGAAAGCGACAGAATTGGTCCAGAAATTCAAGGAAGCTGGCGTTCTTTGTTTAAGTACCGGAGAATATACCATCCGGATGGTTACTCATTTGGATGTTAGTAGAGAAGATTGCGTAAATGCAGTGGACATAATTAATGAAGTAGTAAAGAACTATGTTAAATAAAGTAATTAACACAAAGTTCGATTTCCCATTATTATGAAGATATTGGCAGTTGATACCTCTACAATGGCGGGAAGCGTAGCTCTTTTTGATGGCGCTTCCCTCCTGGGTGAGGTGAATATATCAAGCCATATTACTCATAGCCGACGGCTTCTCAATGCCATTGATATAATCTTAAAAGGTACAGCACTGGAGCTTAAGGATATAGATTATTATGCAATAGCCATTGGACCGGGTTCCTTTACTGGATTACGTATTGGTTTAGGCACCATCAAAGGTTTGGCTATGGCTACCCAGCGAAAGGTATGTCCTATTGTCACCCTGGAGGCTATGGCCTATAAAGTTGCAACATATTGCTCGGTTATATATCCCATGCTTGATGCAGGCAGGGAACAGATTTATACAGCAATCTATAGAAGAAAAAAAGGAAAATTGGTTAAGGAAACAAATGAAATGGTCCTGGAGCCAGCGCAGTTTTTAGCTTTATTAAAGGAATATAAAGCAGTTTTTTACGGAAATGGAGCAAAGCTTTATAAAACATTAATAGAACGTATTACTAAAGGTGTAGCACTATTTCCTGAGGAGGATTTTTACCTGGCTCGACCTATAGCGCTCTTGGCTTTAGAGAAAATTAAATCGGGAAGATTAGTTGAAAGTTCTGTCTTAACTCCCTTCTATATTAGGCCAAGTGATGCGGAGATAAAAAAGGCAAACATAATTAATAAAGAACGGGAGAGGAATAAAACTATAAAAAAACAGCAGCCCTTATGAGGCTGCTGTTTCATTAAGAGACAAGGTAATAATTAGTTGACCTTGATGTCGATTTTAGTAGGTTTTGCCTCTTCTTTTTTGGGGAGCTGGATTTTAAGAACTCCGTTTTTATAGCTTGCTTTTACTTTTTCTTTATCCACATTGGATGGAAGATTAAACTGTCTTTTAAAAGAACCGTAGCTGCGTTCTAATCTATAAAAGCTCTCTTTCTTCAGCTCCTTATCAAATTTCCGTTCCCCTTTTAAGGTAAGGGAGCTGTCCTCCAGCTTAATGTCGACATCTTTTGGATCAATTTCTGGCAATTCGACTTTTAGGACAATTTCCTTTTCGTCTTCGTAGATATCAACTATTGGTGACCACATTTTCTCCTCATCAGAGAAGAGAGCAGGAAAACGGAAGAAATCATCGTTTAATAGGCTCTGTAAACTTCGATTAAGCGATAAGAGTTCTTTAGTTGGATTCCATTTCACCAGGTTCATAAATCAGTCCTCCTTTCTAAATATCTTAGTCATTATATAATATAAAATATTAGTCGTTCTTTGTCAAGTTTTTTCATGAAATTTTCCTCTTTATTTTAATTGAGACGAAAGGGACTATTAGCAAGAATTTAAAATGTGCTAAATTCTAATAGTATTATGTATATAAAACAGTCTTTCCTTTTTAACTTTGTCTTTATGAAAATGTATCTTGCTTTCTCCTTGACAGCCGTGCATAAATTCCTTAATATTAGTTAGTTTTATGGCGAGTAGAATGAGAAAAATTATAGCAGTTTCTGCATTCATAATCTTTGTTTTATCTCAGTTGATTTTAGCCCAGAGGGTTGAATCGGAAAGGGTGGAATTTTTTTCGGAAGATGGTGTTTTCATCAAAGCTTCCTATTATAATCCGCCATCTCCGAGTCAAAAATATTATCCTGGAATAGTAATACTACCGGAATTTCGGCAAAGCCGGAAATTCTGGCATAGTACTGCTGTTCTTTTAGCAGAAAAGGGCTATGCTGTTGTAACGTTAGATTTTAGGGGGCAGGGTGAGTCAATTCAAGCCGGCGAGTCAACTCTTAATTGGGCTTTTTTCTCAGATGATTATATTAAGCTTTTTCTTTTAGATATAAAGGCGGCTATAGAATATCTTCAGAGCTTACCCTATGTGGATCAGAGGAGAATTGTAATAGTCGGTTCTGGATTAGGCGCAAATGCAGGTTTAGTATTTGCATCGCTATATGAGAGGATAAAAGCTTTGATACTTCTCTCCCCTGGTTTGAATTATCGAGGTTTGAAAACAGAAGAGGCTATTGTTGAGTATAACAAAAGACCGCTTTTAATGATTGTTGGGAAGGATGATTCTTATTCTCTTTATTCCGCAAAAAAACTTCTTTCTTTAGCACAGGGTGAGAAGGAGTTAAAGATTTATTCTAATGCAGGAAGAGGTGCAAAGATGCTCAGCCGTAAGCCTGAGATAATGAAGGAAATTTATAATTGGTTAGAAAAATACCTGGATTGAGATCAGGAGAATTTTTTCCTTTGTAGAAAGTAATCAGGGGAGAAAAAGCCACATCAGAGGGAGCCAAAGGCCTCTTGCATAAGGAAGCATTTTATCATTTACCAATACTTCATATGAGTTTTCGAACGTTTCCAGCAATTCATGTAGTTGATAAAGAGTTTCTATTTGAGAGACATCAAATTTAGCATAATGCCTTAAGAAACGACCTTCACCAGTTGTGTGATAATAAGATGATTTTTTTGCAATATTGATAGCTTCTTGGTAATGGGGGCTTTCATCAGGAGGAAAGATAAGGGTAATAGAAAAGAGAGGGTGATATCTTTTTGGATATAGAATTTCTTTCATGCGATCATTGAGATGAGATATATCTTCTTCCTCTTCTTCAATGATATTATCAAGAGCTTCCAGATAGGTTTTTTCTTTCTTTTCCATGTTAGCCTTCTCAGAACGTTTATATAATAACAATTAGAATTTATACAGTCAACTGTAAAAGGGCCGCGGGATATGAGTAAAAGAAAAATTCAGCCTCTTCTTAGACGATTGCCTTCAATTGATAGTTTGTTGCAGAATTCTGATATTAGGCAACTTATTAAGAAATATGGACGAAAGTTGATACTTATGATAAGCAGAGAAACTCTTGAGCAGTGGCGAAATGAAATAAAGTCTGGAATAATAGCTGAAGAGATTTTAGATAAAGCATTATCAAATATAGCAAGGGAGATTGAAGCAAGAACAGAGGAATGGTTGGCCTCACCACTTATACCTGTGATAAATGCTACAGGAGTTATTATTCATACCAATTTAGGAAGGGCACTTCTCTCCCAGGCTGCAGCAGAGAGAATAGCCTCGCTTAGTAGAAGCTATCTAAATTTAGAATTTCAGCTCGCTACTGGTAAGCGAGGAGCAAGAGATGAACCTATTGAGAAACTTATTAGTCAGCTCTATCCGAAGAGGAGCTGCTTAGTAGCAAACAATAATGCGGCTGCAGTGTTATTAATTTTGGATACTATGGCTCGTGGTAAGGAGGTAATAGTATCTCGCGGAGAGCTGGTGGAAATAGGTGGCTCTTTTAGAATTCCGGAGGTCATGAAAAAGAGCGGAGCTATTTTGAGAGAGGTGGGTACTACAAATAAAACACATCTTTATGATTATGAGCGAGCGATAAATAAAAATACCGCGCTTTTATTGCAAGTTCATCCCAGCAATTTCAGGGTCTTGGGTTTCACAGAGGCTGTTTCAACAGAAGAGCTGGTAAAGCTGGCAAAACGCCATAATTTACCAGTAGTGCAAGATATGGGTACAGGTAATATGATTGATATGGAAGGTTATGGAATATATGATGAGCCTTATGTGTCGCAAATTTTAAGCACAGGTATTGATTTAATAAGTTTTAGCGGTGATAAATTATTGGGTGGTCCGCAATGCGGTGTCATAATTGGCGATAGAAAATTAGTAATGAAGTTGAAAAAAAATCCGTTGCTCAGAGCCTTGAGGGTGGGGAAACTAACATATTTAGCACTGGAGGCAACTCTTAGAAGTTACATCACAGAGAGAGCCTCTAAAGACCTTCCGGTTTTGCAAATGCTTAGTCTGAGGAAGCGGGAAATTGCCTATAGGGCGCGCCGATTTGTTGACAAGCTTACTCCTGAGCTAAAAAATGCTATTGATATTCAATTGATTGATGGCAGCTCTAAAGTTGGTGGCGGTACCGTTCCCCTGGAAGAACTTCCTACAAAGCTTATTGCCATAAAAAGTCAAAAGCTGTCTTCAGAAGATATATTAATAAGGCTTAGGGAAAATAGTATTCCTATAATTGGACGGATACAGAAGGATTTGGTAGTATTAGACTTGCGAACGGTATTAACTTACGAGGAGGAGGACCTAAAAGCAGCATTAAGGAATATATTTACTTCGTGAATGATTTGATAAAATAATTGAGAGAAGTAAAAAGCCCAAATTACCTAACAGGTGCGGATTAATCAAACATGTGCTGATTTTGATATATTTTCTATAAATAGAGGTAAATAATAATATGGTATTTTCTATTATTGCCTGGACAGGGGGAGTTTTAAATACAATATTTTGGGGTACTTTATCGCTCATATTTTCGCTCTTTGATAGTAGCGGAAAATTACAGCATCTGTGCAGCAGGTGGTGGTCTCGTATAAATCTTAAAATAAGTGGTACCAGGGTTGAAGTGGGAGGACAGGAAAATGTAATAAAAGAAGGTCCACAAATTTTTGCCTCAAATCATCAAAGTATTTATGATATCCTCATGCTTGCGGGCTACTTACCAATGCAGTTTCGCTGGTTGGCTAAAAGAGAGCTCTTTAATATACCTTTTATGGGCTGGCATATGTCGCGAATGGGGTATATAAAAATAGATCGATCTAATATGCGGCAGGCAGCTCTCAGTTTTCGCAAAGCTGCAGAAAAGATAAAGAATGGGGTGTCGGTAGTAATATTTCCTGAAGGTACTCGCAGTACTGATGGAAAACTTCAACCCTTCAAGTCAGGACTTTTTTCCTTAGCCCTTCATTCGGGAGTGCCTATTATTCCGGTTAGCATAAATGGAAGTAAGGATATCATTAAGAAAGGGAGTCTCCGGGTTAATCGTGGAAAGATAACCATGCTAATAGGCAAGCCAATAGATGTGTCGAAATATCAAAAGGGGGACAAAACAGCATTAATGAGGGAGGTAAGAAAAGCAATCTCTCTCAATCTGAAAACATAATTATTTTAAATAAATCTTATATGAATAAATTATTTTATAGCTCTTTTTCAAGCATTCTGGGAGAGATATACTTCGCTTCCACCTGCAGGGGAATATGCTGGCTAACAATCGACGTGAAAAAGAAAATTTCTTCTATAAAAAGCTTTCTTGAGGAGAAATACGGGAGAGAAGCTATTCCAACGGGAGATGATAATAATTATATAAAAGAACAACTGAATGCTTATCTCAAAGGAAGTTTAAAAAGATTTGAATGCATTATAGATTTTATCGAGGGTACTCCCTTTCAAAAACAGGTATGGCGAGCGACAAGTATGATACCTTTTGGCAGAGTAGTTGCTTATAAAGATATAGCAATTAGAATAAATCGTCCTAAAGCGTTTCGAGCAGTTGGGCAAGCTTTAGGCGCCAATCCAATAGCTATTATTGTGCCATGTCACCGGGTAATTTCGAGCAATGGTACTTTGGGTGGCTTTGGTTTAGGATTAGAATTGAAAAAGCATCTGCTTACATTAGAAGGGATCCTTTGATTACTTTATTATGAGATATTTAAAAGCATAAACAATGACACAATTGGAAGAGCAAACATTAAAAATGGTCCAAGAGCTGCTGAGCATCCCGGATATCGAGATGCGAGCTTTGGTCTTGGCTGAAAGACTGAAGGAACATAGTGCTGAAGAGACAGCAGAAATTCTACAAATAGTGTGTCAGAAAGCAGTAGAGAGGGATGAGAAATGCAAGGAAATGCTTTTAAGCTTGGTTGATTTTAATATTATTGTTCGAGAGCTGGGCAATGCTAAATTGGGGCAGATATATATGATTGCTCAGGAGAAACATTTTTATCCGGTAGTAAGATTGCTATCTCGACCTCCCAGTCAGAAGAAGCTTAAAAAGCGTAAAAATGAACAATTGAGTAATAGCCTTTTTGATGATGTTCCCTTGGGTGCAAGAAGATTCTTAGCAAAAAAAGGTGATAAAGCTATGCTTATTCGCCTTCTTAAAGATCCAAGCCCAATGGTAATTAGAAATTTGCTAAAAAACCCTCGCATAACCGAACAAGATGTAATACGCATTGCTTCTAAACGGCCTAATTCACCCGAAGTATTAGAGGAAATATCACTATCTAAAAAATGGATAGTAAGATATTCTATAAAGATTGCAATAGTAAGAAACCCTTATACTGCACCGGCCTTGGCCATAAAGCTCCTTCATTTCTTAATGAGACAGGATTTAAAAGAAGTTTGCGAGGATACTCTCCTTCATCAGCAAGTTATAGAGGCTGCTAAGAGCTTGTTAGAAAAAAACAATGAATAGGAGTACAATGATTAAATTGTAAGGTGTCTTACTTTCACAATGCAATACTTATGTTATTATAAAAAAGAAAGAAGAGATGAAATATTTTATAATATGCGATAATGAGATGGGTTATGAACGATTAACATTCTTCTTTTCATTGAATTAGAATGAATTTTTTGTTAAAATAGTTTTATAAGAAATAGTTCCGTTAGATTTAGGGTGTTTAAACCATGAGTATTGATGATTATTTAGAGCAGATAGAAAAATATTACAGTAATAAGGTAAAAGAGCGAGTTAGTTTAAGCATAGTCGATCGAGAGGCTGTTGCTTGCTGGAAAGAGCATGATATACCTCTCAAATTAGTATTAGAGGGAGTAGATTCGGCTTTTTTATTAGCGGCTGAATCGGGAAAAACAGAGAATAAAAAACTATCTCTGTATCAATGTCATAGATATGTATTGGAATCCTGGTTCGAGCAAAAAGTAGCTAAATTTAGACAGACAAAGAAGAAAAAATTTGAACATTTTTTAAGTATTGATGATTTGAACGATTATATTGATAGAGCAATAAACATATTTAATACAGCGAGATTTAAAGCTGAGCAAAGAAGAAATTTTTATTTAATAGATTTACTTGATCAAAATTACAAGAGCTTAATGAGTATTAAAGATATCTTTTTTCACTCTTCCGGACTGAGCATAGATGATTTAAAGCTGGCGTTGTGGGAAATTGAATGGGATTTAGATGCAAATATAATAGATATTTCAAATAAGAAGCAAGTAGAAGAAGTAAAAAATAAAATAATGGTTAAACTATACCTTTCTTCTGAAGATTTAAAAATCGAGAAAAAAGCAGAAGACTTTAATAAATTGCTCTGTATAGAGCTAAGAAAAATATATAAACTCTATCCTTTTATCAATCTATTAGACTGAACATTTGCAAAAGCAGATTTTCCTATTACTAAACTCTTTTCATAAAACCCGCAAATTAATATTAATAAAATAGCTAACAATATTGTTATGTCAAAGGGAATGTACATGCGGTTGGATGAAAATACTAAAGAAAAAAAGGAGGAAATGCACAAAAAAAGTAAGGAGATAATAAAGCTTATGTTAGCAAATGAAAATGATGAGCTAGTGAAAATGACGACTATTTCAGCTGTATTAAAGCAGAATATTCCTTACTTTCTTTGGGTAGGTTTCTACCGTTTGCAAGGGGATCAATTATTAGTGGGGCCTTATCAAGGTAATCCTGCCTGTCTTAGGATTTCTATGAACAAAGGGATCTGCGGTAAAAGTGCCTCTGAAAAGAGGGCAATAATTATTGATGAGGTGGAGAAGTTTCCTGGTTATATCACGTGCGATAACAATACAAAATCGGAAATAGTAATCCCTGTATTCAATCGGCATAATGAGCTTATAGGAGTATTGGACGTGGATAGTCAATACATAGGAGCCTTTGACCAAACTGATCAAATTCATTTGGAAGAGTTGATGAGAGATATGTTTTCTTTTCAGTAATACTTACTAATTTATATTACGTTAATAAGAAAAAGCAATAGGTATAAAGGAACCTGGGATATTACAATCCCAGGTTCCTTTATCTAATGCTAATTGTTGAAGGGTGCACGGTTTAGGAATCTACCCAACTTTTTGTGTATTAAGCAGTCCTTACTACGATTATAGTATCAGGAGCTTTCTTTTTAATAAAGATATCAAAGTCTCGGTTTTTAAGATACTTTTTGAGTTCGAGCAAATTCCTCTGTAATTCTCTTTCAATTTTTTTATGTAAGTAGCGGCTACTTATTTCTTCTTCTTTCAATTTTCTTCGTAATTTTTTGTTTAAGGTACGCTTGATCTTTTCAAGTTTGCTCTGGAGCTTTCTCATTTCTTTTTCATGAACTTTCAAATTTATTTCGATGTCATCTATGTCTGGTAGCTCAATCTCAGGAATTTCTATGAGTAATTCATCCGGGAAATTTGGAAGCTCTCCTTTCCATAAGAAGTTATAAGATGAAGGATAACAATAGCTGTGATCAAAATCTAACTCAGCTGAAAGAGCTAATTTTTTCTTCTTTCGCAATATTTCAAAGTTTAATTTCTCACCTTTCTCCGCATCGCTAAGAATTTCTTGTAGTTCTTCAATATCGTCCAATTTTTTTCCATCAATTTTTACTATTACATCACCCGCTTGGAATCCAGCTTCTTCGGCAGCACTATCTTTTCTTACTTTTATAATCAGGACACCTTTTCCATCCTTAATCCCAAAATATTCTCCAAGTTCAGGATTAAGGTTCTGAACTTGAATTCCCAGGGAGCCTCGCATGCTGAAATGGATATCAAAATGAGGGAAGTCTTTTAGGATAGAGTAATCATGAGTTTGTCTGCTTTCCATTTTCACCTCAAGCTCTTGCTCCCGTCCCTGACGCACCAATTTTACTTTCACCATATCACCTGACCTGGTTCTCCTCACCGCTCTTCGCAGATCATCACTATCGCGAATCTCTCTTCCATCAAATTCAATAATAATATCGTCCTCCCTAATGCCTGCTTTATCTGCAGGGCTTTTGGGATGAACATCAATTACCATGGTTCCTCTTTTGGCTTTCAGCCCCAGAGCATCCAGCATATCATAGTCCAAATCCTTGATGCTTACTCCCAACCAGCCTCTGTCTTTAGCTGAGAAGGGAGTGGAGTTCGAAATTGTGGATGTAGTTGTGGCTAAGAGGAAGAAGGTAAGTGGCAAAAGTAAAGCCAGTACAGTAATGTTCATTCTTCTCATTTGTTCCTCCTCTCTTTTTATCCAATATTTTCTTTTACCTTCCTCTGTAATCTTTAGACACACAAAAAGCAAAGAGGTTTACTTTTATGTACTGTAATATTTTTTGTGTTAAAATATGTTATTGTAACTTGCTATTATTAGTTCATTTATAGTAGAAATAAAAAAGTATTTGACTAAGGAATAATTATGATTTATTATATATTTATTCTTTTTTCCGAAAAAATAAATAGAAAATAAAAAATGAAAGAGTGGCTAAAGAAAGCAAGAAAAGCCTTTAAGCAAGGAAGTTATTCACAAGCAGGAGATTTCTATTATTTAGCTGGTGATGTAGATAATGCCCTTCAGATGTACCTAAAGGGAGGGCACTATGACGCCGCAGCCAGGCTTTGTAAAAAAACTGGTAAGCTTGATCAAGCAGCAGAATTCTATCGTGAGGCCAAAGACTTTCTATCTGCTGCTGAATGCTTTGAGAAAATTGAAAAATATAAAGAAGCCAGTTCAATGTATCAATTTGCAAAAAAGCTTTTCAAAGCTGCTGAAATGAGCCAAAAAGCAGGTGATTTCCTTCGTGCAGCACAAATATTAGAAAAAACATTTGATTTAGAAAAAGCGGGTTTTCTATATATTAAGGTAGGAAGTAGCTCCAATGCTGCTGAGATATTCGAAAAACTTTATCTATCCTTAAAGGAGAAGAGCTTTGGTTTTAAGAAGCTAACACCTGACGAGGAGAAAAAGCTAGAAAAATATTGCATATTATGTGCAGATCAATGCTTTAGAGCTCGAGAATTTGTCAAAGCTGCATATTATTATGAGCAGATAGATCATTTTGAAAAAGCAGGCAAGGCTTATCATTTAGCAGGTGACCATGAAAAAGAACTTGATTGTTTGATTAGAAAAAAGAATTATACTGAAGCAATAAATCTTATCAAAAAACATAAATCCATAGAAATAGCACCAACTACTTTGGGTGATTTATATCAGAAAGTTGGAGATTATGAAAAATCAGCGCAGAGTTTCCTCGAGGTTGGCAAGAAAGATAGAGCGGCAGAATCATATCAGCTTGCTGGCAATTTTCAGAAAGCTGCTGAATTATGGGAAGAAATGGAATTCTTTTTACAAGCTGCGGATGCCTATTTTAAAGCTGGAAATGAGGAAAAAGCTGCCGAAATGTATGAGAAAGAGGACGATTTAAGTACCGCCGCAGAATTATATTATTCAATTGGCGAACTTCCCAAAGCGGCTAAATTATTGCTCAAAAACAGAGAATATATGAAGGCAGCAGATATATATGATGAATTAGGCGAGATAGAGAACTATATTCGAGTTTTACAAAGAGTACCTGAAAAATCACCATTGTATATACGAGCTTGTTTTCTATTAGGAAAGGCCTTTGCAGAAAAGAAGTTCTATTCACTCGCAGAAAAGAAATTATTGAGAGCTATTGATGTAGAAGAGATAAATGATGATAACATAGAATATTTTTATTTATTAGGCACTGTATATGAAGAGCTTAACAAGATAGATCTCGCAAAAGAAATGTATGAGACTGTCATCTCTTATGATTTTAAATATAAGGATGTTGCTCAGAGAATAGAAGATTTAAAAAGTCGTCCATCACTCATTTCTACCCGTGACATAGATACCGGCATATTAGATAGAATAAGAGTAACTCGTGGTGCAATTATTGCTGACCGCTATGAAATAAGAAGAGAAATTGGTCAGGGGGGGATGGGGAAAGTATATCTTGTGCACGATAAGGAATTGGATGAGCATATTGCTCTTAAGCTTTTAATTCCATATCTGGCTGGTGATGAGGATCAGGTAAAACGATTTACGCGTGAAATAAAAATTTCCCGAAAGATCAACCACCCCAATGTAATTAGGGTATTCGATTTGGGCGAGTGGCAAAAAATAAAATTTATCACCATGGAATTTATAGAAGGAGGAAACCTGCAGGATTGGATGAATGAACATCCAGGAGATTTGGATGGAAGGATAAATCTTACACTTCAAGTATGTGCCGGGCTGAACGCAGCACATAATTTAGAGATAATCCATAGAGATATAAAACCCCAGAATATTCTTATTGATAAGGGTAAAACTGCTAAGATAGTAGATTTTGGAATTGCTCGCAGCTTGGAGATAGTCAGCAAAACAATTGATGGCAGAATCACAGGCACACCAGAATATATGTCTCCTGAACAAATAAAGGGACAGAAACCGGATAAAAGAAGTGATATATATTCATTAGGATTGGTAATGTATCAATTGTATAGTGGCCGACTTCCATATGATACTCAGAATATTGGGCAATTACTGCTAGCACATTTGCACGAGAATCCTTCTTCTCCGAGAAAATTAAATCCAGAGATCCCTAAGTGGATGGAGAAAATAATTCTCAACGCAATGGAAAAAGACCCCAAAAAACGCTATCAAGACACAGGGGATATAATCATAGATATTAAAAATAACTGGAATCCCGCTAAATCCTAAAAAAATCAAAAATTCTTTCGATTCAATTCACATTTTTAAATATTCAATTCGAGAAAATGGGAATACTTAACTTTTATCCTGTTTTGGCTTTTGCTATTTTGCATAATAAATAGGGAGGATATAATTCTGCGTATTTTTAGTTAGTTAAAAGGTTAATACAATAAAAAGAGACTACTTTGTTATATAGCTAAATAACATTCCACTTTGAACTCTGAAAGTACTAAATAATTTCTAAAAATCAGTCTAACATATTAAAATTATACCCAAAGCGATTGACTATAGAGCAATTATGATTTATTATATTATTACTAATTTAATCTATACAATTAGAAGTTGAGAACTAACGAGCAGCGTAAACATAAAATATGCAAGAATGGATTAAAAAAGCAAAAAAGGCTGCTAAACAGAGAAACTATTCTCAAGCGGGCGATTTTTATTATTTAGCAGATGATATGGAAAATGCACTCAAGATGTATTTAAAAGGAGAACATTATGATTTAGCAGCTAAGCTCTTCGAGAAAATAGGCGATATAGAAGAGGCAGCCCAATATTATCGTAAGGCCAAGGACTATATATCCGCCGGGGATTGCTATCAAAGTGCTAAAAATTATAAGGAAGCCAGCTTGATGTATCAATTAGGAAGAGATTATTATAAGGCCGCTGAAATGAGTCATAAAAGAGGTGACTTTTTGAGAGCAGCTCAGATGATGGAGAAAACTACATATTTAGATAAAGCTGCTTTGCTTTACATAAAAGTAAAACGTAGCCTCGAAGCTGCCGAAATATTAGAAAAATTGTATTCATCACATAAGCAAGAGAAATCTCCATATAAGGAATTGACATCTCAAGAAGCAGAAAAATTCAATGAGTATGGCAGGTTATGTGCCGAGCAGTATCTTAAAGCTGGCAAGCATGATAAAGCTGCATATTACTTTGAAGAGCTTGGTCTCTATGATAAGGCAGCAGATGTTTATAGCTTATCTGGTGAGCTACAAAAAGAGTTAGAGTGCTATATAAAATGGCAAAACTATCCTAAAGCACTCGAACTTTTGCATAAAAATTCTTCTTTAAAGGTTGACCTCAGCTTAATGGCAGAATTATATCGAGGAACTGGTGAATATAAAAAAGCAGCTGAATATTATCTAAAGGCTGGGAAAATTGACAAAGCTGCTGATTCATTTCAGTTAGCTGGTGATTATCATCAGGCTGCTAAATTAGGGGAAGAATTGGGATTTTTGCTTCGTGCAGCAGGATTATACGCCAAAGCTGGAAAAAATAAGGAAGCAGCTCAATTGTATGAAAAGGAAGGGGAAATCCTTTCTGCTGCCAAACTCTATTATGAAGATAAAGAATATTCCAAAGCCGCTCAATTATATCTTAAAGCCGAGGAATATATGCAAGCAGCAGATATCTTTTTTGAACTCAAGGACCGGGAGAATTATATTGAGACTTTACAAAAAGTACCTGAAGATTCATCAGACTATAAAAAGGCATGCCGGATGCTGGGAAATGCTTTTATAGAAAAAGAGCTTTACTCAGTAGCTGAAAAAAAATTATTAAAAGCTCTATCGGGGGAAGAAGTTAACAACAAAACTATTGAAGTATATTATACTTTAGGAAAAATATATGAAAAATTGAATCAATTAGAAAAAGCAAAGGATATTTTTGAAAAGCTCGTATCCTTCAATTATAAATATAAAGATGTTGCCGAAAGAATGGAAAAGCTAATAGATCTCAGCTCATTAGCTCCAACTCAGCCCATTGATGATACCTTGATAAATAGCATTAGAGTTGAATGTGGTACTATTATTGCAAATCGCTACAATATAAAAAAGACTATTGGCCAAGGCGGAATGGGAAGAGTTTTTTTAGTTCATGACATGCACCTGGATGAACTTATTGCTCTTAAATTGTTGATACCGTATCAAGTAGGTGAGAATGATCAGGTTGAGCGTTTTATTAGAGAGATAAAAATATCTCGCAAAATTAATCACCCAAATGTAATCAGGGTATTTGATCTGGGGAAGTGGAATGTAAATCATTTCATTACTATGGAATATGTTGATGGTGGTAATCTCAAAGACTGGATGAAACAAAATCCTGAAGACATGGATGGTAAGATAAATTTCGTCATGCAGATTTGTGAGGGTTTATATGCTGCGCACAGCTTAAATATCATACATCGAGATATAAAGCCAGAAAATATATTAATTGATAAGGGTAACATAGCAAAAATAGTTGATTTTGGTATTGCTCGAAGCGCAGCAATAGCAAGTAAAACAATGGATGGGAGACTTATAGGTACTCCAGAATTTATATCACCAGAACAGATTAACGGACAAAAGCTTGATGAAAAAAGCGACATCTATTCTTTGGGAGTTTTAATGTATCACCTTTTTACCGGCAAACTTCCCTTCACTGCTCCTAATATAGGTAAAATATTGCTAAGACATCTGAATGAAAAACCTGTCCCAGCTAAAGAAGTAAATACAAAAGTTCCTGCCTATATCGATGAAATAATTTTAAAAGCTTTAGAAAAAGACCCTGCAAAACGCTTTCAAAATACTAAAGAGATAATAAAAGAAATTAAAGCTCATAGATGTGTGGAATAAGAGTAGCTTTTTTAAAATATTTCACTAATTCCAAAATTTATTTGGCGTTGAATTCTATTGCATAAAGTCGCAGGTCGCAAGGGGGATGAAATCTTTTGATTATTTGATAATAAGATAACCGCATTGGATTGCTTGGAAAAGCTTATTATTTCCTTGTTCTTTTTAAAAACAGAGAGATCAAATATCCCTACAATTGCTTTATGATGCAAGAGATTGTATTCATCGAGTGATAAATACATAATTCTACCTCTGACACCATATTACCATTTCAACTTGAAAAAATAAATAGATATCCGATAGAATAGAGCATTTTTAATATATTTTGTATGAATTTAATGAATTAATGTTATATATTTTTTCTTGTAAATTCCCTTTTTTTTTAATATTATATGCAGGACAATAATAACGTAAAACAAAATTAATAGATTCGAAGCGCAAATAATGGATCCAGAAAAACTTAGAGAAATACTGCTAAACTTTAAAAAAGATAAAATTAGCCTGGAAAAAATATTAGAGCATCTGAAGCATCTCCCTTTTGAAGATTTAGGTTTTGCCCGAATTGACCATCATCGTTCTTTGCGAAAAGGTTTCCCAGAAGTGATTTATGGACAAGGAAAGACACCAGAACAATTAATAGCAATAATCGAAAAAATGTGGTCATCCAATCAGACAGTTTTGGTTACAAAATTAGATAAAGAAACGCATTATAAGATTAAAAGAAAATTTCAAGAAATTGAATACAATGAACAGGCCCAGGCAGCAGTAATTAATAGGAATCCTAAAATAATTGGTAAAGGAGACATTTTAGTGATAACTGCAGGTACGTCGGACATCCCTGTGGCAGAAGAAGCAGCATTTACCGCCGAAGTCATGGGCAACAAAGTGCATCGTCTCTATGATGCAGGAGTAGCGGGAATTCATCGGCTTTTACAAGAAAAAGATATTCTCTTTTCTGCAAAAATAATAATTGTTGCAGCCGGAATGGAAGGAGCACTTCCCAGTGTTGTAGCAGGATTAGTATCTGCGCCCGTAATTGCTGTTCCTACAAGTGTTGGATATGGAACCAGTTTCAAAGGGCTTAGCGCACTATTAGCTATGCTGAACAGCTGTTCTTCTGGGGTTGCAGTAATGAATATTGATAATGGTTTTGGGGCAGGATATTTTGCAAGTTTGGTAAATAGGGTATAGCAGCATATTTTGAGAATGGTAATAAAAAAGCTAGAGCAAAAAACATAGCTTTGCTTGACAATTTGCTTATGAATATATATATTTTAGAATGAATAAGATTGTATTAACTTATGGAGAGTTAATATAAGATAAATATATGAGGGGAGGCGAACTGAATGCCCTTAGTAATAGTGAAAGAGGGCGAAAACTTAGAGAGTGCATTAAAAAGATTTAAGAGGAAATGTCAAAAATCAGGAATCATCTCCGAGTTAAAAAAGAGACAGCATTATGAGAAGCCAAGTACACGCAGAAAACGAAAGGCTTTGGCTGCAAGAAAAAAATTGTTAAAACGATTATCCCAGGAGAAAAGAATCGGCTTATCATAGAGGCGAAGCTTACTGATAGAATCGTTTATAAGGAGATATCTTTTATTTATTTAATCTTTTAAAAAAAAGAAAGAGCATTAGCTATAAGATGAATCAAAGTACGATTAATGCTCTTGAGTTTGATAAAATAAGAAAAATTCTTTGTACCTTCACTTCTTCTCCTTTAGGCTCAAAAAGAGCAAGTACTATCCTTCCGGGTAAAGTTTCAGCAGAAATAACAGAAAATCTTCAGCAAGTTAAAGAGTGTATGAGTTATTTTCACGTCGAAGGAGAAATGAGCTTCAGTGGTGCTGAGGAGTTAGTGGGTATATTGGTTAAGGCGCGAGCGGAAGGAGCTGTTTTAGAAGCAACTGAGCTGCTTCAATTAGCCAAGGATGTCGAAATAGCGCTCCGTGCAAAAACTGCAATCAAAAAAAGCTCACTTCACTTACCATTAATGAAAAAGCTTGTTGATAGCATACCTGATTTGAAAGAGTTGCTCAATGAAATAAAGAGCAAAATTGATTCCAATGGAGAAATTCATGATTCTGCTAGCCCAAAGCTTCGAGCAATAAGGAAAAACTTAAGAGCAGCAAAGAAAAAAATTCAGTCCACTCTACAATCGATGCTTGAAAACCAGAGATGGCAAAAATGCTTGCAGGAGTCTCTTATAACCATAAGAAACGAACGTTTTGTTTTACCCATAAAAGCAGAGCATCGTTCGGTAGTAAAAGGTGTTGTACAAGATAAATCTACCAGTGGTGCCACTCTTTTTATAGAGCCATTCTCAGTTGTTCAGGAAAATAATAAATTAACGGAACTAAGAGTAGAAGAAAAAGTTGAGATAATTAAAATCCTTAGTAAATTAACTGAAGGAGTACGAATAAAATCAGATGCTCTTCGTCAAATAGAAGAGGTGATAGGAGAGTTAGATCTATTGAGCGCACGAGCTAAGTTCGGACTTAAACTTGATTGCGCAATACCCATAATAAACCAGAATACAGATTTGCTTTTACGAAACGCACGTCATCCACTGTTAGACCAAAAACTAAAAGAAAATATGGTAGAGGCTGCGATTGCTTCTAATTTTGCCGACGAGGACCAGAAACAGGATGTCGTTCCTATTTCTCTTAGCTTAAACCAAAACGAAAATACTATGATAATAACTGGCCCAAATACAGGAGGTAAAACCGTTGCGTTAAAGACAGTAGGCTTATTGGCAATGATGAGCCAATCGGGTCTTCCTGTTCCAGCTTCAGAGATGGAGATGCCCATTTTCCATAACATTTTTGCTGATATAGGTGATCAGCAGAGCATAGTACAAAACCTTAGCACTTTCTCTGCTCATTTAAGTAATATCATTGCCATGCTAAGGGATATCGAGCTACCAACCTTAATACTTCTTGATGAAATTGGAGCTGGGACTGATCCTTCGGAAGGTGCAGCCCTCGGGCTGGCAATTATAGATCATTTTCATAGATTAGGAAGTATAAATGTTATAACAACTCATCATAATGCTATAAAAGTGTATGCATATTCTAAAGCAGGTATTTCAAATGCCTCTGTAGAATTTAATGAAGAAACCCTTCAGCCTACGTATAAATTAATTCAAGGTCTGCCCGGTCGAAGCAATGCATTTAAAATTGCTAAGAAATTAGGATTATCAGAAGAATTATTACTATTGGCTGAAACCTTTCTTTCCAATAAAGATTATCAGATTGAGCACTTTATCAAAAAACTGGAAGAAAAATATGCTTCTTTAGAACAGCGTGAAAGTAAGTTAAAAGACGAAGCAATAATTTCCGAAAAAAAACAGCAACAGATGCTACAAAACCTGAGCAAGACATTAGATGAAGAAGAAAAAATAACTGAAGACAATATACGTCTATGGAGAGAACTCAAAGAAAACTTTAAAGCAGAAGCTCGTTTTCTCCTCGATGAATTGAAACAAAAAATAAACAATGAAGAACTTATAAAACAGGCGAGGAGGCAGATAGAATCATTTACTAAGAAATATGATAGCGAACTTCCAAAAGCGAAAAAGAAAAGAACAACAAAAGTTCATTACTCCCAATATCTTTTTAAAGGGGATATAGTGAGAGTTATTAGTCTCAATCAAACAGGCACAGCATGCCAAGATTGGGATAAAAGGGATGATAAAGATATTTTATTGGCAATTAAAAAGAAAAAGATCTGGGCTAAACCGGAGGATACTGAGCTTATAAGCAGAGGTATGAATGAAGATTCAGCTAAAAAAGTTGGCAGAATAAGTATTAATGTGGATGCTAAATCCGGAATGTCAGGTGAGATTAATCTTCATGGATGCACAGTGGAAGAAGCGATATCTCAGGCAGACAAATTTTTAGATGATGCCATTTTAGCCCATCTTCGCCAGGTAAGAATTATTCATGGCATTGGTACTGGCAAATTGCGGAGCGCTATAACAGAGTTATTAAAAAATCAACCGTTCGTACAGAACTTTCGCCCAGCAGAGCCGAAAGAAGGCGGGGAAGGAGTAACTATAGTAGAGCTTACAGCTTAGGAGGTTTAAGAATGGGCGCTTATTTCTCCAATGAATTAATTGACAAAGTACGCTCAAGTGTGGATATTGTTGATGTAATCTCAGCTACAGTCAGTTTAAAGCGAGTAGGAAAGAATTTTAGCGGACTCTGTCCTTTTCATTCAGAAAAGGTACCTTCTTTTGTTGTTAACCGAGGGAAGCAATTCTTTCACTGCTATGGATGCCATGTGGGAGGAGATGTGTTCAAATTTATAATGCTTAGAGATAATATAAGTTTTTTCCAAGCTGTAAAAATAATTGCAGAGGAAAAAAATATTCCTCTTCCTATACAAAGAAAAAGCAAGAGGCAAGAAAAGCTGCAAAAAAAGAGAGAAGATCTTTTTCAGCTCAATAAAGAAGCAGTACAATATTTTAGAGGAAATTTGCTTAATTCGGCTGAAGGAAATCGAGCACAACATTATCTCAGCCAGCGGGGTATCAATCTGGAAGTTCAGGAGAAATTTCAGTTAGGCTATGCTCTTAACTCATGGGAAGATTTGTATAAAAAATTTACTGCTTCTGGAGTAGAAGAATCTTTCCTATTAGAAGCAGGCTTAATAGCAAAGCGTTCCAGCGAAGAGGGCTTTTATGATTTTTTTCGGGAACGATTGATGTTTCCCATTTTTAATAAAGAAGGAAATCCGGTGGGCTTTGGTGGTAGATTGCTGAAAGAAGGCGACCCAAAGTACTTGAATTCACCAGACACAGCAGTTTTTCATAAAAGTTGGAATCTTTTCGGCATAGATCATGCTTATCGCTCTATAAGACAAAAGGATTTTTCTGTTCTGGTTGAAGGCTATTTTGACCTCATCTCGCTTCATCAAGAAGGAATAGAGAATGTAGTAGCCCCTTTGGGAACGAGTTTTACCAAAGGGCACAGCAAGATTTTAAGCCGTTTTACTAAAAAAGTAATAATCTGTTTCGATTCGGATGATGCTGGAAAAGAGGCTACCAAGAGGGCTCTCAATACTTTTTTAGAAGAAGATTTCCAGGTTAAAATGGCTTTATTACCTGAAGGATATGATCCCGATAATTATATTAAGGAATTTGGCAAACAAGAGATGATAGAGAGATTAAAAAAATCAAAACTTGCTATTGAATATCTACTTATAGAGGCAGTAAAGAAGAGGGATATATCTGATCCATATCAAAAATTAGAAGCGCTCAATGAAATTTTACCATGGATAGTGAAAATAAAAAGTAATATTGAACGATTGAGCTATATTGGTTTAGTAGCAGATGAATTGAGTATAAAAGATGATTTAGTATTAGAACAATTGCGACAGAGATTAAGAAAAGGTAATATTAAGCCGATTCCTTATAATATTTTTCTTGAACCTATGGGTATTCACGCCGAGCTGAGATTGCTCCAGAAGATGTTGCAGCAACCAGATTGTTTACATCAGCTGCTGCCACAGTTAAAGGCTGATTATTTTTCTCAATCCCAATATCGAAACATATTTAATCTTATTAAAAAAGCTTATCTTGACCGTAAAAATATTACTTATTATGAGATAGTAAATTTAGTCGAAGATGAAGAAGTGAAGAATCTATTAGCTCGAATCGCCTCTGATGATATGGAACCAATAGAAAATATTGACGTATCTCTTTATATGAATGCTTTAAAGCGTTCTTTTTTAGAAAGGAAACAAAGAAAACTTCAGCATGAGATAGAAGAGGCTCAAAAAATGAATGATCGTCAACGAAGCGATCTTCTATCTTTGCAGAAAATAAAAATTAAAAAAGAAATAGAAGCTCTTTCATAAATTTAATAGGAGCGTAAACTACAAAAAATAAGAGGGATAATGTTGAAATTAGAAGAAAAATATTTTGAAGTAAGCAAAATTATCCTTAAAGGAGAAGAAAAGGGTTTTCTTCTCTATGATGAGATAAATGACATACTTCCAAATGAATTTGTTTCCCCTGATGAGATTGATCAGCTTTTTATACAATTGTTTTCGAGAGGTATTGAAGTTGTCGATTCAGATGAACAGTATTGGGGGAAGAAACGGAAAAAAATAGCGAAAATAAGAGATAAGAAGAAAAGCAAATTAGACAAGCTTTCCTCAATAGGGCTTTTGGATAAGACAAATGATCCCGTTAGAATGTATCTTAGGGAGATGGGTTCTGTTCCTTTGCTTGATCGTCAAGGAGAAGTTGAAATTGCCAAACGTATTGAAAAGGGGCAAAAGAAGGTAATAAAAACCCTGGCAAGAGCAAGATTTGTGACAAAGGATATTTTAAAGCTATCTTATGCTGTTAGCCAAAATGAATTAGATATAAATGAAGTTATTACCTTTTCAGAAGGAGACATTGCTAAAGACAATTTTGAAGGCGGAAAATCAGCTTTTATTGCTACAGTAAAAGATATTAATACATTATTAAAAGAGATTGAAGAACTGGGGAAACGAGCTCAGAAATACAAAAAAGATTCGGAAGAAAGAAAAAATGCTCATAGCATAATAAAGAGACACTGGGCTCTTATTGGGAAGTTTGTTCGCGAATTGAATATTAGCGACAACTTACGCAATTTGTTAATAGCTAAGATCAAGAATACGGTATATAGAATCAGTAAATTGCAGAAGGAAATAGAAAGAAATAATGCGATTTTGAAAAATACAGATAAAGCAAGCGACAAAGAGTTTTACAAAAAACAAATAGAACAATACCAACATGAGATTAAGAGAATGGAAGAAAAGATGGATCAGAATACCCAGAAGCTAAAAGAAATTGTACAGTTAATAGATCTGGCTGAAGAAGAGGCTGAAGAAGCAAAAAGAGAGTTAGTAAAAGCCAACCTGCGGCTCGTAGTATCTATAGCAAAGAAATATACTCATAGGGGTCTACAATTTTTAGATCTTATTCAAGAGGGTAATATTGGACTTATGAAAGCGGTGGAAAAATTTGAATACAAGAGAGGATATAAATTTTCTACCTACGCAACATGGTGGATAAGACAAGCGATTACCAGAGCAATAGCTGATCAAGCACGAACTATACGTATTCCAGTTCATATGATCGAGACTATTAATAAACTTATTAGAACCTCTCGGGCTTTAGTACAGGAAAAAGGGAGAGAACCGACCTGTGAAGAGATTGCAAAACAAATGGATATCCCGGTATCCAAAGTAAGAAAAGTGTTAAAGATAGCACAGGAGCCCATCTCATTAGAAACGCCCATTGGTGAGGAAGAAGACAGCCATTTAGGAGACTTCATTGAGGATAGCAGAGTAGTTTCCCCAGCAGAAGCAGTAATAAATCTCAATCTAAAAGAGCAAACACAGCATGTATTAAGTACTTTGACTCCTCGGGAAGAAATGGTTCTTAAATTAAGATTTGGTGTGGGAGAATATAGTGAACATACTTTAGAAGAAGTGGGTCAAAAATTTGCAGTAACCAGGGAAAGAATTCGTCAGATTGAAGCCAAAGCACTTAGAAAACTGCGCCATCCTTCTCGCAGCAAGGAGTTGAGGTCTTTTTTAGAAAATACAAAGTTTTAAACTGAATAGATATTAAATATATTGGTTGACTAAAAAAAGCAGCTATTTTATAATGAAAAAGAGGGCCCATAGCTCAGTTGGAAGAGCCACCGGCTCATAACCGGTAGGTCCCAGGTTCGAGCCCTGGTGGGCCCACCAGATTTATTTATTATTTTATATGAAGAAAAATGTTCATCAACAGATGGTTTTAATAGAAATTAATAATTCAGCCCTTAAATCGGTTGAGAAAAGACGTAGTGGCTAAAGATGTTCTGATAAGAACATCTTTTTTTTTGCATTTTTATTTCGTTTCTTAATTAAGGTTGTTTAGTGATTAGGGAGAATCTCAGGAACTTAAGACAGTTACAGGAGATTGAGCTTTCTATAAGAGATTTGCAAAACGAGATTGAAAATATTCCTAAGCAAATTGAAAGGATTGATCGAGAGGTTGAAGATACTAAAGAGCGTTTAGAAGAAGAGAAGAAGACTCGAGATATGTCTCAGAAAAAGAGAAGGCAATTAGAAGCAAATCTTGAGGATCTGCAATCTAAAGCCAGTAAATATAAAGAGCAATTGCTCCAGGTTAAGACAAATAAAGAATACCAGGCCAAGCTTAGAGAAATTGAGATGAACGAGAAAGAAATTTCTGATGTGGAAACACAAATAATTGTTGAATTAGAAAACCAGGATGAAATTGACGAAAAGATAAAAGAAGTGGAAAAAGAATATTATAAAATGCAGCAATGGAGTAAGAAAGAAGAGAAGAAGCTTCATATAGAATTGCAAGAGCTTAAAGATGAACATCAGAAATTATCGAAACATATGAAATATTATGCGGAACAATTGCCTCAGGATTTATTAAATGAATATAATCGCATCAAAAATGCAAGAAATGGATTAGCATTAGCTGAAGTGAAAGATTGTATATGTCAGGTTTGCTTCGTACGTTTGCCCCCTCAATTATACAATGATATAAAAGCAAATAAAAAATTGTTTACCTGCTCTAATTGTAATCGCATCCTTTATTTCAAAGATGGCGAAAATAATCCTTCCTGAGAATCCGCAATATAAACCTCCACTTGTGGATTTATAGTATTTAAAGTGAATAGAATTGTATGGTGAATTCAGGACTTTTTCTTTTCGTGGATAAAGAGAACTCGGAATTTAGACATTAAGTTATTAAATATTCTGGAGGTTCAGGTTTACTTATAACTAACTAAATCCTCCAAACTTCTTCGAGAAGTATGGAAGCCGCGCTCATTTGCATAGCCCATGGGCATTATTATTATAGGCTTTAAATCAGAGGATAGTTCTAAGCATTTCCGAACTTCTTCTTCATCAAATGCTCCTACCCAACATGAGGCTATTCTATGATTTGTAGCAGCTAAATGCGCAAAACTAGCTGCGCACGTAGCATCCTGGATACAGTAAAGCTCAGTTCCTCGATGACCATATTTTACAGAAGAGCGAGCAGGGTGAGCGCAAAATACCATAACTATGGGAGCTTGGCTGATAAAATGTTGTCCCCAAGCAGCCTGGACTAATTTTTGGCGAAGCTCACTATCCTTTATTACATATATTTTATATGCCTGCAAATTACCTGCAGACGGAGCAGAGTTAGCAGCTTCTAAGATCTTCGTTAGCTTTTCCTCTTCTAACGGTTGTTCCTTAAAGCTCCTAATAGAATGCCTCGTTCTCAGAACTTCTGTGAAATCCATTTTTTCCTCTCTATTGTTTAGATTATATTAGATCTCACAATTAGATTCTTTACTTATTATCTTTGAAAATCTTGTATTTGATAAGAAAATCATTCATTCTCATTAAAGATTCCTTCTCAATTGAAGTTCGGGCCACTGATTTATAATTTTTTATAGTTTTTAAGGTTAAATAGAGATAATTACTACCCGTAGCAATAGAAATTGAGGGCACTATTATGTAAAAAATTGAAATGATAAACGAGGGAAATTGAAAAATGAGCATCCCAAATAATACTACTTCCGACCAGGTGGCAGCTTTTCCTAATAGATTTGGTGTGGTAATTACATTATCCATGGTAAGGAAATGACTGAATTTTTCTTTAGAAACGGCTAAGGCTGCATACCATAAAAATCCAATAATTGCATATCTTCCAGCAATAATAAGCATAACCCATAAAGGTGGTTTTTTCCAAAAAACAACCATAAAAATAAAGCCCATTCCTAAAAAGAGCTTATCGGCTAATGGATCAATAAAATTGCCAATGTAATTCGCATCTCCGCTTTTTCGTGCCAAATAACCGTCTATTAAATCGCTGGCAATAAGATATATAAAAAAGACATAGCAGAAAAACTTCATAGTTGAATTTGAGTAAAAATATATAATACTTATAAGAAAAAGAGGAATAACTATAAGCCTAATTATAGTTAAGCCATTTGCTATTTTAGTAAGATTCATTTCCCTCCACCAACATTTTAATGTTTATCCAATCAGTGCATTATTGTCATTTCGTTTTTTAACCTCATAAAGTTATTTAAATGCCGCTTTAGGAGTATACCAATTGTACCATAACATTTTCAATATATTTTATTTAAGCTTAATAAAAATTTTATTAATTTTAAGTTGAAAAACTTTTTAATTTTTATTTAAAAAATCATGATTTATCAAAAAATATTGAAACAAAAGTGTAAAACTGTTCTTAAATGGGAGAATAATTATTCTATAGGTATATTTTTATATAAATCATATAGATAGACGAATTGACATTATTTTTTCATGTTGCTAAAATTAGCTTAATAATTGAGTAATGAATAGTGGTTTATTAATAAGGACTCAGCATATAGATTTATAAATCTATATGTAAACGAAAAATACATTATATTTTCCGTTACCCAATGACAAGTAAAACAACGCACATTACAAATTTAATAAAAGAGAAACTTCAAGCCCATATTATTGAACTTTCTACAGAACTTAAAGGGAAAATTGACCTCATTTTGGATCCCTTATCATTAGTCATAAAGGGTAAAAAAGGAGAGTTAATAGAATTAAATTCTTCTGAGGGTAAAGAAAAGAAAATAAATTCAGGAGAATGCTATTTTATACCGTGCATCAATAATCGCCCTTTTCCGGAAAGCAAACTTAAGGTTATTTGGGAAAAAGGAAAACTATATTTCGATCAACAGGCAGTATCGCTCTTTCTAAGCAAAAGAGAAAAATTTCTTTCTGTGCAACACAAATTGGAGCAGTGTGATTTGCCCTATTTAAGTTGCTTTACCCTTCAATTCAATCCAGAAGATAATAAGGCGCTCAAGTTATTTCGAGATTTTCTTGAAAGATTGGATATAAAAGTAACTGTATCCGAGCTCAAGGAGCTTCTTTTCGAGGAGTATTGTCATTTAACGGATAGAAATAGGAGCTTTTACCATTATAATTTTAGTTATAGATTAGCTGAATCTTTTTCTTCTGGAGCGAATATGAAGAAAAACTTGGGTGATTTGCTAAATTATTTAAAAAGGAAAGATAGTCCTTTCGAAATGGTAGAATTTGATCAATTATTGGCTGATGCTGCAAAATTAATAGAAATGGAAGATTTTAACAGAAAACTAAGGATTAAAATGAGTGCCAAGCATTCTAAAAGCTTATCTCAAGATATGAAAGAGGAATCATCATTTAAGATTGAAGAGTTGGCGTGGGCGATAGATGATATGCTAATAACTCGAAAATTATGGGGCCTTAAATTATTATACTTTTGTCTGGATTATAAAAATAGAGAATTAGCAAGAATTAGTGATTCCGAAGCTGCAGTAGTTTTTAAACCGGTAAAAGAAATAGCTCGGGAGATCGAAACAGTTGACTTAGATGCTTCGCCAATAAAGCTTGGTTTTTTCCCTTGCTTTAAAATATTTGAAAAAGATGAACTACTTATATTGGAGAATATGGGGCAAGAATGCAATTTGCGTAAAGATGTAGTAATTTATTCTCCCCAGCAGAGCTTTCCGTATCTTTTTCTTATTAAAAAAGGTGAGGTTGAGATATCCAGAGAAACTTCATATAATGAAGTTTCCATTGCCCGTCAGAAAGATGGAGATTTTTTAGGCGAAGACTTTTTTATAAACCATAGAGCTCCGTTAAATAAGGCAATAACATATACTGAATTAACACTTTATCGGTGGGATTTGGAAAAACTTGATACCCTCTTTCTTCGTAATAAATTTTTGTTAACTAAATTTTATTGGATTATCTGGCAAAGCCTTGCAAGAAAAATAAGGAAAGCGAACGAGGAATTAGGACAGTTCTTTCAACAGCAGATTTCTATTGCAGAAGGAAAAGGACCAAAAGAAGTAGCGAAAAAGGGAATTGCACAAGACGTTATAGTTGAAGAAAAGACGAGAATAACTGCTTTGAAACTCAAAGGATTAAGCTCTCAAGAGATGGAGCTATTAACCAGTTTTGGAAAGGAGGAATATTACCCTGCCGGAACGACTATTTTTAATGAGGGGGATAAAGGAAATTCCCTATATATCATTCTGGATGGGAATGTTAGGATTAGCAAAGAAATTCCTGGAATAGGAGAAGAGGCATTAGCAATTTTGCAAAAAGGAGATTATTTTGGTGAAATGGCTTTGATAGATGATGATAAGCGTTCTGCAGATGCAAAGGCTCACTCCAGGGGAGTAACCCTCCTTTCTCTTACTAAAAAGAGCTTTAATGATATAATATCTTCGAATATAGACGTGGCTGCAAAGTTTATACATATAATTTGCCGTATCTTATCAGACCGCCTTTATGATTTACACGATAAAGTTTGCCAGTGGAAAATAATTGCTGGCAACTTTTAATTTGTAATTTGAGGGAATTATGCTTAGAAGAGTTGCTTACAATGTAATGTTAATATTATTATTCGTAGGTTTTTCCACCTTCGCAGAGAATAAGAATAATTTTTATTCTGTTACCGCACATATTTCTTCTGACATGAGAGATTTGCGCGGTGAAGCGAAGATAAGTTATTTCAACAATGGTGAAAAGCCAATTACCTCTCTATATATCCTGTCTGATTGTAATGAGCTGGGTGAATTAATAATCGAGCATATTGAGGATTCATCTGGAGCTGAATTACGATTGGAGGATTTAAAAACAGTAAATATCTCTCCTCCCCTGCGTAATAGAAAAGTGCAGGTTTTATCGTTTAATAATTCCGTAAGTGCTGGTAAGAGTATTACTTTTTCTGTACAGTTTACAGTAAAAAACATGAAGAAAAAAGAAAGCATGTTAATGTTACTTGATGACCCTATTTTCAGCGGTAGCTGCTGGTATCCACGGGTAATAACCTTGAAAGGAGAGAAATGGAGATATATTATTCCAGATGCATCTGCTTATGAAGTATCAATGATTTTTCCCAAAGAGTTAATGCTCATTGCGCCCAGTGAAGGAACTTCTATAGATAGACCCCAGGATAAAAAGAGCATTTCCTTCAGGGCAGAGAAATTGAGGGGATTGAGCGTAATTGCTGCTGAAGCAATCCAAACGGTTTCAGGTGAAATTGAAGAATACAGTATTAAATCTTATTTTCCTGAAAAAGAAAGAGCCTGGGGTATCAGGATGGCTTCCCTTGCTCATGAAGCAGTGGAATTTTATTTAAAAAAATATGACTTTTTCCCCTATAAGCAGATAAGTCTTGTGGCAGCTTTACCTAGTGAGCCGAGGAGCATTTCTCTCGATGGAATCATAATTCTTCCAGGTAGCTTTACCGATATGGTGCAGAAGTGGGGCTTTAATTTTTCTTTAAATTTCACTCGATGGCTTATAGCACATTCATTGGCAAAGCAATATTGGGGAATATTTGTAGCTGAAGCTCCGCTTTATCCTCCCTGGATAACCTCGGCATTTAATCTTTATAGTGATAGAGAATATTTGCATTCCTTAAATTTAAATAGCTCGATATATTATAATTATATAGATTATTATCTTGACGCTGCCCAAAGGGGTAGGGATACTAACTTAAGTCAACCCCTTGGTCTTTTGGAAACTGAAGGATATGATTGGCAAAATATTCTGGCAAAAGGCAAAGGATTGGCTATACTTAATATGCTGCAGTATCTTATTGGAAAGGATAAGATCGATAATATTGCCACAAAAATACTGCAGAATTATTCTTATTCTCTCATCGATTACGAAGAATTCATCCAGCTCTGCCAGTCTGTAAGCGATGTACCTTTAGATTCATTTTTTCAGCAGTGGCTCTATAGCTCCAAGATAATCGATTATTCAATTGGCGATATAAAAAGCAGCGATTCTAAAGGTAAGACTATTTCCAAAATAGAGATACTTCGTCAAGGTGAAGCTCAAATGCCAGTACCCATACGGATTACTTTATCAAACGGAGAGCAAATTTCCCGCCGCAGTAATGGTATAAAGAAGAAAGAAGAGATAGTAATAACAGCAAATAACCCGGTTTTCCGGGTAGAACTCGATCCTGAGCAGGTACTTCCGGATATCAACTATGCAAATAATTATAAAGTTCTTACTTCAATGGCAAACAGGGAGCCACTTTTCCCATTAGATGATTATTTTGAAATAGGAGAGCTCTCATTTATTAAAAAATTTAGTTCTCAAGGAATTTTTTATAAAGACAATTTTCAATTGATGGTACGAAATAAACAAGCTGCTGTTCAAGGGTTAGGTATTATTATACTGGTGCAAAAATCTGGATGGAGGAGAATGGGTAAGCGGTCGCTTTTTATTACTTTGAATCCAAATGAAACAAAAATTATTAACGATTATTATCTCCTCCCTGATAAAAAAGGAAAGATGAAAGTAATGGTCTCATTTTATAGAGTAGATAGTCTTCAGGAGTTTCGTTCCCAGCAGCTTAAAGGTACCCCAGACTTAAAAACATCGTATATTATCTATTTAAAGTAAAATGTATTAAGGAATATTTATGAACAAAAAGCTAAGATTATTTATCCTAATCATTCTCGTAGCTTTCCAGATAGGGAACATTTATGCTGTCTTTTTTGAAAATGTTCAACAGATAGACAAAAAACAAAAATTTGAAGTGAAGATTGTTTCCCCACAACCGGATAGTCTCCCGAGAGGAACAATAGAGATAATAGCAGAGGTAACCACTCCCTCCACCACCCGGGTTGATAGAGTGGAATTTTATATTGATGACCAACTGGTATTCGTGGATAATGAGGAACCATATCAATACACATGGAAACCTCAAGCGGTACTTGATTTTCATACTATTAGGGTATTAGCTTTTGATAAAGAAGGACATTTTTCCCGAGATACCATTACTCTTAGTAAGCCAAAAACCAGTTTTAGAGTTGAGACAGACCTTGTTGCTGTTCACGCAACAGTGACTGATTCAGAGGGAGATTTTGTACGTGATTTAACAAAAGAAGATTTTGTAATTTTGGAGGATGGCATTCAACAGAATATTACAAATTTTTCTCGAGAAAATACGCCATTAAGTTTTATCCTCCTTATGGACGTCAGTTCAAGTATGATTTTTGAGCGAATTGAAAGAGCTCAGGAATCGGCACTGCAGCTTGCCCAAAGATTGGCCAAAGGAGAAAACAAGGCTATGATTATGGCCTTTGATGACAAGATATATCTTCTCCAGGATTTTACAAACGATCAAGAAGTACTTGCCGAAGCTATTGCGCTGCTGGCTGCGGATGGTGGCACTGCTCTTTATGACGCTATAGCACAAACTGTCAGAAAGCTCAGAAATATCAGGATGAAAAAGGCTATTATCGTGCTATCTGATGGAGATGATACTGATAGCGATTTAGATTTTGATTCTGTGCTCGATTATTGTAAGCAATCTGACACCCTTATCTATTCTGTCGGTCTCCAGCGGCTAACCTTTTCACAAACATTCAAACAAGAAACCGATCTAACTTTGCGCCAGCTTAGAAGAGTTGCAGAAATTACTGGAGGTAAAGCCTATTTTCCTGACTTCATCGATCGCCTTAATAGAATATATTACAATATTGGCAGAGAACTTGAGAGCCAATATTCTTTGGGATACATCTCAACCAATAGATTGAAGGATGGCTCTTGGAGAAAAATACTTGTACGGATTAAAAATCGTCCCGACCTCACAGTACGAGCACGACAGGGTTATTATGCTCCAACCAACTAACTCAAAAAGCGTTGGAGTCGATATTATTTATTAATAATGGAGAAAAAAATGAGGCCTTTAATCAAAAAATTATGCATAAATATTGGCAATATTACAAAAAGAAGGACTTTTTTCTTTTTATTTGCTTTTCCCTCTTTCCTTTTTTTATCTTTACTGCTTTTTGCTATTTCCCCTAATTCCCACTATCATCCGGTATTATTTCAGGAAGAACAGGATGAAGAAATTTATTTCAAAACCCTGATTAGTGAACGTGGTTTGTTAAAAGGAAATCAAAGAATTCATTTGAATGTTATTGATACAAAATTGCTTTATGTAGAGTTTTACATTGATGGAGAGATGGTTTTTAAGGATGAAGAGGCACCATGGGAATGTTTATATAATTTTGGGGAAGAGCCAAAGGAGCATGAAGTAAGGATTCTTGGTTATTACAGCAGAGAGACAAAATCTAAGTCATTGACCATAGAACCTGAAGAAGGAACTGAGGAAGTACCTGTAGAGGAAGCTAAACAGGAAAGATTGAAAGTTACTATTACCTCACCAGAAGCCAATACCTATGTTTCGGGTATGGTTACGATAAAAGCAGAGATATTCACGCCACCTGGAGTTGAGGTTGAGCGAGTGGAATTTTATGTAGATAAAATACTTCTTTTTACTGATGAAGAGGCACCCTATGAGTATGAATGGGATTCGGGTAAGGAATTTAATCGAAGAGTAATCGAAGTTGTTGCCTATGATAATAAGGGTGGAAGAGCAAGTGATGCCATTCTTACCAAAGATTTGGAAGGATATGTCTTTGAGGCGAAAGTTGATTTAGTAACATTGGATATAACAGTAACCGACAAATATGGAAAATATATAGCTGGCCTGGAGCAAAAAGATTTTGCAGTGTATGAGGATGATGCATTACAGCAGATTAGCCATTTTACCAAAATGGAAAGACCCCTTACGGTGGGGATATTAATAGATACAAGCGGCAGCATGGAGTATGGGAAGCTGAGAAGGGCTCAAGCAGGAGCGAAGAAGTTTGTTAGCACCCTAAAAGATGTTGATAAGGCTTTCATAATGAGCTTTAGTGATGAAGTTGAAGTAAATCAAAATTTTACCAATGCCATTGGTGCACTTAATCGGGCAATAGACGAATTACAGCCTGAAGGTTTTACTGCACTCAACAAAGCAGTATATGATGCTATAGAAAAGCTAAAAGAAGAAAAAGGACGAAAAGCAATAGTGGTTCTTTCTGACGGCTATGATACGGTAGGAGAAATAGATGAGGAGCAAGTACTCGAGGCAGCCAAAAAAGTAGATGTGAAAATCTATACCATTGGCATTTTTGAAAGCCGCTTCGAAGCTCCAAACCCTATGAGGAGACCGGGAAGAATGATGAGAGAAAAGAATTTGGGTGAACGGATATTAAAGGTTTTTTCTGATTGGACCGGTGGAGAAGCTTATTTTCCTGGTAGCCTGGGAGAGTTAGATGAAATATATGCCCGTATTGCGGAAGAACTTCGGCGACAATATTCTTTGGGTTATTCACCAAGCAATCAAGCACGAGATGGCAAATGGCGAAAGATAGAGGTGAAGCTCAAGAAAAAGAACCTCCGAGCTCGCACCAAAAAAGGCTATTATGCCCCAAAAGGTGCTTAAAATATTGATAAAACATTCGCATATATTATAATATTTTGGGTATTGATAATATTCTTTAATAAATCAAACAGTTTTAGAGACTGTTAATAAAATTTTTATATTTTTTTTGATTTAGTCACAACGAGAAAATCCAATATTATGCTGTCATTCTGAAATAAGAAATCATTAAGTTCTTTATTTTGTCCGATGATTTTTCTGAAAGTTAAGAGTAAGTCTATGAGGAAGAATTTATTTTCCACTTATCAACTATTTTTTAACAAAAAGGAGATTTGTGTCACAATTATCCTTCTGCTGTTTTTATTGTATCCCTTTTTTGCTTATTCATTGCAAGAAATACAGAAAAAGAGTTTAATCCCCTCTAAGCCACCGGAAGAGCTTACCACTAAAGTATTAATACGTCAATCGGGTCTCATTCAGGGGAATCAAAGGATAACGGTCAATGTAAAAGATCCGGGACTCTGTTATGTAGAATTTTACATTGACGCTGCTCTTGTTTTTACTGATAAAAAGCCACCGTGGGAATGCGTATATGATTTTGGCGCGAAAGAGAGAATTCGCGAGGTAAGAGCTATTGGCTACTATCAGAGCAAAGAAAACCCGAAGCCTGAGGCTCAAAATATCCGAGAGCTATTAGCAGCAGAAACAGAATCAGATGTGTTAGAGGTCATAATAACCTCTCCTCGAACTGATAGATCTATTGCAGGTGAAATTGTAATTAGGGCAGATGTCTCTACTCCTTCTGATTCCGAAGTTGAGAAAGTGGAATTTTATATTGATAAATACCTTCTTTCCACGGTTAGAAAAGTACCCTATGAATGTAAATGCGATGTTGGCATGGAATTTGATCGCCATGTGATTGAAGTAGTTGCTTATGATAGCACAAAAAGAAAAGCAAGCGATGCGGTTGTTATTAAAGACTGGGAAGGGGGTCTCTATGAGGCTGATGTTGATTTGGTAAATCTTGATGTCACTGTCATGGATAACAATGGAAAATATGTTCCAGAACTTAAGCGAAAAGATTTTATAATCTATGAAGATGGAAAAAGGCAACGAATAAGCCATTTTACCAGGATGGAGAAACCTCTTGCCGTTGGAATTCTGATTGATATTAGCGGCAGTATGCTGGGCAGAAAACTGGAAAAGGCGAAGACAGGAGCAAAGAGGTTTATAAATACTCTTAAAGAAAATGATAATGCCTTCATTATGAGTTTTAATCATGAGACAGAAGTAATACATGATTTCACAAATAATATATCTGATCTTTGTTGTTCAATCGATAATCTGGAAGCTTCTTCCGCCACTGCGCTCAATAAGGCAATTAAAAATGCAATTAATAAGCTCAAATATGAAAAAGGACGTAAGGCAATTGTTCTTATCTCTGATGGTTATGATACCATTAGTGAGATTGATGAAGAGACAGTTCTTGAAGCAGCTAAAAGAGCAGATGTTAAGATTTATAGCATAGGTATCTTTTCATTAAGTTATATACCAGCTAATACATTACGAAAAATTGGAACCGTACAAAATAAGCTGGTAGGTCAAGTAATCCTTAAATCTTACTCTGACTGGACTGGTGGTGCAGCCTTTTTCCCCAATAGCCTTAATCAATTAGATGAGATCTATATCAATATTGCTCAGGAGCTGCGGCAGCAATATTCCCTGGGCTACGTATCCAGCGATAGGAGACGAAATGGGAAGTGGAGAAATATCGAAATAAAGCTTAGAAATGAAAACCTTCGAGCTCGCACCAAGAAAGGCTATTATGCACCGAAAAAGCAATAGCTAATAAATGGTGTAATAAGATTTATTTTGTCCATAGCTTATTAACAAAAAGGCGGTCGCCCTGACCGCCTTTTTGTTTGGGAGTGTGGATGATTTTTAGTTGAGATAAGGAATCTATCTTAATGCATAAAAATAGCAGTCCTCCGATCCGAAATAGATAGTCCCTTCTTTGCCGATTTTTGGTGATGATTTATCATTATCATCAGTTTTATATTTCCATTTAAGGATTCCATCAGGATTTAATACATAAAGATAATAATCACCGGAGTTGACATATATGTTCCCCTTTTGGTCTATAGCCGGAGAAGAATTAATACTGAATTCTGTCTTGAACTTCCACTTAAGACTTCCATCAGGGTTGAGTGCATATAGATGATAATCCCAGGAGCCGAAATAGATAGTCCCATCTTTACAGATTGCTGGCATAGAACGAATGGCATTTCCCGTTTCGAACTTCCACTTGAGCGTTCCATCGGGCTTGAGCGCATATAAGAAGTTATCGCGGGAACCGATATAAATAGTTCCCTCTTTATCAATAGCCGGGGAACCCATAATATCCAGTCCGGTTTCGAACTTCCATTTCAATGTGCCGGCAGGATTAAGAGCATACAGATGCTTATCGTTTGAACCAAAGTATATAGTTCCATCCTTTCCAATGGCTGGTGAAGAAGCAATGAGTTTGTCAGTTTTATATTTCCATTTAAGGCTTCCATCAGGTTTAAGAGCATATAAAAACGTGTCTAAAGAGCCAAAGTAAATAGTACCTTTTTTTCCTATTGCAGGTGACGAGAAAATTTTTCCTCCAGTTTTGAACCTCCATTTAAGAATACTATCAGGATTAAGAGCATAAAAATAATTATCAGCTGAGCCAAAATAAATAGCTTCATTTCTGAATATAACAGGTGATGATTCAATAAAACCACCAGTTTTATATGTCCATTTGAGAGTCCCATCAGGTTTGAGGGCATATAAATAATTATCGTATGAACCAAAATAGATTGTGCCATCTTCCCCGATTGCAGGTAAGCTATTAATTCCGCCATCTGTCTTAAATTTCCATTTTATCGTTGGTTTGTCAGAGAATGAATTACAGGAAATTATGAGTAGTATAAGGGAAAAGAAAACAACTTTTCTCATGGGGCACTCCTCCTATTTAATAAAAATTAACAAATATTTTAATTTATCCATCCAACAACATATACCCTCTCTTTAGTTTATAACGACAAAATTGCAAAAACCTCACAAAAAAATTATTTTTTTTTGATATTTTATAATAAGCTTCCCAAGGTTTTTTATTGTGATTATTGTGCCCGCCCGGTATTTTGCAAATTCCGATGAAACTTAGGCCAGGGTGAGGAGGCGAGAGGTTCACTGCCTTTTAAAGCGTAGAGATAGCAATCCTCTGATCCAAAATAAATAGTTCCATCTTTTCCTATTGTCGGTGATAATAAAATATCTGATCCGGCTTTAAACTTCCATTTTAGAACACCATCAGTCGTGAGAGCATAAAGATAATAATCTCTTGAACCGAAATAAATTGTCTCATCTTCAGCAATTGCTGGAGATGATATTATGCTAAATTCAGTTTTGAATTTCCACTTCAGAGTTCCATCAGAATTGAGCGCATAGAAATAATAATCCCAGGAACCGAAGTAAATAGTCCCATCATTACCAATTGTTGGTGCTGAACGAACACCATTGCCGGTTTCATATTTCCATTTAAGGGTTCCGTTGGGATTGAGCGCATATAAGAAATTATCGCGGGAACCAAAATAAATAGTTCCATCTTTATCAATAGCCGGGGAGCCCATAATATCCAATCCAGTTTCGAACTTCCATTTCAATGTACCATCAGCATTAAGAGCATACAGATACTTATCGTTTGAACCAAAGTATATAGTTCCATCCTTTCCAATGGCTGGTGAAGAA
>CAZYAF010000033.1:0-36303 GCA_964645975.1 uncultured Acidobacteriota bacterium
ATTTCCATTTTATCGTTGGTTTGTCAGAGAATGAATTACAGGAAATTATGAGTAGCATAAGAGAAGAGAAAAGAAATTCTCTCATGGACCTTCCCATATATTGAATAAAAATCAAGAAATATTTCAATTTATCCATCCGACAATATATTCCTTCTATTTATAACGACAAAATTGCAAAAATCATACAAAAAAATAATTTTTTTTAATTTTATATAAGCTTCCTGATATTATCTTATTCTTTATGGTGATTATTGTGCTCGCCCGGTATTTTGCAAATTTCGATGAAACTTAGGCCAGGGTGAGGACTCAAGAGGTTTACTGCCTTTTAAAGCGTAGAGATAGCAATCCTCTGATCCGAAGTAAATAGTTCCTTTACCCTGCTACTATTTATTTTGCAATGGAAAATGTTGGTTAGAGTTGCTTTTTTCAGCAGTATCTAATAAGGAAAATATTTAAGCTCAGCTATTAAAAAACCATAAATTGATCTTAAAGATTTAGATTTCTTCAAAATAAGTGAGCTTTTTAAATTCATGGAAGCGTTTTGTGATATCGTCTTGAGAAATTTTAGTGAGCCGGTTAACGCTGAAATCTTCTACGGCATAAGAAGCCAGAACGCTACCGAAAATTACCGCTCTTTGAAGCGAAACATGGTCGTAGCCATGACACTTTGCTATATAGCCCATAAACCCACCTGCAAAGCTATCACCTGCTCCCGTGGGGTCTTGAACATCTTCAAGCGGATAGGCGGGAGCCCAGAAAAAGCCCTCTTTGCTGCACATAAGCGCTCCATAATCCCCTCTTTTAACGATTAAGCAGTCAGGACCCATATTCAATATTTTTCGAGCAGCTTTTATCAGATTATATTCCTTGGCTATTTCTCTTGTTTCGAAATCGTTAATAACTAAAATGTCCACTTTCTTTAACAATTCTTCTAAGGCTTGAAATTCATTTTCTATCCAGTAGTTCATGGTGTCACAGGCTATGAGCTGAGGCGATTCTACCTGTTGAAGGACCTTTAATTGAAGATTGGGGTCTATATTGGCAAGAAATACATAGTTGCTTTGGATATATTTTTCTGGTAATTGGGGAGAAAAGTGTTCAAATACATTCAACTGAGTATCGATAGTAGTACGCTGATTAAGGTCGTAGCCATACTCGCCTATATATCGAAAACTTTTACCTGTTTGCTTGCTGAGACCCTCAAGGTTGATATTTTCCCGATTAAGAAGATTTATATATTTTTGCGGAAAATCTTCTCCAATAACACCCACGAGATTTACAGGAGCAAAAAAACTGGCTGATAAGGAAAAAAAGGTGGCGGACCCTCCCAAAGCCTCATCTACTTTACCAAAGGGAGTTTTGATGCTGTCCAGAACAATAGAACCAACTACTAAAATGCTCATTTTCTATAGTCCTCTTAGATAATTAATTGTTATTGAATTAATCGAAATATTTGCCAAGGACGGGGGCTAATTTTTTCTTGACATCCTCATGTATTAGATTTCTATCTGTAATAATAGCCGTCTCACAGGCATTAGAACAGGGACAGTTTCTATTTTTTGGTATATTAGCAATAGCTTCTTTGATTATGTTTTGGGCCGTCTTGGCATTTTTTTGCAAGATTTCTACAATCCCTTCAACGCACACTTCTTCTTCTGCTTCATGCCAGACATCATAATCTGTAACCAGAGCAAGGGTTGCATAGCAGATTTCCGCTTCCCGGGCAAGTTTCGCTTCGGTTAAGTTGGTCATTCCAATCACATCAATTCCCCATTTGCGGTAGATATGAGATTCCGCTTTGGTTGAAAATTGAGGTCCTTCCATACAAAGATAGGTACCTCCTTTAAAGATGTTGCATCTAACTTTTTGGCCAGCCTCTAAGAGAATTTGACTCAGGATAGGGCAAACAGGATCAGCAAAGGATATATGCAATGCTATGCCCTCACCAAAGAACGTAGTCTTTCTTGCTTTGGTTCGATCAAAGAATTGGTCGGGTATAACAATGTCCATTGGTTTTCTATCTTCCCGCATACTCCCTACTGCGCTGACTGAAATTATCCACTCTACCCCTAATTTTTTAAAGCCGAAAATATTAGCCCGATAGTTTATCTCAGAAGGGAGATAGAGATGCCCACGAGCATGACGAGCAAGAAAGGCTACCCTCTGTCCTGAGAGAGTTCCTGTGATATATGCATCGGAAGGTGAGCCAAAGGGGGTATCAATTTCTATCTCCTTTACCTCTTTTAGTTCTTCCATCTGATATAATCCACTGCCTCCGATAATACCAATATCTATCTTCTCCATAGGCTTCTCACTCCTTTAATAATTATAAAATTCCTTAAGTCTCTGAGAACAAAATATTGCTTTCCCCCAAGCTCAACATAATGAGAGGAAACATTAGAAGAGAAATCCAAAACCAGCACTAATAGTCATCTGTTGTTCTATAAGCTCGTAAAATATTTTATGGTAACAGCCGTCAAATTTAATTGCCAGGAAGTCATTCATATAAAAATTTAAACCTGCACCAACATTAAAACCAAGAACAGTATTTTGAAAATAAATGGGAACAGCCGATTGCTTAAGTGTCATTGGATTGGTAATGTAAGTATTCTGGCGATAGCGGAATTGATAACCTCCGAGTCCAAAAGATGCATAAGGTGAAATTTTTTTGCTTCCTGCTTTTATAATGATTTTACCAGTAAAGACTTGTTCATCCATACGAATTTTGTCTACTCGATAGGGTGAATATGTTTCTAAATAATCTATGAGCTCCTGTCCTCCCAGGAGAACTTCATTCGGTCCATGGAAATTTGTAAAAATAGCTCCACCAGAAATGGCAATATGCTTGGAAATAGAATATGCTATGTTTAATTCAATCATTACTGTGGATTCATAATCATCACCTAAGCTGGAGAGCCTCCCAACTTTTCCATTAAATTCATATTTTGCCTCATCTTCTTGAGCCATAACATATGATGTTACAAAGCTCATTATTAGAAGAATTAAAGTTAACCTCATTGTGTTTTTCATTATTCAATTACTCCTGATAAAAATAGTGTTCATAGATGCATTTCTTTTTATTTTGTGCTAAATGGATGCTCCTTGCTGCAATAGCTCTCGGGCATGTTGTTTGGTAGTCTCCGTAATGGTTACTCCACCCAACATCCGAGCTATTTCGTCTATTCTTTGTTCTGGTTTTAGTTTTAAAAGCCTGGTCTGAGTCCTATTTTTAATCACTTTTTTTTCTACTTTATAATGATGCTCCGCGCAAGCGGCGATTTGAGGAAGATGTGTAATGCAAATGATTTGCTGGTTTTCTGATAAAGCTCTTAATTTACGACCTATAACTTCAGCTACCCGGCCTCCGATACCTATATCTATCTCGTCAAAAATAAGGGTTTTAAATATTTCTTTTGCAGAGGCTGCACTTTTTAGAGTCAACATTAGACGGGATAATTCTCCTCCAGATGCGATTTTTGCTAAAGGCTTAAGTTCTTCTCCTACATTTGGTGAAATAAAAAATTCAAGCTTGTCAATTCCTTTCTCTCCAATATAATGTTTTATTTCCCCTCTATCTGTTTTGTTTTCTAAAGCCGGTTGTTTGCTAAATTTGACTGAAAAGTGGGCTTTTTCCATAGCGAGTTCTTTTAGTTCTTGTTCCATTCTTTGTTCCAGATTTTTAGCATCTGCTTTTCTCTTTATAGACAATTGTTCAGCTATTTCAATATAATGCTCTAATTCTTTTTGCAGTGCCTCTGTTAATTTCTTTTCTTTTTCTTCATCGAAACTAATCATATCAAGCTCTTGTTGCGCTTTATCTCGATGCTCGAGTATTTCTTTAATGCTATCACCATATTTTCGCTTAAGCCTATTTATTTCTAAAATACGGTCTTCAATTTGAGCCAGTCGTTGTGGATCAAAGGCGATCCGTGCTTTATAATCTTGTAAAAAGCTCGCTAAGTCTTCTAATTGATATTTTTTTTCTTCAAGATGTTGTTGGTAGGGCTGAAATTTCTGGTCTATATCAGATAAAGTTTTCAGAGCTTTTAATAATTGAGTTACTTGCTGCAAAATTCCATTCTCATTTTTCTGTATATATTGTAGTACTTCCGTTGATAGTTGATGCAATTTTTCTGCATTTGCCAGTAGTCTTTTTTCATCCTCAAACTCTTCATCCTCGCCTATTTTTAATCTGGCCTGCTCTATCTCATTAATTTGAAAGCTAAGCAAATCAATTTTTTGTGATTTATCTCGTTCATCCATTTTTGCTGCTTCAAGCTGATTTAAACTATTTTTGATATGTTGATAGCTATCTTTCACCTCTTTGGTGAGCATTCCATTGAAGGCGAAACTGTCAAGCAAATCGAGGTGGTTATGACTATAGAGTAATTCTTGGTGCTCATGTTGACCATGTATATCTACAAGTTTTTGTCCTATTGTCTTAAGGTCTTTAATTGTTACTAAATTGTTATTTATATAAGCTTGACTTCTTCCACTTGAACTAATGTTGCGTCTTATTATTATTTCTTTATTATCATTTTCAATATTGAGTTCTTTTAATGTTTTTATTACAAATTCGTTTTCGGCTATATCAAAAATCCCTTCGACTGAACCTTTTTGTTTACCGGAGCGGACTAATTCGGCAGAGCTCTTATCACCGAGAAGCTGACCAAGAGAGTCAATGATAATGGACTTACCAGCACCTGTCTCTCCCGATAGAATATTTAATCCGGCTGTAAATTCCACCTCAAGCTGATCAATAATGGCAACATTTTTAATCTTTAAATAAGTCAGCACCTAAGCCTCCACTAAAAATTAGTTTCTCCCTGTAAGAGATATAACAACTAATAAATCAAGAGGCAACTCATTTTTAATTATCTTATTATATCCAGCAAATGCTACTGCACTGGTTAACTCTACATATAATCCCTGGGTACAGAGATGTTTCCAGGCGGCATAAATTTCGTCATCATTTACGGTGCATGCCATACCTTTCGTTTCTTTAATGGCGTTGAGTATTTCATCTTTTCTTGGAGGATTTTTTACCGCGATTCCCTCGGCAATTGGCTTAGCTTTTGTAGAAGTATTAAACTCCTTACCGATAAATTGAGATGATATAGGCGAACATGCCTCTGATTGCACCCCAATAAGTCGAGGAAGTTCTTCTATTAAGTCAGCTTCTTTCAGTTCTTTAAATCCTATTAAGCAACCTAAAATATTGGAGCCATGGCCAACGGGCATAATCACAGCATCAGGTGCTTTATAATGAAGTTGCTCCCATACTTCATAGGCAAAAGTTTTTGTTCCCTGAAGAAAAAGAGGATTAGCCCAGTGGCTTGCGTAATATATTGATTCAGCTTTTTTTATTACTTCTTCCGTTGCTTTTTCTCTCGGTCCGTCAACTTTATTTAAACGAGCTCCGAAGCCTTCTATCCGTTTTAATTTTTCCGGACTAGCTGAAACAGGCGTATAGATATGACACTTGATGCCCCCTCGGGCGCTGTAAGCTGCTATAGAAGCGCCAGCATTTCCTGAGGAATCTTCTACTATCTCCTGCACTCCATGAGCATTAAGCATAGATATAAGAACGGTAGAACCTCTATCTTTGAATGAACCTGTGGGACAGAGGTAATCGAGCTTCACCAGGGGGCCAGCACCATCATGATTTAATTGGATTAAAGGTGTCATTCCCTCAGCCATTGTAATAGGTTGACATTCTTCCTGTAGAGGGAGGGCATATCGATAACGCCAGAGGCTTAAATCCTCAGCAATAATTTTATTTTTATTAAATACATGCATCTCGTCTATATTAAATATACCGCCACAATCGCATTTCCAATAGTGATAATCAATGGGGTATTGCTTTCCACATTTTGTACAGGTAAATACTGTCATCTACCGATCCTTGAACAAAACATATTAATTACCAAAAGATTATAACACAAAGGTCATCACCTTTAAACAGTCGTTTCAACCTATTTGTATTGTTAAATAATAATATATATCTTTTTTATGGTTTGATATTATTTACTATTAAAAAGCATTTTTTATAAGAGAAATTTGTCTTTTATCATTGTCAGGCTCATAGATGGTTACCACATCGTAACGAATATCCGAATTGGTAATCCTCTTTCGAAGCATATAATACTCGGATATTTTTTTTATACGCTGTTTTTTCTTCCATGTAATAGCTTCCTCAGGTTTACCGAAAGAATATGATGACCGACATTTGACCTCTATAAAACAGAGCGTATTGCAGTCTCTGGCAATTATATCTATCTGTCCAATTTTACACCTGAAGTCTTTCTCCACTATTTGGTACCCCGTTTTTTTTAAATATTTACAAGCTTCGTTTTCTCCGCGTGCACCCAATTCCAGATGAGCTGCTTTATGTTTTTCCTTATTCTTGCTAAATAACTTTTTTAATATATTCATTATTAGGTATGCTGAGATTCTTAATGTAATTTTATTGGGAGGTTGAGTTCAAATGTTAAGAATATATTTTAAACTATGATTCTTTATCTCATGCTTACTTTAACATTATTTACTTGTTGTTTATTAATTTTTTTCGTCGCCATCGGACGCCATTTTTGGTATCCTGAAGGATGATTCCCTTTTCTAAGAGTTCTTCTCTAATTTCGTCAGCTTTTTTAAAGTCTTTTTCCTGGCGAGCTTCACCCCGTAATTCTATGAGATGCTTAATCTCCGGTTCCAGTATCTCGCTCTCTTTTTCTGGCATAATATAAAATACGGAGTTGATAGAGTCTAAAAAATTGATTATTTCACTTTTATTTTCTTCTTTTAGCAGCCCATCAGAAAGTGAAATGTTAGATTTTCTTACTAAGGTGAAGATAGCTCCCAGTGCAGCAGAAGTATTCAGATCGTCGTCCATGGCTTTTTCAAAATCCTTTTTTGTATCCTGTATTAATTGGCTCAGTTCATTATTTTTACCCTGTGGCAATTTTTCTGAATTCAGTCTAAGCAAGAATTCTTCCAAACGCTCTAAACTATTCTGCGCTTGCTCCAGGCCAGGAAAAGTAAAGTTGAGCGGTTTGCGGTAGTGGACGGAAAAAAGAAGATATCTTATTGCCAGAGGATTATAGCCTTTCTTTAGCAGGTCTTCCAGTGTATAGAAATTCCCTTTAGATTTTGACATTTTCTCGCCTTCAACTATTAGATGTCGGCAGTGCAGCCAATAGCGGACAAAAGGTTTTCCTGTTGCTGCTTCGCTTTGGGCTATTTCATTTTCGTGATGAGGGAAAATATTATCCACTCCACCAGCGTGGATATCCAGAGTTTCTCCAAGATACTTCATACTCATAGCTGAGCATTCAATATGCCAACCAGGTCGACCTTCTCCTATTTCAGTTTGCCAGTAGGGTTCGCCTTCTTTTCGTGTTTTCCAGAGTGCAAAATCACGGATGTCTTCTTTGGTATACTCGTCAGAGTCAGTTATATAACCGGTTTGAAAATCCTCAGGATTCAATTTGGATAGTTTTCCATATTCCGGGAAGCTGCTTATTTTAAAATAAATGGAGCCTTCACTATAATAGGCATAACCTTTATCTAACAATTTTTTTATTAATTCCACCATTTGAGTGATATGCTCAGTAGCTTTGGGATAATATTCCGCGCGCTCAATTTTTAGAATATCGAGGTCTTTAAAAAAAGCTTTTGTATACTTTTCGGCATAGCTGTATATATCCTGATTGCTGGCTCGCGCACCTTTGATAATCTTGTCGTCTATATCGGTGATGTTCATTACTTGAATGACCCGATAACCATTGTATTTTAGATATCTCCTGAGGATATCTTCAAAAATGTAAGCTCTAAAATTGCCAATGTGCGGATAGTCATAAACTGTTGGACCACATGTATATAAACGGACTTCGCCAGGTTGAATTGGTTTGAAGTTTTCTTTTTTTCGAGTCAATGTATTGTAGAATTTTAGCATTTGCTTTATTGCATTATTTTTCCACTTATATATTCCTATAATTTATATCATAATTCTTTATGCTTTGCTATAAGTAATCTATTTCAATAAATATTTTCTTGTTTATAAAATAATAATTTAGGATAATTATGAAGTGATATATTCAGGTCTGGTTAGATTGATTTATGAAAATACTTAAGGTTCGAGGATAATATTTAAATAGAAAAGCAACAATTTAGGAAAATTGTTATTTCCGCATTGCATAATTTTATGAAACAATGACGGAAGATAGCGTATATATAGTGAAGCGGTAATGAAGGTTACGTCAATAGTTGATGAAAAGCTTATTGAGAGAAGTCTTGCAGGTGATGAGAGAGCTTTTGAATCTTTGGTGCAAAAATATCATAGGAAAATTATATCACTTATAAATCAGATTATTGGTAATAAACAGGAAGCAGAGGATATTGCTCAGGAGGTTTTTATTAAGGTGTTTTATAAATTAAAAGATTTCAATCCGAAATATCCTTTTTATGCCTGGCTATATCGAATAAGCATAAACAGAAGTTACGACTACTTGAGAGCAAAAAAAAGAGTAAGCATGAAGAGCTTTAGTGAATTGAGTACAAAAGAGATTAAAACTATCAACGACTTATATGAGCAGAAAAATGATCAGGGAATATCATTTTATAATAGAGAAGACATTAATAAAATTATTAATAAGCTATTAATGTCATTAAACCCAAAAGAAAGAGCAGTAATCTTTATGCGTGATGTTGAGAGTCATGAATATAAAGAGATTGCGCAGATATTAAAATGCAGCGAATTAGCGGCACGCATAAAGGTCTCGAGGGCACGAAAAAAATTACGTACAAAATTAGAACAATGCTTAAAAACAGAAAATTAAGATTTTTTATTTTTGATTAAAATAAGGGGGGACATAAATGCAACATAAACATTTTAGAAAGGAGATAAATAAGCTGATAGATAATGAGCTTAATGAAAAAAAGAAAAAAAAATTGCTGCAGCATCTACATCACTGTAAAAAATGTGACAGACAATACAAGTCACTCCTATTTGTGAAAAGTATCTTATCCCGAAAAGAGAAAGTCGAACCCTCCGACTATTTTGTGCCTAAAGTAATTAACAATCTTAGAACTGCTGGGTCTGCAGTCTCTTTCATGGAACTGATTGCCGCTCGTGCCTGGAGTTTGATAGTAGCATTTACATGTGTAATATTCCTTTTCCTTGGGATTCTTATATATACTGATGTGGCAACTTCTACAGAAGTCAAATATGAAGGCTACGAAGAACTACTTATAGCGGAGAATGGAGTGACTGTTAATGGAGCATCTGATGTTGAAACATCATCCACGGATATTTGGCAATCAATAATTATAGAAGAATAAAGCTTGTCTTAAAGAGGGTTTAAATGAATAATATAAAGCTTAAAGCAGTAATTTCGGTCTTGTTGATTTTTATTGCGGGGATGGTAGTTGGAGGGGTTCTCACTTTTTTGCTCGTAGATCATGAAGATGTGCATTTTAAGGATCGGATTTTTCGGTCTCGGAAACATACAGAACGGAATTTCTTTGAGTACCTAAGCAAAGAACTGGAGCTAACACCGGAACAAAAGAAAGAAATAAAAACAATATTAAGAGAAAATCACAAGAGATTTAAAAAATTAGAAAAACAAATGCATGCTCAATTTCGTAATCAATTTGAAGAAATTAGAAAAAACAATAATGAAAAAATAATGGCCATCTTAAATGATGAACAGAAAGCAAAATACAGAGATTTTATAATAAAGGTAAAACAAAAAAGATCGAAGTCGAGAAGAAAAGATTAATGATAAATACTATTAAAACTGACTACTATTTAGATAATAATATATTTTCAATATAAATAAATGGAGATGAGTATGAGAAAGAAAACTTCAGTGATAGTTGTTATTATTGCTGTAATTGCTGCAGGTGCATTGAGCTATGCTTTTTTATTCAACAGAAAAGATAATAAAATGAATTATGTTTTAAAGCCAGTGGAAGTGGGTGATATTCAAAGCATAGTAGTTGCTACCGGCACATTGAATCCGGTTACCACAGTAGAAGTGGGAAGTCAGGTTTCTGGAAGGATTGATAAACTTAATGCGGATTTCAATTCCAGGGTCAAAAAAGGTGAGATTGTAGCGGAACTTGATCAATCCCTTTTTCTGACTCGAGTTAAACAAAGCGAGGCAAATTATAAAAGCTCAGCAGCAGCTTTAGAAAAAGCCAAGGTAAACCATGAGAATGCAAAAAGATCATTAGATAGAATGAAAGACCTTTTTGCCAAGGGCTTTGCTTCCCCCGAAGAAAAAGATGCAGCTGAAGAAAAATTTTATGCTTATCAAGCGGAAGTAAAAGCATCAGAAGCAAAATTGGAGCAGGCGTCGGCACAACTGGAGTCCAATAACGTAGATTTGCAACACACTATCATTTCTTCACCTATAGATGGAATTGTAATTTCACGCAATGTAAATGTGGGTCAGACTGTAGCTGCCAGCTTTCAGGCACCGGTTTTGTTTGAGATAGCTAATGACCTGACCAAAATGCAAATAGACTGTAATGTGGATGAAGCAGATGTGGGAAGCATAAGAGAAGGACAAAGAACGACTTTTACTGTTGATGCTTTTCCTGATGAGGTTTTTCAAGGAAAGGTAGTGCAGGTGAGATTTGCTCCCATCATCGTACAGAACGTAGTAACGTACGACACCATCATAGAAGTTCATAATACAGAACTTAAATTAAAGCCTGGCATGACTGCTACGGTAAGTATTGTCGTGGATGAAGGAAAAGACATTCTTAAGGTCCCAAATGCTGCCCTTAGGTTTACGCCTGATTTATCTCCAGAAGAAATTAGCAAGCTTTTCAAAAAAGCTGCAGAACAATCAGCGGAAAGAAGAGACGGCGGATTTTCCACAGGAGAGGAAAAGCAAAGACCTTTTATGCAAGGGAAAAAACCGCCAGTAGTATGGGCTTTAAACGAAAAGAAGCAATTGCAGCCTATTTTTGTAGTAACTGGTTTGAGCGATGCAAATTTTACTGAAATTGTTCGAGGAAGGCTTACCCAGGATCAGAAAGTTATAACCGGAATGGAATTAGCCTCTGAACAAAGCAATGGTTCTGGTAATCCCCTTGGCTCTCCCTTCATGCGCAGAAGATCCCGGAGATAGTTACCAAGGTAAACTACAAAGCGCGAAATATGAGAAACAATTATGGATAAGAAATTTATCAATTTAGATAATATAGATAAAATTTATCAAACAGGAGAAATTCAATTCGCAGCCTTAAAGAATGTTACTATTGATATTAATCAAAGTGATTTCCTTGCTATTATGGGCCCTTCGGGTTCAGGTAAATCTACATTGATGAACATTATTGGATGCCTTGACCAACCCACATCCGGTAAGTATTTCTTTGAAGGCGTGGACGTGTCACAGTTTGATAAGAATAAATTAGCTTATATTAGAAATAAAAAGATTGGCTTTGTTTTTCAAAATTTCAATCTCTTATCTCGAACATCTGCTCAGGAGAATGTGGAACTTCCACTCTTATATTCAGATGTTTCCTCGAAAGAGAGAAAGAGTGCAGCTTTGAAAGCACTGGCTCAGGTTGGTCTTGAAGGAAGAGAACATCATAAAACCAATCAGCTCTCCGGGGGGGAACAACAGAGGGTAACCATTGCGCGAGCCATAGTGAATAATCCAGCAATTATTTTAGCAGATGAACCCACGGGTAATCTTGACACAAAAACCGGAATTGAAATTTTGAATATATTCAAGAGATTAAATGAAAATAAGGGAATAACCATAATCATGGTGACCCATGATGAAGAGATATCCAGGATAGCTAAAAAAAGGATATTTCTTAGAGATGGTAAGATAATGCCCGATGGGAAAAAATAAAGTTAATAGAGGAGCCTAAGATAAAATGAATATTTTAAAAATAATCCTGGTAGCATTAAAAGCGCTCAGCAGAAATAAGATGCGAACCTTTCTCACCATGCTGGGGATTATTGTGGGAGTAGTAGCTGTTATCGCTATGATTAGCATTGGTCAGGGAGCTAACGCATCGATACAAAACAGAATAGCAAGCTTAGGGACGAATCTTCTCTTTGTCCGTTCTGGAAGTCACTTTCGAGGTGGTATTCATTTTGGTTCCGGAAGCGTCACCTCCTTAAAAGCAGATGATGCTGAGGCCATACTAAAAGAATGTCCTTCTGTGAGCATGGTATCTCCTACAGTAAATTCCAGAGCTCAAGTTATATATAAGAATAAGAATTGGAATACTACGATTCATGGTGTTGGTGTCGACTATCTGACAATTAGAGATTGGGAGCTTGAATCTGGTGCTTTCATTAATAATGCCAATGTTAGAGCAGCAGCAAAGCTCTGCGTGATCGGTAAGACAATTGTAGATGAATTGTTTGAAGATACTAATCCCGTGGGTCAAATAATCAGGGTTAATCAAATACCTTTTACTGTCATCGGGGTTTTAAAAACAAAAGGTGAATCCGGTGGTTGGATGGACCAGGATGATACGATAATGACTCCATATAAAACCGTCCAGAAAAGGTTAATCGGAGTGGATTATATAAGGTCGATAGATGTATCAGCGGTTAATTTCGCCAGCATACACAAAGCTGAAGAAGAGATCAGAGCATTGCTGCGCCAGAGGCATCGATTAGCTCCCTATGATGAGGATGATTTTTTTATAAGAAGCATGGCTGATATTAGCGAATTTGCTACCGAGACCACCAGAACAATGACTCTACTTTTAGGTAGTATTGCTTCAGTCTCTTTGATAGTAGGTGGAATTGGCATAATGAATATTATGCTGGTTTCGGTAACAGAGAGGATCCGGGAAATTGGTGTTCGGATGGCTGTAGGTGCACGAGAAAATGATATTCTGAGACAGTTTTTAATTGAAGCTATCGTACTCAGTGTAACTGGTGGTTTAATTGGGATTGTATTTGGAATCATAGGTTCCAAAGCTATTTCCAAATTTGCTAACTGGGCTACGCTCATTTCACCAAGCGCAATAATCCTTGCCTTCGCTTTCTCGGCTGCCGTGGGCATCTTTTTTGGCTTCTATCCCGCAAGAAAAGCTTCTCGGTTAAATCCCATTGAAGCTTTACGATATGAGTAAGTAATATATGTTTTAAAAGATGAAAAAAATGAAGAAAATATATTATTTCTTATCTTATTTAATCATATCACTTTTCCTTTTCCCTATAGTAGCTGAGGAAATTGATGTAAGTGGAGATTGGGAGCTTACAGTAAAAACGCCTCGAAGAGAGATGACCTGGCAGGTTACTTTTGTGCAGGATGGAGAAAAATTGACGGTGACAATGGTAGGTCAACGAGGAAGGGAGTTCACTGGAGAAGGCAGCTTGAAAGATAGTAAAATAGAATGGACCATAACCCAAACTACAGGCAGAGGAGAAATGACGAGGACCTATAAGGGCGAGGTTTCAGGAGATGAAATGAGCGGAGAAGTGCAAGTTGGCAGAATGGGCAGCGCCCAATGGAAGGCTATAAGGAAAGAGGAATAATTAGTAAGAAAGAAGAAAGCAATTTTTGCTGAACAGAGTAAAGGCATACCAGCTTAGCAAAGGAGACTTAGAATGAAGAAAATAATTATTATTTCCATCATCTCACTGTTTCTCGTTGGTTTATTATACATGGTGTTTGCTCAGGAACAGGAAGCCACAGAGAGACCACCGAAGAGAATTCGCGAGGAAAGAGTTGTAAGGGTATTTAGAGATATTAACCTGACGGAAAAGCAAAAGGATGAGATGGCTAAGCTTGGATTGGAAAATCGTAAGGAGATGATAAAGCTAAGAGCGGAGCTTCAAACACTACAGCTCGATTTACAAGAGCTATTAAAACCCAGAGAGCCAGATAAAGCTCAAGTATATGCTCAGCTTGATAAGATAAACAAGCTTAGAAATGAAATAGCGAAGATGAGGATTGAACACTCTCTTAAACGGAGAGCTATCCTAACTGAAGAGCAGTGGAATACCTTAAAAAAGAGTAGAATGTTTCATCATTTCGACAGTTTACATCAGAAATACCCTCGAGACCGACGCTTTCTCCCCCGTTTTAGAGATAGGCATTTTTTTGATAGGAGTTGGGAGCCTTTCAGAGAAAATTAAGATAGTTAATTAAAAGCTGATAATATGCGGATTTAAGGGGGTAAAATTCTTTGCCCTCTTTTTTTTATTTTTTGTTAATGCGAGATAGTTTTCCGCTTACTTTTTTGTTATATTATTCAATCCCAGGTTAAAGGTTTTAATAATAATTAAAGCTAAATGGGAGTAATTGATAAAAGTTTTCAATTTTTTTCTAAAAAAGTCTTATATCATTTGCTATAATGAAGAAGAGGTTTAGCCATCATTTTCAATGATATGCGAAAAAGGTTTTAAGAAAGAGAGGAGATGACAAAGATGGCCAAAGAAACGAAGCAATTTAGCTTAAGTCTTCTCATTGCTGTTGCTGCCCTCTGGGGATTAGTGGAAGCGAGTTTGGGTATGTATTTAAGAGGTAGTTGCGCTCCCACAATTACTGGTTCTTTGATGACGGGTGTGGCTCTTCTCTTCTGTTCAGTTGGGCTGGCTTACAGCCAAAGGTTATGGGCCCCTTTTATTATGTTGCTGGTAGTTACTATATTCAAATCTTTTGACGCCTTTCTACTGCATTTGCCTTTCAAACATGGAGCGGTTGCCAATCCAATATTTGCCTTTATCACCGAAGTTGTAGCTCTTATCTTTATTTTCTGGATATTAAATAAAGAGCTGCGAAATAAAACATCTGGAAAAGCTCTTATGGGCGGACTTTCTGCTTTGGTTGCAGTAAATTTATTTCCCCTGGTGAAGTATTTTAGTGGAATTCCTGCCTGTGTTTATGCTGGCACTCAGTACCCACTTGCTCTCTATTTCGCACCCATTGCAATAGGAATATCTATAATTACCGTTCCTATAGGATTCTACGCAGGTGAAAAATTAAGAGCTCTAATAGCAGAAAAGAAGGTAACGTCTTTCAAACCACGCTTAGTTTGGATTTCAGCTCAGATCTTGATTGTTATCTGCTTTATTACCATTATCTTTTTGCGACTGTGGTAGACTTTCTTAATTTACTAGCAATAGCAAGTAGCAACTTTTTTTAATATGAGAGTAATATAGCGACTTTAGATTTTATTATTGGAAAATATTGAGCGGAATAGCGGGAAAACATAAAAGTTTTTATATATCAATAATCTATAAGCTGATTTTAAGGAATAATCAAATAATACGCTAAAAATATCTTAACGTGTAAATACCTATTGAGAATAAAACTACTGTCTTTTAAAGATATTCGCCTTTTGCCCACTTAGAATTTGACCAGGAAAAACTCCAAAATGCTTCCCTTTCGATACGACAATTTTCCCATTGACGATTACCCATTCTATACCTACGGGATATTGATGTGGATTTTGCCAGGTAGCCGTATCTTTCACTTTATTATAATTAAAGATAGTGATGTCAGCATAAAAACCTTCGATTAGTTTACCTCTTTTATTGAGCTTTAGTGTCTGTGTCGGGAGAGATGTCATTTTCCGGATAGCATTTTCCAAGCTCAGTACACCTTCCTGGCGGACATAAAAACTTAAAGAACGAGGGAATGTTCCGTAATTCCGCGGGTGGGGCATGCCGACATCAGGCTGGCAAATACCTCCATCAGAGGCAACCATAACCAGAGGTGAAGCCATAATACGGCGAATGTCATCATTTTGCAGGCAGTGATAAAGAGCATTTGCACCTCCCTGCAACTGTAATTCTATGGCCAGGTCAGCAGCGTTTTCAGCAGTTGGCTCTTTACCTCTCTCTTCCAGAATTTGTGCTAAGCTTTTACCCTCCAGTGAGAGATTAAATTCACAGGATGAAATGACAATATTTTGTGGATTGCCTCCACCACGATCATATAGAATATTGTTAACAATTTCCTCTTCTATTTTTTCTCTTGTTTCCGGTTGTTGTACTCTTTGGACGAATTTATCTTTACCTCCTTCCATACACCAGGGAGGAAAGAGGACTGAGATACCGGTGCTGGTAGCGGAATATGGGTATTGATCCAGTGTAATCTCAATGCCCTCATTACGCGCTTGCTGGATTAGATTGAGGGTTTCGTTACTCATGCCCTCTCTCTGTGGATTTATGATTTTATGATGAGAGATTTGAACTCGAATGTTAGCTTCGCGGCCTATTCGAATCGTTTCTTTAATAGATTCAATAATATCTTTTCCTTCGTCTCTCATATGAGTTGCGTATAAACCACCATAAGAAGCTGCCACCTTTGCTAATTCAATAACTTCTTCGGTTTTTGAATAGGCACCTGGTAGGTATTTCAGTCCAGTGGAGATTCCAATAGCTCCCCTGCGCATTGACTGGGAGACCATATCTTTCATCCTTTTGAGTTCTTGAGGAGTTGGCTCTCGGTCCTCCATCCCCATAACCTCTCTTCTTATAGTATTGTGTCCCACAAGAGTGGCAAAATTTAGAGATATGCCTTTGTTTTTCAAATCATTCAAAAACTTTCCTATAGGCCACTGAGAGCCACCACAATTTCCACCTATAACTGTTGTAACACCTTGTCGCAGGTAATTATCTGCTGTAGGTATATCTAATAATCCACGGTCACAGTGGGTATGAATGTCTATAAAGCCAGGGGTTATGATCATATCAGTAGCATTTATTACATTATCGGCATTAGACGCAGAGAAATATCCTATTTTTACAATTCTATCGCCAATAATAGCAATATCAGCTCTAAACCAGGGATTGCCGCAGCCGTCAATTACTTTTCCACCTTTAATGACGAGGTCAAATGTTTCCTGTGCTACTAATGAGGTACTGATACAGAGGGCTATTAATAGAGAGAAAAATATAAATTTCTTGTATGTTGAATTTATATCCATTTGCCTTTTCCTCCAATAGAAAAAAATATTATAGGAACTGAGAACAATAATAAATCAAAGAGTCCGTGTATTCAAGACCAAAAGCATTGATACTATGATTTTTTATTTATGAGAATTGTAATATTCATTATGGAAAAATATTGGGAACCTGATATATTTAAAAGCTTTAACGAGTTTAGTTTTTTATAGTTAATAAACTCAATGCTGTCGCGCAGCGGTTGATGGAGGAGAAGGCTTCTTGAGATTAAGATTTATAAAATTTTATATACTTTGTATTGCTTTAATATTTTATTTTCTAACAACATTATATGCACAGACCAATATAAATGAATTCAGTCTGAGAGACTACAGACAATTTATTGAACAAACCATAAATCAGTGGAATGTTCCGGGACTTGCCATTGCTATCGTTAAAGATGGCGAAGTAATTCTTTCCCAAGGTTTTGGCTTTAGAGATTTAGAGAACAGTTTAAAGGTAACACCTAAAACCTTCTTCGCCATAAGCTCATGTACAAAAGCTTTTACTGCGACGGCTGCTGGTATTTTGGTGGATGAAGGAAAGTTGAATTGGGATACACCAGTAAGGTTCTATTTACCTTCTTTTAAGATGTACGATCCTTTTGCCAACGAAAGAATGACAGTACGAGACCTCTTGACTCATCGCTCCGGCTTATCAGCTCACGATAAGATCTGGTATAATTCGTCATTAACCCGCGAAGAGCTGTTTGATAGACTTCAATATATCAAGCCTAATAAAGATTTCCGCTCTGTGTTCCAATATCAAAATATCATGTATATGATAGCTGGTTATTTGATAGGACAGATTGGAGGTACTTCCTGGGAAGAATTCGTCCGGCAAAAAATTTTAAGACCGCTTGAGATGCAGGATACAAATTTCTCAATAGACGTTTCCAAAGAAACTGATGATTATGCTGTTCCCTATACAAAAGGGAATAATGATGAAATAAAAAGAGCACACTTTCACAATACTGAGAATATAGGCCCTGCTGGCTCAATTAATTCTACTATACAGGATATGGCAAAATGGCTGTTGTTTAATTTAAACAAAGGGAAGTGGAATAATAAGCAGATTATATCTTCAGATTCTTTAAAAGAAATACACTCACCGCAGATTACTGTTCCCTTGCCTATTAAATATAAGGAGTTTCACTATACAAGCTATGGTATGGGGTGGTTTGTAACTTCCTATCGGGGACATTTACTTCTTTATCATAGCGGAGGAATAGATGGGTTTATCTCCTGGGTATCTTTTATGCCAAACGATAATATTGGAGTGGTTATTTTCACTAATAACGATTGCAATCCATTGCCCACCGTAATTGGTTATAACGCATATGATCGTTTGCTTGGATTAGAGCCAATTCCCTGGAATAACCGAATGGTTGAAGATACTATAAAGGCAAAAGAAGCGGATGAGAAAGCAAAGAGGGATAGAATAGGTAGTCGCTAAAGAAATGATATATAACATTTTCAAGTAGAAAAGATTTTAAAGGTATAAGGTCTTTCTTACAAAATACAAAATTATGGGCGTTTTTATTTAGGTTCTAAATGTAAGATTTAAATTCCTTTTCTCAATCTTAAAAATTTCTGAACAATCCCGCCATTTTTTCGTATTTAATTTAAGAGTGAATAGTTTATAAAAAATACATTGACTTTTATTTTGGATTTTAATAATACTTTAATAAAGTAATGGTCAATATTTAAAAAAGGAGGGTTCTCTAATGAGAAAAAGATTGATTAAACTAATTTTCAGCTTATTAGCAGTTTTATTATTTCTTTGCCTTCCCTTATTAGCACAGAAAGAATCTTCGGATAAAAGTCTCGAAGGTTTTAAAGATTTTGTAAAACAGGAGATGGAAAAATGGAAAGTCCCGGGTTGTGCTATTGCCATTGTGAAAGATGGAGAGGTAATATTTTCGGAAGGATTTGGCTACCGTGATGTGAAAAATGAATTGAAGGTTACTCCTAAGACGCTATTTGCCATAGGTTCCTGCTCAAAAGCTTTTACAGCCACTGCTGTGGGTATTCTGGTGGATGAAGGTAAATTAGACTGGGATTCACCTGTTAGAGAATTTCTACCTACCTTTAAAATGCATGACCTTTTTGCCACTGAAAGAATGACGCCGCGAGATCTGGTTTGCCATCGCTCAGGCTTACCACGTCATGACGCAGTATGGTATAATTCGCCCTTCAGCCGTAGAGAAATTTTTGAACGCATAGAGTACCTTGAGCCAAGCAAAGACTTTCGTTCTTATTGGCAGTACCAAAACATTATGTTTATGACCGCAGGTTATATGGTAGGACAGATTACTGGCACCACATGGGAAGGATTTATTCAGAAAAGAATTTTTGCTCCCCTCGGAATGAATGATAGCAATTTTTCTGTAGAAGATTCCAAGAAGGCTCCTGATTTTGCCCTTCCCTATACATTGAAGGAAGAAGAAATAGAAGATATACCTTTCAGAAATATTGATAATGTTGGTCCAGCAGGTTCTATCAATTCAAGTGTTACCGATATGGTTAAATGGATACAGCTCAATTTGAATAAAGGAAAGTGGGGCGACAAGCAGATCATAACAGAAGCTAATATGTCGCAAATTCATGGACCACAGATGGTAATGCCTGGCTCTATAAAATATGATGAGATACTGTATAACATCTACGCTATGGGTTGGGTCATAACACCATATCAAGGTCATTTATTGCTACATCACGGTGGGGGAATTGATGGATTTATTTCCTGGGTTTCTTTTATGCCGCGAGATAAAATTGGCCTTGTTATCCTTACAAATTCAGATAGTTCTCCTCTTACTCAGATAGTTGGTTATAATGTCTATGATCGCTTGCTTGGTTTAGAGCAGGTTGACTGGAGCAAACGCTTTAAAGAAGAAAAAGATAAAGCAAAAGAAACTGAGGAAAAAGCCAAAAAGGAAAAGGAAGCCGATCGCAAAACCGATACTAAACCTTCCCACCCGTTAAAAGATTATACTGGAGATTATGAGCATCCAGGATATGGAACTATTTCCATAAAACTTGAGAATGATAAGCTTGTAGGAACTTATAATGCAATGAGCTTTACCTTGAAGCATTATCATTATGATATATTTGAGGCTGAAGAAAGCAAGACTGCGGTTTCAATGATTAAAGGTCTGAAAGTAAGCTTCTTTACCAATAAAAAGGGAGATATTGACCAGCTATCAGCTCCACTTCAACCGGATGTTAAAGATATTATCTTTGATAGAGTCGCCGCACAGGAGATGAAAGAGAAGAGATTCCTTGAACAGTTCGTTGGTGAATATGCTCTTGGAGATACTACCTTTACTATTTCTTTAAAGGGGGAAGATACACTGATCCTTACAATTGCCGGTCAGCCAGAATATGAATTAGTCCCCTATAAAGGAACAGAGTTCAATCTTAAGAATCTCTCCGGTTTTAGCATAAGATTTAATATGAACGAATCCGGTGCGGTTACTGAGGCGATATTAACGCAACCAAACGGAGTATTTACTGCAAAGAAAAAATAGTAGTGTTAGGTTATAATAAATAAGCTCTAACGAGGAAGAGATATATATTCGTTCTTCTTCGTTAAAGCTTTTGTGTTTTACGTTTTTATAAAGGAATGAAGATATAGATATAGCATTAAGGGCTCAATTCATATATGATCTGCAAATGAAATTCAGCCTATTTTTTTACTGTAGGAGCAGGAGCTTCTGGGATATCTTCCCACCGTTTAGCATCTTTTGGTTGAACCGCCAGGGATGCTGATTTTTTCTGTTTCCCGAAGATAAGTTTCCTTTTGAGCAATTGCAGAGCAAAGGCAGGATCCACTCCCTTAGGACAGGCTTCTGAACAGGCCCCGGGAAAATGACATCGCCATACTCCATGAGGAACATCTACAGCTTCTTTTCTTTCTTTAAATCCTCCATCTCTGGTGTCGGCATTATATCTATAAGCTTGAGCCAGAGCCTGAGGACCTAAATATTCTTCATCTGTAGCGCAGGTCGGACATGCCGAAAGACAGGCACCACATTTTATACAATAAGAAAATTGAATATAGCGTTCCAATTCTTCTGGCGTTTGATAAAATTCACCGCTGGGATTATTTACTTCCTCTGTATCTTCTCTAATAAGATAAGGTTTTACATCCTGATGTTTCTGGAAAAGACTATCGAGATCAGGTACCAAATCTCTAATTATAGGATAATTCGGTAGTGGCTTAATTACAACTACATCAGAATCAAGTTCAATAATTTGGGTTTGGCAGGTTAAAAAAGGTAATCCATTAACGTACATGGCACAAGAGCCGCAGATGCCCATGCGACAGGATTTGCGATAGGATAACGTGCTGTCCTGAGTCTCTTTTATATGCATAAGCCCATCAAGGATGGTCATCCCTCTTTCCAATATAAACTGATAGGTTTTATAAAAAGGTTTATCATCCTTTTCCGGGTCATAACGTAAAATCTTAAAGGTTACAGGCTTTCCAAATCTTTTGCTATCTATTTTTTCCTTCGTCAATTCATTACCCTCCTATAGAAGTATAACCAACAATAATTGCATATGCACCCCAGATGAATAGTAGAAATCCTCCGATGGGGATAAGAACTTTTATTGGTTTTGCTAATTTTTTTCCAATGGATGTTTCAAATAGAATAGTCTGAAATCCATAGAGTCCGTGGTAGAGAGCAGCACCAAGCAGAATGAGGTAAATAAATAAATAATATATACTTTTTGAACGTTCGAGAACTGATTGATAAGAAAGCACATCTTCCTGTTCAAAACCAAGAAGAATCATCAGATTGTCGAGGTGCATCATACCCATGTGGATAGTAAGAACGACTATCATAGCAATTGCTGCTAATATATGCCAAGACCAAAAGGTCGATTCTTTCATCTTTACCTCCTATTAATTGAAAAATGGAAGGTGAACATCTTGGATAAAGTCGTATGCACCATAGAGTATTACAACCGCAGCTAATGCAATGAGAAAATACATTAATATGCGCTGGTGCGTCATAGCTAAGGTAAAGGGATATATAGGTCTTTTAGGCTTACCTAATAAAAAGCCAAGTTCAGTTAGAATTAAGCGAATACCATTAGCTGCGTGGAAGGCTACCGCTGCAAAGAGTAAATATTCGCCCAATTTAAAAATAGGTAAGCCAAAGTAATATCCACCAAAAAAAGACATAATGCCTTCCCAGGATTCTTTTCCTCTCACTTTAAACCATGTTACATATATATGGAGTACTAAATAGAGGAGAATAGCTAAACCACTAAGCCTATGCAAGATGTAGAGATAGCGCTCAATGTGATATCTCCCTGCGTAGACCCAACCCCTTAAACCTAATTTATAGGGATATACTTTTCTTTCTTCAGTAGAAAATTGCATAGTACCCTCCTAATATTTTCTCTCAACCGGTTTCCAGGTAGTAATTGTTACCGGTGAATAATCAAAGCGGGGTCCATCCGGGGTATAATATGCCAGCGTATGTTTCAGCCATTTGTCATCATCCCGTTGAGTAAAATCAGTTCTGGCATGTCCACCCCTCGATTCTTCTCTTCTTAAGCCACCTTCAACACAGACTTCAGCAATATCAAGCATCGATCCAAACTCAAGGGCAAAAATAAGGTCGGTATTATAGGCTCTGCTTTTATCTTTAACCATTATTTTTTTGTACCGCTCTTTCAGTTCTCTGATCTTCTCTAATCCTTTCTTCATCTTTTCTGCATTTCGATAGACACTCATATTCTGGTCAATGTTACTTTGAAGCTCTTTCCGCAGAATATAAAGATCCTCATTTCCATCCCGCTTTAAAATATCATCAAAGATATATGCTTTTGCTTTTGTTACCTCATCTTGAGGCAATTCCACATTGCCCGATTTATTTTCGACATATTTGGCCGTTTCATTTCCTGCTACCATACCAAAAGCCAAACATTCGGCAGTAGAATTAGTTCCCAGCCTATTAGCTCCGTGGAGGCTGAGGCAGGCGCACTCACCAGCAGCCCAGATACCATTAATAGGGGTAGCACCATTAATATCTGCGAATATTCCACCCATTAAATAATGCCATACAGGTCGAATTGGAATTGATTCATGGACAGGGTCGACTCCAACAAATTTCATTGATAATTCTCGAATAAAGCCGAGGCGTTCATTTATCTTGTCAGCTCCCAGATGTGTTAAATCAAGATGAGCATAATCTAATCCTCGTGGTCCTTCGAAACCTCTTCCTTCCATAATTTCCGTTATTATCGAGCGGGAGATGATATCTCGAGGAGCAAGCTCCATTCGGCTAGGAGCATATTTTTCCATGAAACGTTCGCCTTTATTGTTGCGCAGATAGCCTCCTTCACCACGGCATGCTTCGGTCATCAGGATACCTGTTGGTATTAAACCGGTTGGATGGAATTGTACAAATTCCATATCTTCTAAAGGTATCCCAGCACGATAAGCCATAGCAATGCCGTCACCAGTAGCGCTATAAGAATAGGTAGTGAAACCGGATATCCTGCCAGAACCACCTGAAGCGATAATGAGTGCTTTGCCTTTAAACGTGTGAAATTTTCCTGTAGTCATATCGAGACCGGTAAGGCCACGAAACTCATTATCTTTGGTTATTATTGATGTGATGAACCACTCGTCATATCGTGTAACATTACTATATTGTAGAAGTGTGTCATAAAGGGTCTGCATCTCAAAAAATCCAGTTTTATCTGCAGCATAGACTGCTCTTGGATAGCTATGACCCCCAAAAGGTCTCTGGTCAATTCTTCCATCCGGTCTGCGGCTCCAGGGTATTCCCCAATGGTCTAACTGTTTTATTTCATCAGGCATGATATCAACAAAACGAAATACTACATCTTGGTCTGATAGGAAATCACTCCCTTTAACTGTGTCCCAGGCGTGGAGCTCTAAACTATCACCTTCCTCCTCTCGTAATACGGCTGCTGTTCCTCCTTCCGCACCTACTGAATGTGAACGCATAAGCTGCACCTTTGAAATTAAGCCAACACTAATTTTCCCTTTGCTTGCGATTGCGATCTGTAGTGCTGCTCTCAAACCTGCTAAACCAGAGCCCAAGATTAAAACATCATGGTATATAGAATCTGTCATAATACCTCTCCTCTCTATCTGAAAGGATTAATATCGCGTTAAGGAATTTAAATTTAAATTTTTTATATCGATGATTTTATGTATTTTGTTTTTCACCTCATTTTAATAAGATTTTATTTTATTAAGTTTTTTAATATTTTTAGAAAACATTTTCCTTTAATATATTTTATTATACTTCATTGGGAAAAATGAACACAATTTGAGTTTGTGGCTAACGTGGGTATAAAAAATAATAATATATTAGATATAAGAGCTAATATTCATCTCTCATAATAATAGTATAGTTCTCTTGCCTTTTTTCAAAGAGCTTTTCTTGATTATAATGAGTGAAAAAAATTTTGTCAAATAAAAATGCTTTTGTTTGAGAATATATTTTCATGAAGCGCGATGTTTATTTATAACTATAAAAGTAGTAAAGTACAGGTGGTCAATTTAGTAACAAAAGAGCTTGACAACACGTATTGTGTAAATTATTATTTATTTCAGGTTCCGGGATCGTCTAATGGTAGGACATGCGGCTCTGGACCGCAGGGTTGGGGTTCGAGTCCCTGTCCCGGAGCCATTTTTATTGCTATAGTATATATTTTTGGGCGAAAGCATATTTTAGCAATCTTCTTGACATTTGCTTATTCTGGATTAAAATATTTTATAGCATGAGGTGGCGCTATCGTCTAGGGGTTAGGATACATGGTTCTCAGCCATGGGACCGGGGTTCGAATCCCCGTAGCGCTACCAAATATTTCCTTGATGGTTGTTTAGGCTTTTAACAAGATTAATAAAGCTGATTTTATGATATCTAAGGAAAAAGGTTGAATAATTACCCAATCCTAAGTCTGAAGCCTGTAATAGTAGTTTAAGAAGGGCTTTGATGTTTATCATCAAAGCCCTTCTTTTTATTATTATCTCTTAATGTTTGAAAGGATTATAGGAGGATGGTTGGATGGTACCAAAAAAAGTATTACTAACCAAAGGTGCAGGAAAACATAAACAAAAGTTACACTCCTTCGAGTTGGCATTAAGAAAGGCCGGGATTGCTCAATTTAATATAGTAAGAGTTTCAAGTATTCTTCCTCCAGGATGCGAATTTGTCACCAGAGAAAAAGGACTTGAGGCGTTAAAACCAGGTGAAATAATTTATTGTGTTATGAGTGAGAATGCTACAGATGAGCCTAATCGGCTCATTGCTGCTTCTATAGGGGTTGCTATACCAGCAGATAGGGAACAGTATGGTTATATAAGCGAGCATCATTATTTTGGTCAAACAGAACAGCTGGCAGGTAATTATGCTGAGGATTTAGCTGCTAGTATGTTGGCATCTACGCTTGGAATTGAATTCGACCCTGATGTTGCCTGGGATGAGCGAAAGCAAGTTTATAAAATGCAGCATAAGATAGTAAAAAGCCGTAATATAACACAATCAGCAATAGGAGATAAAAATGGTCTATGGACTACAACCTTAGCCTGTGCAGTTTTTATACCTTAAAAAAGAGGAGAAAAAAGATGTCCGATTTTTTAAAGGAACCTACTGCACCAATCGAGCCAAAAAAAGGAGAAAAAATTAATAATCTGCTTGAAAAAATGAGCAATATCTCCTTTCAGGGTAGAAATTTAGCTCAGGCCTTTGAGATTTGGCAAAGTATGTTGAAAGATAAGACTACTATCTTCTTCGGCTTAGCCGGTGCCATGGTACCTGCCGGCATGAGGAAGCTTATTGCTTATCTTATTAACGAAAGGCTCGTCGATTGTATTGTTTCTACGGGGGCTAATCTCTTTCATGATTGTGCTGAGATATTGGGTTATTACCACTGGAAAGGGAGTCCTTATGTTGATGATTCACAGCTCTGGAAAGAAGGTATAGATAGAATATACGATACTTTTGCATTGGAAAGTGAATTTAAGAAAACAGATGATTTTATAGAAAATTGGGTAAAAGAGTTAGCTCAGGAGCATACATATACAACTCGAGAGTTTCTTTATTTTTTAGGTAAGAAACTGAGTGAAACAAGTGACGAAGAAGGTATTTTATCATCAGCTTTTAAAAATAAAGTTCCCATATTTTGCCCAGCAATAGCAGACAGTTCTATTGGTATAGCTATAGCCTTAGGAAGATTTGGTAAATCAAATAAGATTACGTTTGACCTCATGAAAGATATACTGGAAAGTGCTTATATTGTTAAGGAATCTGCACATACTGGTGTAATCTATATCGGTGGGGGGACACCTAAGAATTTCATTCAGCAGGCTATGGTTGTTGCAAATTATCTTTATAAAAGAGAGGAAACCGGGCATAAATATGCCATTCAAATAACATCTGATGCTCCTCATTGGGGTGGACTATCAGGCTGTACCCTGGAGGAAGCAAAAAGCTGGGGTAAGATTGCGGAGAAAGCAATGAAGGTTTCAGTCCATTGTGATGCAACGATAGCCTTACCGATATTAGCGGCAGGATTAGCGGAAAATGAAGCTGAAATAAAAAGAGGTGCAAAAGTAGATTTTGAGATGGATGAGAAATTGAAGATAAGGATTAGCTCATGAAATGGAATTTCGCTGATATACCTGAGAAGTATACAAATTTTGAGAACGCCAAAATAGTGGTATTGCCCATCGGTTATGAGGTTACAGCAAGTTATCTTAAGGGAACAAAAAATGGACCTAAAGCAATAATCGAAGCTTCTCATTATGTGGAGCTTTACGATGAAGAGCTAAATGATGAGATTTATAAAATAGGCATTCATACACTACCATTGATTTTATCGGAGGAATCTCCCAATCGTATGATGGAATTGATCTCATCAAAAGTCTCCAGGCTCTACAAACAAGACAAATTTATTTTATCTTTAGGTGGTGAACATTCCATTACTATTGGAATTATCAAAGGACTAAAGGACTATTATCAGGATCTCTCAGTCTTGATATTAGATGCTCATGCAGATTTGAGGGGTGAGTATGAGGGTGAGAAACTAAGCCATGCGTGCGTGTCAAGGCGAATAAGCGAAATGCTTCCCTTTACTATTGTCGGTGTAAGGAGTTTAAGTTTGGAGGAGGCTGAATTTATAGATAGTCATTCAATTAATTGTTTTTATGATGTACAATTGAAGAAAGACAAGGATTGGCAAGACAAAGTTATATCCACTCTCTCAAATAATATTTATTTGAGTTTAGACTTGGATGTATTTGATCCCTCGATCATGCTATCGGTTGGAACCCCAGAACCAGGTGGCTTTGATTGGTACGAAATGATTTGTTTTTTAAGGAAGTTATCCGAAAAACGAAATATAATCAGTTTCGATATGGTAGAATTGTGCCCTCAAGCTGGATTTGTTGGATCTGAGTTTACAGCAGCTAAATTAGCATATAAGCTTTTAGGTTATATCTTTAAGGGCAGATAAATCCTATGTCAGGAATATAAATAGTTATATTTTTCCAATTTTTAATGTTTATAATACTAAATATTTTTATTATTAGTCATGATTGCAAAATTGCTTGCTTATAGATGGTTTAAGATCGCTTGCGCTATTTTTATAATATTCATTTCTGGTATTATTATCTTTCGATATTTTGCTTCCCCAGAGCATACTAATGTGATTTTAATCACCATAGATACTCTGAGGGCAGACCATTTGGGTTGTTACGGATACAAGTATAATACCTCACCATTTATAGATCAGATTGCTCAGAAGGGAATCGTTTTTTCCAATACCTATGCACAAATTCCCTTAACCTTGCCTTCGCATACAGCAATTCTAACAGGGACACATCCAAAGACCAATGGAGTGAGGCTAAATGGTTTCTGCAAGGCAAAAGATGATTTAGTAAGCTTAGCAGAAATATTAAAGGATAACAGTTATTCAACATTTGCAGTAATCGGGGGCTTTCCTTTAGATAATCGATTTGGTCTTGCCCAAGGATTTGATACGTACTATGATGACTTTGAGCGTGACAAAAAAAAGAAAGCGAAATATTGGCAGCACCATAAATTCTACAGATATGAGAGAAAGGCCAATGAAATAACTGATGGTGCAATTAAACTTTTAGATAAAGCGAGTAGATGGGATAAATTCTTTTTATGGCTGCATTACTTTGATCCTCACTGGCGATATAGGCCACCGGAAAAATTTAAAAAATTATTCACTTTAAACTATGACGGGGAAATTGCTTTTGTTGATTCAGAAATAGAACGTTTTTTCGATTTCTTGATGAAGGAAAGATTAGTCGAGAACAGTTTGATAGTTATTGTTTCTGATCATGGTGAGGGATTAAATGAACACGGTGAAGAAGGACACGGATGGGAGCTTTTCAATAGCACTCTTAGAATTCCACTTATTTTTTATTATCCAGAGATTTTTCCTTCGGCAATGAAGATTGATGCTCTATCTCAGAGCATTGATATTCTACCAACAATTCTTGAGATATTAGGCATTCCGGCTCTTAATAGTGTTGAAGGACAAAGCTTGCTACCTTTTATTAATGAGGTTAAAAAGAAAAATAATGAAAGATTTGTTTTTGCCGAATCAAATAAGCCCAAAGTTGTATATGGAAATCTAACACGTTATGCTGTCATCAATGGAAAGCTGAAATTGATTGCCTATTATAATGATGATAATGAAGTAGTGGAATATAAGCTATTCAATTTGGAAAAAGACCCAGGAGAATTAATAAATATATACGATTCCAATCTTGAAATAGTGGAGAGATTTACGTTTGAATTAAAAAGATTTTTTCTCCCTGCCACCAAAAATTTCGCTCTATTTAAAGCAAATCAAGAAGTCTTTGAAAAAATGAAAGCTTTAGGATATATTGATTGAAAAATATAAATAATTCTTCGTTCTTTTTAAACGATAAAAATCAAAGAGCAAAAAAAATAAAATGATTTGGATGTTTATTATTTTATCAGCTCCAAGAAAATGGGAGGAATCCAATGAATCCACGATTTAAATTATTTTTAACAATTTTATTTCTAAGCCTTCTGTTATTAGCAATATATCCAGAAAAGAACCGTGCTTTTTGCAAAAATGCTTATGTGCTTCAGGAAGAGAAAACAGCTATTGAAGAAACTTCTAAAGGTGAGCTAAAAATTACTCCGATAATCCACGGGAGTATCATGTTTCAATTTGATGGTAAAGTCATCCATGTTGATCCCATAGGGCGAGCCGATTACAGCAAATTCCCGAAAGCTGACATAATTCTTATCACCCACCATCACGGCGACCATCTGGATATTGATCTGATTGAAAAATTGAAAAAATCAGACAGCGAAATCATCGCTACAGAAGCCTGCGGAATAAAATTAACCGATTATATTGTCATGAAAAATGGGGACCTGAAAGAAATTAAAGGAGTACAGATTGAGGCGGTACCCGCATATAATGTGGTAAGAGAGCGAAGTCCTGGTGTAAAATTCCACCCCCAAGGGGAAGGTAATGGTTATATTATCGCTTTTGCCGATAAAAGAGTCTATATAGCCGGCGATACGGAGTGCATAGCGGAAATGAAAGAGCTCAAAGATATTGATATTGCCTTTATTCCTATAAACCTTCCCTATACCATGCCACCTGAAGAAGCGGCTGAATGTATAAAACATTTCCGTCCTCGGATCGTCTATCCATATCATCAAGGAAAATCTGATCCAAAAATATTAGCTGATTTACTAAAGGAGGAAAAAGATATAGAAGTAAGAATTCTTGAATTACCATAAGTGCAAATTGATTTTGCGAACTGATTATTTGAAGAAAGAAAGGATAGCCATGGCTGATAAAAAAGGATTACCACCCGAAGCGTATGAGCGAGTACCGGGTGATAAATATCAACCTTACGTACCAAAAGAAAAGAGCCAGTCAGAATTTACTATAAAAGCATTAATTTTAGGCTCAATATTTGGCATCATCTTCGGCGCTGCTAATGCTTATCTTGGATTAAGAGTGGGACTTACTATTTCAACCTCCATACCTCTGGCAGTGATGACAGTTGCTTTCTTTGGAGCCTTCAGGGGTATTTTAGGAAAATCCACAATCTTAGAAAATAATATGGCAAAGACAGTTGGCTCGGCAAGCTCATCATTAGCCTCCGGAATTATTTTCACAATTCCGGCCTTATTCCTCTGGGGATTTAACCCTGGAATTGGTAAGATCACAATTCTTGCTCTTGCAGGTGGAATTCTCGGTGTGCTTTTTATGGTGCCGCTGAGAAGATTCTTGATAAATGAAGAGCACGGTAATTTGCCTTACCCGGAAGGAACCGCTTCAGCAGAAGTGTTGGTAGCTGCCGAGACAGGTGGTACTACTGCTCGGAATGTATTTACCGGGATGGCGTTCGGTGCTGCTTTTAAATGGCTGATGAATGGTTTAAATCTCTGGAGGCGAACTGTAAGCTTGAAAGTACCGTTCATTAAAAAAGCCCAAGTAGGGCTGGATACCTCACCAGCTTTATTGGGAGTTGGCTATATTTTAGGTTTCAGAATTGCCACTATTATGGTAGCTGGTGGATTATTAGCCTGGCTTGGATTAATACCTATTATTGCTTATTGGGGAGAGAAACTTACTTCACCAGTTTTCCCTGAGACCGAACTGCTCATAAGCCAGATGACTCCGGAGCTATTATGGACGCGTTATATTCGCTATGTTGGCGCTGGAGCAGTAGCAGCTGCCGGTATAATTACACTTATTCGCTCCATTCCCACCATGGTTCGTTCTTTCTCAGTAGGAATTCGTCAGATCAAAGATAGATTAAAAGGAAAGATAATCGAGCAAGTTCGAACAGATAGAGATCTTTCCCTCCTGTATGTTCTTCTTGGCGTCATACTGGTAGCGCTTTTCTTGGCAATTTATCCTCATGTTTTTAGCATGTTAGGAACCTTTGCCGCTCGATTATTAGCAGCAATTTTAGTAGCAATATTTGCTTTCTTTTTCGTAACCGTTTCCTCACGAATTGTCGGACTGGTAGGCGTAACCTCCAATCCTACTTCCGGAATGATCATAGCTACTCTTATAGGCACCAGTGTTCTTTTCGTGCTCATGGGATGGACCGGCTCTATGGGAAAAGTAGCAGCTTTATCCATTGGTGCGGTAGTGGGAGTAGCAGCTTCCATAGCTGGTGATACTTCCCAGGATTTGAAAACAGGATTCTTATTGGGAGCAACTCCAAGCAAACAGCAAGTTGGAGAGATAATTGGTGTTCTTACTACGGCTTTTTTTATAGCCGGTAGTGTACTTATCCTGCAAAGGCAATATGGCTTTGGTTCCATGGAGCTGCCTGCACCACAGGCCAATATGATGAAACTGGTTGTTGACGGAGTTCTTGAGAGAGCTATTCCATGGCGTTTTGTTTTAATTGGAGTTGGCATTACCATTGTAGTAGAACTCTTTCGAATTCCCTCGCTGCCATTTGCCGTTGGAGTATATTTACCCCTTTCTACTATGACCCCGATATTTGTTGGAGGGCTCATCAGGAAAATAGTTGAAGCTCGCTCTCCTGATAAAGAATCCTTAAGAAAGAGAAGAGAACGAGGAATACTTTTCGGCTCTGGTTTAGTTGGAGGAGATGGTTTGGTTGGTGTAGGTATCGCCTTCTGGGCGGGCATTTTTGGCATACCAAAGGGGATTGGTACAGAATGGGCTGGATCTCTCCAGATGCTCGTGGCCTTACTATGTTTTTCCGGGATGGCATATCTTCTTTTACGTTCCACTAAATTGAGGAAAAAAGACTAATTATCGAAATAAGATTTATAAAGCTTTTGAATTAATGGCTGCTTTTTACAGCCCAAGTGATTTTTTCTTCTTCATAATATCTCGAAGCATATTCTTAAATCGATCTTTGGTCTTAGCAATCCACCCCTGGTAATGTTCTTCCATTGGACCTGGAGTCCAACGGTGATTTTCCATACTTGATTTCAGAAAGAGCAGACCATCTTTGGTATCATCAGCCTCACTCAGACAAACAGGACATCGAAATCTACCCTGAGCAATTCGCTCCAGAATTGTGGAAAAACATACCGGACAATGACCCGAAACCTGGTCTGAATAGTGCGGCTTTTGTGGATTTGAGATCAGTTGACAAAGTGTAATAATACCATCTTGGAGACGTTGGATTGATTCTTCTTCTAAAAGCACTTCGCCCGGACCAGCGCCATGAGCTATAAAACTGTCCTTAATATAGAATCCGAGACCTAATAAGAACATATTCATTAGAGGTAAATGAAAGGACTCCCAATCTATAGGGCTACCCACAGCGACGCTCATAGCTGGGCGGCTATAGATTTTGTCATAGTATTCAGGAAAAAGGAGAGCCCGATCGAGGAGCATTTTTAGCTTTCCAGGTATAGAAGTTACGTAGACCGGAGCAGTTAAAAGCAAAGCATCGGCCGATAATAGTATATTTATCAACGGATAAAAATCGTCCTCAAGGGGACACCGTTCTTGATTGAAAATGCAGCGCATGCAACCATTGCATTGTTCAAGCTTGAATTCTCGTAGATGGATTAACTCTGTTTTAACAGCACCGTTTTTACTTGCTTCTTTAATAGCAAGCTTAGCCAAAAGCTCCGAATTCCCTTTTTTCCGAGGCGAAGCATTAAAAGCAACAAAATTCATAATCTCCTCCTAATTAGTAAATAAAGAAACCTAATGTGCACAATTAGAAAGCTCAAATAAAACATGCTATTATATAATATATGTCTTTTATTAATAATTGAACCTAAATATATTTCCAATAAAAGGATTTAAACAAAATTTAAATATTTTTTTTACAGTAAATAATATCTTGGGAATGTTTGGCGATATGTTTTATTGACATTGGCATATTTGACTGATATTATTCTATGCAAAATTTATCAGTGAATGGCATTACTATGAAAGAGAAACGAATAGGAGCAATTATTGTTGCAGGCGGAAAAGGGGAGCGGATGAAGAGCCGCTTACCAAAACAGTTTGTATCGTTAGCAAATAGACCTATTTTCATCCGTTCGCTGGAAAAATTTCAGCATGATCCTGATATAGATGATATAATTCTGGTAGTTCCCCAGGATTATATAGAACATGCAAAACACGTTTTGCAGAAGTTTTCATGCAACAAAGTGCACAAGATAGTTGCAGGGGGGATGAAAAGACAGGATTCAGTTTACAATGGCTTGAAAGCCGTTGATATAAATAAGTATAGAATCTTTATTGTTCATGATGCAGTAAGGCCTTTTATAGAAGCAACAATTATTTCTCAGGTAATTAATATAGCAGAGAAAAAAGGAGCGGCTATAACTGCAATATCTGCAGTCGATACCATAAAAGAGATAACATCGAAGGGCAGAATAGTACAAACATTTGAGCGAAGTAAATTAGTACAGGTGCAAACTCCTCAAGCCTTCCGAGCAGAGATATTGTTTAAAGCTTTTCAGTTAGCCGAAAAAGAAGGATTTTATGGGACTGATGAAGCATCCTTAGTAGAAAGGCTTGGCAGTCCAGTTTATATCGTAAAAGGTTCAGCAAATAATATAAAAATAACAACCGAAAATGATCTTCGGTTGGCCAAAGTTATCGTTAGTGAATATTCATGAATAATAGAATCGGCATTGGTTTTGATCTGCATCTTTTAGTCGAAGGTCGAAAATTAATACTGGGCGGTATTCGTATACCCTATGAAAAGGGACTGTTGGGGCATTCTGATGCGGATGTGCTTACTCATTCATTATGCGATGCACTTTTAGGTGCAACTGCACTTGGGGATATTGGTCAGCATTTCCCTGATACTTCAGCAGAGTTTAAAGATATTTGTAGCTTGGATCTTTTGCAAAGAGTAATGGAGAAAATTACACAGCTCAATTATAAAATAGTAAATATTGATTCAATTGTAATAGCTGATGAACCAAGACTCTCTCCTTATATAAGCAAAATGAAAGAGAGACTTTCAGAATTATTAAAAATCCAACCAGCTCAAATAAATATAAAAGCAACCAGTGCCGAGGGATTATTTTCCGGCAGCGACAAACCATTAATAGCGGCTCAAACAGCTGTTTTAATCACCAAATAGTAAGCTTACTTATAGTTTTTTTTAAAAATTTAGAATAAATTTTAGGCTCGATTATGAGTAATATAAATAGTAAGATACGAGTTAGATTTGCACCAAGCCCAACAGGATATCTGCACATAGGAAATGTGCGAACAGCCCTTTTTAATTGGTTGTTCGCCCGACATAATAAAGGCGATTTTATTCTTCGTATAGAAGATACAGATTTCCAAAGATCCACTAAGGAGTATGAAAAAGGCGTGCTGCAAGATTTATCCTGGTTAGGATTAAATTGGGATGAGGGTCCAGATATAAGCGGAGACTATGGACCTTATCGCCAATCAGAACGACTCAATATGTATAGTAACTATGCACATAAATTACTTAAAGAGGGAAAAGCCTATTATTGCTTCTGCTCTCCAGAAGAATTACAGGCAGAGCGTTCTAAAGCATTAAAAGAAGGGCGACCGCCTCGCTATAGCAGAAAATGCCAAAAGCTTTCGCAAAATAAAGTGGAACAATTGCTGCAGGCAAATCAACCAGCTGCTTTACGTTTTAAAGTAAATGAAGGTACTGTCACTTTCACTGATTTAGTGCGGGGAGAAATTACATTTGATACTAAAGAAATAGGAGATTTTATTATTCTTCGTTCAGATGGCATTCCTCCTTATAATTTTGCTGTGGTAATAGACGATAGTCTTATGCACATAAACCATGTTATAAGAGGAGAAGACCATATTTCAAATACACCAAAACAAATACTTATCTACCAGGCTCTTGGTTTTCCCCTTCCGCATTTTGCTCATTTATCCATGATATTAGGGAAGGACAGAAGTCCTTTAAGCAAAAGACATGGAGTAACCTCGCTTTCTCAATTTAGGGATGAAGGATTTCTTCCTGAAGCGATGAGAAATTATTTGACCTTGTTAGGATGGTCTTCCCCGGATGAAGAAGAGATACTTTCAACTGAGAAAATTATTAATGAGTTTTCACTTTCAAGAGTAGCCAAGAGCGCAGCCGTCTTCGATATAGATAAGTTTAAATGGCTGAATGGATATTACATTCGAAAAATGCCCGTTAATGAGCTTGTTTCTCAGGCTATTACTTATCTAAGAGCTGCAAACTATATTGACCGAGAGCCAGATGAAAATACAAAACACGTGTTAGCTGACATGATAGATGCGGTCAAGGAACATATTTCAACATTATCAGAGTTTCCAGAAGAGCTGGAAATATTTTTCCAGTTCGATGCCAGACAGGCAGTTCAGTTACCAGAGATAAAAAAGATGTTTAGACAAGAAAAAGCTTTAAAGGTTATAGAAAAAGTATTTTCAGCTCTTGAGGCTGAGGGGGAGGTAAGTTTCAATTTCTTTAAAGAAATAGCGGTCTCAGTAGGAAAAGAAATAGGTTGTAAAGGATCAGAATTATATCACCCAATTCGAGTTGCATTAACAGGTAAACTTTCTGGGCCAGAACTAAATAAAGTAATACCAATTTTAGAAAAAAGTAAGCATTTAACCCTCATTAAACCCATGAAAAGTTGCGCTCAACGGCTAAAAGAATTCATTTTTGCAGTCAAAAATGAGATAATTAAAGAATAATAGAGATATTTTTTATTTTAGAGAGAAATATTGAGCTGATTAGTGTATTATAGTTTTTTATCAGGATTGATAACGTTTTATTAGCTTATATCAGTATTGCAAGATATTTCTAAATATAGTATAAAGGAACTTTGCATAATATTGCTGGCGTAGCTCAGTGGCGAGAGCAGCTGATTTGTAATCAGCAGGTCGGGGGTTCAAATCCCTTCGCCAGCTCCAAGAAATATATTTAATTTCATTAAACTATAGAAGGAAGATGTTATAAAAATGTGGGGAGGTTCCCGAGCGGCCAAAGGGGGCAGACTGTAAATCTGCTGGCGCAGCCTTCGGAGGTTCGAATCCTTCCCTCCCCACCAGAATTAACAAACACAGATTAAGAAGGGCGGGAATAGCTCAATTGGCTAGAGCATCAGCCTTCCAAGCTGAGGGTTGCGGGTTCGATTCCCGTTTCCCGCTCCAGAAACGAGCCCACGTGGCTCAGTGGTAGAGCACTTCCTTGGTAAGGAAGAGGTCACCGGTTCAACCCCGGTCGTGGGCTCCAAATTCTTTATTTTTATAACATCCTCTTATTTAAAAGAGAAAAGTTAAAAAAAATTTTTTAAAGGGAGGTATTAATGGCGAAGGAGAAATTTGAGCGGGATAAGCCGCATA
>CAZYAF010000034.1:0-32076 GCA_964645975.1 uncultured Acidobacteriota bacterium
CTAAAATCCGCTTGCCAGTATCGATACGTATATATTCCAATGGGTAAAGTAACATCTTTTTGTATATGAAAGGGATAATAAAAGCAGCACCTCCATATTGACCTATGATCCTTGGAAAACGCCATAGGTTCCCTGTACGCACAGCCATCCCAATCATCGCAATAAAAAATGCTTAGTCGAGAGGTAAAATATTTTTTTTGGCTTTTCATAATTTTATAAAGGCCCCAGAGTTATTACATTTTTAAAAGAGACAGCATTAAAATACATTTCAAGCTTATCAATAACTAAAATACTGATTTCTCAAGATACTCCGATTGACAGCCTATCGGCTCGAAATGAGATATAATTTATAATGAGGGAGTTTTAAGTTAGTCTTAATTGATTAGACTATAATAATAGCACAAATAGATAAAAAATTAGCCGCAATCTTAGATAAAATTAATATTTTTTAAAGATGTCTGTAATTTTCTATTATTTAAAGTTCTTAAAGAGCTCTGATAATGAAGAATCTAAAGCTTTTGCTATTTTATATAAAGTCAAAACAGATGCTGCACTTTGACCACGCTCTATTGCTGATATCATACTAATTGAAATATTTGTTTTTGCAGCCAATTCACGGAGAGTAAAATTTTTCCGTTTGCGCAAATTTTTTAGTTGTGAGCCTATTTCATTATATATCTGCTTGCTTGCATCTAAAACAATACCTTTCTCTTCCGCTGCTTTAGCTATAACCTTCAAAAATTTCTCAATAATAATTGGTTTCTTAATATAATCAAATACATTATATTTCATAGACTCAACTGCAGAATCTACTGATGGGTAGCCTGTTAGGATGATTACTATTGCATCGTCATCAAATTTTCTAATCTCTTTTAGGATATGAATCCCATCAATTTCTGGCATTACCAAATCCAAGATTACTAAATGATAATGGTTCGTTCTTATTTCCGCGATAGCTTTTTTAGGCTTGGTTATGGCTCTAACATAATACCCTTCTTCTTGCAAAAAATCTGTCATGAAATCACAGACATCTTTATCGTCATCAATGACTAATATTTTAAATAAATCTAAGTCAGTTAATTGTTTCATTTTTAATCGGGAAGCTAATAATAAATGTTGATCCTTTACCTTCGTGGCTTTCAAAATCTATTATACCACCTAAGCTTTTTATAATACCATAGCTAATAGATAGGCCTAATCCAGTACCTTTACCTACCTCTTTTGTAGTAAAAAAGGGGTCAAAAATTTTAGACATATATTCTTTTTTTATTCCACAACCGGTATCCTGAAAAGTAATAAATATCTTTTTCTCTTTTTGCCTATACTGAGTTTTTACGGTAAAAATATCTCCTTGTCTCATGGCATCATATGCATTAAGTATAATATTCATAAAAACCTGTTGCAGTTGATCAGCAATCACACTGATTTCTGGCAAATCATCTTGAAATTCTTTTTTAATTTTGATTTTTTTCTTTCTAATCAGTTCTATACTTATAGCTAAGGTATTTTCTATCAAATGATTAATATTTGCTCTTTGTTTTTTATCTAAACGAGGATGGGAGAAGAGGAGCAATTTTTCTACTATATTTTTTATTCTATTGGCAACTTTGTGCATTTGTTTAAAGGTATGGTATTTATTTTCATCTTTTTTGGTCTTTCTGAGAAGCATCTGCAAAGTGCCGTCCAGAGCAAGCAGAGGATTATTTATTTCATGAGCAACACCCGCTGTCAGACGACCCAGTGAAGCAAGTTTATAAGCTTGAATTAGCTCTTCGGTTTTTTCTCTAACCTTCTGTTCGAGCTTGCTGGAATACTCCTTTAGCTGCTCCTCTAATTTCTTTCTTTTAGTAACATCTATAACTGTCCCCTGGAAGCTTAAGATATTATCATTCTTATCTTTAATGGCATAACTTGATTCCAAGCAGGCTATTACTTCACCATCTTTTTTTCTATACTGTATCTCAAAGTTCTGAATATACCCTTTCTCCTTCAGCTGCTGTAAAAATCTTATCCGATCTTCATCAGAAATGAACATTTGTTTTTCAATATCAATTGAAAGTATCTGCTGTTTATTATCATAGCCAAAAATCTCAATCATAGCATCATTTACATCAACAAATTTACCCTCAGGAGAGGAAATATAAACTCCTATTGGTACATTATGGAACAGGGTAGAATATTTAGCTTCTGATTCCTGTAGAGCTTTTGTTCTTTCCACAACCTTCATTTCTAATTGGTCAGCATATAGTTTAATCTGCTCTTCAAGCTTCTTTCTCTCTGTAATATCAACAATTGTGCCCTGATATTGTAATACTTCTCCTTTATCATTCTTGATAGCATAACTGGACTCCAAGCAGGTAATTATATCGCCGTTCTTCTTCTTGAACTTGCATTCATAATTTGTAACATATCCATTTTTATGCAATTCTTCAAGAAACTTTTTCCTGTCTTCCTGATCTAAATAAAGGTCTTTGCTTATATCAACCGAGATAAGATCATCTTTATTGTCATATCCATAAATTTTAACCATAGCGGGATTAACATCCAAAAACTTACCAGCAGGAGTGGTAATATATATCCCATCTTTGACATTATCAAACAACATGCGATATTTCTGCTCTGACTTACTTAACTCTATAGTATTTGAAAATATAGTATCACTTCTATTCTTTAAAATAGGGGCAGAAAAATGAATATTATTTGTTACTGCCTGTTTATTAAATATAATGATGTAACCAGATAATTTTTCCTCAAATAATTCATCAACCTTATAAGCGCTGAATGAATTAATTAACAAATTATTGCTTCCTGCTTGGAGAACAATAACACCCTCAAAAAACTCAGCATGGAAATGTTCCTTCTCTAATTGCAAAAATTTATTTCGAAATACTCTTTGGAAAGGTCTGATTTCTTTGCGTGCAGCAGAATTTAAAAAAAGAATATTGCTATTATTTTCAAGCAATATAATTGGTAAGCCTATCTTTTCGAAAATACTAATTTCTTTATCTAAATTATCTTCTATTTTTTTCAAATGAAAACCACTTTCAATGTAATTTAATTAAATGTATTTTTATATAATTGTTTTAATAATTAAATTTAATATCTTTTATTATAAAAAATATTTAGTAAAAAATCAATACGAAATCCATTAATTAACTTTATTATATAAATATTATTATTCAGTCATTAGAAGCTGTATATTGACAATTTATCCTTTTCTCTTTATACTAATAAGTATAATTTAATTATCATTAACAGGTAATTAATATGAAAATAACAAAAAAACAAAAAAATTATCTCAAAAAACATTTTAAAACAAAATCTGATAGAGAACTTGCTGATGCTTTGCAGCTGCCAGAGGATAATATTCTCAGCCTGTTCAAAAAATTAAATCTTAAACGCACAAAAAAAGAACGAAAAGAATTAAGCAAAAAGACAACAAAAAACCATGTTTATAAAGATAAAAAGAATAAATTTAAATTTGCATTAATTCTGAGTTTTGCAATAATAGTATCTTTTACCATACTATGCTGGTTATTTATAGTGCCCTATTTTAGCAACAGCACTTCAAAGAATAAAACCAAAACATGGAAATCACAGGCTCTTTCTGACATAGAAAAAAAATATAATGTCTTTCTCATTACCATTGATACCCTGAGGGCTGACCATCTGGGTTGTTATGGTTATGAAAAAATCAAAACTCCTAACCTGGACCAGTTAGCACAAGAGGGAGCTAAGTTTGAGAATGCAATTGTCCAAGTGCCTCTCACTCTACCTTCCCATGCTTCGATACTAACCGGCACCTATCCGTTCTTTCATGGAATAAAAGATAATGCTGGATATTTTTTGCATGACAGCATGACAACCATAGCTGAAGTATTTCAGCACTACGGTTACAAAACAGGAGCAGCCATTGGAGCTTTTGTGCTGGACTCCAAATGGGGATTAGATCAAGGATTTGAACTCTATGATGACCAATTGGATCCGCAAGATGAAACAAAAATCAATCTCGACATAGCAGAACGAAGGGGAGATCGTGTACTAAAATCTGCACTGAAATGGTTGGAACAACACAAAAATGAAAAACTATTCTTCTGGCTCCATCTGTATGACCCTCATACTCCATATACTCCTCCCCAACCCTTTGATTCACTCTATGCAGAGCGACCTTATGATGGGGAGATTGCTTTTACTGACCAACTAATAGGTACTTTCACCTCCTGGCTTTATGATAATCATATTTTGGAAAAATCCTTGCTCGTTATTATTGGCGATCACGGCGAAGGATTAGGAGATCATCAAGAATCCACTCATGGATATTTTGTTTACGATTCCACTTTGCGAGTACCACTCATTATTAGATTTCCCGGTAAAAAATTCACCGGTACAGAAGTAACTCAAATAGTTCGCAGCATAGATATTATGCCCACTATTCTTCAATGGGTAAATATCCCTATTCCAAAGGAAGTTCAAGGAGTGAGTCTATTACCATTTATTATCAAAAATAAAAAGACACCGACACTATCTTCCTATAGCGAAAGTTATTATGCAAGAGAGCATTTTGGATGGAGCGAGCTGCAATGTATCCTGACTGACCGATACAAATATATAAAAGCTCCAGAACCAGAATTATATGATTTAAAACAAGACCCACAAGAATTAAATAATTTGTATAAGGACAAAAGAGAAATAGCACAAAAGCTCGACCAGCAACTACAAACAATAGTAAATAAATATGAAGGAAAGCAAACTCAATCAGCTCAAAAAAAATTGAGTGCTGCTGATTTGGAGAAACTGAAATCTCTGGGTTATTTGGGATCAGCTGCTGTAACCGTTACCAAAGAAAAAACTACCTTACCTGATCCCAAACATAAAATACATTTATATAATAAATTATTAAAAGTTGAAGCCACTATTCAGCAAGGTAATTTCTCTCAAGCCAACTATCTTCTCAAGGAAATAATTTCTATTGATCCACAAATTATTGACGCTTATTTCCTATTAGGACGCTTAGCCATCGAAATGAAAGAATATCAAGAATCAATAATGTGGAATAAAAAATTATTATCTCTGAATCATGATCACGTTCTTGCTTCGTTTAATCTTGCCCTTTCCTATCGTCAACTTGGTAAGTTAGACGACGCTGTTACAGGTTTTCAAAGAGTGCTGCAGTTAGACTCACGAAATCAAAAAGCTCTCAGCAACCTGGTAGATATTTATCTCGAAACAGGTAATTTATACAAAGCACAGGAATATTGCAGAAAAGCATTGCAGCAGGATGATAAACAAGCAGATATTTACGTCAGTTTAGCCTCAGTTTATTATGCCCAAAAACAGTTCTCCAAAGCTGAGGGCGCCCTGAAAAAGGCGATTAATCTATCATCAAACCAGCCAATCCCAAATCTGCATTTTAATTTAGCGCTTTTACATGAAAATAACGGTACTATAAATGAAGCCATTAAAGAATATGAGGCCGAACTTAATTTTTTTCCTGAAAATTACAAAGCATTGACTAATCTCGGTATTTTATATGAAGAAGTTAATTTAATTGAAAAACAAATTGAGGTTTTTCGCCAATTGATTACCTTAAGACCAAAAGATTTCTACGCACATTTTCTTTTAGCACAGTCATTATTAATTCATCAGCAAAAAAAAGATGAAGCAAAAGAGCTGGTTAAGCAAAGCATTATCCTAAATCCGGGGTTTCCTCCCAGTCATTACCTGCTCTCTGCTATCTATCAAAAAGAAGGTAATAACAAAGCAGCCAGAGAAGAATTTGATCTGGCTCAGAAATTAGAAAAAACAGAAGCTTCCAATAAATTTAATTAACATTATTAATTCTGCTTAATCTGTGATAATACTTTTTTTATTTCCTCAGCATCAGGTGATTGAGGTTTAAGTTCCAGATATTTTTCGAAGTAAGGGATTGCTTCCTTATGTTGTTTTTTTTTCAGATGAACAAATCCTATTTTTTTATGAGAATTTGCATGAGTGCTATTTATTTCAATAGCCTTTTTATAAGATTTGAGAGCATCCTCTAATAGCTCATTGCCAAAAAAAATCTCACCAAGCAAATAATAATTATCAGCTTTATCTGGTTCAAGAGCAACAATTTTCTGCGCTATATCAGCAGCGTTCTTATAATCATTATTAAAGTAATAGCTGTAAGCCAATCCATTAAGGGCTACTATTGATTGAGGTTCTTTTTCCAGGAATAGTTGATAATGTTTAACCGCCTCATCATATTGTGAAAGCTGCTCATAGCAAGCAGCTATATTTAAATTAACCTGATACATCTCTGGATGCTCTTGAGCGAATGATAAAAACACCTCTACAGCTTTCTTATACTCTTTTTTATCAAAATAGGTTATGCCCTGGTTAAAAGCAGTATTTTCCATTTCTGTAGGAGCAGCAAGTCCAATTTTATTAAGAGTAAAATTTACATTTTTAACCTGTCCATGGTTTACTCGAACTACCTGTTTGACTCCATCATATCCCTCGGCTGATACCGCAATTTCCCATTCACCGGTAGCTAAATTGCCAAAAAGGAATTTACCGTCCTTTTTAGTTATTTTGATAATTGGCTGATTTCCAAATTGGAAATTTACAATACTAATTTTTGCCCTTTCGATTAGTTCTCCCTCATCGTCCTTAACTAAACCATATATCCTCGCCTGCAATGCAAAAATGTTTACGCTTAATACCATTAGGAATATAAGTATTACAATCTTTACAAGGTAGTGCTTTTTATGATCAAATATCATGAATCACCTTCCTCCCTCTGCTTTCTTTATAGTAAAAACAATCAAGGGCGCTTAATTTTCAAAAAGCGCCCCTGCTCCCTCATTATAAAGCTTTTAACAAATTAATCGAGCATAAAAATAATCATCAGAACTTCAGTTTAAATCCTACCTGATATCCACGACCAAGTCGAGCACTTCGTTCCTGCCCAAATCTACTGCCATAGTTATAAACCCTTGTTACTGTTTTATCATTGAAAACATTCAAAATCTCTCCAATTATTCCAATGCTCACCTGCTTAATTGGGATGACCTTTTCAAGATGAATTGATAGGTCATGGAATCCTGACAATCTGTATTCGTTCCGCTCGCCAATAAATTCAGAAGTATAAGGAGTAAGGTTTCTATTATATGCTAAATTTAACATGCTGTATGGTCTTCCTGAGCGATATGAATAGAACCCAGCTACTTGAATATCTAAAGGCATTAGTACTGAAAAGACACCTCTTACGAAATGCGGTTTATCATCATCACTGATACCATATCTATCAGGCAACTGATTTGGTGGGAAGGGCAAATAGCCCCAACTCAGATAAGCATTATCTGCGGTATTTTTGCTTCTTGACCAATTATAGGAAAACTGCCATTGATACCGGTGTGAGAACCTTTTCTTCAAAACGAGTTGCAAGCAATCATAGTCACCTTTGCCTAAGTTTTCTATATTCGGTAGGGGCGTATCACCTATATATGCGCCGGTATCAGGATTAATATTAGCATCGGTAAACATGAATTGATCCTTCTGCCACCTTTTAATATATGCTATACTTGCTGATATATCCTCAGTTATCTCTCGTTCATAACTAATAGCAACCTCATCTGTATAGGGCGTCTTCAAATCAGGATTATTAAAAGCAGCAGATGCTGGCTGAAGATAGGTACTCCATAGCGCTCCAGTATAAGTAGGTGAATTAGCATCAAAAAGGAAGATTTGAGAGCGTGTTGCCGACTGCTGGTCTACAGCAATATATCTCAGATACATAGCTCCATAGAAGCGGCTATAACTTACTTTAACTCGCGATAATCCATCCCCAACAGGATCAAAATTGATTCCGAACCTCGGCTCAAAATGATTATTAGTTCTATAAAAGATATCGCTACCGAAGCGAAAACCCAGATTAGCGGTTAAATGATCGGTAATGGTCCAATCATCATTGAAAAAGAGAGCAAAAGAAGTAACATCTGTATAATATGGATTCTGATTCGGGATATTAGTCGTTGAAAGTACTCCTATACCACCTAGGACACTGGGATCATCATAAATACTATATTCACTTCTGGTATCAACCTGAAGCTTGGCATCCCAGCGGAATAAATCAAAACCAAACACCATATTATGAACACCTTTTCCCTCCAAGAATGCCGAGAGCTTCATCTTGGCTTCATACTGGTTGTACCAATCATGATCGCCATTGGCCTGACCCTGGCCTTTCCAGCCATTGGGAAGAAAAGGAAACAGATCAGACCAGGTCTCAATAAAGGTATTATTGCCATCATATTCAGCAAAACGCTCGAATTTGCGATAATCAAAATGACTTTCCAGAAAATATTTATCGCTTAAGGTAGTTACTAAATCACCACTCACAGAATCTGTCCAGTAGCCCGTATGACCAAAGCATTCTGGAGGATAATCAGGCCCATTATAAGATGAGTTATGTCGGTGAGTTCGGGATGAATATACATGAGCTGAGAGTCTATTCTTGGGTGTTATCTGAGCAGTAATTTTTGCTATTATCATGGGAGCTCGCCGCGTGGTTTCGATACCATCTGTTCTACCCCAGATCTCTTCATCTCGATGATATCGCTGATAAGCTCCAAAGAACCATATCTTGTCTTTCTTGATGGGTCCTCCAAGAGTGAAGCTCATTTGGTTGTCTGTTCTTTTAAAATCAGCGTCTCCCCACATGCCGTTATTAGAGTAGTAATCAGAGATAATACCATGAATTTTGTTACCACCCTGCTTTAGTCTCATGCTGACAATTCCACCCTGATTCCATCCATGCTCTGCGCTTATGGCAGTAGCTTTGACCTGAATGTCTTCGAGGGCATCCATGGGAACAAAACCGGCAAACCACCCGTAAGAAAGGTCGTTTGTCTGAACCCCTTCTACACGATAGCTGACATCAAATTTACGTGTTCCATAGATCATTGGTGAACCGTACATCCCGTCATTACTATCATCAGTTACTCCTGGAAGAGTTCGGATAATTTCCGAATATTGCCGACGTCCCGTAGTAGTAGCTGGTAAATTCTCCAGAAAATTCGTATCTATAGTATGAGAGATACTTGGCCTGGTACTGTCTATAAGAGGTGCTTCCCCGGAAACCGTAATAGTTTCTTCTAACGTACCTATTTTCAATGTGAAATCGATTCTGAATTCTTTTGCTTGCTCAACAATTATACCTGACCTTAAAACTGGCTGGAATCCTTCAAGGGAAGCCATTATAGAGTATTCACCAGGTGGTAGAGCTCTTATAATATACCACCCTGCTTCTTTAGTTACTACAGTGAGGTCTTTAGTTACCAAAGCCGGACTGTTAACAATAACGCTAACACCTGGAAGAACAGCACCGGTTTCATCTACTACCTTCCCTCTCAGGGTTCCTGTTGTTTCCTGGGCTACAACTAAAAGTGAAGGTAAACTCAGGAAACATACAAGAAAAAGCAAGATGAGGGCACTTTTTTTCATTGCTCTCCTCCTATATTAGGTAATTACTAATAATGCCTTTTTTCTTATATGCAGATAGATACCAAATGAATGCATAAAAATCAGACAAAATCACCTCCCTGTTATGAATATTAATGCTTATTAAAAAGCTGCATGCTCAATAAGTCCTTTTTTACCTCTTTCAAACCGAGTAATGCTTAAAGGTGAAATATCAACCAATTCACTTCTGCCGTTAATAATTAACTCAGCGACACATCTACCAATGGCTGGGGAGTGCATTATTCCATGACCGCTAAAACCTATAACGTTAAAAAATCCTTTCAATTCAGGCATCTCTCCAATGATGGGGTGATTATCAGGGGTAATAGAATATAAACCTGCCCACGCAGTGTGACGGTGTATTCTTGCCTCTTTTAATATCGGAACTCTTCTTATTGCATGTTCAATAATGACCTCGAAAAATCCCCAATTGACACTTAGATTAAAACTGGAAGGCTCAGCCTCATCAGCTTCACCAATTAAAACACCCTCTCCTTCCTTGCGAAAATAAACTCCAGTCGTGGTATCGATCGTCAGCGGAATATTATTTTTGATCTCTTTAAAGGGTTCAGTCACCGCAATAATCCTACGATATGGCAAAGCAGGGATATTCAAATTTGCCATTTTTCCCACAACATTTGCGTAAGGTCCTGCTGCATTAATAATCAGAGGAGTTTCAATTTTTCCCTTTGAGGTTTTTAGAGCAGCCACCCGCCCTTTATATATTTCAAAACCGATTGCTTCTGTATCAAACAGAAAAGTAACACCCATTTTTTTTGCTATCTTATAATAGCCAGTACAAATAGCAACTGGGTCTGCATACCCATCACGCTGATGAAAAGTGGCAGAAATGAGATTATCTATATAAACAAAAGGATATCTCTCTTTTACTTCTTGAGGCGATATAAATTCTACCTGCATTCCCAACTTTTTCTGTATTTCATAAGCTTCCTTAAAAACATTCAGCATTTGTTCTGCGGAGATTAAAAATAGATAGCCAATGTGTTTAAACTCAGGATCATAACCAACTTCTTCCTTAAATGTCTCCAAAATATTCATGCTTTCCAAAGAAAGGCGGATATTAATTTCAGTAGAAAATTGCGAACGTATACCACTTGCGCTGAGCCCCGTAGAACCTTTAGCTACGGAATCTTCTTTTTCTATGACTATAATGTTCTTGGCTCCCATTTTTGCCAAACTATATGCCACTGAGCAACCAACTATGCCCGCTCCAATAATTACAATCTCAGCTATCTGAACCATGTATCACCCTCCTCATCAAAATAATTGCGGTTATCTTATAGATGCATTTATTAAATTTTTCTTTCATTAAAGCGAAATTTCATTTAATATTATACTAATATCGAAATAAATCTAATAAAATAATAAACAATATTTAGCATATAGATGAATTCATGTCAAGTAAAAAATAAAATTATATTGAAAAAATTCTAATATTAGTTTAAAATATTCCAGAATTATATTTCTTCTATAATGAAGGAGAGTTTTTTAATTATTACGATTAATAATAACGTATGGAACAAGGAGTACATATTATGAACCATAAAAAAAATATACTAACTTTATTTAAACATATACACTGGTATTTTTTCCTGGTCATCTCATTTATGCTGTTATTTTGTTCCTTTGCTTTTTCAATCGATTGTTCGACCTCTAATTCTGACAAAACCTCCTATCGCCAGGTGCATTTTTTAACTAATGAGGGGACGCAGATGTCATCCGACACTTTCCCGGATTGTCAAAAATTAGTGTTCGATCTCTTAGGTAACCTTTATATATTACCGTTCGAGGGAGGTAAGGCTAAAGCGCTCACTCAAGATATCCATTACAATTTCTGGCCAGCAGTATCTCCAGATGGTCGTTGGATTGCTTTTGTTTCCGATAGAAATGGAACGCAAGATATATGGCTGATAAATTCTAAAAACGGAAAATGTGTACAAATAATGAATACTATTGAGCAGGAACAGTCACCTGCATGGCTCGATGCAGAACGACTGCTTTTTGTACAGAATTCATTAGGAAAAGGCAAAATTGGTATATACCATCTCTCAAATGGTAAAACAAAATGGATTGAATGTGAAGGAAACAAAGTCATAAGTGTCAGCAAAGGACCAGACGATACAATACTCACATGTGAAATAACAAAAAAACACGCTAAAATCATCCAAAGAAATCTATCAAATAATGAGGATAATTCAAAAGGAAAACACCTAATTAACAATGAATTTGATCAAATAAACCCTGCAATATCTCCAAATGGAGCATGGTTAGCTTACGGCGCATATCACAGAGGTAGAGCTTATCTCATGATTACACCATTCAAAGGAGGAGAAGAAATCATTATTAGCCCTTATGAAAGCGAATATTACCTCTATGGTGCAGATATTGGAGGGCCTCGTTTCCATTTTACTCCGGATGGAAAAGCATTAGTATACTATTACCGTGGTCAACTTCATTATTATTCTTTGGCATCAGGAAAAGTTAAACCACTTCCTATGACAGCAGAAGTTAATATGCAAATTCCAGTCTTTCCTCGTTTGATTAAGCATGTAGAATCCTGTCGATTACCTGAATATGCGAAGGGAATTACTGCCTGGGCAATTACACCAGACCTTTCAAAAGCATATGCTTTTGCTTTGGGAAAATTATGGCTTATCGAAACAGATAAAGCAACTCCATCTTCAATTAATATTGATTTACCGGATATAGAACTTTTTAGTCTTTCTCCAAATGCGCATTATTTCGCTTTCACTGCTACTGAGAGAGCAGGCAAAGAATGGGAAGGTCTCTGGGTGGCTGATTTAAGACCGAAAACTTCTCCTCCCGGTCGAGTGCTCTCGAAGACGGTACAAACACTAAGCTGGGAGCCTGATAATCAATTTCTCCTAACAGTGGAACGTGAAAAAGATAAAGTAAAAATACTTCGTATCTCCACTGATAATTGGAAAATAGCCGAAACCATTGAGGTGCAGGAAAAAGTAGTATCAAATCCCCAAAGACTGGCCAACGGGAAACTTTACATCACAATTGCCAATAAAAAAGGAGTTTCACAAGTTGCAGAAGTATCTGAAAAAAGCGAAGTGTCCATTTGTACTGCTTTCAGGAGGAATGTGGTCTACCCAACCATAGCTCCTGATGGAAGTCGAGTACTTTTTTCAACTGAGGAAGGAGTCTTCTGGCTGCCATTTCCTCACAAAGATGGCTCCCGTGATGCATGGAATAAAGTTGCTGAGCCACCGTGCTACTTTAGCTCCTGGGAAAAAGCAGGACAAGCTATTGCATATTACGGCGATAATGAAGTGGTTATAACATCTATTGAGGGTAAGGCTTTAAAATCATTTTCTCTTAATATTCCAGTAGAGAAACCAAATCCAGCTCCTGCATTAAAACTTAAAGGGGGATTTATAGTTCCCTTAGAACAGGAAACAATTCTCAAAACCTGTGACATTACTACTGAAGATCACAGAATAAAAGAAATAATGCCCTCTTCTTCAGAAGCTCAAGCTAACATAAATAGTCTTGATTTATCGGGAAAATACCTTATTCCCGGCTTAATGGATACTCATGTTCACTGTGCAAGCCAGAATTTGCATCCATATTTAGCTTATGGTGTAACAACAATAAGAGATGCAGGAGGTACGTTATTGAGGTTACAGCAGCTGCGGGAGCTTATAGAATCTGAAAAGATTGCAGGACCGAGGCTATTTTATTGTGGTACAGCCTTTTATGGTCCATCTGCTTTTTATGGGTATTATGGCTCTATTAGCAGCATAGGGATACACAACGAAGAAGAAGCTACAGCAAAAGTTAAAAGATTAAATCGTGGTGGAGCCGATTATATAAAATTGTATGCTGGACTTAGCCGAAGTCCTAAATGGGCTACTACAAGAACAGCTGCAGCAGTAGGGCTTAATACCATTGGTCATTCAGAGCGAATGCCGGTTATAGTATCCCATTTTCTTGAAGGAGTTGGTACCATAGAACATGGTCTCGATAGTCGAATTTACCATGATTTCATACAATTAATTCTCCAATTAGGTACATTCTATGACTCAACTATGATGGCCATAGGTGGGCAGCAGTGGTATTTAGCTCGTCACCCAGAAGTATTGCAGGACCCTCATTTCTTATCTCTGGCATCGGAAACAGTAATGCAAGGATATAAGCGCCGTGCAGCTCGCGACAATAATACCATGGATGCCCTGGAGTCCCGTATCAGAGAGCAAGCTGAGCCGCTTTATTACCTGGCATCAACCAGGCAGGTTGTGGCCGGTACTGATGCCATGGTCGCTTTCCCTGGAATCGGATTGCACTGGGAAATGGAAGCCATGGTTATAGGAGGAATGACTCCACAACAAGCTTTGCGTGCCGCTACCATTGATGCTGCTTATTGTATGGGAATAGATAAAGATTTAGGCTCAATTGCAGAAAACAAGTTGGCTGATATAATTGTATTAAATAAAAATCCTTTATTTGATATCACCGCTACAAAAGATATTGCACTAATCATTAAAAATGGTCTATGTTATAGTCCCGAAACGGGAAAATTAATCTCCGTTGAAGAAGCAAAAAACCTGCTGGAGAATAAGGAAATACAAAGAGAAAAAGGTGAATAAATATCATGGTAAGGTGAAGATAAATGAAAGAATTAAAAAAAACTGTAGAAGAACTTACTTCTATTTTGCGTTTGCAATCTTATCCCATTGGCGTCAAATTGTTTGAAAAAGCAACAGATGTACCGCCCATTTTTAAAAAACCGAAACATAAAGTAAATGCCTGTCAGTTAGCAGCTTTAACCCGGCAGCATGGTCTGCCTGTTGCCGGAGGAGCAATAGATATGGTGTGTATAGCTGGAGCTGCCCTCCTTGGTCTCATGAAGATGCCAGAACGGCTGAGCTCAGGTGAATTATGTGATCCATATCATGCGAATAGAAAAGCAGCAAAGAAAAAGATGGAATTTGTCCCATGTCTCGATAACGTATATGAAGCAATTGGTTTCTTCCCTCTGGGAAAAAATTCTTTAGAGTCCGATGTGATATTGATTTATGGCAACTCGGCCCAGATGATGCGACTCATACATGCAAGCATATATCATGACGGAAAACCATTAGATTTTACCACAATCGGAGAATTTGCCTGCGCTTATTCTATTGGTTACCCATTGATTAAAGGTGTACCTCACATAACTATTCCCTGCTATGGGGAAAGAAAATACACTCAGTTGCCCGATGATCAGATAATTTTTTCCTTTCCTTATAAATTACTCGGTACTATAATTGAAGGCTTAGTTAATACTTATAAAAAAGGAGTTAAGCTACCAATTCCTTATCAACTCGATTTTTTCCCAGCCATCTCTGAGCCCTGGCATATAAAAGAGAAGGATTTAAAATAATCAATAATTATTAAAGCAAAAATATGCTTATACGCTTCTCTAATAGTAGTTATTCAAAGTCTCATTTTAAAGGAGTGAACAAATGTTTAGGAAAAAAATATTATTAATTATTTCCAGTATCGTTTTTATCTTCTTATTGAGTTTTTTCTCATGTGAGAGTACAAAAGATTCAGCTTTAGTTAGCTATCAACAACCAAATATAACTAAGTACAGCCCTGCAGAAATATCGTTTATCAAATCCATAGTAGACCGCATTACCGAAGAAGAACTACGAGAATACATTCTTACCTTGCAAAACTTCGGCACCCGATACGCAACAAGTGAGGGAAATCTGAAAGCAGCACATTACTTGAAAGAAACCTTCCAATCCTTTGGAATTAAGGATGTCAGACTTGATGAATTTAGTTACCAAAATAATTTTACGAAAACCTATGATACCAGCCGAAATGTAGTAGCCTCTAAGCCCGGCCTGAAAAAACCAGAGAAAATCGTTATCATAGGAGCCCACTTTGATACCATCTGTCGACGATCTCCAGATGGTCAAGTTTCTGCACTGGATAAAGAAAACCCTGCTCCCGGAGCCGATGATAATGGTACTGGAGTGGCAACTGTCTTAGCTGCTGCCCAAGTATTGAATCCCTATGAATTTGATCATACCATCCGATTTATTGCCTTTTCCGCAGAGGAAGGTGGACTTTATGGAAGCTCTCATTATGCAGCCGAAGCAGCTAAAAAAGGTGAAGATATTATTGCCATGATTAATATTGATATGATTGGCTATAAAGATCAGGAACCGGAAGATATGGATATCTTCGCTAATACCCAATCCGCCTGGCTTTTGGATACGTTAGTTAACAAGGCAGCGATTTATGCTCCTGGACTGCTTATCTACCGTATAGTAAACGACACCTACGATGGCACCGACCACGGTCCTTTTTGGTATAACGGATATCCGGCTGTATGCTTTATGGAAGATTACTATCCGTCTAATAGGCTTTATCATACTCCCGCTGATACCATAGATACCGTTAATTTCCCCTTTACCTTAAAAAGTGTAAAACTTGTTGTGGGAACATCAGCAGAGTTAGCAGGTATTCATATGACGAATGAATTTCGCGACACGCAAACAGATAACAGTGAAGCGTTGAGCCAGAAAGCAATCGATTGGCAGAAGGATGCCGGTCAAAAGTTTCTTTTCACGATTTTACCACAGCAAAATCAGGTGGAAATAATCGACATTAGCTTCCCCCATGTTCACTCCAAAGAGAGTATAATTTTAGAGGAAATTATTCCCGATACTTGGGGACGTTACTGCTATCGTCCGGTTGCAGCGTGCAAAAAACCTTCTGACCACTTTATCTATATACCTATGATTCGGATAAGAGCTCCGGGCAAAGAGAGCGAAAACGGAATTATTAAGATTGTGGATGCAAAAAAGCCTGAAATCGTTAATAGTTTTGAAATCGGCACATTTCCGACACGAGGCAGTTTTAATTCTGATGGAACCAAATATTATCAACCTTACTGGGGCGAAAAATTTATTGATGTCTTTGACACTGTTTCTCTACAAAGGATTAACAGAATTGATGTACCCATCCCCATAAATAAATTCGTAGTAGATGCAGAAGAAAAATATGGAATCGGTATCTCTCCGGAAACTAATTCCATTGTGATAATGAACCTCTCTGATAAAAACGTAGAAAAGATAATGAAAAAAATATCTGTCCCCCGAGATATCGTGATGCTCAATGCTAAAGATGCCCTCATCTGCAGTTATGACCAGTCAAAGCTCTATCAGATTGATCTGGACGAAAAAAACATTATGGCAGAAATCAGCACGAGCTCTCGACCACAACGCTTAATGCTTTCACCACAAAAAGATAAGCTAATTTCTATTCACCATTTAAGTACCATGCTCAATCTGTTTACAATTAAAACCAATGATGGAAAGCTCACCGTTGACAAAAGTAAAGAAATGGACATGGGAGAAAGTATCATTGATGGCTCTTTTGCCGATAATAATATAGTCTATTTCATTAGCTCCAGCACATACCGCCTGTTCGGTTATAATCTAACAAATGGAGAAATCTTCTGGGGGATGCGCACCGGCGGAGTCAGAGCCCGCGGAGGAGTGGAAGAAATAATCTTTATAAATAATTGATGCAAATCAATTCCTCTTATAATTGCTTATAATACACTTCTCCTTTTCTATTGATTATAGATAATATAAATAAAAATAATTGCACATCGAAAGAAAACTTTAGTCCTTTTAGAATTTTGAGAGAAATATACGAATCATTTAATGTCAGGCTTTAATTGGAATTCAATATAATCACTGTAGGTGAAAATCACTTTTTCTTTATCGGTCGGATCCGGTTTCTCCCCCAAGTAGAACTTAACACTCAAGCTTCTTTTCTCCGTATCATAGAGGGCATGCCAAAGGGTTCTTACTGGTGCATGCTCAGGATGATTGAATGCTTTTGGTGGAACTGCTACCATTGAATTAATAGATTTTATTTCGTCAATTGAAAATTTCCTCTTTTTTGAAACGGCTGAATGAAGAGTTTTAAATCTGACATGACTGTCTTCATCTGACAGTTCATCGATTGATTTGTACTTTGAGACTAAGTGATTTGTGATGCACTGAGGTCCATCACCATCGATTATGAAAGTTTTATTTCGTGATGCTGAAAACTCGAAGATAAAGGAATTTCCGAATCTATCAGCAATGATATAGTGACATGGAATAAATCCGTAATAGTGCTTCAAATAAAGCAGGGCTTGCTTGGCTTCTTCAACATCTTTACAATTATCCAGAAGGTAACGCATGGAAAGAAGCTCGTGTATCCCTATTCCGTTAGCCTGTTCTAAGCCGAATGTTCTAATCGATTCTTCCTCTGCTAAAATGGAAACAGTTAATCCCTCTGAATTAATTCCGTCAATAACCCCACCCAACAGATCAAAGGCACAAATCGATAGTGAAGCATAACCCTGATCAGGATAAATCTCAAAGATATAAGGACGCGACATAGCTCTCATTTCACCTTCTTGAGGTTGTCTATACTGAAGAGTGCCTGTAGTAAAATCATAATTACGGCTTAGAATACCAGATCCACTTTCGGTAAATCCGTTAGGATAATACACTGCTGAACAGCCAGATCCTGCGATTGAATATTGAGATAATCCCGAAAAATCATAGGCACTATCTTCTATGTTTAAACCAAAGGCATCAGCAACACCACGCATCCGTTCATAAAGTATTGGATAATTTTTTGACATATACGCAAGCTGAATTTTGTTTCTAAAAGGAACACTGGAAGGCCTTTTATGGATATTATGCTTTTGAGCAATCTTTGCTATATTTTTACCGATGGTATAATTGGAGCCCTTGAGCACAACATATCTGACTTCCATAAAATGATCAGGGCTTCCCGCAACCACTTTTTCTTGGAAATCAATTTTTCCGCTATAAACTTCGCCGCTGCAAATTACTAAGAGAAGGACAAAAATCACAAACAATTGAGTTTTTCGTTGATCATACATCCTTAACACCTCCTTCCTTTATTTTATATTATTTATATTCATTAATATATAAAACTTTCAAAAAATTGATATTGATATTCTTCATATATAGTAACTTTCAATTTACCCAACAATTCCAGCATTCTCCTATTATTACAGATAAACCAAACATATTGAAGTTTAGGAAATACGTTCTTCATTAATAATATTGTAATCTGTATTGCCAAAGGCGGATGCTGTTGTATAATAAAGAATAAGGAAATATATTTTATATCTTTATACATTTATCTTTTGGTACTGTCAAAAATAACATGAAAAAATATGAAATGTTAAATGCAAACATAGAGGAGGATGAAAACAGATAGTGTTGATATAATAGCCGTAAAGTTTTTCTGGGCTGTGGAAATGGCGCTTCGCTTGGAAATCTCTTAGCGAGATTCCCACTATTTCCACTAGCCTCTCCTCTATTTTAGATTACTATCAATTTTCTCAAAGAAAAGCGGGGGGAGGCAAGCTTATATTAGATAAATTATTTAAAATAAGGAAGTTAAAACAATATTGTCAAAAAACTTTTGACAATACTTAATTATCACTCAGGAGGGAACCATGAGAAAGATTTTTGGGATATCTTTTTTAATTTTTGTTTTTACAATTAGCATCACCATTTTAGCGCAAGAGCCCTACAAGCTGCCGCCTAAGGAAGTTATTGATATAGTTGATGCTCCGCTACCACCTCAAGCTATAATGAGCCCGACTGGAAATAAAATGCTGCTTGCCGAATATGAGGTTTATCCCTCAATAGGGTATATGGCTCAACCTATGCTTCGTCTTGCTGGCATGAGGATACTGCCAAAGAATAATAGTCGCCAACAGACAACTTTTGTAATTGGTTTAAGTCTAAAGAACTTAGCAGATGGTTCAACTATTAAAATTGATCTTCCAGAAGCTTCTAAATTGGGTAGACCTCAATGGTCCTTTGACGACAAATGGGTGGCTTTTACTCGTTATTTGGATGATGGTATTGAGCTCTGGTTAGTTGATGCTGAAACCGGAAAAGCTCAAGCAATCACTCCAGCAAAAATAAATGCAACGTTAAATCAAGGCTTTGGCTGGACTCCTGATAACCACCGCATAATTGTACATATGATTCCTGATGATAGGGGCGATCCACCTAAGAAACCTGCCGTTCCTATGGGTCCTCGGGTTTGGGAGGCATATGGGAAAACTGCAAAGGTGTGGACTTATCAAGACTTGCTGAAAGACCCTTATGATGAGAAACTCTTCGAATATTACACTACTTCTCAAATTGTAGAAATAGATGTTCAAACAGGGCAAAGCAAAAATATTGCCAAACCTGGAATCTACTATGAAGCTACCCCTTCACCGGATGGAAAATATCTCCTGGCATATAAAATCAAGAGACCATTTTCTTACAGCGTTCCTTATTACTACTTTACCCATACATTGGAAATCTGGAACAGAGATGGTGAAATGGTACATCTTTTAGCCGACCTTCCCCTGGCAGACGAAGTACCTATGAGAGGCGTCCCCACGAGGATAAGAGATGTTGAGTGGTATTCAGCTAAACCAGCTTCTCTTATATGGTCTGAGGCTTTAGATGAAGGCGATCCCAACAAGGAAGTCTCCCACAGAGATAAGCTTATGACCCTTGCTGCACCTTTTAAAGAAGAAGCAAACGAGGTTATGAAAGTAACACACCGCTATTCATGGATATTCTATCTTAATGCTGAGGAAGCCTTTGTTACAGAATATGATTGGAAAAAAAGATGGCGAACCACTTATCTTATCAATGTGGAGAATAAAGACATAGCACCCAAAAAGATATTTGATTTAAGCATCCACGAACGCTACAAGGATCCGGGGCGCCCGGTTTTTGATAAAACCAAGATTGGAGGAGACGTCCTATTACAGGATGGAGATTGGATTTACCTCTCTGGTAGAGGTGCTTCTCCGGAAGGTGATAGACCATTTCTGGACAGGATGAATATCAAAACCATTGAAACGGAGCGACTATTCCACTGTGGTGAAACAAGTTATGAATCATTTGTTGGTTTTGTCCGTGATTCACGTTCTGAGATAATTATGAGCTATGAATCTAACACCGAACCTCCAAATTATTATCATGTTAATCTGAAGACAGAAGAACGAAAAACTTTAACCGATTATAAAGATCCTGCCCCGCTGCTCACAGGTATGAAAAAGCAGTTATTGAAATATAAAAGAGAAGGTGGAGTGGAGCTTTCTGGTACACTCTATCTCCCGCCGGATTACAAAGAAGGCGAGAGATTGCCTCTGGTAATATGGGCTTATCCTATTGAGTACAGCGATCCCGGTGTTGCAGGACAGGTGCAGGATTCGCCGTATAGATTCACATTTTTCAGAGGGTATTCGCAGCTATTCTTCGTTACCCAGGGCTATGCTGTCCTCGATAGAGCGCAAATGCCGGTAATTGGTGACCCAAAAACAATGAACGATACCTTTGTTCAGCAAATTGTTTCCAATGTTCAGGCAGCTATAGATAAACTTGATTCCATGGGAATCATCGATCCAAAGCGAGTCGGTGTGGGTGGACACAGCTATGGCGCTTTCATGACTGCTAATCTATTAGCTCATTGTGATTTACTTTCTGCTGGTATTGCCAGAAGCGGCGCATATAATAGAACTTTAACACCCTTCGGATTCCAGAGTGAGCGGAGAACTCTCTGGGAAGACCATGAAATATATTTTAAAGTCTCTCCGTTTATGCACGCTCATAAGATTAATGAGCCAATTCTTCTGATCCATGGAATGATAGATAATAACTCTGGTACATTCCCTATTCAGTCAGAAAGACTTTTCCATGCATTAAAGGGACATGGTGCTTTTGTCAGGTTAGTTATGCTCCCAAATGAAAGCCATGGCTATAGAGCTCGAGAATCGATTCTACATGTTCTTGCAGAGATGTTTGAATGGTTTGATAAATATGTAAAGAATAAAAAATAAAAAGCCTTAGTAACATTAAAATAATTATGCCGATCTTCTTTTGGGAGGTCGGCATTTTTTTTTGCTGAAGATACTCTATTCTTATCTTGTTGAAGAATCAGTAATCTTTTTCAACGAATATGTACTTGACATGACATTTTTCCTCAAAGCTCTTAGCTATCATATGTACAATTTTCTGAGGAAGATGATTAAAGAAGAGCTGAATATCTATTCCAAAGAGGAGAATAAGGTTATTTCGCAATATAAAGGGAAAGGTCTGACTATAGATGTCATAAATTTATTCCAAAAGCTTGTTTACGATTTTTATAGAATCCATGGGAAAAATCTTCCCTGGCGAAATACTGACAATCCTTATAATATCCTGGTATCAGAAATTATGCTTCAGCAGACGCAAGTTGAAAGAGTGGTAAAAAAATACAACCAATTTATCAGAATCTTTCCTGATTTCCTCTCACTGTCAGAAGCATCACTTCAGGATATTTTAAAAGCCTGGCAAGGTCTGGGGTATAATCGACGTGCGTTGGCACTTAAAAATATTGCTCAAATTGTAGTATCAAAATATGCTGGCCACTTGCCTTCCGATGTTGAACAGCTTACGATTCTTCCAAGGATTGGCAAGACCACTGCCTCTGAAATAGCTGCTTTTGCCTACAATCAATCCGCAATTTTTATTGAAACAAACATCCGCACCCTATTTATTCATTTCTTTTTTCAGGATCAAAATAATATCAGGGATAAAGACATCCTACCTTTCATAGAAAAAACCCTGGACAAATCTAATCCACGAGAATGGTATTATGCACTCATGGACTATGGTGTTATGCAGAAAAAAAGGGATAAAAGTATTATTAAAAAAAGCGCTCACTATGTCAGGCAAAAAGCTTTTGAAGGCTCAAATAGGCAAATACGAGGAACGATAATTAGAGCACTTATAAATGATGGAAATATGACTGAAAACAAAATCATAATAAAGATTAATGTAAATCCTTCCCAGGTAAAAGAAAACCTTGCACAATTAGAAAAGGAAGGTTTAATTAAAAAGAAAGGGAGAACTTATACCATTGCATAACAAAACTCGACAACTTCTGAAACCATATGAATACCTTTGCGGTCAAAACCATAATACAAAAACAATTTTGAGGTACTAAAAATTTATATTATACTTAGGGTATTAATTATTCTATAACAAAAAAATGATTTTTATTGTGTGGTTTATCCTATTAACTATTTAACTATGATTATGTAAAAGAGATATCAATCAATGAATAAAATAAACCAAAATAAGCTAAGAATTCTTTTATGTATATTTCTTTATATTGTATTTGCGGTTGATTTTATCAGCTGTCAAAATATGGAGGAAAATAACAGCATGAATAAAAATTCTTTCAGAAGCAGTGAGGTTCAAGCGCCAGACTTTCCCACCCATTTAGAATGGCTGAATACTGATAGAAAATACTCTTTGAAAGATTTTAAAGGGAAAATTGTGCTCTTAGATTTCTGGACCTACTGCTGCATCAATTGTATGCACGTCATCCCTGACCTGAAAAAATTAGAAGAGAAATATCCCGAATTAGTAGTTGTCGGAGTTCATTCAGCTAAATTTCACAACGAGAAAATAAAGGATAACATTAAGCAGTCAATTTTAAGATATGAGATAGAACATCCCATAGTGATAGACAATGACTTCATTCTATGGCGTACATATGTTGTCAATGCCTGGCCTTCTTTTGTATTAATTGACCCGGTAGGAAAAATTGTAGGCAAGACTGCTGGTGAGGGTATCTTTAAAAAAATCGACCCTGTCATCGCTGAACTAAGTAAAGAATTTGAAAAAAGAGGGCTTCTCAATAAAGAGCGCATTCAATTTAAACTGGTAAAAGATACAGCATTGGAGAGCTTGCTCTACTTTCCTGGGAAAATTACTGCCCACTCCCCTTCCGGGCAGCTCTTTTTAACTGATTCAAATCATAATCGTATTATTGTTGCAACTCCTGAAGGCGAGATTAAATACATCATAGGCTCTGGAGAGAAAGGCAGGGCTGACGGCGATTTCAAAAATGCCACATTCTTTCGGCCCCAGGGATTAGCTTTTGACCCTCAAAGAAACTGCCTTTATGTTGCTGATACAGAAAACCATTTAATACGCAAGATTGATCTCTCATCTGAGCAAGTCATTACTATTTTAGGTATTGGTGAACAGGGAAATTATACTATTAAAGGCGGTAAGGGAACAGATGTGGCATTGAATTCTCCCTGGGATTTAACGATACTTGACAACTTTCTATACATCGCAATAGCCGGTTCTCACCAAATCTGGCGCATGAATCTAAAAACTTATGAGGCTCAGGTTTATGCGGGCTCAGGTCGAGAAGACATTATTGACGGCCCCGGACACAAAGCAGCATTAGCTCAACCTTCGGGAATCACAACCGATGGTGAAAACATCTATTTTGCTGATAGTGAAGTTTCTGCAGTGCGAAAAATCGAGAATGCTACAGTTCAAACCATTATTGGTATAGGACTATTCGATTTCGGGGATATTGACGGATATTACCCCGATGCACGGCTGCAGCATCCTATTGGCATTTTGTATCATGATGAATTTTTGTATGTTGCTGACACCTACAATCACAAAATAAAAAAAGTAAATCCAAAAGAAAAAAAAGTGATCACTTATATTGGAACTGGAACAAGAGGCTACAAGGATGGTAGTGCGAAAAATGCACAATTAAATGAACCCAATGATATCACCTTTTTAGGTGGCAAATTCTATATTGCCGATACCAACAATCATCTCATTCGCACTTACGATCCTGCAGCAAATAAATTATCGACTCTGCAATTTAAAAACATAGAAGCTCTCTCACCTGTGGTCAGCAAGGAGAAAAAAGAAGCTTTTCAGGGTAAGCGTATTAGCTTGCCTGAAAAAGTAATCTCCCAACATGCCAAAGGCATCAATTTTCAGCTCAAATTAGCAAAAGGTTATAAATGGACTGAAGGAGCACCGCATTCTATTAATCTTTATTCTGAAAATGAGAGTATTGTTCGCATACCCAGTTTTAATATTGAAAAAAATTATTTTGATACAAGCATTCCAATTGAAATTGTGGGCATCGGCAAAGCTGTAATAAGAATACAGGTGGTAGCATATTACTGTAATATTGACGAAGAAGCAAAATGCTATTTTAAAGCTATAGAGCTCTTGCAGCCAGTTACTGTTACAAAAAAAGGAAAAGATAAGCTAACGATTACCTATAATATCATTTCAGAATAAAAGCTAAAACAATTAATTCAAAAGGAGGGATTATGTCACCTTTCAAAGGAATCGATATCGTTAGGCTAATAATTAGCGTTGTTGTCTGCCAGCTTGCTGGTTTTATTGGTTCATTATTCACCACTCCTGCAATCCCGACCTGGTATGCATCGTTGAACAAACCGTCTTTTACTCCACCTAACTGGCTATTTTCTCCCGTTTGGATTTCGCTCTATTTTCTGATGGGAATATCGCTCTTTATTGTATGGCATGTCGGTTTTAAAGAAAAAAATGTAAAAATAGCTATTGCCATATTTGCCATACAGTTGATATTAAATAGCCTGTGGTCAGTAATATTCTTCGGCTCAAAATCTACTCTCGGCGGCGTCATCGTTATCATATTTTTATGGATAGCCATACTGGCTACAATTATCAGCTTTTTCAAAATATCAAAAGCAGCGGGAATACTTCTTATACCTTATATACTGTGGGTGAGCTATGCATCTGTTCTAAACTTCTTCTTATTTTGGCTAAATCGATAGTATAATAAAATAACTGGGGAATATAATGAGAATTTTTATAACCGGTGGAACAGGTTTTGTAGGAAAAACTTTAGTTAGAAAATTGACCAATGCCGGACATGAGCTAACTATACTTACCCGTTCGGTAAAAAAGGGCCGCTCCTTACCTAAAGGCGCATCCTTTCTTGAAGGACATCTTACAAAATCAGGACTATGGCAAGCAAAAGTAGCGGAGCATGAAGTAATTATCAATCTGGCGGGAGCTTCCATATTCCAGCGCTGGACACAAAAATCCAAGGAAGCAATTTTAGATAGCAGAATCTTGGCCACCATGCTTCTAACGGAAGCACTTGCGGCAAGAAAAGGAAAAGATACTCACTTTTTCAGCACCTCTGCTGTGGGCTATTATGGTTTCCAGGGAGATGAAATCTTAGATGAAGAGGGCTCTCCCGGAGATGACTTCCTGGCATTCGTTTCTTCAGAATGGGAAAGGACAGCTCTCAAGGCACAGAAATCTGCTGCTCGTGTAGTATTATGTCGCTTTGGTATAGTTTTGGGAAAACATGGAGGTGCTTTGAAGAAAATGCTTCCGCTTTTTAAGCTTGGCATGGGAAGCCCTTTTGGTAATGGCAAGCAGTGGTTTTCCTGGATTCATGAAGAGGATCTGGCAAATATATTTCAATTCCTGTTAGAAAATAAAGAAATCAATGGTCCATTAAATTGCTGCGCACCAAACCCGGTTCGTAACAGAGAAATGAGCAAGCTTTTGGGTAAAGCTTTGCACAGACCTGTATTTCTGCCTCCGATTCCCGGATTTCTACTTCGGCTTATAATGGGTGAATTTGCTAATGTTCTGCTCAAAGGTCAAAGAGTCGTACCTCAAAAACTATTGGATAATGGTTTTCAATTCAAATATCCCTTAATGAAGGATGCTTTGCATAATCTTCTTTCCAGATGATTAATTGACAATAATGAAGCATGAATGTCCTTTGATTTCATTTTTCTGCTCTGCTATTCTTTTTTTGTATTGAATTTTCTCATATAATCAGATGATGTTAAAATAACTTTTTAAAACATATCTATGTATACCACCAAAAGGAGGTTTAGTTATGGCCAAGACTGAGGAAAATTTGCAGGAAGCTTTTGCTGGAGAATCACAGGCTAACCGGAAATATCTCGCTTTCGCAAAAAAGGCTGACCAGGAGGGATATGAACAGGTAGCAAAGCTTTTCCGCGCTGCGGCAGAAGCAGAAACCGTACACGCTCACAATCATTTACGGGAGCTGAAAGGGATTAAAAGCACCAAAGAGAATCTTGAAGAAGCCATTGATGGTGAATCCTATGAATTTCAAAAAATGTACCCGCAAATGATAAAAGATGCCGAAGCCGAGGGCAACAAAGGCGCCTTTCGAAGCTTTGATTTTGCCAATAAGGTAGAAAAGGTCCATGCAGAGCTCTACAAAAAAGCTCTGGATAATCTGGGGAAAAATGAGGAAACCGACTATTATATCTGCCAGGTCTGCGGAATGACTGTTGAAGGTGAAGCGCCCGATACCTGTCCGGTATGTGGTGCCAATAAATCTATGTTTAAAAAGATTGATTAATTACCTACAATAGCTATATCAACTTTTTTAGCTTAACTTACAGAATGAAATAAATCTATAGCAATGCATAAAACTTTAAAATGCAATAGCATAGTAATAGGGATATTCCTTTTTTTAATCTGCTTTTCCTATTTATCATGCTCGAAATTGGAAAAAAATCTTATTATCTGGACCTGGGAAGGATTTGTTACAGATGAAATTCTACGGAAATTTGAAGCATCTACCGGAATAAAAGCAAAGATATCTCTCATATCCAGCAATGCTGATTCTTTCAATCGTATAGTAGCAGGAGCCGAAGTTGATGTTCTGGCAGTAAGCCACAATCAAATACTCAAGCTTTTGGAAAAAGATCTCCTGGAACCCCTGCCAGAAGAAAAGCTGCCCTCATTTTCTAATCTACTGCCGCAATTTCAACATGCCTATTGGACACGATGGGATGGCTCATCCTTTGGCAAAGGCTCCCTGTACGCTATGCCTTTTGTCTATGGTGTTGATGCGCTGGCTATTAATTCTGAAAAAATAGATATTCCTGATGAAGGTCTTTCCTTTGGCATCCTGTGGGACAAGCGCTACAGAAAAAAAGTTGCTACCCAGGATGGACCTCCTGTTATATACAAAACTTTGATGTATTTAGGAATTGACCCGGAAGAATTCTTTCATAATGATATGCCACAAAAAACTGAGCGCTATTATCTGGTAAAACAAAAAGCTCAGGAGCTCAAGGAAAACAGCCTTAAATTCTGGGATACCGGGCAGGAGGCTATGAGCCTTCTGATTCAGGAAGATGTCTGGATCGAGGTCTTATGGGATGGGCATATTCGCAAAATTCAGGCAGAAGGATACCCCATTTCTCTGGTCATACCGCAAGAAGGGACCGCAATATGGTGCGATGCCTATGTTATATTAGCCAATTCCACACGAAAGGATGAAGCACTCAAATGGCTAAACTTTAACCTGCGGCCTGAAATAGCTTCTGAGATTTCAAAATCCGGTGGCTTTACCACCTGTAATGCAAAAGCCCTGGAACTATTACCTGCCGAGCTCAGGGAACAGCTCATCTATTCTGAGGAAGAATTTTCCCGCCTGCGCTGGACGGAAAATCTCCCACTGCACCTGGAGCGGCTGCGGGTGGAAATGTGGCATGAAATTTTAGCTGAATAATTCTCATGGCATCTTTAAAACTTGAACATATCCATAAATCCTTTGGTAAAACAGAGGTTCTGCGGGATATTAACCTGGAGGTGAAGCCAGGTGAATTATTCACCATCCTCGGTCCCTCCGGATGTGGTAAAACTACCCTTCTGCGCATAATTGCCGGATTGGAACATCCCTCAAAAGGGGAAATATATATAGATAATATCCCCCAATCTCAACTACCTCCTTTCAAAAGACCCACCAGCCTGGTCTTTCAGGATTATGCCCTGTTCCCCCATCTCACCGTTTTCGAGAATGTTGCTTATGGTTTGCGAAAGAAAAAAATCAATAAGACATTGCTGGAAGAGAAAGTACACGGTCTGTTAGAACTCACGCACCTTAAACCATTGAAACTGAGGAGGCCACAAGAACTGAGCGGTGGAGAAAGGCAGCGAGTGGCTTTATGTCGCTCTCTGGCGGTTGAGCCGTCCGTACTCCTGCTGGATGAGCCCTTATCCTCGCTGGACGCAGCTATCCGCAACGAGATGAGGCGAGAGCTAAAGAATATTCAAAAGAAAATACAGACCACCTTCATCTATGTCACCCATGATCAGGAAGAAGCCATGATTCTCTCCGACCGGATGGCGGTCATGAGCCAGGGAAACATATATCAAATAGGAACACCGCAGAGCATTTACAAATACCCCAGGACAAAATTCGTAGCGGAATTCATTGGATTGGCCAATCTCCTCAGAATGCAGATAGTTGAAGATAAAAAATCACTGCTGGAATTATCATATGGTACCAAGCACTTCCTGGCAGCAAAAAAGCTGAAGCAAAGCTTTTCCCCCGGTGAATGGGTCTATCTCATGATTCGGCCGGAGAAAATATCACTGAGCCAAAATGGGCTTCCGGAGGCAAATCAGCTTGAAGGCATCCTGGAGGAAGTACAATATAAGGGGAAGGATTCGCTCATTTTTATTAAGGGAACAAGCTGGAACTTAAGAGCCACTGATCGAGGAATTGACTTCCCTCTTCGCGCCGGGGACAAAGTCATCGCCAGTTGGAAGCCGGAGGATGGAGTAGTTATCAAAGATGATATCAAAGAATAACATAGCCGTGTTCCTGACATTAGCATGGCTTGCTCTCTTCTTAGCCTTGCCGCTCTTCTTCATGTTCTACTACAGCCTGACCCAGGAGGGTAATTTTCCCCTGACCCTTTCACATTTCAGCAGCATTTTCTCATCCACGCCCAATCTGGTATTTTTACTGCGCACATTAAAAATTGCTCTCAGTACCACGCTGCTGACCATCATTATCTCCTATCCCCTCTCCTTCTATATCGCATTCCTGGCTAAAAGGGAAAAGCTCATCTTGCTCATCATCACCCTGCCCCTCTGGATTAGTTTCATCGTTCGCATCTATGCCTGGAAGCTCATATTAAGCCATAACGGGATTATTAACTCTGCTCTGCTCCAATCGGGCCTGGCATCATCACCTATCGGCTTTCTGTATAATCAAAAAAGTGTGGTGTTCGGACTGGTTTATGGATACCTGCCCTTCATGATAATTCCTCTCTATGCTTCGCTGCGCAGGATTCCACCTCAGCTTTTCGAGGCGGCTTCTGATCTGGGTGCGAGGGGATGGAATACCTTCCGTGATATAGTCTGGCCGCTTTCGCTTAAAGGTCTCTATACCGGGATAATTCTGGTGTTTATACCAATTTTTGGCGACTATCTGACGCCAATAATCCTTGGCGGTCCCAACTCCTATCTCTTCGGCAACTTGTTGGGCAGTCAGTTCACTCTGCTGAACAACTGGAGCCAAGGCTCGGCCATGATTTTCTTTCTGCTGGTTTTCTCTGTAGGGTTATTGGTGCTTTTTATGAAGCTGTTTAACCTTCGTATGCGAGAATGGATAGAGGTAAAATGAAGCAAAAATGGCTGAATGCGTCTCTTAAACTCTATACCCTGCTGCTTCTGCTTTTATTGCTGGCGCCTATCTTTGTCATCCTCATCCTCTCCTTTAATGATGCACCGCTGCCCACCTTCCCTCTCAAAGGGCTGACAGTAAAATGGTTTGTCCTCATCTTTCAAGACCAGAGCATAAAAACAGCTCTTTTTAACAGCTTAATTGTCGCCTTCACCACCTCAGTATTAGCTGCATTTCTGGGCTTTGCGCTGGCTTATTCCTTCGCTCGTCTGGCATCACGACTGAAAACAGCTCTGCGGTTTATCATCATTATCCTGGTTATCATCCCCTGGATCACCATTTCGCTCTCATCCCTTATCTTCTACAGCAGGGTTCATGTCAACCCGGGCCTTGTACCGGTTATCTTTACCCTGACCTGCCTGATATTTCCCTATGTGATGCTGATATTGGAAGCCAGATTGGAGGGATTCCCCAAATCCATTGAGGAAGCGGCTATGGACCTGGGCGCCCGAAAGTGGCAGGTTGCCAGGGATATCTATCTGCCGCTGGTGTCGCCCACCATATTCGTATCCTTCCTCATAGCCTTCATCCTGGCTTTCAGCGACTTCATTATCAGCTATTTCCTCATCGGCGAGCATTTCACCCTGCCACTGAAAATCTTCTCCATGCTGCGCTACGGCCTCTCGCCGGTGCTGAACGCCCTCTCCAGCCTGCTCATAATTATGGCTTTTATACTATACGCCCTGGTCTCCTTATCCTACACCCACCTATCAAGAAAAAAACTAAGCACTGCTTCATAAACCAAAAAAATGACTTTTTTAATATATATTTTGTAATATAAACCCCATTTTTGTCGTTTATATATATTGATAGGTAAAAAATTGTTCTCCAAGAGCTATAATTACGCCTAAGGAGATGATAACATGGAAAGAGATAGAGAATTTCATCGTTATGAAGTAAATATTCCTTGCTGGTTTGAGGTAGAGCCCATCTTTGAAAAACCCTTTCAATCTCGATGCAAAATCATCAATATCAGCCAAAAAGGAATGTTATTTGAAGGCAAATTGTATTATGAAATTGGTAAACATTTAGGATTACGATTTTGTCTTCCTTCTGTTGAAGATACTATAAGAGCTTTTTCTCAAATCGTATGGACAAAGGAAGTAATTCCGGACAAACTCCACAGAATTGCAGTTGAATTTATCGATCTTAAGAATGCAGACCAGCAAAATTTCCAGCTTCTTACTGAAGAAATTTTCGAAAGAGTATCTACCGCTATAATATCCTCCGGATGTATATATGTTGAAAATCAGCTACATCTGAGCGAAGAGGAACTCCAACTTTTTAATAAAATAAAGAGCCTTAAAAAAGCAGATAAGACAAAAGTGGTAAAGTACATATCTTCCTTGCTTAAAAATACCGTAAAAAAATAGTGATTTTTTCTTACAAGGAATTACTCAAATAACCGCCCCTCTCGCCATTGCTGAATGCCCTCTCCAGCCTGCTCATCATTGTAACCTTTCTTATATACGCCCTCGTCTCCCTCACCTTCACCCGCTTATATAAAAGAAAATTGATCTCTCCCTTATAACACCAAAAGAAATTTTTTTAATATAATATGTAATATAAACACTCTTTTTGTCGTTTATATATAGTAAAGGGAATTAATCAAACAACTACTAAAAACCATTATAGGATTTAAATATAAAACTGGAGGAAATTAAAAGTTGGAGCTTGAAGATTTCTTTTCAATAAGAGTATTTCATGCTTTGCGTGAATTGAAAGAAAAATTAGAAAAAAGAGGAAAAGAAATAATTGTCGAAAATGAAGAAAAATATGCCAAGATAATAATAAAAGACAAAGGAAAAATGGAATTCGGTTTCGAGATAACAACAAGCTGGTCACTTAAAACAGAGTATCCTATTTGCTATGCTTTATATCCTAAAGAAAATGGAACTGTTTCTGCTGAACTACATAGTTTCGAACCTGAAGCATATGGCCATGAGATAGACATTTCAAAAATTACTAAAGACAAAATTATTCAAGATATTTTAGAGATTTATGATATATATATTAAGCTGAGCAAAGGAGAATAATTATATTTAAAATAAATATTATTCCATGAAATTAAATTATATAAAAGTCCATACCACTTTAAAAAATATAATCACTTTATGTATTGATATTAAT
>CAZYAF010000035.1:0-30579 GCA_964645975.1 uncultured Acidobacteriota bacterium
TTTTTTCTAAACTAACTGTCATGTATCTCCACGTTTTCGACGGTTTCGCTTCTTCTTCTTTTATTTCAATGTGATAGGTCATAGTACACCAGGCACTTTTGTTAGATAGATGTATTTTCAAATTTTTGAAAGAAAGCTTTATATGTGGAGTAAGTTCCTTTAAACCTGCTTTCCAATATTCGTGATATGTATTCCAACCTTTATATATTTTCTGCTCTCTAAAATAGAGGGCATTTGGATCGTGGGCATAGATCTGCTCTATTAGAGAAACATCTCTATTGTGAATAGCATCAATTCGTTTCTGAAATAGTTGTGCAATCTCATTTTCGTCCTTGTCATCCACTAAGGCAAAGAGGGAAATGGAAATAAATAATATGCAAAAGCTCAATAGATATTCGCTTCTCATTTTCATTTGTGGAATCTCCTTTTAAATTTGCCTGTTTATGTAAATCCATCAACTTAAGAAGCTCAGGATTAAGATAAAATTATATGTTTTATTTATTCCTTTCTGTTTTGTTTTATGGCTCTTCCCAGTACTTCGAATTCAAACATGCCGTCAAGACCTGCTTCGATAAAGGTTTTTATTTTAATTTTTTTCGATTCAGTAATTTCTTTGGGATCAAGTCTTTTTTCTGATCCCATTAAAGAGCTAAAATCCAGCACAGCTCCAATGCCATTCTTGTTGTTGTCAGGGTTTAATATCTCTAAAGTTTGCAGATTATCCCAACCGATTACAATATGTTTGACTCTTAATTTCAATGGGGCATAAAGTGGTTCCTGGGACATATTCTGAATCTGAAGTCCAAATGTAGATATGCTTTTTTCTTCATTAAAAACTGCATGTCCAGATAGCAATCGCACTCTATTAGTGATGTCAATCGTTTCGGTAAGATCAGGAATCTCGTGCGGTTCTGAAAGAACCTCAACAACAGCGGTATATAATTGTTGGAATCCATTGCGGCGGTCAGCCCAGATGGGGTGAAACCTTCCTTTTGCATCTGTTGTGAGGCCTGTATAATGTCCGGGCCATACATTTCTGGATTTGTCAAAGGAAACCTCAATGGTGGATTCCTTTACTTTGTTCTCTTTAGCTTTTCTTTTCTGTTCTTTTCGTTGCATAGGACTGATATTTGCTATGCGAATCGATGGTGGTGTGTTTTTGTCTGCACATGAAGGACAAGAGGAGACTTTAATATTCTTTTCAAAGGTTTTACCTCCATCCATAGAGAAAGCCATGTAATAGTCCCAGCATCTGCGAGTAGGATCATCTCTTCGATCATACCAAGCTACTCCAACAATACCTTCTTTATTTACTGCTACGACAGGATTCATTCGATAGTCTTTGGGGCCTTTTCCAGAGGATGAAGGATTATCATTCACGCGTACTGGCTCAGTCCATGTCTTACCTTTGTTTGCTGACCATATTAGCCAGATATTTGAATCTCCGGTCCTGTTATAGTCATCCCATACAATATAGATACGATCCTTATAGAGGCTTTTTTTAGAAGTATTAACCGTTGCTATTGGAAGAGTAAATGCGCGAGCAAAGTCTTCTTTTACATCCAGCCACCCTGAGGCACCCACATCAATGACTTTTTGGGGTTTTGAGAAGGTGTTCCCTCCATCATTGGAGATCAGTATCCATAATGGCTTTTTTTCGTTCTTTTTGTCATTTAAAGGGTAATAAAATTTGTAATAGGGAATGATCAATGTACCGTCTGAAAGAACCAATGGCTCAATCATAACCAATTTTCCACCTGCTACTTTTTGCAGATGGATAGGGCCAGTGAAAGTCTTTCCTTCATCATCTGAGTAATGGAGATAAATATTATATTTTCCTTCCTCAATGGTATCTCCCATTTCATTCCAGGCAAAGTAAATGCGCCCATGATATTTACCACCGGTGGTATCTACCGCCATGCGTGGATGGTCGAGAGAAAGACCATAAATTTCCGTTGGTCCCAACCAGGTCTTCCCTTTATCTTTTGTAGACCAGAGTCGCGAATACAATCCCAGCCATCTTGGAGTAGCAGCTATCATTACATACATGATTCCGTCCGGACCGGATAGAACAAATGGGTCAAATCCTCTATGTCCACCTGGAAGCTGTACATCTTTCCAGGTCTGTCCACCATCATGAGAAATAATAACCGGACACTTCCAGTCTCCTACTTCGTAGCCGCTGAAGGATTGGGAGATACCTATGAGAAAATCTGGGTCTTCAAGGCTGGCTGCTATCCAACACTCGTTTCTTCCGTATTTTTCGATTTCAGCAGAAGCCAAAATATTTGGACCAACCTCTATCCAAACTTCATCTTTGCCTATTGTGGTGACAGAAATGAGAAATAAGCCTATTAGAAATAAAATAAGAAGATAAGATTTTTTCTCTTTCATAGTTTCCTCCGCCATTCTATTCTCTTGTTTAATATAAACAACAGAATAGCTTAGGGTGCTGTCTTTCCAAGAACTTTAGTTTTCAAACAAAGAAATTGACTCCCGCTACGTGCGCTATTTAGAACATCATCTTTTAACTTTATGGTGCAATGCTTTTTATCAGATACTTCACCCGGTTTTAATTTTCCGTCATGTACAAGGGTGCTGAAATCCCATATAGCGCCAGCTCCTTTCATGTTATTATCTGCTCCTTGAACTTCCCATCTCCCATGCACTGATTCTGCTGCTAATAGACGGACTTTTAAAGGATTTATAAAATTTTGATCTTTCGTTGAATTACAAAGCCTAACATCAAATTCGAATGTTTTATCTCTTAAAATAAACTTTGTATTGCTTACTTCAAATTTAATCCAAGGAGAAATGTCTACAAGATTTGCATTTTCTTGAGAACCGTTTGGATAGGCTTTTGCCTTAACTTGTATGGGTGCTGTCCAGATTTGCGAGATACCTGTGCGACTATCAACCCAAAATGTATGGAAAATACCATCCGAAGAAGCAGTAAAAGAGCCAACTTTTCCTGCACAGGCATATCTATTATGCGGCAGATAAAAGGATAACGATTCTCCTTCAACCATTGGAATCCAATTATTTGGTGCATCATTGGAAAAAAGCGCAAGAGAGACCTTTTTATTAGGAAAAAATGTTTCCCCGCCATCCAGCGAAGCAGCAAAGTATAATTGCCAGCGATTATCATGTTCTACTATTATTTTTTTAATAGAAGGATCCCAACTCATAGATTTTATGCTGGCTCCATCATCTCTTCTGTCATACCACTGTACAGCTACAATTCCATTTTTATTGACTGCCACAGCCGGGCAGGTATGATCTGGACCTATTGCTGGATTTATACCAGGAGGATTATCATTTATAATTATTGGAGGGGACCATGTTTTGCCTTTATTTGAAGACCAAGCAAGATAAACATCGTAGCATCCTCTCTGTGAATCTAACCACGTTACATAAATTCGATCCTTGAAATATTCTGAATAAGTATCTACGGCTAATGAAGGGAAATAAGAAATTGCTGATTTTTTTTCCTGATTAATTTGTGAAATAACAATTGGTGACGAAAAGCTTTTTCCACCATCATTTGAAGTTATAACTAATAGTTTTTTATCTTTCAGATAAATAACGATTAATGTTCCGTCTGAAAGAATAGTGCCACTAAAGTAGCTTGCATTTTCTACCTTCTTAACCGGGCCAATAAAGCTATTGCCTTTATCTTCAGAATAATAAAGTGAAAGTTCTTTGCTCTTAACTGCATCTTTTTTTTCGCTGATCCTGGTGCCAATTAAATAAAGGCGATGAGTGTATTTACTATTGGTTTGATCAACTAACAAATGATGCCAATCAAATAAGTATTTTTTCTCAGCTTTTAGGGTTTTAAGCCATGTCTTACCCCCGTCTTCCGAGCGGAATAAAATGACAGGATAGGAACCATTTTCTTCGCTAAAAATATTTTTATTAATAAAAGAAAAATAAGCTGTACCATCCGGGCCGAAGATAATAATTGGATTATCTGCTTCAATTTTCGCAACGTCAAAAGGAATAGGACTTAATTTCCAGGATATACCTCCATCAAATGATACATAAGCAGCAACAGATGGATGAGCATATTGTGCCAAGAAAATCACACCACTTCCTATAATATTTTGTGAATTTATCGGATTAGCCGCCACTACAGCCCCATAATGAGGAACATGAGAAAATTCTTTAGATACCTGGTTATTTTCTCCTATAGATATGATCGGTTTAGCCTTTTGTTCTTCTACAGCATCAGGTGTACCATTAATATTTCCATCTTTTCCGTTTCCTATAATGATGTTTCCAACAAGAAAGATAGCGAAAAAAATAGAAATAGTTAAAAGAATTTTTATGCGTTTTTTACTATGCATTTCTATCTCCTTATTGCTAATACGCATATTTTCAATGACTTAATATTAAGTGTCATGATGCTGCTAATCATTTATTTTTAATAAATATCACCTTAGCTGCTTCTAACATTCGAATGTATTCTTCAGTTTCCGTAAGTGATATCCCTTGAGATGGAGGATAGTTACCACTGAGAAGCTCTGCCTGCACAGCATTGTAGATATCAAGTATGCTTCTTTCACCATCTATGAAACTAATAGTTTCGTAATATCCTAAAACTCCGTAATTGTAACTTCGGGCTAACGTATTGGGAAAAGCTTTCAACCCTTCTTCTCCTAAGGCTAAGCGGAAATAGCCTTTTAAATAGCCGGGCACACCTTTTACCTGGGGATTGGGAATGGGAATAATTTTCTGTAGCCTTTTTTCTTCAGCAGTTAAAGCTGGTACTTTTTGCGCTTTTTTATTTAATTGAACGCATTTCTGTAAATAATATTCCTCGAGTTCTTTTAAAAGCTCCTGACCAAAACTATTGAGCTTTTGCTTTGTCGTATTGAGATATTCGGTGGCATCTTGATTTTCTTTGGTAAAGAGGATTGTTGATTCCAAGCACTTTCTTTCGCGCTTAAGCCCCCTTTGAAGCAGATTCTTCGCCTTCCAATAATTATTAGTAATGTCTTTATGTACCAGGTATTTTCCCTGATGAAGCTCTTCAAGTAATCGAATTTTAGCCCCATTAAATATTTCATTAATGAGCTGTGGTGACTCCGTAGGTCCGATATGAGAAAAGGCATAAGAAATAATCGCTCCTAAAAAGGCTACACGTTTGAGGTTGGTTCGATCAATGTAATTCAAAAAATTTATCTGACTGTGACGTGGTGGTAGTGGATAATTGTGGAAGTAAATGGATGGTATATTGATAGAGCTTACATTAGCCGCATATTCATCAGAAACCCCTTTATAAGGTGTTATTCTGGCAAAGAAAGGGCCACTGTTTCCACCTTGAGCCTTAAATAAAGATAAGGAACGGGGTGTATCCCCTAAGGGATCAAAAATTGCATTTTCTATTCTTGAATTAAAATGCTCAACTAAATTGCAGGAGAGGTCTGTTAGCCAGGTAGGCAATGAGTGAGGTGGAAGGGAGACCCAGAATTGGGAATTAAATCGCTTTTGGTCCACAGCAACACAATCTAAATTCACACCTGCTTTTATCTTCCCTAATTTCTCCTGATGGTTGTATAAATACATGTTCAATCCCATCATATGGGGTATCCATAAGAAACGTATAGTTCTTTTTGGAGGGGGAATTAATCCTTTGCGCACTAAACTTGATAGCGTTCGGGCAACCTCTAATAAGACCACATCTCCGCTGCCATTATCATGCGCTCCAGGCTTGGGATGGTCGAGGTGGGCATAAAAGATGAATTCCTCATCCGGATATTCCGAACCCATTATGGCTGCTGTAGCTAATTCAAAACCTCTTTCTTTTACTATATCAGCATCTATCTGAGTTTTTATTATTAAACGTTCTCCTTTCTCAAGGAGTCTTTTGAGAAGATTACCTTGATGAGCGGAGAGGCTAAAACCAAAGGTGAAGCACTTCTTTTTATCAGGACTAATAGCAGGTAATAAATGCCAATATACAGCATCTTCGACCTGATTGGGGCCAGAAAAGTTGTAATAGTGGAGGATACCTATAGCCCCAAATTTGTAAATAGCTAAATTGACTATCTGATTGAAGTTTCCTCCTTCAGCTAAAACTATCTTTCCTTTAACGCGTTTCTCATTAAAAATATCTTCAACTGAACCATCACCAATATATACGACTTCTGAAGTTACATCAGTAGGACTGCTCGAGATGACCACTGAACTTGGTATTCCTTCATAATCTGATAGCACCATTCTATAAGGTTCGATCATTTCAAGGCTAGCTGCCCTGCAGTCCCATGGTAATATGCCTCCGGTAGTTTGCATCCAGAAGGTTTCATCGCCTGTACGGATAGGGTAGTTCTCTATGGTTATTTCTTCTAATCCATATTCTTTGGCTTTTTTAGTTAAGAAAAGTGCAGCCTGATTGTATTCTTTTGAGCCCCATATCCGATGCCAGGTAGTTAATTGTCGTAAATTTTCAAAACAGATTTCTCCCGAAACCTCACCAGCTATGACATCTAAAATTTTTTCAGGAAGTAAAGTAGGTAGAGTACTATCACCAGGAGGAGTCATAAAACCTAAGATAAATATCAAATTCATAAAAATAATTAATTTAAAATATTTAATCAAGTTTAACTCCTTTTTAATGGCTTAATTTTTTCCTATTTAACAATTTAATGCAGATTTTTTTGTTTTATCCAATTAACAAATATTTTTTGGGCTATGGCTATATCTAAGATAGCAAGGCCCACTGATTTAAAAAGTGTTATATCCTTACTATGTTCTCTTCCCGGTTTATTACCTAAAATAACCTCGCTTATCTCTGCACGAATATCGTTTTTCGAAATTAATCCGTTTTTCAGAGGGATAATAATGTCACCTGCTTCCCGTAAACAGTCAGCATATGAATCAACAAAGATTTTAGGGCATTCTATATTTTCAATATCAATCTCTCTATGTTGGGATTTAAAAGCACCTATTGCACTAACATGAGTACCTTCTTTAATTTTGCCTGCATTTAATACTGGAGTTTTAGAAGTAGTAGCAGTAACAATAATGTCCGAAGCCTCAGTTACCTCTTTGGGATTATTTACCGAAATAAAAATGCAATTTTCCTTACCGCATTTTTCCATTTCAAGAGCAAGCATTTCTGCCTTATTGTTATTTAAGTCGTAAATATAAACCCTTTCTATATTTCTTACTTCCATTAGTGCTTCCAGTTGACTTCTTCCCTGCACACCTGCTCCAAAAAGCCCTATTATTTTAGCCTCTTTATTAGCAAGTATATCGGTAGCCACTGCTGAGCAAGCCCCTGTTCTTAATGAAGTGATATAACTGGCTTCCATAATGGATAAAACTTCACCTGTTTTGCTATTATTAAGTAGAATGATTCCACAAATAGTTGGTAACCCAAGCTGCTCATTTTCAGGATAAACACTCACAATTTTAATACCCATACCGCCATTCTTGGGCAGAAATGCCGGCATAAAAAGCATTGTCCCATTAGGTTTCTGTACATCTATAACAGACCTTGGGGGCATAATGGTTTTCTTTTTGCCAAATTCTTCCAGGGTTTCTTTTACAACCATAATAGCTTCTTTAATAGTAATCAATTGCCTGGTTTCGGCATCAGTCAAAATTTGCATCTATTACACCTCACTTTATTAAATATTCTTCTTCAAGGCCGCCTTTTACCTTTCTCCTTATTAGATGAGCCACACTCACTTTTTGATAAATGAAGATTACAAATTCTATTGATTTTTTTTTGCTTTAAATCTAATCTCCTCCAGGTATTTGTATAGGGTAGGCTGGGAGATTCCTAAAGATTCCGCGACTTGAAAGTTTGCTCCTCTGGTTAGAAATACGCCTCGCTGATCTAATATTTCTATGATTTCTAACCTTTCACTCTTTTTCAATCGATGCACTGGTTTGGCTTTAGAATGAATTATTTCGGCTATCATACTCTGGATTACACCCCTTATATCTGTCTCATACCTTTCTGATATTTGCTTCATGCTATTCTCATCTGAAACGTTATAGAATTGTCTAATAGTATCTTCAGCATTGATGAACTGACTCACATCGAAGTTTATACATAAAATTCCTATCAGTTTACCTTGAGGATCTCTGATATTAACAGCATTGGATTTGAGCAATCTACCATCTGAAGTTCGAGGATTATAATTCCCTAAAACTGTCATGCCTTTATCTGCTTCTTTTACCATTTGAAAGGCCAGATCTGTCAGAGGGGAACCCACCTGTCGCCCAGTTACCTGGCCATTATTTATTTTGATTATTGAATGTTCGGGATTGTTTACATCATGAAGAACAACTTCGCAATTAGAGCCGAAAAGCTCTGAGATACAATCAAGCACGGGTTCGAAGCATTTAAGAAGATCGTTTAGTTTTTTGTTTTGCATAGTCACCTCATAATTATTTTATAATATTATTATAATTTTATATTAATGTCAAGCTTTAGTTTTTGCCCCCTCTACAATTCCATGGAATATCGCAAATACTCTTCATCTGAGTGTAACTATAACGATTAATTCAGATTATGGAAATATTATAAGGATATTTTTTAATGCAATCGACTTTGCTATTTTAATATATTTAGTTCAACATTTTTCGATGGGAAAATAACTGTTTTTTCTTTTTTATCGAAATAATAGAAGTAAAAAAAATTCTTAATAAACAAATTCGTAATTAAATTAAAATATAAAGAAACTACTTAAATATATGCAATATTTATATCAGTGTTAATTTCCAAATGATCAGGTTATTTTTTTTAAAAATAAATTGAACTTTTTACCAATCATTTTCGTATAAAGTGTAGGAATAGCTTTTAATAGGAGGAATTAATGGTGAAAAAAATCATACTTATTTTATTGATAATTATAGTAATAGGAGGAGCAGCTTATCTTATAGCGAATAAAAACGGTAATGAAGCTGAGAATGGAATCAAAATGATTCCGGCGAAAAAGGGAGATATTGTCGATAAGGCGTTAGCAATTGGTCAGATTGAGCCAGAGAATGAAATAGCAATAAAATCAAAAATATCAGGCATAGTCAAAAAGGTGTATATTGAAGTTGGAGATAAAGTAAAAGTTGGCCAACCGGTGATTGAGGTTCGACCTGATCCCACTCCTCTCGAATTTACCGAAACCAAAAGAAATTTAGAAATGGCCGTAGTAGATTTGGAGAAAGCAGCAAATGAATACAAACGTATGAAAACTTTGAGAGAGCAAACTCTTATTTCTCAGCAGGAATTTGATGCTTCAGAGAATACATATAAACAACTCCAGGTAAGGTTACAATTGGCCAAAGAAAGATTAGAACTTATTGAAAAGGGAAGGATCAAAATTGCCGGTAAGCAGATTGATTCTATCATTAAATCTCCGGTCGAAGGTACTGTACTTGAGAGAAGAGTCAATGAAGGTGATCCAGTAGTGCCCTTAACTTCTTATCAAGCAGGAACGGAACTTCTCATTCTTGCCGATATGAATAGTCTGCTTTTTAAAGGCACTGTGGATGAGATTGACGTGGGGAAACTTCATGAAGGAATGATTGCCCAGCTGAAGATAGGAGCAATCCCTGACCAGGAAATTTTTGGAGAGCTAACCAAAATTTCCCCGAAGGCAAAGAAGCAGGAAAATGCCACTCTTTTTGATGTGGAAATTGATATTACCAAGCGGGGAGATAAGGTAATCAGAGCTGGCTATTCAGCAAATGCCGATTTGATTATACAGAAGAAGGAGAACATCTTATACATCCCAGAAAGATTGTTATTATTTGAAGATGATAAGACATTTGTTGAGATTAAAAATGCAGAAGGTGAAATCGTTAAAAAGGAAGTAAAAATTGGCCTGAGTGATGGTATAAATGTAGAGATTGTAGATGGATTAAAAAAAGGCGATGAGGTAGTAGAAAGACCTCCTAAAGAGATCACATAAAAATAAGAAGACAAAATAAGGAAAGTAGTGGAGACGTTGTCATGAAATTCCTGATGTTTTTGTCCCAATTCTGGAGAGACATGAAGTCCCAGAAATTGCGTACTTTCATGACCATATTCGGTATTATCTGGGGTACGGCTGCCATCGTTCTTTTATTGGCATTTGGTGTGGGTATGGAGAGACAGATGTTGAAAAGTTGGCATGGCTTTGGAGAAGGCATCATAGTAACCTGGGCACAGATTACCAGCAAAACCTATCAGGGATTACCTAAAGGTAGACAATTGAGCTTTAGACCTGAAGACGCCTTTCTTTTGAAGCAGGAAATAAGCCAGATTAAGTATGTCTGCCCGGAATATAATAGAGGTGGATTTGAATTCAAGTACGGAAATAATATTTATAATGCCCGGATTCGAGGGGTTTATCCTGATTATAGTCCAACGCGAAATATCATCCCCCAGAGAGGAGGGCGATTCATTGATGCTCTTGATATTGAGGCAAAGAGAAGGACTGTTCTCTTAGGGAATAGGCTAAAAGAGGAGCTTTTCGAGGATAAACCTGCTGTTGGAAAATATGTTAATATCAATAATGTTCCTTTTCTGGTTGTAGGAGTTATGGTGCCTAAACAGCAGAATTCAAACTGGGGTGGGAGCGATCGTTGGACTGCTTGCGTTCCAGCTACTACCTTTTCCTCTCTGTTTGGCTATAGATATTTAAGTTATATTATCATTCAGGGAAAAGATCCACGCCAGAATAAGATAATCCGCAAAAAAATTTTCCAGATACTCGGAAAAAAATTTAAGTTTGACCCGGAAGATGAGGATGCTATCGGTCTGTTTGATTTAACCGATTTTGATAAGTTCTTCACCTATTTTACTATTGGATTTAAAATATTCTTGGGTATCGTTGGTGCTTTTACTCTTATAGTGGGAGGTATTGGTGTTTCTAATATTATGAATGTTGTGGTTGAAGAGCGGACTAAGGAAATAGGGATTAAGATGGCATTAGGAGCTAAAAAGCGATTTGTTTTATCGCAGTTTATATTTGAGACTCTATTGATAACGTTCATCGGTGGATTCATAGGATTTGCAATATCCTATACCATAACCCAGGTACTGCCTGCTGAGCAGATTGAAGAATATGTGGGAATACCAACTGTATCATTTGGAGCAGCCATTAGTGCCATTATCTTATTGGGAATAATTGGTTTTATTGCTGGATATGCACCAGCCCGGAGAGCAGCTAATTTAAATCCGGTTGATGCCTTAAGAAAATAGAGGATAGCAATGAAGAAGGTTTTTCTTTTTAGATTATTTTTTCGAGAATTCAAAAAACAAAGAAAGAGAGCAACTCTTACTATACTGGGTATAGCATGGGGTACTTTCTCTATTGTCCTTCTTTTGGCTTTTGGACAGGGACTGGGCGAGCAGTTACGATTATCAAATAAATCCTTTGGAGATGGAATAGTCCTCGTTTATGGAGGGCAGACATCCATTCCTTTTCAGGGAATGGATAAGGGGAGGCGAATCCGTTTGATAGAACAAGATTATGAGCTGCTTAAAAGAAAAATTCCAGAAATCGAGCTCATTACCCCCGAGATTGACCGCACAAGCAATACACTAAGCTATGGTAAAAAAGATTTTACTGAGTATGTTACCGGAGTCTATCCTGACTTTGAAGATATGAGAACTAATTACCCTGACCGAAATAGCCGCTTTATTAATCCTAATGATATTAAATATAAAAGGCGGGTAGTTTTTTTGGGCCCAGTTTTGAAAGATAGACTTTTTGGAAACCAGGAAGCAATAGGGGAAACTATATTTATTAATAATATTCCCTTTCTGGTCATTGGCATAATGAAAGAAAAAATGCAGATGAGCAATTATCGTGCTGTCTGGGATGATGAAGTAGCAACAATACCTTTTACTACTTTTCAGAGTATTTATGGATATCGATATGTGGACCATATAATTTATAAACCCAAAGATATTGCTCGAGCTGATATAGTAAAGCAAGAGGTATTTAGGGTTCTGGGAGCAAAATACAAATTTGATCCAGAGGATGAACAAGCACTGGATTTCTGGGATACCATTGAATTTGAGGAAATATTCGATAAAGTATTTATAGGTATTCAAATATTCTTGGGGATAATAGGGGGTTTAACTCTCATTGTTGCTGGTGTTGGTGTAGCTAATATCATGTATGTTGCTGCAAAGGAGAGGACAAAAGAGATAGGGATAAAGATGGCCTTAGGTGCAAAAAGGAAGCAGATCATCCTTCAATTTGTATCAGAAGCGATATTAATTTCTTTTGTAGGAGGTTTAGTGGGAATTTTTGCTTCTATATTGATAGTAACTGTTATCAGGTCTATTCCAATAGAAGCCGAGGGCTTGAAATTCATGACAAAGCCTACTATCTCTTTTTATATCATGTTTTTTACAGCCTTAATTCTGGGAATAATCGGCTTCCTTTCCGGCATTTTCCCGGCACGAAAGGCGGCTTCTTTAAATCCTATTGAAGCCCTGAGATACGAATAAAAGAGGTGATAAAATGCTTAAAATGGAAGGTGTGAAGAAAATATATGGAACAGGAACGGCCCGGGTTGAAGCTTTGAAGGACATAAATATAGAAGTTAAAGAAAATGAGTTTATAGGTCTGATTGGTCCTTCAGGTTCGGGTAAATCAACTTTAATGAACATCATCGGTTGTCTTGATGTTCCTTCTGTTGGCGAATATTATTTTGAGGGCGAGAATGTAAAGAATTTCGACCACAATCAACTGGCTGAAATAAGGAATGAAAAAATTGGATTTGTCTTTCAAAATTTCAATCTTCTGCCCTATGCTACTGCTTATGAAAACGTAGAGCTTCCTATGATATTTATGGGTGTAAACACCAAAAAGAAGAAATCGAGGATAATGGAATTATTAGACATAGTTGGGCTATCCGATAGAGCACACCATAAACCAACCGAACTCTCCGGAGGTGAAATGCAGAGAGTATCCATCGCCAGAGCATTGGCCAACAATCCCCGATTAATATTAGCCGATGAGCCAACGGGAAATCTGGACACCAGGTCTGGAGAAGAGATCGTAAAGATATTTGAAGACCTCTGGAAAGAGGGACATACTGTTGTTATGATCACGCACAATCCGAATATTTCCAGCAGAGCTCAGCGAATCATAAAGTTAATGGACGGAATAATACATAACAATGGTCAATAAATTGACCTCCTATAGGTCAAATTTACTTATTCTTTTAACTTCCCTTTAACATCCAGCCAGAATATATCTGTCCATGTGAACCCTCCATTTTCCTTCCCTATTCAAATTATTTAATAATTATATTGAAATAGTAATGCTCTTATATATAATTATGAGAGGGTATTATTTTAGCTACTAAATCAAAAGCAAAAGTTGCTCATTATTTTCGACAAAAATGATAAGTATAAAGTGCTAACATTATTTTTAAATGGCAATAATCAGGTAAGGAGCAATTGGTTATGAAAGAAGATATATTAAAGGTATTAGAAAAAAAACGGGAGGAGGCTATAGACCTATTATGCGAACTAATTGAAATACCAACAGTGAATCCACCAGGAAATGCTTATGATGAGTGCATTGCATATCTTAAAAATGCGCTCAGTATTAATTCCAAAATAATAAAAGTTCCCGAGGAACGATTAGCCGAGCTTGCTCCATTAGGTGAAGGTTTATCCAGACCTTCTCTTATTGCAACATGGGGAGACGGGAATGAAGGACTCCATTTTCATGGACATTATGATGTGGTAAATCCGATAAATACTGAACAGCTTATACCGATCGTCCAGGGTGATAGAATCTATGGTCGGGGAACTGCTGATATGAAGGGGGGGCTGGTATCGATTATACTGGCTATTAAGACATTGCAGGAGCTGAACTTCGAACCAAAGAGGGCTTTAAGCTTAAGCTTTACCCCCGATGAAGAGACCGGTGGTCAGGCCGGTGCCGGCTACATAGCTGAGCAATGGGACAACCTTTTTGAATCTAAACCTGTAGGACTTATAATGCCAGAGCCCAGCAGCGGGATGATTTTTAACGGATATAAAGGTGCTTTGAGTTTGCAGTTCATTTGTAAAGGAAAGGCATCTCATTCAATATATCCTGAAAAGGGCAGAAATGCTTTTGAGATTATGATGAGAGCAGCACATAAACTCTTCGACCTGAAAAAAAGAGTGGAATCGCAAAAAAGTAAATATACTTTTTATCCTCATACAGCAAATAAAAGTGTCTTTGTTATGGGAGGTTCTCTCAAGGGGAGGGAACAATTCAATATAGTTCCCGATTATTGTAGCTTCAGTCTTGACTGGCGCTTTCCGCCTGAGATTAAATTAACAGAAGCTAAAAAGAAAATCCAAAAAATGACTAATGGGCTAAAAAAAGATGGCATCATTCTCGAGATAAGTCCTATTATGGAGTGCGAAGCAGGTCTGACTTCAGAAAAAGAGAATATATGTAACATATTATCCGATTCTATTTATGAGATAAGGGGTGATAAACCTAATCTATGTTTAATACCCGGATTTATGGATATACGGTATTTTAATCAAATTTCCATACCCTCAGTGGCCTATGGACCTGGCCCCTTGGAGGTGGCTCACCAGGAGGATGAGTATGTAGAGATATCGAAAATACTCGACGTAGCCGCTGAATTAACTCTTACAGCATACAAAATATTGTGTTAGCAAATAAAATTTTTTTTAGTGTTGTTATTAAGAAAATATTAATTTCTTGAGAATTATCAGGTTTAATCTGATGCAAAAAATGATAATGGCATTTAATCAATTATTGAATCAATCAATAATCTATTGATTTCTATTTCCTTTTGCTCTCATTTATTTCCACCTTAAAGATTTTATAAAGAGTATTCCATAATTAATTCCTTTTACAATCTCATGTCATTAATTTAAAGGTTGTTATTATAATCGACACTTCATATTATTGAATTTAAAATATAACCAATTTTATTATTATCCTTAAAAATATAGTTTTCTATTATAGAGGAGGGATAATAGCAATGTTTCAGAGTTTTATTAAACCAGTTGTAATTATGTGTTTTTGTTTTTTGTTGGTATTGCTGGTTGCCAGCGGACAGCCGCCATCTGAAAAGGTAATTGATCTGGATAAAGGGGATGAACAAATCAGGATTCTGGGCGATGATGCTGATGATATTTCTGGCTATTCCGTTTCCAGCGGAGATATCAATGGCGATGGTTATGCTGATGTCATCATAGGTGCTCCTTATGCTGATCCAGCAGGCCGCATGGATACCGGGGAGACCTATGTCATCTTCGGCAGCGCTGCACCGTCAGGTACCGTAGACCTCAACAGCGTTCCAGCCGATATGACCATCTCCGGCGCTGATACTTTTGATTATTCTGGCGTTTCCGTTTCTAGCGGCGATATCAACGGCGATGGCTATGCTGATATCATCATCGGTGCTAATTGTGCTGTTCCAGCAGGCGGCACTGGTGCCGGGGAGACTTATGTCATCTTCGGCAGCGCTGCACCGCCAAATACCATAGACCTCGACAGCGTTTCAGCCGATATGACCATCTACGGCGATGATACTTTTGATTATTCTGGCTTTTCCGTTTCCAGTGGCGATATCAACGGCGATGGTTATGCTGATGTCATCATAGGTGCTCCTTATGCTAATCCAACAGGCGGCACTGATGCCGGGGAGACCTATGTCATCTTCGGCAGCGCTGCACCGCCAGCCAATATAGATCTCAATTCCGTAGCTGCAGATATTACAATATACGGCGATGATGCTTCTGACCATTCTGGACATTCCGTTTCCAGCGGCGATGCTAATGGCGATGGATATGATGATGTTATCATCGGTGCTCCTTATGCTGATCCAGCAGGAGGATATGATGCCGGGGAAACCTATGTCATCTTCGGCAGCGCAGCACCGCCAGCCACCATAGACCTCAACAGCGTTCCAGCCGATATGACAATCTCCGGCGGCTATCATCATGATCTATTAGGCATAGATGTTGCCAGCGGAGATATCAACGGCGATGGCTATGCTGATGTTATCATAGGTGCTAGAACTGATGTAGGCGGAACTGATGTTGGTGGGACCTATATCATCTTCGGCAGAGATAATCCTCCCTCTGCAATAGACCTATATTCCGTATCTGCTGATATGACCATCTACGGCGATGATACTGGTGATCATTCTGGCTGTAGTGTTTCCAGCGGCGAAATCAATGGAGACGGTTATGATGATGTCATCATCGGTGCATATGGTGCTGATCCGGCAGGTGGCAATTATGCCGGGGAGACCTATATTATCTTCGGCAGCGCTGCACCACCAGCCACCGTAGAGCTCAACAGCGTTTCTGCCGATATGACAATCTACGGAGATGATGCTGGTGATTGGTCTGGCTCTTCCGTTTCCAGCGGCGATATCAACGGCGATGGCTATGCTGATGTAATCATCGGTGCATATGGTGCTGATCCGGCAGGCGGCGCTGATGCCGGGGAGACCTATGTCATCTTCGGCAGCGGACTTCCCATAGACTACGACTTCTTCGATACCGATATAGCAGATTGGCAGAGAAAAGGAAGCGGTGTAGCAAAAGTAGTAGATGAGCAGCTCATGCTCAGAAGAACAAGCAATAACTTTCGCTTGTTTCCCAAAGGGGCTTTAGAAGAAAAATGCACTATAGAAGCTAAGGTTACTCGGGCAGGTGGAAGACTGGCCAAAGTAAGCAGCTCCATTTTCTTCAGTTATAAAGATAATAGAAATTTCTGGGAGCTCAGGATGCAGCTCTATAGTGTGAGTTCGAAAAAAACCGGGAAGTGGATTCTGCGGCATAAGAAGGATGGTATGTTTGTGGAAAAGCATAGCATTGCTGATATCATGAATCGTAATCAACAGTATCTGTTGAATATTGAAATTAGTAGGGAGCAGATAATAGTTAAAGTTGATGATGTAGAAAAAATAAACATATTTTTGCGGGGAGATAAGCCGACCTGGGGAAAGATTGCGTTGAGTAGTGCAGGAGCGGGTAAAAGTCTCTTCGACGACCTGACAGTCTATTGATATAAGCAAGCAATTATAACAAAGGAAATAAAAGAATAGATCAAATATTCTTTGGCTGTAATGCTGAGAGTAGAGATACTGTGAAATTTTCAATTCATTTATAGTTTTTGTGGAAATTATTAAATAAGCAAATAATCTTATAATTTACATTCACTTTTATTTATATTTTAAGCCTCTTTTATAACTTCAATCCTTTAAGAATAGCTATTATCCCATTTGATTCTCCTCTTATCGATTTTTATAATAGTAAATGGTTTAAAATGTAATTAAATGATATGATAATAATGCTATGAATGATAGAGATTTACCATATCGGTTTGTACATATTATTCTCGATAGTATAGCTGATGGAGTATTTACCGTTGATATGGATTTTAAGATAACCTCTTTCAATCGAGCAGCAGAGCGGATTACCCTGGTTTCTCGAGAGGAAGCTATAGGAAAATACTGTTTTGATGTATTTCACGCTAACATTTGTCAGACGGGTTGTGCTCTTAAGAAGACGATGGAAACTGGTAAGGAGATAATAGATTTACCGGTTAACATTGTGAATCAGGAAGGTAGAACCATCCCCGCAAGCATTAGTACTGCTCTACTACGCGATGAGAAAGGAAAAATCGTTGGTGGAGTAGAGACTTTTCGTGATCTTTCAACTATTGAGGCCTTTAAAAAGGAAATATCAAAGCACTATACGGTGCAGGATATAATAAGTAAAAATCATGAAATTCAGAAAATTTTTGCAACTTTGCCTGACATTGCCGAAAGCGACAGCACCGTGCTTATTCAAGGTCCCAGCGGCTCAGGCAAGGAGCTCTTTGCTCGCGCCATACACAATCTCAGTCAGAGGAAAAAGGGCCCTTATGTGGTAGTGAATTGTGGCGCTTTACCTGATACGCTGTTGGAATCAGAACTCTTTGGCTATGTAAGAGGTGCTTTTACCGGTGCCAATAGGGATAAAGCTGGACGCATAAGCCTGGCTGAGGGCGGGACTCTCTTTCTCGATGAGGTAGCAGAATTATCACTTCCTCTCCAGGTAAAGCTTTTAAGATTTCTACAAGAAAAAGAATACGAGCCTTTAGGTGCCGTTGCCACTTTGAAAGCTGATGTGCGTATTATAACTGCCACAAATAGAGATTTGACCGAGCAGAAAGAAAAGGGGGAATTTCGAGAAGATCTGTATTATAGGCTTAATGTTATTAAGATTGAATTGCCTCCTCTTTCTGAAAGACGTGAGGATATACCTCTTTTGGTTGAACATTTTATTAATACTTATAACTTAAAAATGGGCAAGAGGATTGTTGGAGTAGCAGATGAGGTTATGAACGTGCTCATGAATTATTCTTTTCCCGGCAATATAAGGGAGCTGCAAAATATTATTGAGCATGCCTTTGTTCTCTGCCGAGACCCTATAATTGAATTCAAAAATCTACCGCAAGAAATAAGACAAAAAGAAGAGACCATCCGATTGGAGGCTTTTTCCCCTTCTGAAAAGCTACAACAAACTGAGGTACAAATCATTAAAGAAGCTTTGCAGAGACATAATGGTAATAGAGCCAGGACAGCTCAAGAATTAGGTATAGATAAAAGTACCTTATGGCGTAAGATAAAGAAATACAACATTACAGAGTCTTAATATATTTCTATTTCCTCATTTAGGTTCAATTTTTTTAATAAGCGCGGCTATTAATTGCAATTATGCAATATAAGGAGGTAAATTATTGCATTATTGCAATACTTCTTCATTTTAATATTTTGCTTGGTTTTACGGTGTTATACTGTAATATATTGATAAATAAAGAGATATCAAATATATCTGTCTAAAGAAACCTCTGGCATGACTATTGCATAATAATGAGGATGAGGTGAAAAGATGAAGTTGGCTATTCCGCTCTTTGGAACACGGATTTCACCCAGGTTTGATTGTGCCCAGGAATTGTTAATTTTCACTATAGAAGATGGAAAAATTCTAAAAAAAGAAAAGTTATTGTGGCGAGGCGTTAGCCCCTATGATCGTATAGCGGAGCTTGGAAAAATGGGAGTGAATATGGTGATATGCGGTTCAGTAGATGGCTTTTTTCATAATCTTTTGCATCAGAGAGGAATAAGAGTTTATTCATGGGTAACAGGAGATGTAGAGAAAGCTGTAGAACTTTTTCTGATAGGTGAATTGCAGCCCGGAATGATCCTCATGCCCGGAGGAAGAAGAGGGCGTTGGAGATGTGGCAGAAGAGCAGGATGGCGCTGGAAAAATTTTCACCCATAATATACTTAAATGACAAGCAAAAATAGAGGAGGTGTTTTAAATGCCAAGAGGTGATAGAACAGGACCATGGGGAGCTGGACCGATGACGGGCCGCGCTGCAGGATACTGCGCGGGTTATCCAGTTCCTGGATTTATGAATCCGTATGGTGGTAGAGCTGCTGTTGGTTTAGGAGCTGGACGTGGAGGTTTACCTTACGGAGGCGGAAGGGGCCGCGCATGGGGTGGCGGACGTGGAATGGGTTGGGGAGCTGGTATGTACGGGTATTATCCCGGCAATTACGGCGCTCCTCCGGCATATGCTCCAGGCTATTCTCAAGCGCCTTATCAACAAGCTTCGCCTGAACAGGAGATTGAGTACTTAAAAAATCAAGCAACCGCTATTGAAGAGGAACTCGCTGCCATAAAGAATCGTATAGAAGAGCTAAAAGCATCACAAAAAGAAGGGAAGTAACAGTGGAAGAGAGGGGAAGTATATAAGGCTAAAAACTTCCCCTCTCTTTTCAGTACCCTATTTTAGGGAGGGAAAAATGATAACGAATATTAATCCTATATCTAATAGAGTACTGCCATATTACCCTTATAGTCCTTGGTCCTTGAGAACAGCACCAGGTGCTTTTTGGCAACCGTATAATACCCAATATTTTGGCTATCCCTATTATTATCCTGTTTATGGTGGAATGTTCAGAGGGTTTGCTTATCCTTGGATGTTCAGATATATCGGTAGAGGGAGAGGGAGAGGGAGAGGGAGAGGATTTGGAAGATATTATTGATTATGGTAATCTATATTAGCTCAGAAGGAGTTTAGATTATGTCTATGGAAGATAGTAAAGGACCTGCTGGATTAAATGCGATGCAGGAAAAAACTTCAGGTGGTTACACGTATCCAATGGAAGGAAGATTTGCTTTCTTATTTGGCAGAAGTGCTATAAATTGGGGAGCGTATAATCCTGGTTTCCGAGCTGCAGGATATTATTATAGATATCCACAATTTCCTTATTACCGAACGACTTCGAAGCAGGCGATAAGGATTCTCAAGAATGAGGAAAAGCAATTAAAAGATGCGCTGAAAACCATTCATGCAAGAATTGATGAACTGGAAAAAGATAAGACGAAGGGAAAAAATGATTCGCAGAAAACAATTAAATAGAAGATGATTTATCCATAATTAAGGTGTAATGAGGGAAAAAATAGTAGTTAGTTTTATGAAAAGCATTATATTTATAATGGAAGTGCCAGTATTAGATAATGAAAGAAACATCTGAAATTTTTCATTTGAATAAATTTAGGAATATCACTGGTAAAAGCAGAGAAGGGAGGTGTTTTTAATGCCAAGAGGAGACGGAACTGGCCCAACTGGTAAGGGCCCAGGAACAGGAAGAGGTATGGGCGGTAGCGGGACAGGTAGAGGTGGAGGTTCTGGTAGAGGCGGAGGCAGAGGCCGTAAGGGCGGTAGTGCCATGGGACCTGGTGGAAATTGTGTCTGCCCGAAGTGCGGAAAGACTGTTCAGCATAATTTAGGTACACCTTGCTATGAGGCTATGTGTCCCGATTGCGGAAGTCCCCTGACCAGACAGTAATAAAATGCATTTGGATAGCTCATCAGCTTATCGTTATGAGCGCTGGTATAATAAGCGCTGGGGCAGCAAATTTGATAAATTAGAGAAGAAGTTGTTATTGAAAAGTTTAAAAGGAAATGAAGGAAAGACATTATTAGAAATAGGCTGCGGAACAGGACATTTTACCAGATGGTTTCAATGCTTAGGTATGAAGACTGTCGGACTTGATATTTCTCGAGAAATGCTATCTGCAGCAGGTGATTTAGCTGCAGATAGCATTCCATTAATAGAAGGTCAAGCAGAATATTTGCCGATCAAAACTGGAGCTTTTGATATAGTAGCTATGATTACTACACTCGAATTCATTGCACAGCCAGAAAGAGCTTTATTAGAAGCTTATAGAGCAGCAAAACATAAAATACTATTAGGAGTGCTAAATACCTGGAGTCCGATAAATATATATAGAAGATTGAAAAGAATAGTAAGAAAGAGCTCTTATAGAGGAGCTCATTTTTACTCAGCTACAAGACTGCGATCGCTTATTAGTCAGGTGGCTCAACAAAAGAATGTTGTTTTAGGAGAGGTTAAAGATATTAGGAAAAATGGTTTATTTAAATTTTTCACCTGCTTTTTTTTACTCGAAGTGGATAAAGCTTGTTAAAGGTGAAATAGAGAGCAAGAGAACATTAATATAATCGGAGAAAAATAATGATAATTGGTATTGCCAGCGGTAAGGGTGGCACGGGAAAAACGACTATTGCTACTAACTTAGCTCTATCATTGAGAGGTGAAGTACAACTTTTAGACTGTGATGTTGAAGAACCAAACTGTCACCTCTTTTTTTCACCTCAATGGGAAGATAAGAAATCTATTTCAATACCCATCCCAAATGTAGATATGGAGAAGTGTTCATTCTGCGGTAAATGTGCAGATGTTTGTCAGTATGGTGCTATTGTGACAGTTAAAAAAAATGTTTTGACTTTTCCCGAGCTTTGTCATGGATGTGGTGGTTGTACGCTCATATGTCCTGAAAAAGCTATTTCAGAAATACCCAGGGAAATTGGTTATGTAGAGAAAGGAACGGTAAATGGTTTAGAGCTTGTTTATGGGAAACTTAATATCGGGGAAGCGATGGCTCCTCCCTTGATCCGTGCTGTTAAAGAAAATATTGATAATAATAAAGATATAATTATAGACGCTCCTCCGGGTACGTCTTGTCCCGTTATAGAATCTATTAAGGGAAACGATTTTGTTCTATTGGTAACAGAACCAACGCCCTTCGGATTAAATGATCTTATTTTAGCAGTGGAGATGACACAAACCTTATCTATTCCCTATGGGGTGATAATTAATAAAGCAGATTTAGGCGATCGAGAGGTTTATCAATTTTGCCAGACTAATAATATACCAATATTATTAGAAATACCAATGGATAGAAAGATTGCAGAAGCGTACTCCAGAGGTGATATCATTATAGAGGTGTTTCCGGAATTAAAAGAGAAATTTCAACAAATTTATAAAGAAATAAGAGGAATAATAGGGAAATGAAAGAACTTGTTATTATTAGCGGTAAGGGAGGAACAGGCAAAACAACCGTTGCAGCAGCTTTCGCCACCTTAGCAGAAAACAAGGTTGTTGCTGATTGTGATGTCGATGCAGCAGATTTGCATATAATAATGGACCCAGAGATTCAGGAACAAGGAGATTTTATTGGAGGTAAAATTCCTCGGATAAATAAAGAATTGTGTACTCAGTGCGGATTGTGCAGAGAACTCTGTCGCTTTGATGCAATTACTGAAAAATATATAATTAATCATATCAATTGTGAAGGGTGTGGTGTTTGCTATAATTTTTGTCCTGAGAAAGCAATTGATTTCAATACAGTTGTTTCCGGAAAATGGTTTATATCAAATACGCGATTTGGACCTTTGATTCATGCTAAATTGGGAATAGCAGAAGAAAATTCGGGTAAATTAGTGAGCCTGGTAAGGCAGAAGGCTAAGATAAAAGCGCAAGAAGAAAAAAAAGAACTTATTATTATTGATGGCGCTCCTGGTATAGGTTGTCCAGTAATTTCTTGTATAACAGGTACAGATTTAATTCTCATTGTGACGGAACCAACTTTATCAGGAATTCACGATTTAAAGAGGACAGTTGAGCTGGCAAATCATTTTGATATTGCGTCGGTTATTTGCATTAATAAATATGATTTAAATAAAGAAATGACTGAATCTATTGAAAAATATTGTACTACAAATCAGCTCAGATTAGTGGGGGAGATACCTTTTGATGAGGAAGTAGTTAGAGCATTAATTCAGAAAAAAAGCATATCTGAACATTCTTCGGGAATAACTGCTAAGGTGGTAAAGGAAATGTGGCAAGATATTTATCATGTTCTTTTTTCAAATGGAGAGAGATAAATTAATAAGATCTCACAATACGGAGAATACTTGTGCAGGATAGAAGCATTAATTTGAGAAAGGGACAGAAGGTAGCCGCTTTATCAACTCTTGCCATTTTATTGCTTGCATTGAGCAAGGGGCTGATTGGCTATCTTTCAGGTTCCCTGGCCTTGCTTGCAGATGCGCTTCATTCCAGTACCGATGTGCTTGCCATATTTGCTTCCTGGTTCGGACTATATCTATCTGGTCGAAAACCAAGCAAAAGATTCCCTTTAGGATTTTACAAAGCGGAAAATATCACAACATTTTTCATATCGCTGCTTATTCTATATGCTGCTGTAGAGCTGGGAATTGAAGGAATAAAAAGCTTTAATCAAGTTCCTCAGATAAGAATGCCTTATATTGCTTTAACAATATCACTTGTTTTGGCACCGGCATATTATTTCCTGGCGAAGTGGGAGAAAAAGATTGGTAAGGAAATAAACGCCCAAAGCTTAATTGCTAATGGTCAGGAAACCATGATGCATGCGGCTTATTCGCCTATTATATTTATAGCAATCACTGCCAGTTATTTTCAAATACGTTATGTAGAAAGCGTATTTACGTTAGTTTTCGCTGCAGGTGTTTTGTGGATAGCTTTAAAGAATGGCCGAATTGCGATATATGGACTTATGGATGCTTCAGTAGATACTTCTTTGATAAATAACGTAGAAAATCTTCTTGCACAACAAGAAGGAATCAAGAAGGTGAACGGCTTGAAAATAAGACAGGCTGGTTCTTTTCTCTTTGGTCAAGCAGTCATTCAGGTTAAGAAAGCTATGGATGTTTCACAAGGGCATCTCATTGCCGATAAGGCTGAGGAGAAAATCAGAGAGAAATACCCTAAAATTTCCACATTTAACATCCATGTTGAACCCTTTAAACCGAAAATCCTTACTCTCATGATTCCAGTAAAAGAGGATAATGGAATCCATTCAAAACTATCCGATCATTTTGGAAGGTCAACTTATTATGCTTTTTTAAAGTTACATAAAAATCAAATAAAGGATGTTGCTATCGTAAAAAATCCTTTTAAAGTTAAAGAAGAACGAGCTGCATTAGCTGTGCAAAATCATTTTATTGAAGAAAAAGCTCCTGATGTTATAATAGCTAAAGGGATTGGTGAGATTGCTTTTTATGCTCTTCGCAGCAGATTTATTGATCTTTTTCAAGCAAGAGGAGAAAAGGTAGAAGAAAATATAAAGTATTTTATATCTTCTGAATTGCAAGAACTTTCTACTTTTACACATAAAGAACATAAAGAGGTTCCGCTATGTTAGAGAAAGTTAAATCAGCGTTACAGGAAATAATGGATCCAGGAACGAATTTAGATGTTTGGAATATGAGGCTCATTAAGGATTTAGGTGTTGATGAAAAAAAAGGGATAGTAAATCTAACATTTATACCATCTTCGCCTAATTGTCCTTTGGCATTTAAATTAGGCCTGGATATAAAGAAAAAATTAAAAGCAATAGATGGTGTTAATGAGGTAAATATTGAAGTAGAAGGATTTATTAATTCGAAGCAATTAAAAGAAGTTCTCTCATCGGAATGAATAAAATTATTAATTGTTGATAAATAGGGAGATAAGAGATGGGGTCCGAGGTAGATGATTTTGCGGATGAATTGCAGCAGCAAATTTTAAAAGAATTACGTGAAGTATACTCAGAAAAAGTGATAGAGCTCTTTTTACATCCAAAAAATATAGGGAAAATAGAGAATCCCGATGGATTTGGAAGAGTTAAAGGACCATGCAGTGATACCATGGAAATTTTTCTTAGAGTAAATAATGGAATCATCCAGTCTGCGACTTTTAGAACCGATGGATGCGGAACTACTATTGCCAGTGCCGGCATGGCTACCGAAATGATTAAGGGAAAAACTATTGAAGAAGCTAGCTCTATTACGGATAAGAATATTTTAGACGCTCTTGATGGGCTTCCTGATGAGAGCAAGCACTGTGCCTTATTAGCAGCCAATACAATTAAAGCAGCAATATATGATTACAAAAAAACTAATAGAGAACCATGGAAACGGAAATATAGAAGTTTGTAAATATGATATTTGTCAAATATAAATAATAAAGGATTTGCAATGGTTACATTTAAACCGATAATATATAAGTATCATACAAATATTAGTTGGCTAAAAGAGCACGAAGGTAAACTGACAGCTAATCCTAAACATACTATTCAAGTTGGATGCCCTCCCGAATTTGGTGGTAAACCAGAATACTGGAGTCCCGAGGAACTCTTCGTGGCAGCCGTAGAGCTGTGCATAATGACTACTTTTATAGACCTTTGTAAAAGGCATCATTGTAATATTATATCTTATAGAAGTAAAGCCGAAGGGCTTTTGCATATTTTTAAAGGAGAGTTCCGTTTCTCTCAAATTACTATATGGCCTGTTGTAATAGCAACTTCTCCAGAGGATTTGGAGAAGGCTACTAAGTTTATTAAAAAAGCGGAGGAAGAGTGTGTCGTTTCACGCTCGATAAAAACTGATGTTTCTATAGAACCAAAACTGGAAATTGCGAGAGATAATTGAATGATATTTAATTATTAATATGAATTATCACAGATGTAGTTATAAGAATTTATGTTAATGAAAGAAGGTGAATGCTTATGCCCATTTATGAATTTAAATGTTATGATTGTGGTAATATTTCCGAGATAATTTGCGGTGTGGGAAAAGATGAAAAAAATATTTGCTGCTCACATTGTGGAAGCAAGAATTTAAAAAAGGTTATTTCCGCACCTGCAAGTGTTTCAGTAAAAGAAAACCGTTCTTTCAGTTCAAACTCATCGGATTGTTGCGGGATGACCAGTCCCTGTGAAAATCCTAAAAGATGTTGCGGAAAGTAATAATTAATAATATAGTATGATTGCTAATGATAGTGAATAAGTATTTTTGAAAGGAGTTATGATTATGAAAATTGCAATTAGTGCAAAAGCAAACCACATGGATTCAGAGGTAGACCCTCGTTTTGGTAGATGCAGCTTTTTCCTATTGGTAGATACAGAGACTATGGAATTTGAAGCTATACCAAACCAGGCAGGTCAGGCCATGGGCGGGGCTGGTGTTAAAGCAGCACAATTGGTAATTGATAAAGGTGCAGAAGCAGTGATTAGCGGAAATTTTGGACCAAACGCTTTCCAAACTTTGAGTGTTGCTAATATAAAACTGTACACTGGAGCTCAGGGAACAATAAAGGATACAATAGAAAAGTATAAAAAGGGTGAGTTGAAAGAATCAGGCAATTCAACGGTTCCACCTCATTTTGGCATGAGATAAAATTGTCCAAAATATGATTTTTCTCAATTATTTATTTGGATAAAAAGGGAGAGAAAAAAATGCTAAAAAAAATGTTTATCTTGGCAGGGATTATTATTGTTTTTTGCACCTTTTTGACCGGGCAGAGTTATGTTCAGGATCAGGATAAATCCCAGCTAAGAACAGTTGAGGGTAAGATAGCTGATCTATTTGATCAATATGCCATTTTGCACGCAGATGATGGGATAGAGTATGAAGTTTTTATCGGACCACCCTGGTTTTTAATGGATAGAGATATCTTTCTGAGAATAGGTGATAAAATTAGGATTGAAGGAGAAATTGAAGAATATAGAGGATTGAGCACTGTTTACCCCTATTCTTTACAGTTAGGTGAAGATAAGATCGCTTTCACTGACGACGAGGGATTTGCTTTGTGGGATTATAGAGATTATGGAGATTATAGAGGTTATGGTGATTATCGGAATAGGGCACCGAGAAAATATATGAATAGAGCTTATGGTTATCGGAATGATAGAGGTTATTATCGCTCTTATGGAAGAGGTCAAGGATACGGTAGAGGAATGTTCAGAGAATATGATTGGAGAATGAGAGGAGGAGCAGGATGGGGGGCAGGAAGAAGATGGCGAGGATATGGATGTGCCTATAATAGAGGTAGAGGTTGGGGCCGAGATTATTATTATACTCCTCGTAAAAATTATCCGTATCGTTTCAGGTATGATAGAGAGTATTAAGTGAAAAAGTAGCTTTGTTAATTTTGTTAGGATATAATAGCATGTTGCACTTTTATGAAGTTGTTTACATGCTGAGAAAATCAATTACAATTGATATATTAGAATGATTAAGGAGGTTTTGCAGTGAGCGAAGAAAGAAGCCGTAACAGCTCTGATAACACAGTTTCCTCAGCTAAAAATAAACATCCAGGGGAAACCATGGAACAATGGAAGGAACGGCAAGCTATTAACCAGAAGATGCATCGAATAAAACATAAAATTTTAGTAATGAGTGGAAAAGGCGGTGTTGGCAAAAGCACAGTAGCAGCAAATCTTTCCTTCGAATTGTCCCAACGAGGTTATAAAGTTGGGCTTATGGATGTTGATATACATGGACCAAATATACCCAAAATGTTAGGCGTAGAAAAGAGTAGGGTGGGCGGTTCCGAGGATAGTCTGATACCGGTACAATACTCCCCTCATCTAAAATTAATCTCCATCGGTTTTTTCCTCAGAAAGGAATCCGATGCTGTGATATGGCGTGGCCCTTTGAAAATGCGTTTAATAAGTCAATTTTTAAAAGATGTAGATTGGGGTGAGTTGGATTACTTGATAATTGATGCTCCTCCGGGTACTGGTGATGAACCGCTCAGTGTTTGTCAGTTGATTGAGGATGCTGATGGAGCTTTAATCGTAACAACTCCTCAGGATGTTTCAATACTTGACATTGTCAAATCTATTACCTTTTGCCATCAGGTAAACATGCCTATTGTTGGCATAATTGAAAATATGAGCGGTTTTGTTTGTCCACATTGTGGAAAAACTACTGACCTTTTCAAATCTGGTGGTGGAAAGAAAGTAGCGCAAGAAAATGAAGTACCTTTTTTAGGAAGTATTCCATTTGAACCATCTGTGGTAGAGGCAGGGGATGAGGGAATTCCACTTCTGCAAAAGAAGCCAGAAAGTGAAGCCGCTAAAGCATTTAGCAAAGTTGTTGATTCAATAGTAGAACAAGGTGAAAAAGTATCCAAAACAAAAAGCTCAGAGAAAAAGAATAAATAATTTTAGATTTTAAGTTAAATTAATAGCCAAAAATTGAATGCATAAAGGAGGATTTCATGAAAATCGCTGTTTCTACTGATAGTGGACAGGTTAGCGCTCATTTCGGTCGTTGCCCGGAATATACTATTTTTGAAGTAGAAGATAATAAAGTCATCAATAAGGAAATTATTCCCAACCCCGGTCATGAGCCCGGATTTTTACCAAAGTATTTATCTGAGAAAGGAGTTAGCTGCATCATAGCCGGTGGTATGGGACCCAGAGCTCAGCAGCTTTTCGAGCAGAATAATATAAAAGCAGTCATTGGTGCTTATGGGGATGTTGATTCAGTTGTGGAGCAGTATTTGGGGGGCACTATTGAGCTTGGAGAAGATGCTTGTGAACATCATTAATCTATGTGATAATATAATAGAAGAATAAGTTCGTTATTTTAAGGTAGAAATTTATTAAAATTTTCACCCCAAGACTACTATTCCTCTATATCAATGAGATAAAAGAGGAATAATCTAAGGGAAAGATCATTTCTTGGTTGGGATTATGATTGATTCATCTTTTTCAGGGTTTCCTGTGGATGAGAAACTTGGATTTAAAATTATAGGTAACTCCAAAAAAATGCAGGAACTCTATGAAACCATCAAAAAGATTGCAGATGCACCAAATGTCCCTATAATAATTCTTGGTGAAAGCGGCACGGGAAAAGAGCTCGTTGCTCGCGCCATTCATAACGCCAGTCCAGCAGCAGATAAACCTTTTATTGAAATTAATTGTTCCGCTCTTCCGGAAACTTTGCTCGAGTCAGAGATTTTCGGATATGAAAAAGGTGCTTTTACCGATGCGAAAGCTCCTAAACGGGGACTCCTGGAATTAGCTGATGGTGGGTCCTTTTTTCTTGACGAAATAGCAGATATGAGCTTTAACCTCCAGGTGAAGCTGCTCAGAGCCATAGAGCTTAAGACCTTTAAAAGGGTAGGGGGGGTCAAGGATATTGTAGTAACTATGAGAATAATTGCAGCAACCAATAAAAATCTGGAAAAAGAAGTGGAAAAGGGCCGATTCAGAGAAGACCTGTTTTTCCGACTAAATGTGATATCGCTAACCGTTCCCCCGCTCAGAGATAGGGAGGGTGATGTTGAGCTTTTGGCACAATATTTTCTCTCTCAATATAATAAAGAATATAAACATAATATTAAAGGATTTTCACCACAGGCTCTGGAGCTTTTGCATTTATATCCCTGGCCGGGAAACGTTAGAGAACTGAAGAATGTCATTGAGAGAGTTGTGCTTCTGGAAACACCGAAAATAATCGAGCCACTTCATTTAAAACTGGGCGAAGGCCACTTAGTAAAAAATTATTATGGATCTGAAGAAGATGCAGATTCTATTGATATTGATATTCCTCCAAACGGCTTGGATCTGGATAATGTAGAGAAAATTTTGATAGAAAAAGCTCTCACTAAAGCAGGAGGAAATCAAACAAAAGCAGCCTATTTATTACATATTTCCCGCCAAACACTGCGATATCGGATGAAAAAATATCAAATTTCATAATATTGTTTCATTTGAAACTATAATGGCTTATTTGAGCATTTCTTGTAACTTGTTTGCATGCAACAAGTTAGAGAAAATCAGATTTATCTTTCTTGTGTATTGTCTTATATAAAGCAGTATATCTCCTATCTTTAAATTAGCAAAGATTAACCTATCTATATCATTTTTATTAGAAATAAGCTAACTTATTGAAAAGGAAGAAGTTATGAGCTTTAAATACGTTTTTAATGAGATAAGAGGAGATATTTATTAATTGGCATATTTTTTGCATACTATTATAGTGGAGGATAAAAAGGGAAAGTATTTAAGCTGAATGCAGCGTAATTTTCTTCAAAGCGCCTCCAAGCAAATGAAAAAAGGATTTGGGAAGTAGCTACGAAGAAAATTAACGCTGCAAATCGGCTCATTAAAAAAGAGAATTAATAGGTTTTATTTAATCCCTCCCGAGATAGGTAGTATTGGAACTCCTTAAAAGGCATAAGCTAACCAAGCAAATGCCAGAGAAAGCAAAGCTTCTTGCTTTGCTTTTTTTATTTTTGGTTCACCACAATAATGCGTACCTGGTAAGGGGTGTGTTATAGATTTTCAGCCTGAAGTAGCCAGCATCTTTATAGTCAAAAGCTTCTCTTTTAATTTCTGGTTCATCACAATAATGAGTACCTGGTTAGGTGTGAGTTATAGATTTTCAGCTT
>CAZYAF010000036.1:0-30394 GCA_964645975.1 uncultured Acidobacteriota bacterium
ACAGAACCATCCTCAACATACCTCCCTACCGCCTCTCGCATGGTCGTCACTTTCATTTTATCGGATGATTTATCACCTCTACTGTTCTTATAATCTCCCATAAAATTACATCCCTTAAATTATTAAAAAGTTAAAAAAAGCGGCTTTTAATTCCTTACCTTTAATATAAATAATACATAAATGCAATAACTAAGAAGTATCATCAGTATAGATAAGTACTTTTTAGATGTCAAGAGAAAATTAAGCATTTATTAAGATATATTATATATTCTTTAATATTTTAATTGCCACTATTTTCCCTCATTAAAATGAACATGAATAGGCCAAATTCACTTTTATACTTGAACACTATTCAATAATAGTCCAAGAATCCAGCATGGCCTTAGCGAGAGGTAAAAAAGCATTATAAATATTTTTCGGGGCAGTATAAAACCATCCATAAAATATTTCACCATTTTCTCTTTTAACTACAACTATCCACTGCTTAAAATGCTCGCCCTGACGCATATATTCTGCAATAAATTCTTCTCCAATTAATTTAATCCAGTTTTTTTCGTACATTAAAGGTTTTTCATTATAGATTTTTGTATTTTTTGCGCCTGCAACTAACTGATTTTTTAGATCCGCAATAAACGAATTTATATTTTCATATTTACCGCCTCTTTTTATTGAAGCAACATTTTGAATGCTTACGGTCGAGTAAAAGGCATCTGTTCCTTCTGGTCCACTGAATACTACTATATAGGATGAAGATTTGGTATATATCCAATCTGATGGATATTGAATTGTGTATCCGAATCCCTTTTCCTGAAATAAGTTATCCAATTTTTTCCTAAAATTTTGATATATATCTACATTATATTCTGATGAAATTTCTATTGATTCTATTTCTTTTATTCTATTGCTGTTTTCTTTATTTAGCTCATAAGAGAGAGCTAATTGATTTATATAATGAATGAAAAAAAACAAGATCAATAAGCTAATACAAAAATTCAACATTTTTGTTAATGGAATTGACCTTTCCATCTATAACTCCTTTTTTATTTTATTTATTAATACCAGAAACATTAGCTACATTTTAGAACTAATAAATAAAAGCTATTTGAAAACTAATGCTTATTGATAAACTCTCTCATTCTTGGAATTGCGCTTTTTAAATAGGATAGACTATGAGCTTTATCATGAGTGACGCATTTATATTCTTCGCCTTTTCGTGGACCGTCTTTTATAAGGCAATACACATTGTATGCGCATCGATATTTATCATCTCCGATTCTAACTGCGTTGGCAACTATTTCCACACGTTGATTCTTGTGAAACGCAAATAGATATTCCCTATAAAAATATCTATATTCATGTAATATGCTTTCCTCACCACGATCTTGAATGACTGGTTCTTTTCTTCTAGTTGTTGTTGTTTCTGTCTTTTTTGTTACTGCTACTCGTTGATTTTCAATTTTGTTAGCTGCTGCTTGAATTGAGGCTATATCACTTTTATAATTATTTAAAAAATGCTCTCTTATTCGTTTTATTACATGTCTTCTATTATTTTTTATTTGCTCTTGCTGATAGCGCACTTCAAATCGGTTAATCCAGAAATCATCTACAGACTGCTCATTGAGATACTTTCTGCGCCATCCGGCTTGTCTGAGCACTTCTTTTCTCATTTCTTTCATTTCTGCTCTCATCATATGGTAAGCACCCCCGAGACTTTGAACTGTTGCATTCCAGAAAGCATCATTAATTTCTTCTTTATTATCGGTTCTGATACGGATGTTTTTGTAGTATCGATAGTATTTATTTTCTAATTTAGGAACAACGATACGTTTTTTTATAATTTGCAAGATTTCGTTGTATACTTGAACAGCAGAAACAAAGGATAGCCAGGATTTGGGGAAAACATCCTCCATGACTTTATCTGCGACTGACCCAAGAATGCTTTGTGTAACCTCACAAACAGCATCTGCACTCTTCCCCTCAGAAATCATGTTCACCACCTTAATTGTAAAAGCGGCGTCATCGAGGTTTTGAAATAATTCCGGACTATCATCATATATTAGACTGAGCGTACTGTTAGTTATGCCTGTAATCTGATGTGCTTCCTCAATTATCTCACTCCTGCTAAGATCTTTTTGTGCTTCTAACATAAATGGTAGTATGGCGAAAATAAGAGCTATAGCTATTATTTCAAAAATAAAAGCTGACCGGTAAAAAACCTCTTTTTTCATAGATTATACTTTTCCTTAATGGTTAAATAAACTCCACAATAGAAATATTTTTGTTTTCTTTTATAATGCTTTTTATTGCAATTTTAAGGGCATTTCTTTCGTTTTGCATTTCTTGTAAATCTCAATTTGTCTATTTGTCAGCTCAATTTCCCTTCCTTTTATAATGACATTAGTTACTTTTGATGTAATCTCTAAGGGATCACCTTGAACTACGATAAAATTGGCCATTTTCCCTGTTTTCAGAGTTCCGAGAATATCATCTACTCCTAATATTTCTGCGGGATTTATTGTAATTGCTTTCAAAGCTTCCATCTTTGGCAATCCGTAGGCAACTGCTATACCAGCTTCATAAGGTAAATTTCGAACACTATGAGCACTACTGCTTACAATTGCAATTTTGACACCATTTTTAGCCAGCAAAGCAGCATTTTCATAGATTGCACCTAATGTTTCCATACTTGAAGGTTGTGTAGTAATGGGACCGACTAATACTGGAATATCTTTCTCTGCTAATATATCTACTACTTTATAAGCATCTGTAGCATGTAGCAAAATAAGTTTGAGATCAAATTCTTCTGCCAATCTTATAGCAGTCATTATATCGTCTACACGGTGTGCTCGAACTATCACGGGAACTTTCTTTGTCAGTGCCATACATAAAGCTTCCAATTTTAAGTCCTTAGGCGGCAGGAAGGGTGCAGTTTTTGTTTTATTTTTCTCATTTTCTCCGCTTTCGGTTTTATGCTTTAATGCTTCCTCATATTTTTCTTTTTTTGCTAAATATTCTTGAGCTTTTGCAAATTCCTCTCTTACCAAAGCAGCAATCCCCATGCGAGTTGATGGCATTTTTCTTTTCGAACCGTAACGACTTTTGGGAGCTTCACCCAAATTCATATGGAGAGCAACAGGAAACTTGATAACCATATTTTCCACAGTAAGGCCATCGAGATTTATTAGAGCGCTCTGCCCTGAGAATACATTGCCTTCCCCAGGCGCACTTAGGACTGTTGTAATACCATTTACCCGTGTTATAGGGATAAGTTCACTGGTTGGGTTTAATCCATCAATTACGCGCATTTGTGGAGTGCTTGGGTTAGTAGCTTCATCATAATCGACACTAACAGGAACACCGGGTATTTCAATTAAGCCTAGCGCAGTGTAAGCATCAATGATCCCAGGCATTATTGATTTTCCCTTAGCATCGATTACTTTTGCGTTATCCGGTGCTGCTACATTTTTTCCCACAGCTGAAATTTTTTCTCCCTTAACAAGAACTGACCCTGTAATGATCTCTCTTCCATCCATGGTAAGAATTTTTCCATCTTTGATAAGTATGACCTTATCCTGTTCTGCAATCACTCCTGTTAGGGAAAAAGCAATTATTATAGCAGTCAGAATTATCTTTTTCATTATTTAAGCTCCCTTATAATATTCATGTTTTTCATTTTCTTTCTTTCAAAGATTATTTTTCCATCAATTATTGTAGTTGAACATAAAGAATAAACACTGAATGGATTGCCGTCAAAGATAGCAATATCGGCATCTTTACCTACTTCCAAACTTCCAACTCTATCCTCAATTCCTAACATCCAGGCTGCATTAATGGTTATCAGTTTAAGGGCTTCACTTTCTGACAAACCACCGTATTTTATGCATTTAGCAGCTTCCTGATTAAGCCTTTGTATTACATTCGAGCTATCGGAATGAAGCGAAACTATAACTCCTTTTCTATAAAGAATAGCTGCATTATAAGGAATTGCATCCCATGCTTCTAATTTAAAACCATAGGCGTCAGCAAAGGTTATAACTCCTGTTCCATGTTCTTTTATAATATTGGCAACTTTATACGCTTCTAAACAGTGTTCAAAGGAACGAATTTTAAATCCGAACTCCTTGGCTATCCGAAAGAGAGTTAGAATTCCATCAACCTGATAGCAATGGATATGTATGAGGAGTTCTCCTTTAAGCGCTTTAGCTATGGTCTCTAACTGCAAGTCTTTTGCAGGGATTTCTGCTTCTTTACCTTCGTCCTTATTCTTTACATATATATCCCATTTCTTCAAATATTCCTGAGCTTTAAGAAAAGCATTCCGCATTATATAAGCATTACCCATACGCGTAGAGGGCATTCTTCCCTGGTCGCCGTATACCCTTTTTGGATTTTCACCTATGGCCATTTTAAGCCCTCCTGGTGCATCTTTAAAGAGGAATTCACTTAGCGTTTTTGCTGGCCGAAGCTTAACAGTAGCAGTCTCACCTCCTATTATATTTGCACTTCCCGGAAGAATCTGAATAGTGGTGACTCCACCCGCAACCGCTCTATTTATAGCAGGATCAGTAAAATTTATTGAATCGATAGCTCTTACCTGAGCTGTAACTGGATTTACTGCCTCATTCCCATCAGAATTTGCTTGTACGCCAGGCCAGCTATATACACCTATATGTGAATGAGGGTCTACTATCCCAGGTATTACATATTTACCTTTAGCATCGATAATCATTGCGCCTTTTGGTATATTTATTTCTTTACCTATTTCTGCTATTTTTCCATTTTTTATTACAACTGATCCACTCTTAATAACTCCATTAGCAGCAGTCATTATGGTTCCATCTTTTATGACAATTATCTCTTCTTTATTATCTCCATAGAGGACAACTGGAATAAAAAATATTGTAAAAATAACAATAACTCTATGTAATGTTTTATTTCTCATAAGTTCCTCCAAATATATTTATTTATCATTAATCCTTTTAATACGGAACTTAAATTTAGAAAAAATTTTAGTATATTTACACCAATCATACAAGCCTTCACTAACTAAAAACTAATTTTAGTTAAATTTATATTTAATACTTATAAATAAGTTATTCAGTAATTTTAGTAATAAATTTTTCTTTGATATAAAAACAGTCCGAGGGAAATAATCAGCATAATAATCCATGCAAACCCGAGATAATTAAAAATTTTGTTGAAACTAAAGTATTCTGCTAAAAAACCGGCAAAACTGCTTGCTATAGCCCCTACAGCAAAGCTTAGTGTAAATGATATCCCGTATATTCGGCTTCTATGTTTAGTAGATGAGTATTTTGCTACCATTTCATTTCCTAAGGGTTGAAAGAAAAAATGGCAGAAAGCAAAAGAGAAAATACTTATAATCAAAATAATATTTGTAGATTGCGCAATAAGAAAAAGGAAAGGTATACCAATAATCATAATAAGCAACAGTACTTTTTCTGTCTTATATTTTTGAGAAAGCTCTCCACTAATATACTGCCCAAAAACTCCCACTAACAATGCTAAACTTGAAATTAACCCCCCACTTATTATATTAGATTGTTTGAAAAAGCCTATATTAATCCGCTGTGCCAGATAAGTAGGTAAAAATATAAGGCTTCCTCTATAAATGAATGCATTTACAATCTGTAAAGCATATACTATTATAATGAGCTTAAGAAAAGTTTTATTCTGCTCAGGTATTTTATTAATTATTGTTGATTGCTTAGTGTTCTCTTTCTTTCCTATAGCAGTTGAAAATAATACAATCAGGGCCAAAATAAAAGCAGGTATAGAAAATGCGATATAAGAGAGCCGCCAGTTGTAGAGACTCGCCAAATAAGTAGCACAAATTGGACTTAAAGCAATTCCTATATTTCCACCAACACCATGAAATCCTATGGCTCGCGCACGTTGCTTTATGTTTTTAGATATATAGCTTAGTCCGGCTGGATGATAAAAACTGGCAAAAATTCCAAGAAAAAAAATGCTAAAACCAAACATTAATGGTGATATTGATAAACCAACAAAAATAGCAGAAATACCTAATCCTAAAAGAGTAATAAATAGTGCTTTTCGAGAACCAATCTTATCAATCATTATACCAGCTGGTATTGCTCCCAAACCGAAAGCTAAATAGCTTAGTGTTCCCAGATTACCTATTTGGAAAAGATTAAGCTTCATTTCTTTAGCTATCGAAATATTTATGCTAATAAATATAAGCATAAGGAGATGCACCAATCCGTGGGTAGATGCTGTTACTAATATTATTTTACGATCATCACTATTCATCTTTATTAAAATTTCCTCTAAATTCTTTTCTATGTTTTTCCTTCCAGCCCTAACTCTTCCTTCATTACAATAAGTAATTATCTAACTGTTTTAACACGGATGTCAACTTTTTTCCCTGAATTCAAAATAGTATCCAAATTAAAATTATTTTAGTTGTATTTGACAATATGGGTTTATATGTATTAATATAATGGGAAATAGGAGATAAAAGTTTTTGGGCCAAAATTGTTATTTCTTAAGGTCAAAGAAGTATGAAGGAAAGAAAACAAATCCTTGCGATTCCTGCTACCACTGATGAATTCAAGATTTATGGAGAATTAACTATTCCCCATACTAACGTAGAACTCGACTTCGGTGGTGGTATACCTACCTTAGATATAAGGTCAATTCCTTATCGCGATTTTGCATTTGATGAGATGAGTCGCCATATACACTGCTGTCAAGTTTTTTTCCCGTTGAATGGAAAAGATTTTCTAATTGCGGTTTCACCTCCTTCGGATAATAATGACCCTTTCGCAGTACCAGATATTAAAAAGATAAAAGCATTCGTTGTTAATGGTTCTAATGCTGTCGTTCTGCATAAAGGTTGTTGGCATACTACACCATTTCCGTTTTGCCATAAAGCTAATATTGCGACCATGCAATGTAAAAAGACCTTTGAAGAAGATTTGGATCTTAAGAAGTTGAATACGGACATCCTGATAATCTTCGAATAATAAAGTCAATAATCCTAGTAGGGCTGAAAATGTGATAATTCATCTTACGGCATTTACTTTTAGGCGAAAGGAAAGTAGCACTAATCTAATGCGTGAGCAGAGTTCAATCTCAAATTATAACTTTTTTTGTTTAGAATATTTACCTTCCTTTTTGCTCAATTTTATGAGTACTTTTTCTTTCAGCCATTTTTGATCATAATTTATATAATAAAGTATTTAATGGAAAAAACATATTCTTAGAAAAATTAGCATTTATGAAAATATTATTTATCTGTACTGGCAACCTTTGTAGAAGCCCATTAGCTTCTGAATATCTTAAAAAAATACTAAAAGAAAGAAACGTTAAGAGTGTAGAAGTATCCTCTGCTGGTTTATATACAATTGAAGGTAATACTGCAGAAGAAACAGCGTGTATTGTTGCCCAAGAAAATGGAATTAATCTTGAAAAACATAGATCACAACTTCTAAAACCTGAAGACATTAGAGATGCTGATCTGATACTTGTGATGGAACGCATGCACTTGGAAGATATTATTAGCTCATACCCTGAGGCAGAAGATAAAGTAAAATTGTTGAGAGGTTTTGCTCGTAATGGTGCTATAAAAACTGATATAGCCGATGCTTATGGCTTTCCACTTAACAATTATCGACAATGCTTCAAAGATATAAAAGAATCCATAGAAGGATTATTTAAATTTCTTAAAGTTAACAATAAAATTTAACGTTTAATATAAATATAGCCTCCATTTAACAATGACGGATAAAGACTTTATCACCATAGAGGAGCATTTTAGTCAAAAGAGAGAAGTCTCCACTCTTTTATCTCCATTGGATTGGCAACTTATAGAACAATGGAAAAAAATGGGAATACCTTTGAAAGTTATTATTAACGGAATAGACCGTAGTTTTGAAAAATTTAAAAGATCAAAGAAAAAAGGTGTGATAATCAATTCCTTATCCTATTGTAATCAGGAGGTTTTGGCAGCTTGGGAGGAATATAAAGAACTTACCATAGGAAGGAGTCAAGAAAATCTATCCCGCAAAAAAGCATCCCAACTATGGAGAAATAAAACTGAGAAAAAGTTGGTCGATTTATCAAAAAGCCTCAACAAATCGGCCCTCAAAGCAGCGAAAGAAGGTAGAAAAGCACTTGAGAAGAAATTAAATGAAGCAGCTGAAAATATCCGTTTATTCATTCAACAATTAGATAAAGAAGGCTTTGACATCCAATATTGTTACAGCAAACTTAGTTACTTAGACGATGAAATTAGTAAAGCTTTATTATCTGCTTTTAGTAAAGCGGAAATTGAAAAGGTAAAATCTATTGCTGTACAAGAATTACAAAAATACAAGGATAGAATTGAGCATGATATATACAATCAAATAATAGACAATTTTGTCAAACAATTTTTGCAGCAAAAATATGGTATACCACGTTTAAACTTTTTAATATGATCATACTTGGTCAAAAATTCAGTATTATCATTAATAAAAACTTATTCCTATAGCTTGTTGAACCCATATATATGCGTAATCCTCTTTTTCCACTTATAGTGGCATTTATTTTCGGAATTTTATTCAGTTATTTCTTACATCCCACTCTTAGCCACAGCTTTATTGCTTTTGTAATAATCATCATCATAATTTTGACTTCATATTTTAATGGTAAAAAATCCCTCTTATTTTTTCCAGCAATTATCGCTTTTTTTCTAGCCGGGTGTATAGATTATACTCTTTTTCAAAAAAATTTGAGCTCTAACCAATTGATTAGGCTGTGGGAAGAAAAAAAGAACACTGAATTTAATCAACCGCTGGAAATATCAGGTATTATCATTCGTCAACCTGAGATTAAATATGAATATATGTATATTACCTTGAATATTGACAAAATCATTAGTCAGCAGAGACAATATAAGATAAATAGCTTAATAAGCTTACGAGTGGGTCTTCAGTCTACTCATTTGACTAAATTACAAAAATTTGAATATGGAGATTATATTAGCACTATTGCTCGTTTAAAAGAACCTCATTTTTATAAAAATACAGGCTGTTTTAACTACAAAATATTTTTGAAATATCAAGGAATTTACTTAATTGGCTCCTTAGAAAGCCCTTTATTAATCGAGGTTATAAGAAAGGGTGAAGGTAATACTTTGTTTTATTATTTTTATAAATTAAGAAGTAGCTTAAGCAATAAAATAAATCAATATTTTTTAAACTGGAATGGTCATCCTTCTCAGGAAGGAGCTCTTCTTCAAAGCATTACTTTAGGGGATAGGAGCAACTTAACTTATAACTTCAAAGAAACACTTCAAAAAGCTGGTATTTTCCATATTTTGGCTATTTCTGGATTGCATATTGTAATAATCAGCTATATTCTCTTCCATTTTCTTACATTTCTTCACCTCTCTGAAAGAATAAAATGTCTAACTATAATTATGATGTTAATATTTTATGCCCTATTGACGGGATGTAGCATATCAGTACTTCGAGCTACCATAATGTCCTCAGTCTATCTTATCGGAAGGGCATTGCATCAAGAAAGCAGCATATTAAACTCTCTAAGTTTGGCAGGTCTGATAATATTGCTTTATCGACCAGAACAATTATTTGATACAGGCTTTCAGCTTTCTTTTACTGCAACTCTTTTTATCATCCTATTAACTCCAAAAATAATACATTATTTTAAGCATTGGCCCTTAAAATCAGGCGAAATTTTTTCTATAACTTTAGCGGCTCAGCTTGGTCTAATTCCTATTTTGATTCTCAATTTCAATCAATTATCAATTACTTCACCAATTTCAAATCTCATAGCTTTCCCTTTCATAGGATTAACAATTATTTTGGGCATCCTTTTTTTTCTATTTTCCTTCTTTTCTTCTGCATGTGCTGAGATAATAATGATTTTTGCCCAGTATATAATAAAGCTATTCTTTTTTCTTATCACAAATTTTAATAAAATCCCTACCATTCATATACGGATTCCTGAGCCTTATACCTGTCTCATAATTTTGTATTATCTTCTTCTTCTATTGCTTATAATTTGTGGGCTTAAAAGAAAAATAGGTAAGGCCCTTCTAATCTCATGGTTTATCATTTTCCTCTTATTAATTAGCTCGCCTTTTCCCATTCACTCATCTCCATATCTCAAAGTTAGCTTCCTGGATGTTGGACATGGAGATTCTATATTTATCGAATTCCCTGGATATGAAAAAATGCTATTAGATGGAGGAGGTTTTTATAATAATATTTCGTATATTGGTGAAAACGTAGTATCGCCTCATTTGTGGCATAAGAAAATCAAAAAGATCGATCTAATAGCTTTAAGTCACGCTCATATTGATCATATAGGCGGGTTATTTTCTATAATTGATAATTTTAAAGTTAAGCAAATATGGCATGGTAATGTTGCAAAAAATAGTCAACTTTTTAGCAGATTTATTGAAAAATGCAAAATACATAATATACAAATAACTAAAATCCACCAAGGTTTCCGCAAAAACATTAATGGTGTAGAAATCAGAGTGCTAAACCCTCCAAGAAAAACAACCATTGATTATAAAGAATTAAATAATGATTCTTTGGTTATAATGCTAACCTATAGGGAAAATAAGATACTGTTAACTGGTGATATTGGAGCAGAGGTTGAGAAAAAATTAGTAAATAAATATGGAGACCAGTTGTGTTGTCAAGTATTAAAAGCCTCACATCATGGAAGCAAATCTTCTAATACAGAAGAATTTATGAAAGCTGTTCAACCAAAAATAATAGTTATAAGCGGTAGACTTCCTTATAATTCAATATTCCAGGAACATAACATTAATATTAATCATACTTCTCGAAAATTTTTAACCTATAGAACTATCGAGCATGGCCAGATAACAATTATATCGGATGGTAAGAGCTTAGAAATTAGAACTTATTCTCAGTTAAAATAGATTGTGATATCCTTATTTCCTCTTAACCAACATAGAAAAAATAAAAAATTGCTTGACAACGATGTAATGTCTATGTTAATAATTCTTAAAATACTTTGGAGGCTTAGCTCATATGAGTAAGAAGTTTTATAATATTATAATTGTGCCCCATGCATCAGCAAGATTTCGCAAAATTAAAATTCCTCAAAAATACCTTTTTACATCATTTGCTATTTTAATATTATTATTGGCTATAACCATTTATTTAATTTGCAATTATTACCATATGAAAAGCCGCATCGTTTATATGGATCAGGTTCTAGCTGAAAATAATCAATTAAAAAGCGAAAATGTTCGATTTAAGGAATCTACTGAGCTTCTTAGCCAAAAGATTTCAGAGATGAACGATTATGCAAAAAAGCTCAATATTATTGCAGGAATTGGGCCTGAAAAAGACCAGAATTTATTTGGCGGAATAGGCGATTTAAGTTCCGAAAGTGAGAAGAAGACTGAAGATGTTTTAAACAACGATATACCTCATTTAAAATCAAAAGCTTTTGTCTTGGAAAATAATCTTCACTATCTGCTGACTCATTTTGAAAAGCAGTCTTTGCTACTATCTTCTACACCATCAATTTGGCCAGTTCGAGGATATCTATCGTCTTATTTTGGTCGGAGAAAAGACCCATTCACCAGTCAACGTGAATTTCATCCAGGAATAGATATTTCAAGTCCAACTGGAACTCCTATTGTTGCACCTGCAGATGGAATAGTGGCTGTTGCAGCTAAAAGAGGAGGATTTGGAAACTTTATTATTATTAAGCACAAATACGGCTATATTACACGCTTTGGTCATTTACTAAAATTTAATGTTAGAAAAGGTCAACGAGTAAAAAGAGGTCAAATTATTGGCTACCTGGGGAATACGGGAAGGAGTAGAGGTCCGCATCTCCATTATGAAGTTTTGCGAAATGGAAAAGCAGAAAACCCATTGCATTACATCATTGAAAAATACAAAAGCTTTGATTATTAATAAATCCTAATACTATTTCATTTTCGCACTAATATTGCGTCGATCATCCTTAAATTTATGTAACATTTTTTCTTAGCCTAAATAAACTACTCACACAATCTTTCTCTTGACTTATAAAGCCATATTTGATACTCTCTATAAAACTATAATTTGCGGAAGGTTATGAGAATAAAATGCTTAACTCTATCTTAACAAAGATAATAGGAACTAAAGGTGAGCGAGATATTAAAAATCTCAGGCCATATGTCGAAGCTGTTAATAACCTTGAGCCAACCATCTCAGCCCTCTCTGATGAAAAATTAAAAACAAAAACATCAGAATATAAACAAAAAATCAGCCAAGGAGCATCATTAGATGATTTGCTTATAGAGGCTTTTGCTGTAGTGAGAGAAACGGCAAAAAGAACATTAAATATGAGGCATTTCGATGTTCAAATCATTGGTGGTGTAGTGCTTCATCAGGGGAAAATAGCTGAAATGGCCACAGGTGAAGGTAAAACATTAGTGGCCACTTTACCAGCTTACCTCAATGCTCTTGTTGGCAAAGGAGTCCATATAGTCACAGTAAATGACTATTTAGCAAGGCGAGATACAGAATGGATGGGGCCTATATACAAGTTTCTTGGATTAACTTTAGGCACTATACAGCATGGCCTTAACGATGTTGAGCGAAAGGAAGCATACTCTTGCAGCATCACTTATGGAACTAACAATGAATTTGGATTCGATTATCTTAGAGACAACATGAAATATGGCTTTGATGATTTTGTTCAAAGAAGTCATTTTTATGCTATTGTCGATGAGGTTGATAGCATACTTATTGATGAGGCTCGCACTCCTCTAATTATCTCTGGTCCATCAGAGGAATCTACGGAAAAATATTATTTAGTTGACCGTATCATACCTCGACTGCGTCGCAAAGAAGATTATGAAATTGATGAAAAAGCACGTACTTCTACCCTTACTGAAACTGGAGTATTAAAGTCTGAGAAACTGTTGAAAATAGAAAATTTATACGATCCTGCAAACTGGGAATGGCTCCATTGTCTCCATCAGGCTCTTAAAGCGCATACGCTATTCAAACGAGATGTTGATTATATGGTTAAAGAGGGTAAAGTTATCATAGTCGATGAATTTACCGGCAGGCTTATGCCTGGTAGGAGATATAGTGAGGGTCTTCACCAATCATTAGAAGCAAAAGAACATGTCAAAATAGAAGAAGAAAACCAAACAATAGCGACTATTACTTTTCAGAATTATTTTCGCATGTATGATAAGCTGGCAGGAATGACAGGAACAGCAGAAACAGAAGCTGCAGAATTTAACAAGATCTATGACCTTGATGTAATAGTCATCCCTACTAATAAACCTCTTCGAAGAAATGAATATCCAGATGTTATTTATCGCTCTGCTAAAGAAAAATATGATGCAGCAGTCAAGGAAATATTAAAACTCAACAGCAAAGAGGTTAAACTGAATGGCAAAGTATACAGCGGGCAACCCGTTTTAGTAGGTACCGCTTCTATTGATAACTCCGAGCAACTCAGCAAAATGCTAAAAAAACACGGAATTAAGCATGTTGTATTAAATGCTAAATATCATGAAAAAGAAGCTGAAATCGTTGCTCAAGCCGGACAAGCAGGATCAGTTACTATTGCTACCAATATGGCGGGCAGAGGAACAGATATTGTTCTTGGTGAAGGAGTAGTAGAACTTGGTGGCCTCCTTATTCTTGGCACCGAACGCCATGAGGCTCGTCGTATAGATAACCAACTGCGTGGGAGAGCCGGTAGGCAAGGCGATCCAGGAAGTTCTCGTTTTTATCTCTCTTTGGAGGATGATCTGCTAAGAATATTTGGCATGGATAAACTAAGAGGTGTATTAGGCCATCTTGGTATGGCTGAAGGAGTTCCGATTGAACATCAGACAGTTACTAAATCCATTGAACGAGCTCAGAAGCAAGTTGAAATGCGCAATTTTGAAATTAGAAAACACCTATTAGAATATGACGATGTAATGAATAAACAGCGAAATGCTATTTATTCTCTTCGTCGTGATATATTAAGCGGTAAGGACCAAAAAACATATATTTTAAATTTATCTAATGATATTCTTGACTGGTTGCTTGATACCTATGCAAAAGCAGATAAAGATCCACAAGATTGGCAAATTGAATCCTTAAAGCAAAAAATACTGCATTACTTTGGTATAGATATCAGCAATATTTCAATTAATTTTAATCAAATTAATCCCGATGAATTGAAAGAATCTCTATTAAATACCATCACTAATAAATATGAAGACAAAGAAAAAAGATTCGGGCCAGAAATAATGAGGTTGCACGAACGCTTCATTATTCTTCAAATCATAGATTCCCAATGGAAAGACCACCTTTATTCTATGGATCATCTAAAGGAAGGAATTGGGCTTAGGGGATATGGACAAAGAGACCCGCTTGTTGAATATAAAAGAGAAAGCTTTGAAATTTTTCAAGCAATGATGGAACGCATCGAGGACGAAGTTATCCGTTACTTATTTATACTTGAACCAGCAGTCGAGCAAGAAGAGCGTAAAGCGCGACGCCAGCAGGATCTCATTTACACTTCAGACAGTGATGCACCGGTAAAAAAGAAACCACTTAAACGTGAGCATAAAAAGGTTGGAAGAAATGACCCATGCCCTTGTGGAAGTGGTAAAAAATATAAAAAATGCTGTTATTTAAAAGGAATTAAATATGTCGCAAGCTGAAAAAGAAAGTATTCTCAGTAAAATTATGAACCTAATTCCTGGAGTAAAAGGTTATCGCGCCAAGGAAGCTCGAAGGGATACCGATAGACGTTTGAGAGGGTTTATCGCTGACCAGTTAGATGATTTAAGGGGAAAAGCGGAGGAACTCAAAGCTCATCTTATTGATAATGCTCAATTAAATCTATTAGCTCAATTAGATAGGGTAACAAAAAAACTGCTCAAAACTGCAGATTCCCTGCGATTTTCCTCCTATGGATACCGAGGTTTTTTTGATGCTCATGCTATTCGTGAGGAAGAACTAAACAAGATCTATCAGTATGACTATCAGCTTTTACAGCAGGTAGAAAATATCAAGAAATCAATTATTATTTCCCCTTCAAATTCACCAGAAAAAACTCAGCTTGATTCTCTTGAAGAACACCTGAGAAAACTCGATGAATATATCACTCAGCGAAAGCATTTATTGGAATCAGAATTTATAAAAAAATAATACATTTTTTGTAAGTTAATTATTAATTTTTTACGTGGTTTTAAAAATGGCCAAATATATTGAAGTAATTGAATGGAAAGATGATACCGGCGATCAGATGGTTTACCGATTTGAGCCCGGTGGCGAATTAATGTTAGGTGCACAACTTGTTGTACTTGAGAATCAATGGGTTGTTTTCTTTCGTGATGGTAAGGCTTTAGATGTTTTCGAAGCTGGAAGACATACATTAACAACAGCTAATCTACCACTATTACGCAGGGTTATCAATCTTCCCTTTGGAGGAACAAGCCCTTTTCGTGCAGATGCCTATTTTGTTAACCGAAAAGTTTTTACCGATATGAAATGGGGTACCAAGCAGCCAGTAGCATTTCATGATTCTGAGCTTGATATTGTTCGTCTAAGCGCTTTTGGGATTTTTGCTATAAGAGTAGTCAATCCGCAGCTTTTTATCAATACAATGGTTGGTAGTCAGGGAATCTATCTCTCTAAAGAAGTTGAAAGATATCTTAAAGATATGATTGTTTCTCGACTCAATGATGTCTTAGGAGAAAATCTTAAAACTGTATTTGAGTTACCGAAATATTATGATGAATTTGCTGCAGCTCTCAAGGGAAGACTAAAGGATGATTTGGATAAATATGGAATTGAGCTTATAGACTTTTTCATTAATTCAATTACAACACCACCTGATGTGCAAAAAATAATTGATGAAAGAAGTGGTATGGCTGCTGTTGGCGATATGGGACGGTTTATGAAATTTAAAGCTGCTAAAGCTTTAGAAGAAGCAGCAAAAGCAGGTGGTGATACCACTGGCGGAACAGCAGCTGCGGGGATGGGCTTAGGAGTAGGTGCTGGTATGGGTATGATGATTCCTGGTATGCTTAAGCAAGCCATGACTGAAGCAGGAGAAAAAATATCGGAAAAACCAATCTGCCCTAATTGCAAAGCAGATATCCCACCAGGATCAAAATTCTGCCCCAACTGCGGCCAGAAAATTACTGTTTCACAAGTGTGCCCTAAATGCAAATCTCCAATTTCTCCTGCAGATAAATTTTGTCCTCAATGCGGGGCAAAACTAAAAGACTAATTAATAGCTTTTTACATATTATGAAGAATTCTAAGATGACATGTATTCAAAATCTATACTAATTTATCAAAATTGCTGGAGGAAAGAATGCTGCAGGAAAATTTGAGCATGGGATTAACTTTTGATGATGTACTGCTTTTGCCGGCTAAATCGGCAGTTCTTCCCACTGAGGCTAATGTTTCTACACGGCTGACAGCTAAAATAATATTGAATATTCCCATCTTAAGTGCTGCTATGGATACCATTACCGAAGCTCCAATGGGTATAGCTTTGGCTCAGCAAGGCGGATTGGGAGTAATTCATAGGAATCTCAGTATTGAATCTCAAGCATCTGAAGTTGATAAAGTGAAACGCTCAGAAAGTGGCATGATAGTCGACCCCATTACCATGCCACCTGATGGAAGTATTGCTGATGCTTTAAAAATTATGGAGAAATTTCGTATTTCAGGTGTTCCTATTACTTCTAAAAATGGCAAACTTCTGGGTATATTAACTAATCGTGACCTTCGCTTTGAAACTCGGATGGACCTTAAAGTTTCAGAGTTGATGACGAAAGAAAACCTTCATACTGTTTCAGTAGGTACCACTCTCGAAGAAGCTCAGAAAATACTTCATAAATACCGCATTGAAAAACTACTTGTAGTTGATAAAGATTTCCATCTGAAGGGTCTTATCACCGTAAAAGACATTTTAAAAAAGATTAAGTACCCCAGTGCTTGCAAGGATGACCTGGGAAGATTACGAGTAGGAGCAGCTATAGGGGTTACAGGTGATTATTTAGAACGAGCCCAGGAATTAGTAAAATCCCAGGTGGATGTTTTGGTTATTGATAGCGCTCACGGTCATTCGGAGAGGGTTATGAAAGCTCTTCAAAAAATCAAAACAAAATTTCCTGATGCGGATGTCATTGCGGGCAATGTTGCGACCGAAAAAGGTGCATTAGACCTGATAGAATCAGGAGCTGATGCTATAAAAGTTGGTATTGGCCCCAGTGCTATTTGTACTACAAGAATTATCAGTGGAGCTGGAGTACCTCAATTCACTGCAATTACTAACTGCTTCAAAGCAACTAAAAAATTTAATAAGCCACTCATAGCTGATGGAGGAATTAAATTCTCAGGTGATATAACAAAAGCACTGGCTGCCGGCGCTGATTCTGTTATGCTGGGGAGCTTATTTGCCGGGACAGAGGAGAGCCCAGGAGAGGTAATACTTTATCAAGGCCGTACTTTTAAGTCCTATAGAGGCATGGGCTCAATAGGAGCAATGTCAAAAGGCAGTGGTGATAGATATTTTCAATCGTCTGCAGAAGAAGCTAAATTAGTACCCGAAGGGATTGAAGGGAAAGTTCCTTACAAAGGACATTTGGCTGACACTGCTTTCCAGCTGGTTGGTGGATTAAAAGCAGGCATGGGCTATTGTGGTTGTAAAAATATAGAAAAACTACATAGTAAAGCACAATTTATTCGTATATCTTCTTTTGGATTAAGAGAAAGTCATGTTCATGATGTTATCATTACAAAAGAAGCGACAAACTATCGTTTGGAATAGAGATGAGCAGAGAACGCTTATCCCCTCCTAAATGTTGAAAATATACCTTAATACATCTTTTGGGTGTCAGCACTCCTAATCTTTCAGCCCATTCAATAGCTACAATATTGGAACCACTCATTATTTCTTCCAAGCCAAGATTATAGAGTTCTTCAACACAGGTGATCCTAAATAGGTCTACATGATATAAAGTAAATCTTCCATCATGTTGGTGAATTATAGTAAAGGTAGGGCTTGTTATCTCATCAATACTTTTTACTCCCACACCCCGGGCTAAACCTCTAACGAAAATTGTTTTGCCAGTTCCCAACTCACCAATAAGAAGTATAACCTCTCCGCCTTTGAGCTTTTCTCCAATATTTTTACCTATAGTTAAGGTTTCTTCTGCTGAAGAAGTATAAAAAATTTTTTTATTATTATATCGCCTATGTTTGTTAAATTTATTAGTTTCATTACTGGTCAATTTTTTCTCTTTAGAGCTTAAATACTATAGTTATCCTCTTCTTCAACATCTAATTGCTCTATATAATTAAATGCATCAGGAAGAAATTCCAATAGATCAGTTGCTGCTAACGAATAGACTCCCACATCATCAGCGGCTAAATCTCCTGCTAATCCATGCATATATACTCCTAAAATGAGAGCATCAATTATATTTATTTTCTGCACTAAAAAACCGCCAAGCATACCTGTTAAGATATCTCCAGTACCGCCACTTGCCATGCCAGGATTACCGCTTCCATTGATAAACAGCTTCCCTTCTGGTGTTGAAATTACAGTTCTATATCCTTTGAGGACGACATAAATAGAATGTTCTTGAGCAAATTGCCGGCAAATACCGAGGCGGTCTTGCTGAACCTCTTGCGCGGTGCAGCTAATTAATCTTGCCATCTCCCCGGGGTGCGGTGAAACAATAAGAGCTCTACTATCCCCCTTCAGCAGTTGCGGACATGAAGCAAAGGCATTAATTCCATCAGCATCTAAGATTAAGGGAATCGTTGTTTGCTTAATTAACTCATGTACAAATTTTTGTGTTTCTCCATGTTGAGAAAGCCCTGGTCCTAATGCCATAGCATCCATTTTTTGGGCTAATTCCAGAACTCTGTCCAGAGCTTTCAGAGAAATCGTCTGATGCGGAGTCTCTGCTAATGGTTCTGTCATTACCTCAGTTAATTTATTTTCGAGAATGGGATTGAGACTGGCAGCAGTAGCCACCGTAATTAAGCCGGCTCCAGTACGAAGAGCTGCTTCTCCTGTCATGGATGCAGCACCGGTTTTACCTATTGACCCTGCTATTACTAATAGATGCCCATAATCACCTTTATGACTATCAGCATTTCTCAATGGTAAAAGACTATAAGCTAACTCTTCATCGATAAATTCTGTAATTTCATCCTGGTTTTCAACAATCTCTGGTGGCATTCCAATATCCGCCACAACAATTTTTCCCGCTCTTTCCTCAGCAGGTGGCAAAACCAGCGCCAGTTTTGGATAAGCAAAAGTAATAGTAATATCTGCTGTAATAGAAGGACCAATAATAGTACCTGTATCTGCTGATAGACCAGAAGGTAAGTCTACTGATGCCACTATTACCTCTGATTTGTTAATATAGTTTATAATATCGGCGTAAAAGTCTTTCACGGGTAGAGTAAGACCGGTACCGAAAATAGCGTCTATAATGAGGTCGAATTTACTTAAGGTGGGCATTTGCTTTTTCCAACCTTCCTTAGCCTTAATTTCATCTATTTTTATTCCCACTTTAAGGGCAATACTCATGTTTATCTTTGCATTTCCTTTAACCTCTTCTTTAGAGCCGAGGAGAAACACTTCAGGATAATGTCCTCGATTATGAAGGTGACGTGCCACAACAAATCCATCGCCCCCATTATTTCCTTTACCACAGAACACAGCAATTTTCAGAGGGTATTCTGGCATAAGAAAGCTCTCTATAGACTCTACTACCTGTCGCCCAGCATTCTCCATTAATACCACTCCAGGAATACCTATTTCTTTTATGGCAATAGTATCAGCTCTTTTCATCTGTTCAGAATTTAATACTTTCATAGGAGACTCCTTTTACACATTCCCTTTATCTTTTTATCCAATAGCCTTTTTTCTCTTTTATATCCCTGATCGAGTCTTTATCACGTTCTGAATAATGTGAAAGAACGAGACGTTTTATTTTTTCATAATTTTTTTCTTCAATATACCTGCTTATCGGAATAATCAGCTGTGGCTTATATGCAAAAAGGAGAATCTTAATCTCTATGACTTTTTCTAAATCCAGTTTATTGTAGATCTGCATATACCTGGTATATTCTTCCTCATCAATCCATAAAGATTCTTGTTCATCCGAAACTAAAAACTTATGATGATTCTGCATATAGTATTTCCATAACCTAAATTCATTATGAGGTATATAGCGACATTCCTTCTTATTGGGGTCATCACCCTTTTTTAAGACAAAGGATTTGACCATTGGTATTCTGCACATAATAAACTCCTTTTACATTCTTATTTTTCAATTTTTGTAATCATTATAAAATCATAAACATATAATGTTTTGTATCCTCAATGCACGTTACCTCTTTATCCAATAACCATTTCTCTCTTTAATTTCTCTAACGGCATTTTTATTAGGTTCAGAATAGTGTGAGACTAAGACACGTTTAATTTCTTTATACTTAGATTCTTCGATATATCTTGTCACCGGCATAATTAATTGGGTTTTATATGAAAATACAAAAATCTTAATCTCTTTAACTTCTTCTAAATCAAGCCGTTTGTAAATCTGTGGATATTTCTTCTTTTCCTCTTCGTCTATCCATAAAGACTCAACTTCTTCAAATATTTGGAATTGATTGTGCTGTTCCATATAGTATTTCCAAAACTCAAACTCATTCAATGGTACATATCGACATTCTCTATTTATGGGATCATCTCCGCTTTTGAGAATAAAGCACTTAACCATTGCTATTTTGCTCATTTTCTATTCCTTATTATAAATAATTATGAGTTCTTTTCTTAAAATAAGCATCATATATTCTTCTATAATCTTTGTTTGATATTTCAACTAAGAATTACTTCTTATCCAAAAACCCATTCTATTCTGTATTTTGCGAATAATACCTTCTCTGTTATTTAAATAATGAGATAGTATGATATCCTTTATTTTATTAAAAACTTTTCCTTCAATATATCTTTTTATAGGAATAATCAGCTGACTATGGTGATATAAAAATATTATTTCAAGCTCTCTAACTTTATCTAATTCGAAACCTTCATAAAGCTGCATATATTTATCATATTCTTTTTTGTAAATAAACAGGGAGAGAACTTCATCTAAGATAAGAAATTTATGCTGTTTTCGCATATAATATTTCCATAATTCAAATTCATTATAAGGAATATATCTACATTGTCTTTGAATGGGCGCATTTCTCCTTTTTATAATAAAACATTTAACCATTGGTATCTTTTCCATTTTATACAATTTTTCTGAGATATTAAAGTGGCTTATCCCAACATAACATTTTCTTGGGGATACGAGTAAAATGTTTTGGGTTCACCCCAACCCATCGCAATAAAAAGGGTTAAAGGCCCTAATCTACCGATAAACATCAAAGCAATTATACACACTTTTCCCATAGAAGAGAACATAGATGTTATACCAAGAGATAGTCCAACAGTACCATATGCAGAAAATGCCTCAAATAATACTTTTTCGAGTGCAAAATTATTGTGTGAGTTATTATTCTCAACTATTAACAAAGAAAGAGTAAATAGAACAATGAGAAATATTGAAATGATTACAATGGCAACTGCTCTATCAACTATATCTTTTCCTAAAGTACGACCCAAAACATTAATATTTTTTTGACTTCTTATTTTTGATACTAACAAACTAACTAAAACACCAAGGGTTGTAGTTTTAATTCCACCACCTGTTGAACCAGGAGATGCACCTATAAACATCAGTATCATAAGAAAAAATAAACACGGAGCTGAAAGCAATCGCATATCAATAGTATTAAAACCCGCAGTCCTGGGCGTTATGGCTTGAAATATTGTTATAAATAAGCTTCTTCTCATCTCCATATATTTAAGACTGTGGTTTCTTTCTAAAATCCAGAAAACAATAGCTCCCAATAGAATTAAGCTTATCATTACTATTATAGTAATTTTAGTATGCAATGAAAATCGAAAACATTCTTTATTTTTTGCTTTATTAAAGTAAGTAAAAATCTCTCCAACTATTACAAATCCCATACCGCCTAATACAATCAGAATTGGCATAACTGTATTTATAACAACATTATTACTATAATTAGCCATTGATGTGCTAAAAATAGAAAATCCCGCATTACAAAAAGCTGAGATAGAATGAAATACGCTGGCATAAATACCTTTTAGTAATCCTAATTTTGGATAAAAGGCAGAAAATAAGAATAGTGCACCTATAAATTCGATTCCAAGAGTGAATAGCAAAATCATTTTAAGTAAGGTCCAGAAATTCTCCCATGGCTCAGGAGTAAATACTCCTTCCAGCATCATCTTATCCCGAAAAGAAATCCTCTTTTTTAGCAATATATTAAAAAATGTAGAAAATGTCATTATACCTAAGCCACCAAGCTGTATCAAAAATAATATGGTAAGCTGGCCTAAAAGAGTAAAATCCTTCCCTGTGTCTAACACAATTAAACCTGTAACGCAGGTAGCTGAAGTTGCAGTAAAGATCGCATCTACTCCTTTTATGCTATGATCTACTGTAGACCAAGGCAGTAAAAGAATCAAGGTTCCCAGAGTAATCAATCCGGCGAAGCTGATAACAATTATGCGTGGCGGAGAAAGTTTTATTTTTGCAAAATCAATTTTATTAGCCATTTAAAATTACGCTGTATTTTATTGTATTGCTGTCTATTACTTCAAATAAAAACATTACTCTTTTTTATCATTACATATAACCGCATCTGGTATTAATGGCTGTTTTTTCTTTTTTTCCGGTATTACGATACCACCAGATACGATTAATTTAAAAGCATCTTCTAATGAGATATCTAAAAATATCACATCTTTTCGAGGAATTAAAACTAACATACCTGAAGCTGGAACAGGACTTGTCGGAATAAAAATATGCATTAATTCAAGTTGGATTTTTTCCTTTATTTTTTCCGAAGTTTCAGCAGTAGCAAAGCCTATGGTATATATTCCCTTTCGAGGATACTGAACTAAAACTACTCTTTCAAAACCAGCCATTTTATCGACTGATAATGACTGCATTAATTGCCGAGCACCTCCATAGATTCCTTTTATTAATGGTACTCTTAGCATAATATTATCAAAAGCATTAACCAGTCGCTTACCTATTATATTTGAACCTAATATCCCAATAATATAAATCACTATAAAAGTAAGAAAAAATCCTATTAGAGCCAAAATAATATTATTCAGCTTACTAGCTGTTATTTCCAGTCCATAAAGCTTCAATAATTTAATTACATAAGGAGTAGCAAATTTATCTACTTGCTTAAATATAAAATTAAGCACTAAAATGGTAAGTGCTAATGGGAGAACAATCAATATTCCAGTTATGCACTTCTTTTTTACATGAGACCAAATCTTCATTTTATTATCCTTTCTTTCTCAATTTCCTCTTTGGTAATTTTGGAAGAATCTCACGCCAGAATTGAAGGAAATAATGCGCTCCGGATATCAAACAGAGCACGACAGTAAGCCACAATCCAATTTCACCAAGAATCACCAATTCCCCTAAAATCTGTTTTCCCAATATTAGTATAATTATCGTAGCTACTTGCACAGTGGTTTTATATTTTCCTAATGCAGATGCTTTAACAATAAAACCTTCCGAGAGAGCCGACATTCTCAATCCCGTTACTGCAAATTCTCTTCCGACTATTATTACTACCATCCAAGCTGGAGCTTTCTGCAGTTCAACCAATGATATAAACGCAGCTGAAATTAGCAATTTATCTGCTAAAGGATCGAGCAATATGCCGAGGCTGGTTATCTGTTTATTTCTGCGTGCTAAATAACCATCAAAGTAATCGCTTGCTGCAGCTAGCGAAAATATGATGCAGCCCACTATTTCTTTTTCTGGAAACTTAGTGAGCAATACTGCAACTAATAATGGCACCAAAAGTATTCTAAAAATAGTAATATAATTTGGTAGTGTTGTTTTCATTTTAACTCAACTTATTAATAAATTTCTGCCCGAAAGCAATGCACTTTGCATATATTAATTCAATAATCCTTATAATATTTTCAGGCTTTTTCCATCGCAAGCCTCTAATATAAACACATTATAAAACACGCTTTTCTATAGGTCAAATAACTTTTGATGCTAACTCTTTGAAAAATAAATCATTAACTCTAAAACCTACTTATGGTTAAAAGGGAATATAACTAACCTGGTAAAAGTTTTCATAAAATATAATGCATTATCAATTCTTTATTACCTAATTTATTTTCCCAATTTTCGTTATTTCACCAGTCTGGAATAATTTCAATAATTTGCTGAAAAAATAAATATTAAGTTTATATAATTTCTCAAGAAATAAAATTGATATCTCTCTTATTAATTTTCTTGCAGATGGACATTTTATCTCTTAAAATTAACTGAATAATTTCGGTTTGTATAAATGCATTAATATAGTATTAAGTATGATTATTACAATCAAAAAAGTGTTAATCACATTTTTGCATAACCAAAGCTTAGTAATCCTAAATGTTATAATTCAAAAAGTGCTATGTTAAAAATAGTTTTTGAACACCATTTTTTATCCAGCCATCAGCTACGACTTAGCAAAGGATTAGAACCAATTCATAGTCATAGATGGCGCTTATTATTATATTTCGAGCCCGTAAATAAGAACAGAAAATTTGATCACGATGTCCTTCCTCGACTAAAATATCATATTCGAGAAATTACTAATCCTTTTGCAGATTACTCCATTAATAACCACTACTATTTTAAACATGTAAATCCATCAACAGAAAATATTGTCTATTTTATTTTTATGAAACTGGAAAATTTATCAACGAGCACTGGTTACAAACCTATTAAGGTTTCTCTCTGGGAAACCGAAGATTCATGTGTTTCTTGGATAAAGGAATGAATAATGGATTTTAATAGAGATTTTATCTGGATACAATTTTTGCTTTGTGCATCGATAATATTTTACGCGGGATTTAAACTTTCTTATTTTGGGGATATTATTTCTGAAAAATTAAAAGTAGGAAAGACGTGGGTAGGAGTTACTTTCTTAGCGTTAGCTACTTCGCTGCCGGAATTAGTAACGAGTAGTTCCGCTGCAAAAATAGGAGCTCCTGATATAGCAATTGGCAATTTGTTAGGGAGTAATCTCTTTAATTTGCTTATTATTGCCCTAATCTCAATTATTACCATTAAGAGGTTTAAAAAAATAAACCCAAGTAAAACTCATATAATAAGTGGCGCTATGGGAATAATTTTAATGGGCATTGCTGCACTTAGCCTTGTATTTCATACTCTGACTGAACCAAAATCAATATTAAATAAAGAACATTTTCTTATTGGTATTGATTCCTTCGTTATAATAATAGTTTTTCTATTAGGTATGAGATTCTTATTTCGCAGAGAGAAGGATCTTGCTTCGCTTGCAGCAATACCCGACCAAAAGAAATACTCCCATTACTCAATAGCGAAAACCTTTGCTTTATTCACTCTTTTTACTTTTTTTATACTGGCAGCCGGAGTAAGAATGGCTCAACTGGGGGACATTATATCCCAACGAAAAATACATGTTTTTAGTAAAGATATTATTATAGGTCAAACTTTGGTTGGTATAATCCTGGTTGCAATCGCTACTTCACTTCCAGAACTTGTAGTCTCTCTGGGTGCTTTAAAATTAAAAGAATATAATATGGCTATAGGAAATGCTCTGGGTAGCAATATGTTTAATATTCTTATTATTCCAATAGCTGATTTATTTTATAATCGTGGACCGATTCTTTTATTATCAGCGTCTTCTCATGTCTTTACTGCCCTTTTAGGTATCATAATAACAAGTGTTGTCATATTGGCTATCTATTATCGTTTAGAGGCTCGTGCTCCGCGAAAAATTGCTTTCGATGGCTGGCTAATAATAGCTATTTATATTGTTGGCCTTTATTTGATGCTCAAAGCAAATCTTATCATTCAATAAAAATATCAAATAAAAATTTTATTCTAAGAATATTTTGGTAGGATTAGCTAAGAGTTTTTATGTATGATTTAATACCTGAAAATAAAGCATCAGCAATTTGTTGACGGTATATCTCTGTTTTAAGTAACCTCTCTTCTTCAGCATGGGTTATAAAAGATACTTCCACTAAAATGCTTGGCATATTAGCTCCTATAAGAACATAGAAAGGTGCCTGCTTTACTCCTAAGTTAACCACTCCCCAACGCTTTAGATTTAAATACATATCCGACTGGATATAACGAGCTAATTCTTTTGATTCATCTATTTTAGTATTTAACGTAATCTTTTTAACCAGGTCCTGAAGTTTTGCCATGTTTTTATGAGATATAGCATTTTCTCTGGCGGCCAGAGCTGCAGCCTCCGGACTTATAGCAAAATTCAGAAAATAAGTCTCTACTCCTCGTGTATTTTTGCTACGGGTAGCATTAGTATGAATAGAAAGAAATAAGTCAGCGGAGTTAGCATTAGCAATTGCCGTTCGTTCTTCTAAGGTCATAAAACTATCACCGCTCCTGGTTAGAATTGCTTTGCAGCCTAATTGCTGTTCTAATTTTTGCTGAAGTTTTCTGGCAATGTCTAAAGTTACAAATTTTTCTTGCAATCCAGTACGACCGATAGCACCGGGGTCTCCCCCACCATGTCCAGGATCAATTACAATAGTCCCAACTTGTAATCCTAACTGTCGTGCAAGAGTATATTTTCCTTCCTTGTTCGGCTTAGGTAAAGAAGGCTTTTTTGAATCGGCAACTTCTTTGTTCTTAACTCTTTCCTCAATATGTGCAGGTTTAATTTCTTTGCCTTCTCCTCTACCAAGAATATCAATAACTACTCGATCAGGATTATATAAAGAAAACACACTGTAATCGCTTATAGTGGCAAAATCAAGCACAACCCTTACAATATCTTTTTGATTTTGAGCTACTCGGATTTTCTGAAGAAATTCATCTATTACCGGAAAAGACTTTTTTTGCAGATTGGAGCTCAACTTAGAATTAAGCAAATCAAAATATATTCTGCTTGGTTTAGAAAGAGTCGAATATTTATAGCGTACTTCTTTATCCAAATCTATTACTACTCTGGTATAAGCTTTTCCTGACCAATGTCGAATATTTTCTACTAAAGCTAATTTACCATCAGGTGAATTCTTCGCTTCTACCTCTGCCAATTGATACTGTAAATAATTAAGCCGTTGCTTAACATACTCAGACCTATTTGTATTAGGAAATCGTTTTAAAAACAACAGAAAATACTCTTCAGAGGTTTCCCAATCCCTAAGCTCTGAAAAATACATCTCTGCCAGAGTAAAAAGAGAATCCTGTAAATAAGTACTTTGAGGATACTTTTCTACAATTGTCTTTAAAGAAAGGAGTGCCTTTTCTCGATAGTCTTTATTTTTGAACTGATGATAAGCTCCTAAATAAAGTTCAACTAATTTAAATAACGCATCATCTGCAACGGAGTGCTGCGGATATAAAACTACTATTTCACGAAAAGACGCAATACATCGCTCCCATTCACTTATTATCTTTAGCTTTGATTGAGACTCCAATAATGAATGAAGCTGATCAACAGCTTCTTTATATAACTGGTCCGGTGAATTATGCTGTCCCTTACTTGTATTTATGGCTAAAAGAAGAATTGTAACAAGAATAATGGCTTTCCACAAAAAGCCATATCTCTTCATAAATATTTCTCCGTAAGAAATCCAAGATTCAAATATATTTACCCTTTATATTTTAAATAAAAATTTGATTTTTGTCAATATCTAACTCCTTATCTCTTATATAGTTACTAAGAATTATATTAAAAGCATTTAATTTTATAAAAATAAAATATTTTAATAAAAGATGAATTTATATGAAAATTTAAACATTGATAATTAAAATTTCTTATGGTATATTTTCCAAAATAAGTACGTATAAGCGTTTTAAAAATTATAATAGGATAGTAAAAATGAATGAAAAAGAGATTTTTGCATATTGTCGTGAAAATAATATTGAAATAGTAGATTTGCGCTTTATGGACCTTCCAGGATTATGGCATCATTTCTCATTTCCTCTTCATGAGCTAAAAGAAGATAGCTTTGAAGACGGATTTGGTATCGATGCCTCAAGCTTTAGAGGGTGGAAAGCTATTCATCAAAGCGACATGCTTGTTATCCCAGATTCTACAACCGCATTTAAAGACCCCTTTACTGAACTGCCTACACTAAACTTAATTGGAAATGTATACGATCCAATGACTAAAGAACCATATTCACGAGACCCTCGGAATATTGCCATAAAAGCAGAAAATTATTTGAAATTCACCGGCGTAGCTGACGTCGCTTACTTTGGTGCAGAGGCTGAATTTTTTATTTTTGATAGCATTCGTTTCGACCAAAATGAGCATTGCGGCTTTTATTATATCGACTCAATTGAAGGAAGATGGAATAGCGGAAGGGATGAAAACCCTAATCTTGGCTACAAACCAAGATATAAAGAGGGTTATTTTCCTGTTCCACCAATGGACAGCTATCAAGATTTGAGAAGTGAAATGGTACAAACAATGGAGCAGTGCGGATTGCAAGTGGAATGCCATCATCATGAAGTAGCTACTGCAGGTCAAACTGAAATTGATTTAAAATATTCACACCTCTTGCAAGCTGCTGACTATTTGATGATGTATAAATATATCGTTAAAAATGTGGCAAGAAAACACAATAAAACCGTTACCTTTATGCCGAAGCCTATCTTTAATGACAATGGCTGTGGTATGCATACCCATGTAAGCTTATGGAAGGAAGATAAACCTCTCTTTGCTGGTGATAGCTATGCGGGTTTAAGCGACCTTGCTCTTTATTTTGTTGGAGGGCTTCTTAAGCACGCTCCTGCTATCGCAGCTATTGTTTCACCTACAACAAATTCTTTTAAACGATTAGTACCAAAATTTGAAGCACCGGTAAACTTAGCTTATTCTCGCAGAAATCGCAGCGCTGCTATAAGAATTCCAGTTTATTCCGCAAGCCCTGCCAGTAAAAGATTAGAATTTAGACCTCCAGACCCCTCTTGCAATCCTTATCTAGCCCTCTCTGCTATTCTTATGGCTGGATTAGATGGTATCGAAAAAAAGATTGATCCCGGAGAGCCTTTAGATAAAGATATCTATGATCTTCCTCCTGAGGAACTAAAAGATGTTCCTTCATTACCTGCAACTTTAGAAGAAGCCCTTAAAGCCCTCGAAGCAGATTACGAATTTCTCCTCAAAGGAGATGTTTTTACCGAAGATATCATAGAAGCCTGGATTACTTATAAAATGGAAAAAGAGGTTGCTGCTATACGCTCAAGACCTCATCCTTATGAGTTTGCTCTTTATTATGATATTTAGTTTTTCTATTAGCAGAAATTAATAAATCAGTGAATTTCGCTATAGCTAACAAAAAGGTCTTATTTACAGGTGCTGCAGGTTTTATTGGATCTCATATTATATTACAGCTCATTAAATTAGGAGCCAAAATTTTTGCACTGGATGATTTATCTTTTGGTAAAGAAAGCAATATTCCACAAGATAAAAGAGTCGAATTTATTAAAGGCTCAGTCACAGATGATAAACTTGCAGATAAGCTTGTATCTCAAGTATCATATATCATACATCAAGCAGCCCGAAATATTGTAGTATCAACAAAAGATCCCTATAATGATTTTGAGGTAAATATTAGAGGTACTCTTCATTTAAACATGGCCAGCAAAAAACACTGAATAGAGAAGTTGGTATATGCTTCATCTGCTTCTGTCTATGGGAATCCAGGCTATCTTCCTATCAAAGAGAACGAACCTGCCAATACTCTTTCTCCCTATTCTTTCTCGAAGTTATCAGGAGAAAATTATTGCCATGCTTTCTATGAAACGTATGGCACTCCCACTGTAAGCTTACGTTACTCTAATGTTTATGGACCCGGCCAGCAAGCGTATAAGCCATGGAGCGGCGTAATTTCTAAATTAATAAAAGCAGCCTTGAATGATCAACCATTAACCATCCACGGAGATGGTTGCCAAACCAGAGATTTTACCTATATTGATGATGTTGTAGAAGCTACTCTTAGGGCCACATTTTTACCCAAAGCTGAAGGAGTAATCTTTAATGTAGCAAGCAGTATTGAAACGAGTATATTGCTGTTGGTAGAGACTGTTAAAAAACTTCGGTTCATCACAATAATGAGTACCTGGTTAGGTGTGAGTTATAGATTTTCAGTTTAAAGTATTCAATATCTCTGTAGCCGTAAGCTTTTCTTTTAATGACTTTTATTTTGTTGTTTATTCCTTCCACCATTGCCGTTG
>CAZYAF010000037.1:0-29196 GCA_964645975.1 uncultured Acidobacteriota bacterium
ATCAAATGATGGTGCTGGCTTTCTCAATCGTGTTATAATCAATCCAATTGAAATGAATTTATCTAATATAGGAATTAAAAAATTATCTTTAATTCTCAAAATACCATCATTATCTTCTTTTAATAAAACTTCCAATTTTTCTTTAAATAACTCTTCAGTTCTGTTAAGCCATTTGCGGATTAATACATCATTTTGTTTAAGAAGCACATCAAGAAAAACCTTTTCAAAAGATCTTTCATCTATAAAAAAAGAAGAATCATCAACTTCTTCTTTTTCCATTGGGGCAATTATTATTTCCCCGGATTCAATTTTTTCCACAATCTTAGATATATTATCTGGGCCTAGAGACAATAACTTCAATAAGGTTTTTAGACCGTTTGTCAAATCTTTAATATGCAAAATATCCTCCGTCCAATTTTCTTTTTCTCTTTGCCTTATTTTTGAAATGATATTGCGCATATCATTTTGATTTGCTCTAATAGTGCTTGTTCCACGCCTTACAAAAATTTCACCTTCTTTAAATAAAATTTTTATTTCCTTAGTTTCAGAATCTTTACATTCTCCATTTTTTGAAAAAATGATAGGACTTTTATCACTTGGAAAAATACAAATCATACCAAATTGTTTATTTCTAAATTTCTTGCTTGTTATGGTTCCCACATTAAATTTTATTTTTTCATCAATATAGTTATTTAAAAGCTGTTGAATATTAGATTCATCAAAATTCTCTCTTTGGTTTTGATTATAACCAATTGGGTTGAATCTTTTTTTAGTTGATGTTTTATCTTCCTCAACACCGATTACAATATAACCACCCTCAGAATTTGCCATTGCACTTATATCTTTTACTAATTCCAATTTATACTTCATTTCTGCATTGCGTGATAAGTCTAATTCTTTTTTATAGTCGAGAACATCTTCTTCACAATTATTGTTAAGTAACAATTCAAATTTCTTTTCTGAAATATCACCATCAATTATTATCTTAGCCTTAATTTCTATATTGTCATTTTTATCTAATTTCTTATTATTCATTTTTATTATTTATTTTAAATGTCAGATAGGTTGATTCAATTATCATAATAGTTTTAGGGTTATACGGTTAACATATATTTTATTCTTTTTCATACCAAGTTGAATGCTTTTTCAATTCCTTATCTGGACTTGTTTGTTTACTACAAACAGAAAAGACTACAATCAATTGATCTTTAAATACATTCTCAGATATCTTAACTTTAGTAATTTCTAAAATTTTATCCTTTATAAAAGTGCTTCTATTTTTAGTATTAGGGTTGAATCTATGGCCGAAATGAAATTCATATGTAAAATATTTATTATCTTGACTTTTTATTTTTGCTAAAAATTTGTCTGTATGCAGAGCTCTCGGATCTATAGCTTCTAATTCAAGATAATATTTTTTATCTTCTACGCTGATTATGATTTCATTTTCTTGCATTTATTTTACCTCGTAACTTTTAAAAAGTGGCATTTTTAGTATTTTACTATAATAAACGATAAAAGTGGTGCTTATATTACAAATATTTTAAAAAAAGTGAAAAAAATGGCTAAGCTCAGGTTTTCATCTTTTTTGGGACATTTTTGCAGCAAGCACTATTATTAATGTTTTTACTCTAAATGTTTTTCACATTCAGATTTAAAGTGGCATTTCCTGCAGTTAGGTATATTCTGCTGAGGAGGGATGTAGTAGCCCTTATCTATGGCGACGATGAGATTGCGGATGTCTATGGCCTGCAATCGTCTTCGGTTATGGGACCGGGCTTCTCGTTCGGGGAAGTAGTGCGGCTCATTGGAGTAGAGAGCAAAGCACTTGACAGTTCCCCCCTGCTTAAGGACTAATTCTTCCACCAGCAGGGCGTAGCAGGTGAGCTGCATCTGGTGTTCCAGTGGCGGATACAGCCCTCCGGCTCTTCCCGTTTTCAGCTCCAGGATAAGGGCGGAATCATGGCCCGGATTTATCAGCATCCCATCTATCCGCCCTTTAAGCCCCAGGTTTTGCGATTGCAGCGGCTCCTCCACATTGACCTCCCATCCATTATGTTTTATTTTCAACTCATTCAGCCAGGGTTCAATCCGCCCCAGATGCGAAACAATATCGAATGCTAATCCATCATCTGAAGGAGCAAAGGGAGTGTCAGCAATGGAATTTCTCTGCTGCTCAATTGCCTGCCAAGCAGTTTTTTCTTTATCCACGTTCTTATCGGATTTCAATAGAGCAGCAAAGGCATGGTGCAGAAGAATTCCCAGAAGAAAGGAGTAATTCATCTCCGCAGGTGGCATCTCCTTCATGGCCATATAGGCATAAGGACAAAAGCTCACCTCAGCCAATGTTGAGGCATTTACCGTTACCTCAGGCTGCAGAATAATCAAACCCCCCTCTCCCAGCACTATCTGCCCTGCTGACCGCTCCCATTTGCCCCGGACTCCAAATGAGCAATCCTCCCGAAAAACTTTCGAAGTATTATCCCACTCATGGGCAAAAAGCAGCTCTATCTTCTCCCCTGCCCCGCTCTCTTTCTGCTCCTGGCAGAGGATACGAAAATACTCCTCATGGTCGGAAGACCTTTGAGCTGATTGCAGTGCTTTCAAATTCAAATATCGCTCTGTTTCCATTTTTATTACGATGTTTTTCCTATTTCATCCTTACAGCGATTATAAGGACAGAAGCCCACATCTCCACCAAAGGAGCAGGAGCGACAATCGCGCTCCTTATGCTCCTCTCTCATGGCAAAATCTCTTGCAATTACCCTGTGGGCCAATTGTATTATCTTCTTCTCTGTATCTGATACATCGCTGTCAGTATAAGGTAAAGGTATAACCTCTCCTTTCTGCACATGCATTATCTCGATTTCTACCCTATCCTCCAATGTAATATTCGGCAGCAGAGCTCCTCGATTGATAGCCAATAAATAGCTGAGCAACTGAAAACGGTAAGCTTCTAATTTATATGGAGTAAGCTCGGCATCTGTCTTATAATCTATTATCTTCCAGATGGAATCTACTTTATCAATTCTATCAATAAAGCCGCTCAAATTGATATAAGCGCCTCCACTCATGTTTAATTTAAGATTAAATTCCCTATCTATGAAAGCTGGATGTATCTCACTGTATGGATGATATGCATACACTTGCAAAACCTTCTCAACCTGGGCAGGGAAACGCTTACCTATACCTTTCTCCGGTAATAAGGTTTGCATAATCTCTTTTAATTTTTGCCATCGCTCTTCAGGTGATGCAGGCGGTGGTGAGCGATGAAACTGGGATAAGATTTTATGCATAAGCGCACCATATGAAAGACCCTGAATATTGAGCCCACTGGATAACTCCTGCTGCGGGAGAGACAGAGCGTCTTGAAAGAGCTCCTCCGGTCTGGGAAGTCCCAAGATATAAATAAAGTAGTATTGTAAGGGACAATTACTATAAACAGCTAACTGGCTATATGAAAAGGAGAGCTGCAAAATTTCTTCCGATAATGGTATGCGCTCTTTCTCCAGCGCAACTAATTTTTTAAGCCTTTGCAATACTACTTCTCGTTCCCTGCTTTCTAAAGGTTCCTGAGCTTTAACAGCAGAGGTCTTTTGTATGGTAGGATCTTCCGGCATATTTACTTCCCGGGCAAGGGAATGATTTTTGCTGCAGAAATCTCTGATCCATGATATTTCCGGATTATCAGAATCAACAGCAGTGAGAACTAAAAGTTCCTGAGCGCGGGTTAACCCAACATATTTAACCCTCTCCTCTTCCTCTATCTCTTTTTCCTTTGGATCGTTGTTTTGTACAAAGTGTTGAAATTTGCCCGCTTCTGCTCCCTTTTCCCCCTTCAGCAAAAGGCCGTATTTTTCGTCAAAATAAATCTGTCTATATTTTGGTTTCCTTTGTTTCTGAGGAGGGAAGTTTGTCATAAAGACTATGGGAAATTCAAGCCCTTTGGCTTTATGAATAGTCATGAGTGATACGGCTTCTTCGGTAGGAGCCAATTCGATATCTCTCTCGTCTAATCCCAGTTCCTGTATCATGTCAATATAATCGATAAAATCTTTCAAGCAGCAAAAAATCTGTCTCTCATCGAAATCCTTCGCCAGGCGATGCAATCGCTGCAGGTTTGCCAATCGCATCTGTGTCTGATAGGATATACTTCCTTTTATATATCTCAGATAACCACTCCCTTCTATTATTGAGGAAACAAGAGATGCGAGCGATACGCTATCTTTGATACTGATCATCCTATTTAAAAAATAATAGAATTCCTTAAGCCTACTAATTGTTTCTGCGGGCAAATCTGATTGAAGCTTCTCCGTAAAAGCCAGGCAAGCATACAAAGAATCGTCATAAAGTTCCGAATCAATGTGCTGCTGTCTTAGCATATAGATTTGATTATCTGTTACAGCCAGACATGGATTGCATAGCACCGCAGCCATTGACATATCATCCAGCGGATTCTCTACCACTTTCAGGTAATTCAAAATATCGACAGCTTCCTGCGAGCCTAAAAAAGCAGCTCCGCCAACTATTCGATAGGGAATCTGCCAGCGATTGAGTGCTTCTTCCAGAAACTGCACCCTTTTCCTTCCCCGCATAGCTCTCATTAGAATGGCAAAATCACCATAATTTATCGGCTCACCTTCTTTCCTTCCCATAAGCTTATTTTTAGTGCGTAATGGTTTTCCCAATAATTCTCTAATTTTTCTTGCAATGAATTCCGCCTGCTGCTCTTCATTTTCGGCAACAAAGAAAGCAATGGAAATACTCGTTCCCTCACCATGATGAGCGCTTATCTTCTCTATTTGTTTGGGATAATGTCGGCTAAGCAGTTGGTTGGAGATATCCAGTATTGGTTGAAATGAACGGTAATTCAGTTTGAGCAAAACTTCTTGTGCAGGTGGAAATCGTTTGGTTAGATTTGCCATATCAGCATCTCTAAAGCCATAAATACTTTGTTTGTCATCACCGACAATGGATACATTAGACATATCTGGCTGAGCCAGGAGCTTTAATATCTTAAATTGAGCAATATTGGTATCTTGAAACTCATCAACCAGGATATAGCGAAATCGTTTACCAAGCCTTTCTCGATAGCTCTCGTTTTTAAGCAAATTATAAAGTTTAATGAGTAAATCACTAAAATCGAGCACATTATTCTGTGTTAACTCGCGCTGGTAAAGCCAATAATATGCTTCTACTAATTCGCCTATCATTTTTTCCAGTTCACTTTCTTTTTCATCGAATTTAACCAGGGGGGATATTTTTTTAGATAATTTCATTACGCTTTTAGCAAAGTCACTGGGATGCAAAAGATGGAGTTTTATTCTCTTGATTACATTGGGTAAATCAATCCAGAGTTTATCTAATAAATCAGGGTGCAGATTTTCAATTCTTTCTAATAGGTCATGTTTTTCAATTCTCAACTTTGTTAATGAGCGTCGTAACAACAACTCCTGTTCATTTTCCTCAATTATGCGAAAACCAGCATCCAGATCGACCATAAAAGGAGATTCTCTCATGAGCCTGGCAGCAAAAGAATGAAAAGTAAAAACCCACAAATTTTGTCGCTTTAGCCCTTCAGCTTCCAGACGAAGGAGCATTTCTTCGGCTGCTTTATTTGTGAAGGTTAAAGCAAGTATCTGGTTGGGGGAAAAAACCTTGCTCAAAGCCAGGAAGCGTTTAACCATTGTATAGGTCTTACCCGTTCCAGGGCCTGCAATTATTTTAAGTGCTTTATCAGTAGAGGCACTAACAGCCTGTTTTTGAGCCTCATTCAATTGGTCATTAATATTTTTTGCCATTTTGCAAACCTTGATTCCCTATCTCCGGCAAAGAGAAGCATATGGACAGCCAAAATATCCTTCGCAGGTGTTCGAATGTCCTTCAGTTAGCTCAGCAGGAAATGTTCCTTCTCTGATTTTGTTACACAATTCTAAAACTAATTCCTCGGCTCTTATTATTTCTTCATCGGAAAATATATAACAGTCCTGATCGGAAAATGTTGAATGGGGATAGCCTAAAATAGCCCAGGGTAAAGCATTATCTTCGACTCTACTTCCAGACAGATAATATCGTTTTAAAAAGTCAGGATTAACCGCTGGTTTCTCTCCTGACAAATTTTCACCATATTTAAAAGCCCACCAATATAATATGGGCCGTACATCCTGGGGTAGCACCCATTCTCCGCTTTTCTTCGCATAGCCCAACAATCTTTTTGCCATCCATTTAGCTTCAGTTGTTTTGCTACCTTTCTTAGAAAAGCTATATTCAACTATACCTAAAGAACCATTTTTAGCTCTGATAATTCCTGGAATAGGTACTATGAAACAAAAATCTCCTCTGTTTAATACAAACTCATCAGAGGGTAGATAATTTTCTATCATATTCTGCTGTGCATAGATGTCATGGAGATAAGACTGCAAAATCTTAAGACATTCCTTCCTTTGTTTCTCATAAAAATACATCTCATCTGCTGAGGAAGGCAGGGGTAACATCTCTTCCCATACTTCAGGAAGTAGCTTATCAGATACCTCGGTAGTTAGTTCTTCCAGGGATTGTGAAAGATAATAATCTCTCCGATGAGGAATATTTAACAAATAAATAATCCGCCTGACAACTGACTGCCATCTTTTAGAAATCAGGGGCTTTAGATGCAATCCCAGGATAGACTCCAGGAAGCTCTTTCGTGGACAAGCTAAAAAGTTATTTATCATATACGGAGTAAAGAAAGGCTCTGCGGGCGAAAATTTCACTGCTTCCCTCCAGGGTGGGTAAGCAGTATATTCACGATCACCCATAATGTAAGCTAAATTCGGAATGTAGGAAACCCACTCCTCTCTTTCAAATCTTTGCATTAACTGAGCAACGCTCTCCCTTAATTGTCTCATTAACTCATCAGCATTATTAAAATCTTTTAGTTTCAGATAATATTCTAAATCCGGTAAGGAAAGTATTTGTGAGGGCTCTTTTAAACTTTGTGAGCTTTTAAGCGAAGCATTTTCTTCAAAAAGCAGACCAGCATTTGAACAGCTCGTCTCAGATAAAGCATTGTTATTATTGAGTTCTAATATAAATCGTGAAGGTTGGTTGATTAAACTTCCTCTTCGTTGAGGCCAGGTAAGAAAAAGCTTATCTCGTGCTCTACTTATTGCCACATAGAAAAGACGCTTTTCCTCTATAAGAGCTTCTTCTTCAGTGGGGGGGAGAGGATTATGAAAATGTGGAAACATCATCTTTAGCTGCTGCATCTCCTCAGAGGTTAGATATTGTCCCTCCGATGGATACGAGGGGAGAATTCCCTCCATGACCCCTGCCACGAAAACAACAGAAAATTCTAATCCTTTCGCCTGATGAATAGTCATAATAGAAACTGCATTCTCATCCGAAGGAGCCTCAGGCTCCAATTCATCTATATATTGAGTAATAAGTTCATCAAATACATTAATAAAGTGCGAAAATGTTGGTGAAGTGCCATTAATAAGTGTGAAGTTGTCATAAAATTCTGTTATCATATCCACTAACTTATGCACATGCAGAGCAAAATGCTGACTCTGCTCAATCTCTTCTGGTTCAAACTTATTAGCTATGCTTTTTGCCCGCAGTGATAGGACAGTGCTATTTATTAAACGGTGAATAAAATCTTTAATTGGAATCCTATCTTTCTCTTCTTTAAGTTCAAGAAACGTTTTAATGAATTGATAAAGTTTTTCTAAAAATAGTTGTCCTTTTTCATCTTGTAAATAGCGCTCAATAAGTGAGGGTCGACACCTGGGTAATAATTGTGGATTTATTTTATTTAAGGGATATTGCACTGGATAATCAAGGCTCAATCGCATAATGAATCCAATAATCCCTCGCTGTAATACGCTGCTTTCCTTTTGTACCATCTGTATAAGCTGCTGCAGAAGGGTTTGATCTAATTTAACCTCAGAAGAATGAAGAAGCTGTCTAAAGCTCTTGTTATGCTCTTCTCGTTCCAGGGATTTAAGATAATGAGAGAGAAAGGTAACTGCTGGGTGCTGATGAAAAACCGATTGCCCCACTATTCGGTAGGGTATATGATAGTATGTAAGTGTTTCTTCGAATGGAGCTGTTTGATTCTTAGTGCTACGAACCAGAATTGCAAAATCTTTATAGTTATATCCTTTTTCTTTTGAATAATTACTATCTTGCTCATCCACCACCACTAATTCTTTAATCTTCCTTGCTATATAAAACGCTTCATCCAAAGGGGTTGGCTCACTGGCTATGGTAACTAATGGTTTGCCTTTTCTACCTCTTTGGGCAATAAGCTTACCTCCCAAACCGAGACGTTTCCATATCTCTACTAATTCCTCATAGGCTCGATAACTATGCTCCAAGCGGATTACCTTGGCGCTGGGAAATATGTGCTTAAATCGAGATTGACTTCCGTCATAATTCCCTATGTTAAGCACATCTGAACCGCGAAAGCGATAAATTGATTGATCAGGATCACCTACAACACAAATTTTTCTATTAGAATCTTTTCCTGCTAAAAGCTGTAGCAATTGAAATTGGGCAGTATCAGTATCCTGAAACTCATCCACTAAAATATATTGGAATTTCTGCTGATAAGATTTTAGTATAGTTCTATTATTTCTTAATAGTTCAATAGTGCAGGAAACTAAATCAGGAAATCCTAACAAATTCCCCTTTTTAAGAAAGCCTTGATAAGCAGCATAAATATCGGATAATAAAGTCAGTTTTTCTTTCAAACCACTAAAAAATGATTCTCTTTTATCCAATCCACCAAGAGTTCTTTTTAAATGAGGAGGATCTATCAGATTCTGTTTAAAAAGATTAATTAATTCCAATAGCTTTTTAGTAAGGGCTGGTTTATAGGAAATTCTCATTTCTTTATTACACTTTAGAATCTCTCCTAAAATCAACCATTCACCAAAACCAGAGAGAACGCCAAAACCATGATTATAACCAGCAGAAACGCTATTTTCTTGAAGAAAACGATTACAAAAGGAATGAAAGGTACCGACCCATAGTTCACCGTAGCTCCGTGGTAAGAAAGGCTCAATTCTCTGTCTCAGCTCGGTTGCAGCTCCCTGGGAGAATGTAAGAACAAGAATTCTTCCTGGTGAAATTCCCTTTTTATTAATTAAATAACCAACAAAACGACAGACTACATTTGTTTTCCCACTGCCAGGACCAGCAATTATTACCTGTGGCGCCTTAAAACTTTCAATTGCCAGTCGCTGTTTATGATTTAAATCACTAAAAGTGAATGAATCAACTATACGCAAACTGGGCTCCCCAATCTATATAAAAAATGATATCTACTATTTAAATAACTGTTCATTCTTATACATTTCTTTTCAGGCTACAGTTCGTCTTTAGATAAAACTGATATAACATAAATGCTTTCTAATGTAAAGAATTAGGAAAATCATAAAAAAAATTCTGTCGGAGTAAAGAAGTATGCACAAATTCTTATTATACAATAACAAAAATCAAATCTTATTCTTCATATGAACTGTTGAAAGTATTCTCTATTACATTTAGAATAAAAAATTATGTTATAATATGTAGCATTATGGGAAAAAATACAATAATTATACTTCGGCATAAAGGTTTTCCCTTTCTTCCCTGGATAATAGAAAAACTAAAGACCTTATTTAAAAAAGCACGAGAAAAAAAGTTTTTCTTACTTATATCCTACTCCATTGCAATCGTAATGGGTATAGCTATCGGTTATTTTCTTTCCGTATATAGAGATATGGAACGCATTACAACCTTAGAAAACTATCAGCCCAGTATAATGACACGCATATATGATGGTAATGGCGATTTGCTACACCAATTTGCTGAGGAAAGAAGGATTGTCATTCCTTATAAGGATATCCCGCAAAATTTTATTACAGCAATTATTTCTGCTGAGGATAATATCTTTTACCATCATATAGGCTTTGATCCAATGGGTATACTGCGGGCCACTTACAAAAATATCCGTGCTGGTCATATAGTGCAGGGAGCCAGTACTATAAGCCAACAACTCAGCCTCAGTCTTTTTCTAAAAAGGGAACTTACCTATAAAAGGAAGTTCAAAGAAATTTTTTATGCAATCCAAATCGAAAACCATTACACCAAAGATCAAATATTAGAGCTTTATTGCAACCAAATAGCTCTGGGTCATAATCGTTACGGAATTGAGGCTGCTTCTCATTTCTATTTCAGAAAACCTGCAAAAGAAATTAGTCTTGAAGAATGCGTTCTTTTGGCGTCTATTGCAAAATCACCGGAACGTTTTTCTCCTGTAAAGCATCCTGAGCGCGCTTTAGAGCGCAGAAATCAGGTATTCGATCTAATGGTTAAAGACGGCTTTCTTACAAAAAAAGAAGCAGCCATTGCAAAAAAACGCCCCGTAAAAACAAAAATTCAATCGCACCAAATAACTTTTGCTGCCTATTATATTGAAGAAATAAGAAGATTCATGGTAAGGGAATATGGCGAAAAAATAACTTATCATGGCGGATTACAAGTATATACCACCTTAGATCCGGAGATGCAGAGATGGGCATATAAAGCTTTACAGAATGGGCTCCATGTTGTAGATAAACGACAAGGATTCAGAAAAAATTTTTCCAATATATTAACAAAAGACTATAGCGATATTGACAGCTACCAGCATACCAGCTGGAAAAATGAATTTAAGGAAGAAGATATAGTTTACGGAGTTATAACCGCAGTTGACTCCAAGAAAGCAATTGCAAAAGTAGGAGATTATACCACTGAATTAGGACAATATGAGATTAAATGGACTTGGGTAAGAAGTCCCTCCACCATTTTTAAAATAGGTGACTTAATACCTTTAAGAATTCATAAGATTGACCAAAAAAATTTAAAGTTGAAAGTATCCTTAGAACAAGAGCCTCTGGTGAATGGAGCCATACTTGCTATTGATGCTCAGAGCGGCAAAATAAAGGCCATGGTTGGTGGAAGTAATTTTTACAAAAGCCAATGGAATAGGGCAACTCAGGCTTATCGGCAAACAGGATCCGCCTTTAAGCCTTTTGTATATGCTACTGCTATTGAGAATGGATTAAGTCCGAGCACTACCATCTTAGATGAACCATATACCTTTTATGACCCTTATACGCAAAAACCTTATGAGGTTGAAAACTATAATAATAAATATTACGGCATTAGCACCCTGAGGCAGGCTTTAGAAAAATCTTTAAACATTGCCACTGTGAAATTAGAAATATATGTTGGCGTAGAAAAAGTTGCAGATTTAGCTAAAAGATTTGCATTTAGAAACGAGATTAAACCATATTTATCCATAGCTTTGGGTTCCATCGAAAGCACTCTGTTAGAAATGGTCTCAGCGTACTCTGCTTTTACTAATCAAGGAGTAAAGGTAGAGCCTTACTTTATCGAAAGAATTACGGATCAAGAAGGTAATATACTATATCAACATGAAATACGAACTCATCAGGTAATGTCTACAACAATTGCCTATCTTACGCACAAATTAATGGAGGGTGTAATAGAAAGGGGAACTGCTGCCAAAGCTCGTTCTCTTAACCGTCCCTTAGCCGGCAAAACAGGAACTACTGATGATTGTACAGATGCGTGGTTTATTGGATACTCTCCATCATTAGTTACTGGTGTGTGGGTTGGCTTTAATGAAAAAAAGACTTTAGGGCCAGGTATGGTTGGAGCAGTTGCTGCCCTCCCTATCTGGATGGATTTTATAAAAGAATATCTTAAGGATAGACCTGTTGAATATTTTCCCATCCCTGATGGAGTAGTCTTCCGCAGAATAGACAGAAAAACAGGACTGCTCGCAACTCCATTATGTCCTCCTGAAGATATAATATTAGAGGCATACATAAAAGGTAACGAGCCGATAGAATTCTGCAGCGATGAGATGCATCGCTATTTAAAATTACCTTATTATCTTCAGCCAAAAAAAGCAGATATAAATTATTAGATTACAATTTCTTTTTTAATTATAGAAAATATAGTATAAGCCACTTAAAAAATTATTATCATATTAATAAGTCGAGGAGGACGGTATGAGAAATTTAGCCAGGATTCTAATATGTATTTCTATTACTATTAGCATAACAATAGTTCTGCCTCTCTCTGCAAAAACCCAACAATTAATCATTGAGGATAAAATAGCCAAAGATATTATCAACTGCTCTTCAGGAATGAATGCTTATAACCATGTCAAATACATTAGCCAATTCTATCGAACTGGCTCTAATGAAGGCTATCAAAAAGCAGCAGAATATGTGGCAGCTAAGGCTAAAGCATATGGTTTGGAACGAGTGGTGATTGAAAAATACCCCTATGATGGAAAAACTTCTTATTTTTCCTGGAAAACAGATTTGCAATGGTTTCCCTACGAAGCAGAGTTATGGATGATAGAGCCAGAATATAAGCGTATTACCTCATATGAAGATACTCCCCTCTCATTAGGAGTAAATAGCCAATCAACAGATGTTACTGGTGAATTAATATATATAAACAACCTTAACTCACTGGATAGTTATAAGGACAGAGATTTAAAGGGAAAAATAATCCTGAGCCCCTCAGCTCCAAACCGAAAAACATTGGAAGTAATTATCAATGAAAAAGGTGCATTGGGATTTATCTCTTTTCATACACTTCCATCCTTTGATTATAATAGAAAATCCTGGGATTTTCCTGATCAGGTGGGTTGGGCAGGTATTCCACAATCTGAAAAGCCGACATTTCTTTTCTGCATAAGCTACAGGGAAGGTTTAGAACTTAAAGAAAAGCTAAACGCCGGTCAAAAAATCACACTGAGAGCTTATGTTAAGGCAGAAATAAAAGCAACTGATATACAAGTGGTAAGCGGGATAATTCCTGGTTCTAATCTCTCTCAAGAGGAAATTATATTTATTGCCCACCTCGATCATTATAAGCCTGGTTGCAATGATAATGCCTCTGGAAGTGCTGCTATCCTGGAGGTGGCCCATACTCTCTTGCGTATGATCAATGAAGGTCATTTAAATCCACCAAAACGCACTATTCGCTTCATCTGGACTCCTGAATATTCCGGAACCATCGCCTGGTTAGCCAAACACATAGATGAAGATATAAAACGAATTGCCGTTTTTAATATGGATATGGTGGGAGAAAAGCAATATCTCACCAATTCAGTTTTAAATATTTGCCAAACTCCCTACTCTTTGCCCTCATATCTCAACGATATTGTGGCCAACATTTTACGGATTACTCTAAATTATAATGAAATTAGACATCCTCCCAAGGATACCTTTCAAATACTCTCGCCTAATGGTAGTAAAAGAAGACTCCTCGCCAGAATTACACCCTATTCCTTCGGTTCAGATCATGATATGTTTGTGGAACAGAGCATTGGAATTCCAGCAGTAGCGTTTAACAATTGGCCCGATGATTTCTATCATACCAGTGAAGATACGCTCGATAAAGTCGATCCAACAATGCTCAGGCGTGTAATCTTTATGGGAGCTGCTACCGCTGCCACTATTGCCTGGGCTGATAGTGAAGATGCTCTTAAACTGGCAGCTATTGTGGCTGGTAGCAGCCAGGTTCGTTTGGCAAAAGAGGGTAAAAAAGCTCTTGATATGATGAGCCGCAACAACGAGGAATCCTTTAAGAAATCTTATAAAGAAGCTCTAAATATCCTGAGGCAAGCGGCTCTCAGAGAACAGGAAACTATCAATTCCGTATTACAATTAAGTGACGGAAATAGCTTAGCCCAGGAATTTGTCGAAACTTCCAAGAAAAAAATAGAAGAGGAAGCTATTATTATGCAAAGAGGTATAGCCGATTTCTACCGAATTCTCTGTCACCGTTATCAAGTGAGTGTTACTCTTCCTTCGCTTTCTGATAAGGAAAAAGAATTGATCAACTTCGTCCCACAGAGAAATCCAGAATTTAGAGGAATGTTATCTATGAGCTATGTGAGCCAAAAAGCAAGTAAAGACCCCCTCTTCCAGCAATACATGTCACTTTTTAACAATTGGTTATCGAAGCAATCAGATTTTCTAAAAGCTTACTCCTTACCCATTGAGATGCTTAACTTTACAGATGGTAAAAGAAATCTTCTGGAAATTCGCAATGCCGTTAGTGCCGAATATGACCCAATAGATATTAAAATCGTGGATACCTATTTCAAGCTCTTAGAAAAAGTCGGAGTAATTTCCTTTGAAGACATGCATTAATAATTTTTTGATATATTTTGCATATTAATACAATTAAAAGAAAGATAATTAAAACGCAATTAGACAATTTTGTTGAAAAAAATATTCGACAGGGAATTTTTCCGGGTGCGGTCTATTTGGTCTCGCATGGAGGAAAAAACTATATTTGTGAGGCCAAGGGCTGGGCAGTGGTCAAACCAACAAAAATCCCCATGGAACGAGATACTATATTTGACTTAGCCTCCCTGACTAAGCCTCTCATAACTGCACTGCTTGTAGGTTTTCTTTATCACCACGGAGAAATAAAATTAGAGGATACTATAATACGTTACCTACCCGAATTTAAAAGCAAAGAAAAAAGTGCTATTACCATTACCCAGTTATTAACTCATAGTTCTGGATTACCAGATTGGCGGCCACTCTATTTCTTTGGAAATAATATAAATGATTACCTCAAATATCTGGATAGCATAGAATTAGAATATACACCAGGCACTAAAGTGGTTTATAGCTGTCTCGGTTATATCATATTAGGTGAGATTATCAAGCGAATTACAGGTAAGTCCCTGGATAAACTGGCGCATGATTGGATTACAAAACCGCTCAATTTAAAAAATACCATGTTCAATCCTCCCCAGTCCTTTAAAAAAAGAATAGCCGCTACTGAAGAAGCAAATCAATTTGAGAGAACCAAATCCGCTTCTTTTGCTCAGGATTACACTGGCTGGCGTCAGGGAGTTGTATGGGGCGAAGTGTTAGACCAGAATTGCTACAGCTTGGGGGGAGTCAGTGGCAATGCCGGCCTTTTTTCTATTGCCGAAGATATCTTTACCTTAGCACAAGAGTTTTTAGGAATGGGCAAACTTATCCCGCAAAAGATACACAAGCTTTTCTTTAAAAATTTTACACCTTCTCTGGAGGAACATCGCAGCATTGGATGGCAGCTTGCTTCTACACCGGATTCCAGTGCAGGCCCCACCCTTCATCCTTCTTCTATTGGTCATGATGGTTTCACCGGTACCAGTCTCTGGATCGACCCTGTACATAAGTCAATTCTTATTCTTCTCACCAATCGCCATCATCCCACTTACCAGGATAGAGAATTCAAAAGTACTCGCCAACATTTTCACAAACTGGCAATGAAGCATAAATAAATCCATTTTCAATCTACTGTGAATATTCAAGTCTGCTTGATTAAAAAGGCTTTCTTTGATATAATTTACAAAAATTTGCATTGGGAGAGAATGTTCATAGCTTAATTAATCTGGTTCACATTTCATAGGTAATTGTTTTTATATAATTTAGAGAGATAAACATGTTTTTTATTGCCAGTTTCGATGATATTAAAAAAGGAAAAGTTACAGATGTTTATTTTCAACGCACACTTGAAATTCTTAAAGCAAAGGGCATCAATAAAAAGGTTGTAATGGAGGTCTTTGCTAAAAGTTTACCTAATGATTGGCCGTGGGCAGTTCTCTGTGGTATTGAAGAGCTCAGCCAGTTGTTTAAAGGTATTAAAGCAAATATCAACTGCCTGCCCGAGGGAACCATATTCCATGCACATGAACCTGTACTGGCAATTGAAGGTATGTACACAGATTTTGGCCACTATGAGACCGCACTCTTAGGGCTTCTCTGTCAAGCTTCAGGAGTGGCTACGGCCGCTGCTCGGTGCCGCAAGGCAGCAGGTGACCGCAGTGTATTGAGCTTTGGTGCCCGGAGAATGCATCCGGCTATTGCCCCTATGATTGAACGAAGCGCTTTTATTGGTGGCTGCGATGGTGTTGCTGTGGTAGAAAGCGCTCGGCAAATAGGTGAAGAACCTGCTGGAACCATGCCCCATGCGTTAATACTTATTATGGGTGATACGCTCGAAGCAACAAAAGCTTTCGATGAAATAATTCCAAAAGAGATTAAGCGAATCTCGTTGATAGATACTTTTAACGACGAAAAAATAGAAAGCTTACGGATAGCCGAAGCTATGGGAGATCGGCTTTTTGGCATCAGATTGGATACTCCCTCTTCCCGACGAGGGAATTTTCTGGAGCTTATTAAGGAAGTACGTTGGGAACTTAATTTGAGAGGTTTTGATAACATCAAAATATTTGTCAGCGGGGGTATAGACGAAATGAAAATGTATCAGTTAAATCCTGTTGTAGATGGTTATGGAGTTGGGACGTACATCTCAAATGCACCGGTGATAGATTTTTCCTGTGATATCATCGAAATAGATAACCAACCGATAGCCAAGCGAGGCAAAAAGGCAGGAAGAAAAAGTTTGTGGAGATGCCCCGACTGTTATGAGCACCAAGTACTCCCTCGAGGAACTCAAGCATCATCATGCGGTTGTGGGAGCAAACCAGAAGAACTTTTGTTACCTCTCATAAACGATGGAAAAATTATACCTCATCCTTCTACAGCTCGCACGATTAGAAAATATGTACTAAAACAGCTACCGTATTTCGAACTAAAATTAGGCAAACAATAATATAGCAACAACTATTTTTCAAATATTGTAAATCCCGAGTAAAAAGCAATGGAAGAACAATATATCGCTACAAAAATAGAAAAACTCAGGGAAGAAATAAGATACCACAACTATCGTTATTACGTGTTGGACGATCCGGTTATCTCTGATGCTGCTTACGACCGTTTGCTGCAAGAACTCGAGGAGTTGGAGAAGAAATATCCTCAATATCAGAGTCCCGATTCTCCCACTCAGAGAGTTGGAGCTAAACCTTTAGAGAAATTTGATACCGTAGCTCATACCATACCAATGCTCAGTTTATCCAATGTCCTGGCGGAAGAGGAATTAAGAGACTTTGATCGAAGAGTAAAAAAGCTCTTAAACACCTCATCAGATATCGAGTATGTGGCCGAACCCAAGCTCGATGGCTTAGCAGTTGAAATAATATATGAAAACAGTCGGTTAACGCAAGGCTCTACTCGGGGGGATGGATTCGTCGGGGAAGATGTTACGCAGAATATCAAAACCATAAAAGCACTACCTTTGGTCCTGAGGCAGGAAAAAAAGGAGGTTTTACCTGCACGTCTGGCGGCTCGTGGTGAGGTAATTATGAAGATCGAGGATTTTGAAGTCTTAAATAAAAGTAGAGAAGAAGCAGGAGAACCCCTCTTTGCCAACCCACGTAATGCGGCTGCGGGTGCTCTTCGCCAGCTCGATCCGAAAATAACCGCTTCTCGTCGCCTCGACATTTATTTCTACGGGAGCGGAGAAATAGAAGGAGCAAACTTTTCCAGTCATTGGGAAATATTGCAAAATTTTAAAAAATGGGGTCTTAAGTTTAACAACAAATCAAGAGTTTTTAACAAGATAGAAGATATTATTCAATATCACAAAGAGCTGCAGAAAGAAAGAGAAAAACTTCCTTATGAAATAGATGGTATAGTTCTTAAGGTTAACAGCTTAGAGCTGCAGCGAACATTAGGAGAGGTATCAAGAAGCCCACGCTGGGCAACAGCATATAAATTCGCTGCCCGCCGAGAGATTACCAAAATAATCGATATCGAACCCTCCGTTGGTAGAACTGGAATCATAACTCCCATTGCTATTATGGAACCGGTGAATATTTCAGGTGTAACAGTTAGCCGTGCTACTTTGCATAATGAAGATGAAATGCTTAAGAAGGGTACCCGTATTGGCGATACTGTTTTAGTGGAAAGAGCAGGAGATGTAATCCCTGCGGTAGTAAAGGTTATCAAAGAAAAGAGAACTGGCAAAGAGAAAACATTCAAGATGCCAGAAAAATGCCCGGTATGCGGCTCCAGGGTAATCAGACTTGAAGGTGAAGCAGCTCATAGATGTGTTGGGCTCTCCTGTCCAGCCAAATTGAAGGGCAGCATCAAGCATTTTGCTTCAAAAAGGGCTATGGATATTGATGGCCTGGGCACAAAAATAGTTGATCAAATCGTTGATAAGGGATTAGTGAAAAATGTTGCTGATTTGTACGAGCTCAAGCTTGAGGAGCTGGCAAATTTGGAAAGATTAGCCGAAAAATCTGCCCAAAACATTTTGGATGCCATTAATGTCAGCAAAAAGCGAGGATTGGCTCGACTGGTCTATGGACTGGGAATTCTTCTTGTTGGCGAGCACCTGGCCAGAATATTAGCTGAAAAATATCCCAGATTAGATGACCTTATTAAAACCACAAAGGAAGAACTGGAGGAAATTGATGAAATAGGTCCAAAAGTCGCATCCAGCATAACAAGCTTCTTTGCTGAAAAAGAAAACCTGAAAGTATTGGAGCGATTAAAGAATGCTGGCGTAAACACAACAGAAGAAACAGAAAGTAAAGGGGATCTTCTTAAAGGAAAGACATTGGTCTTTACCGGTGCCTTGAGCAATTTTAGTCGAAGCGAGGCTGAACGTCTGGTTGAAAAATTAGGAGGTAAGGCATCAGCAAGCATCAGTAATAAGATTGATTTTGTCGTTGTAGGGGAAAATCCCGGTACTAAATTAGATAAAGCCAAAGAGCTGGGGATTAAAGTCCTTACAGAGGAAGAGTTTCAAGAAATGGTTTCCTCAAAAACATAGAATAATAATAAATGATAGACCACTATTCATTTGGCAGTATCACCATCAACGGCAAGAAATATCGCTTTGACGTCATTATCTATCCCGATAAGATAGATGCTAATTGGTGGCGTAAAAAGGGACATCTCCTGCAAACAGATGATTTAGAAGAGATAGTGGACTTTAAACCGGAAATCTTAATTGTGGGAACAGGAAATATGGGTGTTATGAAAATAGCTCCTGATGTTGAAGAGCATTTAAAAAAATATAATATTCAGCTTCTTGCCTTTAAGACAGAAATGGCTTGCCGCACATTTAATGAATTTTCTTCAAAAAAAAGGGTAGTTGCTGCCTTGCATCTTACCTGTTAAAAATAATTATCGAAGGTTTTATAAAAAGTAATGAAAATTGAGATTATTGAACTTGAAAAAAGGGCGGAACAAGCCTATAAAATTTTAGAAAATTGCACGCTCTGTCCTCGCAATTGCGAAGTCCATCGACTCAATGGTGAAATGGGGTATTGCCAGATAGACGCTGAGGTTCATATTTCCAGCTTTAATGCCCATTTTGGTGAAGAGCCTCCCCTGGTTGGCCACTCTGGCTCGGGGACAATATTTTTTACCAGCTGTAACCTGGGATGCATTTTTTGTCAGAACTATGACATCAGTCAGCTCCGCTATGGAGAGGTTATCACTATTAAAAAATTAGCCGACATAATGTTAGCCTTACAAAAGCGAGAGTGCCATAATATTAATTTTGTCACACCAACTCACCAAATACCCCAAATTTTAAAAGCTCTGATAATTGCTTATAAGCAAGGCCTGAATATTCCATTGGTCTACAATTGCGGTGGTTATGAACCTATAGAAGTACTTAAACTACTCGATGGTATTATAGATATATATATGCCAGATGTTAAGTATGGTGATGAAGAAATCGCTTTTCAGCTCTCAGGTATAAAGAATTATCCAAAGGTAATGAAAAGTGCTCTTAAAGAAATGCATCGTCAGGTGGGAGATTTGCAGATAGATAAAAGGGGAATTGCCACCAGGGGGTTATTAATAAGGCACCTGGTGCTCCCCAATAATCAGGCAGGGACTGCTGAAATAATGAAATTTATTGCTCGAGAACTTTCACGAAACAGCTATGTGAACATTATGGACCAGTATAGACCCAGTTATAAAGCACATAAATATCCTAATATTAATCGCCGAATAACATCAGAGGAATTTTCTCAAGCCATAGAATTAGCTAAAAAAGAAGGCTTACACCGTGGCTTTGAAGACATAAAGGTTTTGCGATGGATAATAAAAAATTTCTAGTAGATTGCATGCTGGGAAAACTTGCTAAATGGCTTAGAATTTTAGGCTTCGATGCAGCCTATTACTCAGATATATCAGATGAAGAGCTTATTGATAGTGCCATAATAGAAAAGCGTATTCTGCTCACCAGAGATAGAATGTTGGCCCGGCGAAAAGATATTGACATCTCTTTGCTTATTGAAAGTGAAGACCCTTTTGAACAGCTTAAGCAAGTATTAGAACATTTCGCAAGCAATGAAATTAAAGTCAAAATCTTCAGCCGATGTTTAGAATGCAATACTCCCCTGATAACAATCGAAAAAAAACAAGTGGAAGGTAAAGTACCTCCCTATGTTTTCAAAACACAAAAGCACTTTGCTTATTGCTCTCGATGTGAGCGAATTTTCTGGAGAGGAACCCACATTGATAATGTATTGAAAAAAATATCCCACTTAAATATAATAATTCCTTAATAGAAATGAAAAAAAACATAAACCAAGAGATAAAAGAAAAATTCATTGGTTGTATTGTAGGCAGTGCCATAGGCGACGCTTTGGGTGCGCCTTATGAAGGATGGGATGGTAAAAAAATCCCCCTGCAGGTTGGTATGCCAGCAAAATATGGAAAAACATGGAACTATACAAGAGGACAATATACAGATGATACGCAGCTAAGTCTTGCCATCATTAACGCTACCCTCAAAGCGGGTAAGGTAGATGGAAATACTATAGCTCAGGAATTTATACCTCTTTGGAAAAATAAAAAAATAATAGGCGCCGGATTAAGCTGCACTGATGCAGTTAATAAATTGATACAAGGAGAAGGTGACTGGAAAACTGTAGGCACAGAAAAAGGGAGAGCAGGCAACGGTACTGCTATGCGGGTGGCACCTATTGGACTCTGGGATTACGACAAGCCAGAACAATTAGTAGAGGATGCTACTATAAGCAGTATTATTACCCATCATGATGAACGCTGTACTGCTGGAGCGGTATGTATAGCGTTAACAGTTGCATATGGAGTAGCAAATAATACTGTAGATAGTGAAACAATAATAGATCTTATTTGGGATGCAATAAAGGAAATTCATAGTGGTTTTGCTGACGATATTAGTAAGCTATCTAAATGGTTAACTCTAACTGAAGAAGATGCTGTTAAGCAGATAATTGCTGCCGGTAATCCTGATACTTATTTGCATGAAAGATGGCCTGGTATAAGTCCTTATGTCATTCCTACTGTACTCATCTGTTTATACTTCTTTTTAAAATACCCATATAGTTTTGAAGGTAATCTCATCCGTGTAATCAAGGTAGGAGGGGATGTTGACTCTACTGCTGCTATAATGGGTGCTATAGCTGGATCATTTAACAGTATTTCCGCAATTCCTCAACACCTAATAAAAGGACTGAAAGACAACCAGCATATATATAAATTAGCTGAAGAATTTTATTTAAAAAAATTAGTATCTAAATCCATATTATAGTAAAACTGTAATGAAATTGATTGCTATAGATAAAAAGAGCCAATAAAAGGAGAATAAAGAAATGAGCAAAAAAGCACTTCTAATAATTGATATGCTGAAGGATTTTCTTCTACCTGGTGCTCCTCTCGAGGTTCCTGCGGCACGTGCTATTATACCGAACATTAAAAAAATGATAGAAGAGGCTCATAAATTAAACATACCGATCATTTATCTCTGCGACCGTCACAAACCAGATGATGTAGAATTCGATGTTTGGCCTCCTCATGCAGTAGAAAACACTGAGGGAGCAAAGATTATAGCTGAGTTAAAGCCGAAAAAAGAAGATTATGTAGTTCCTAAAATCAGCTATTCAGCTTTTTATAAAACCGAGCTCGAAGAACTTTTGAAAAAATTGGATATCGATGAACTTATTATTACTGGTGTAGTAACCAATATATGTGTGCTTTATACCGCAATGGATGCTCTTTCACGAGGTTTCAAAGTAGAAGTCGCTGAAAATAGTGTTGCTGCTTTAGACCAGGAGGACCACAAATTTGCTTTACGACAGATTAAAGAAGTGCTTAAGCCCCGCACGAAAAAAACCTGATGTAGTCTCATTTATAATTTGCATTGCAAAGCTAATAGGCATAAAATTAACAGCTAAAAATTAATAAATTATTTCTTAAGTAACATACTTGAATCATTACTTAACTTTATCAATGAGTATACAAAAGACTGAAGCAATTGTTTTAAGAAGTTACAAATTGGGAGAAGCCGACAAAATAGCTGTATTCTTTACTAAAGATTTTGGCAAGGTTAGAGGTGTAGCTAAAAAATCTCGTCAGGCTTCCAGCCAATTCGGAAGTTGTCTGGAGCCCTTATCCCACATATGGCTCATTTTTTATGAAAAAGAAGGGCAAGAACTGGTTCAGATTAATCAATGTGATCTCATTAAATCTCACTTTCATTTGCAACGAGACATTCTCACTGGTGCATATATGGCCTATATCTCAGAATTAATAATTGAATTCATGCCAGAACGAGAGGTTAATGAATCCATTTATCGCCTTTTGCTTTCGCTATTAGCTGCTATAGCAGAGGGAATTGATATACGTCTAATTGTTCGGTATTGCGAGTTTTGGATTCTAAAATTACAAGGTTACCTTCCATCATGGGAGGAAAAATGCAAAAATTGCGGCAAAGATTTATTTATAGATTCTCAACCTGCCTACCTCCAGCCCAATGGACTATTTTGCTCTTCTTGTAAAGATCAATCATCTACACAAAACTTGCTCATAACAAAAATGAGTTTTCAAATAATTCAATTTATCCTTAAAAACAAAATAAATAAGATAAAAATATTGCGCATAACAGATGATGCGCTTAAAGAAATTGCGGGCCTTAGTTATTTTTTAATAACATATTACTTGGAGAAGGAACTTAAAAGCCACTTGTACCTTAAAAGCATTAACTCATACAATCAAATCATGAAGGAGTAGAAAGATGGGAGAGAAATACGTTTACTTTTTTAGCAAAAATCAGGCCGAAGGCTCAGCAGAAATGAAAGAGTTGTTGGGTGGAAAAGGTGCTAATTTAGCAGAAATGTGCAATCTGGGAATTCCCGTTCCTCCTGGTTTCACCATAACAACTAAAGCCTGCCTCGAGTATCTGAATTTAGGAGAAAAGTTACCGTCCGGTCTGGAAGATGAGGTTAAAAAGAATTTAGCACGTTTAGAAAAAGTGCTAAATGCTAAATTTGGTGGGGATGAAAAGCCCCTATTAGTATCAGTTCGCAGTGGAGCTGTTATCTCAATGCCTGGTATGATGGATACCGTTTTAAATATTGGGATAAACGATAAAATAGTAAAAGCATTAGTTAATGAATTTAATGATGAGCGCTTCCCATACGACAGCTACAGGCGGTTTATTCAAATGTTCGGCGATGTAGTTATGGGGATTGATAAAGGCCTTTTCGAAGCTGCATTGGAAAAGATAAAAGAAGAAAAAGAAGTAACCCTGGATACCGAGCTTGATGCCGAGGATTTAATAAAATTAGTAAAAGAGTTCAAAAAAATATATATAGATGTTATAGGAAAAGCTTTTCCAGAAGAACCTTATGAACAATTACGATTAGCTATTGCTGCTGTGTTTAAATCCTGGAATAATAAACGAGCAATAAAATATCGGGAAATTCATAATATTCCAGAGGGATTGGGTACTGCAGTCAATATCCAAACAATGGTCTTCGGCAATTTAAATAACAACTCAGCTACAGGAGTTGCTTTTACCAGAGATCCATCAAATGGCGAAAAACATTTTTATGGTGAATATCTATTGAATGCTCAAGGAGAGGATGTCGTAGCTGGTATCCGTACTCCCCAACCGATTAACAAAAAACAAAAAATCACCGAGAATCAGGTTTCGTTAGAAGAAGCCATGCCAGAATTGTACAATCAATTGGTAGATATCTATACCACTTTGGAAAATCATTATAAGGATATGCAAGATTTAGAGTTCACCATTCAAAATGGAGAACTCTTCCTTCTGCAAACAAGAACCGGTAAGCGCACTCCGCAAGCTGCAATAAAGATTGCCGTGGATATGTTCGATGAAGACCTAATAAAAAAAGATGAAGCTTTAATGAGAGTGGAACCAAATCAATTTGATAAACTTCTTCACCCAGTAATAGACCCTTCACAAGAGCTTCAAGTTCTGGCCAGAGGATTACCTGCATCCCCAGGTGCTGCAGTAGGAAAAATGGCCTTTACCTCTGACGAAGCTGAGAAAAGAGCAGAACGTGGAGAAAAGGTAGTCCTTGTAAGAATAGAAACTTCACCAGAAGATATTGGGGGTATGAAAGTTGCTGAGGGAATATTGACTGCTCGAGGAGGAATGACATCCCACGCAGCTGTTGTTGCCAGAGGTATGGGAAAATCGTGTGTTGCTGGGTGTGGATCGCTTAATATTGACGAGAGAAGTGGAGTTATCTATGTGGGAGGTCTTACTCTTGGTAGAGAAGATTATATTACTATTAATGGTAATACTGGCGAAGTCATTAAGGGTGAAATAAAATTAATTAAACCTAAACTCAGTGGAGAATTTTCCACCCTTCTCCAATGGGCTGATGAAGAGAGACGACTAAATATCAGGGCTAATGCAGATACTCCTCACGACGCCAGGGTTGCTCGAGGCTTTGGAGCACAGGGAATAGGACTGTGCAGAACTGAACACATGTTTTTTGCTGAAGACCGTATCTCTGCCGTTAGAGAGATGATTATCTCACAAGATGAAAAAACACGAAAAAAAGCTATTGCCAAATTAAAGCCCATGCAAAAAACTGATTTCTATAATATATTCCGCGAGATGGATGGCTTACCGGTTACTATAAGGCTTCTTGATCCTCCACTCCATGAATTCCTTCCTTCTAAGGAGGATGATATCACAAAGCTGGCAGATGATATGAATACAGACCTGAAACGTGTAAAACAACGGATAGCAGAACTCCATGAGTTTAATCCCATGCTGGGTCATCGCGGCTGCAGATTGGGAATTTCCTATCCTGAAATATATGAGATGCAGGTAGAGGCCATATTCGAAGCGGCATGTGAAATAAAAAAAGAGGGCGGCAATGTAATCCCTGAAGTAATGATTCCATTAGTAGGTCATGTAAAAGAGCTCACTATATTAAAGAAAATGGTAATAAAAAAAGCGGAAGAGGTCTTTAAACGAATGAAGATTCGTACGGAATATACTCTGGGCACCATGATCGAGGTTCCTCGAGCCGCTGTTACTTCTGATGAGATAGCTGCTGAGGCAGACTTCTTCTCTTTCGGTACTAATGACCTTACCCAGATGGGATTTGGCCTGAGCCGCGATGATGCGGGAAAGTTTCTTCCTACTTATGTTGAACTGGGCATTCTGCCAAAAGACCCCTTCCATTCCCTGGATAAAGAAGGCATCGGTAAGCTCATGGAAATATCTGTTGAAAAAGGAAGAAAAACGAAACCTAAACTAAAACTGGGCATTTGCGGCGAGCATGGAGGTGATCCTGACTCTATTGATTTCTGCCATGAAGTTGGACTTGACTATATAAGCTGTTCACCCTTTAGAGTGCCCATTGCCCGACTTGCAGCTGCGCAAGCAAACATCAATGAGAAAAGGAAATCGAAAAAAAAGTAAGCCTATGAAGTTTACCTCCTGATATTAAAAAGCATAGGTCTGATATCAAAACAACTAATTATTGGAGGAATTATAGTATAAAACTCAGATTCAAAATTGTCACGTTTGGTAATAATGGGGGATTATGGGTGCATATTCATGATAATCCCAAAGCTCATTATCAGATAGCTTTAATTCGCAATTATATTCATATGGGTAAACATATCAACTCTATTAATCAAGGGTATAGTGTAGCAGGTGCTCCAGCAAATATTACCACAGGTATGTGGCATAATCCTGAATTTATAGCTAATGGAAATAACCTTCAGGTATTTTTATATAACCGCTTAATGATAGACACTTACGACAACGATGAAAGATTAAGAAATGGACAGCCTGTCCTAAATGTTGATAATGGAGAACAAGCGCACGTTGACGATATAGAAGTCATTAGCGAGGAGTGTCCATAATCTGATGATTATTTAATGTCTTATAGGCAGGGGTTAATCCTGTCTCTCTTTATTTAAATAAAAATGAGTAAGATCAAAATACTCTCCGAAGATGTGGCCAATAAAATTGCCGCCGGCGAAGTGATTGAGCGACCCAGCTCGGCGGTTAAGGAGCTTATTGAGAACTCCATTGATGCTGGTGCTCAACGAATTACCATAATACTGCAAGCTGGTGGAAAGCGTTTGATAATGGTCAATGACAATGGCAAGGGAATGGACCACGATGACCTGCTGCTGGCTTTCGAGCGCCATGCCACCAGCAAGATAACCTCAGCCGAAGACCTTGCTGCCATCAATACCCTTGGTTTCCGCGGTGAAGCGCTGCCCAGCATTGGCTCAGTTTCACGCCTTTCCATACGCTCGAATACCGATTACTCTCAGCCAGGCACAAATATTAGGATTGTAAGTGGGGTGATAAAAAGCGTGAACGAATGTGCTATGAATCAAGGCACCTCCATTGCGGTGCGAGACCTCTTTTTCAATGTGCCGGCGCGAAAAAAATTTCTTAAGAGCACCGAAACTGAGCTGGCCCATATCATGGACCGGATTATCCCTTATGCCCTGGCGCATCCGGAGATTCATTTCTCCTGTCATCATAATAGGGAAATTTTAGCCGCCCCCGCAGTTAAAAGCCTGAAGGAGAGGATTTTTCAAATTTATGGTAGAAGCATTCTGGAAGGTCTGCTGGAATTGCAGCGGGAGAAGGATTTTTTAAGGCTAAAGGGCTTCATCTCAAAACGAGATTACCATCGCAGCTCCTCCAACATGCAGTTTATTTTTGTAAATAACCGCATGATACGGGACAGAATTATTTCTCACGCCATTCGAGAAGCTTACCAGACAACCATCCCCAAAGGACGCTATCCCATAATCTTCCTCTTTCTGGAGCTGCCGGCAGAGATGGTGGACGTTAATGTCCACCCCACCAAGATTGAGGTGCGATTTCAACAGCAGGGCGTTATCCACGATATTGTGAGAGACAGCATCATTAACCTGCTGCAAAAGGAAAGGACTACCACGCTTTTCAAGACTGAAGAAGGACGGGAAAAAAAACCATCCGGGAAAGAGGATGATTATCTTGCCCGGATTCGACAGCGAACTGAGAAGTCTCTGGGACGGGCACTGTGGCAGCCAGGTATGGTGCCTCCCGCTGGCGACAAGGCACCCCAGCAACAAGCAGCTCCTGCTGTGGAGCACAAAATTGCACCAGTTAAAAAAGGTGAGGAGCGCCTCGGTATGGAAGGGGCTGTAGTGCTGGGCCAGCATAAGAACAGCTACATAGTGGCTGTGGACGAGGAAGGAGTGCTCATCGTGGACCAGCACGCTGCCCATGAACGAATGCTCTATGAAGAGCTGATGGCAAAGCTTCAGCAGGGCAGCATTGAACGTCAGATAGCGCTCATGCCTCTGATGCTGGAAGTGGACCCGGCCGAGGGAATCCTGCTGGAAGAACATGCAGCAGAGCTGGAGAAGGTGGGATTCGTTATCGAGCCTTTTGGTAAAAATACTTTTGCTGTGAAAGAAATCCCGGCACTGCTGGTTGACCGGGATATAGAGCCGGTGGTGCGCGAGATTATCAGCGGATTGAAGGAGGAAGTAAAGGATTACCAGAAGGAAAAAATATTTCATACCTTGATAACCTCCATCGCCTGCCACTCAGCCATAAAAGCTCATGATCCACTTACCATGGAGAAAATGCAATATCTGCTCGATGAGCTGAGAATCAGAAACACTCCACTCACCTGCCCTCATGGGCGACCCATTGTTCTTCGCATCCCCGATAAGGACATCGAGAAGAATTTCCTGCGGTCTTGAAGCAATTTTTTTCAAAAATAAGTTGATAAAAAAATTATTTTATATATGATATATAGTATACTCTCATAGAGGGTAGTGAAGTGAAATTTATGTGATAGCTAATCCTGGTGAAATGATTGTTTTCACCTGTTAGTTTGATTGCAGAGAAAGAAAGAGAACTATGCTGCCTTTATGAGCAAGGATGAATGATATTGTGGGGGGCATATGGGGGGCGGTGATTAAATATATTTATTAAAAACCATCTTACCTCTAAACTTATACCGTCCCACCCCCACCATCACTAAATAAAAATCTTACTTTTCCGATTTTTTATAGCTGATGGAGATGCCGGCGTAGCTGTCGCGGTTGATGGTGGTTTCCATATTTGGCAGGCTGCGCAAATAATCGAGAAATTCTCCGATGCCCCAGGTGTAGCGGGAGGATACGTTGTGAGCGGTGAAGCAGCCGCCGACTTCGAGTTTAGGCAAGACGGCAATCAGATAGTTTTTGTACCAGCCCTTGTCGGCATCGCAGAAGACGAAATCAAAGGGGCCTTTAAGCCGGGGCACCAGCTCGTGGGCATCGGCCAGGCGGGCGTCTATGTACTGGCTGAGGCCAGCTTCTTTGAAATTGGCCAGCGCTTCTCGGTGGCGCCGCTGGTTGATATCGATGGTGATGAGCTTGCCGCCGGTCTTGCTCAACGCCCAAGCCATCCAGATTGCGGAATGGCCGGTGGAGGTGCCAATCTCCAGAGCGCGGGTATAGTTGTGTTTGATGATGAGGTCGTACAGCACCTTGCCATCCGTTGAGGAGACGTTCATGTCATGCCACGTATGCCTGTGACTCTCAAGAAATTCCCTCACCTTCATATCAATCCCCGGATTCCTCTCCACCTCCTGCGAAAAACAGCCTGAAGCCAGAAAGGCTAATAATATAGTTAAAACGATACAATTCAAGCTAAATCTGTAACCCATTTTACTCTCCAATAAAAAGGAAAATCAATATCCACTTTATTATGCAAAAGCCTACCACACCGATTCTGTAATGCCAATAACTGTTTTTATATTATAAAAAATATATAAAATTGTTTCGTAAGTTCATATAGATAAATGATTAAGCTATCAGATAAACTTAAAAAAAGAGGTATTAGAAAAAAGATATGGGAATTTATTGGGTAAATTATCTAAATAAAATTTAATATTTTTTCTATCGTTTTCATTCAAATCAATTATATACAATATATCTT
>CAZYAF010000038.1:0-28056 GCA_964645975.1 uncultured Acidobacteriota bacterium
GGTCTACAGTGGCTAACGGTGCAGCGCTGCCGAAGATGACATAGGTCTCCCCGGCTTGAGAGCGCCCTGCTGGAGCAGCACCATTAGCACCGATGATTACATCATCATAGCCATCGCCGTTGATATCGCCATCGGAAACGGAATAGCCAGATTTATAACCTGCATTACCGCCCAGAATCCTGATGTTCTCCTCCCCTTTATCCAGGTCTATCACCTTTTCAGATGGCGGCTGACCACTGGCAACCATCAACAGCAATAAAAAACAAAAAAAAAGTAAACCTATTAACTTGATAGAATTATTAAACATTATTACTATACCCCCTGTTAAGCAGTAAACATAATTATTAAAGGAATAAATTAGATAATTTAATATTACTTTAATACGATAGTATGTCAAGAAAAAAATTGGGAGTAACGTTATAGTAAAAAAAAAATAATAGGAAGGTTAAAATGAAATAATAGTGTTTTTTAAGGAATAATACTTTTTAAATAAAGGAGGAGAATAAAAGAAAAATTGAGAACATTCAAAACTATGTTGACTGAGTCAATGATTTTTAAAAATGCTATTATGACATTTTAAATCGCAAATGACAATTTATTGCGTCGATAAATTTTGAGGCTAAATTTCTTAAACTTTATTTTTATAGGTAAATATATCTGTGGGGATTCTATAGGTTGGACTATTTTTTTTCAGGGGTGCCGAAACCTCCGCTCCCTGGTGTTTGAATTTGAATTGTCCATCCTTTTTGCGCAACGAAGTTAGCTTTTGATCCTACTGCTTTCTTACCCTTAAGGCTTATTATAGTATTCTGTCCTTGTTTGCCCGGCAATCCCCCCTTCAATCCGTAGGGTGAAAACTTCCGCCTGTCAGATAATATAGTAAACTCGCAGTCAGCCAGCAGTTCATATTCTCTTACTACCCCATCTCCTCCGCGATATCTCCCTTCACCTCCGCTTCTTTTTCTTAGTGCATATTTTTTTATGCGTAAGGGGGCAAAGTGCTCTATAGCTTCGATAGGTGTGTTGAGGCTGTTGGTCATGTGGGTATGTACTCCACTGAGGCCATCAAGGCCAGGGCGAGCTCCCATTCCTCCGGAGATGGTCTCATAATAGGCAAAGGGTTTATTTGTTCTGGGGTCGATTCCACCTATAGTTACATTATTCATGGTTCCACTGCTGGCCGCTGGAATCGTACCAGGCAGCGCCTGAGCTAATGCGCCAAGAAGAACGTCCACTATTCGTTGAGAGGTTTCTACATTGCCACCGGCAACAGCTGAAGGAAAGCTTGCATTTACTATAGAATTCTTTGGAGCAATTAATTTTAACGGGCGAAAGATACCCGAGTTAAAGGGTATGTCAAGAGGTATTATACAGCGAAATACATAAGCCACTGCCGAGAGGGTTATAGCATGAACAGCATTGATGCACCCTCGTACCTGTGGGGAACTCTCAGAAAAATCTATTTCCGCACTATCACCCTTTATTTTTATTTGTACCGCTACCTTTACTGGTTCTGAATCTATGCCATCATCATCCATAAAATCAGTGAACTGGTATTGTCCATCGGGAATTTCTTTGATTGTTTTGCGAACTATCCGTTCAGTATAATTTTGCAGCTCTGACATATAAAGAAGAACCTTTTGCACGCCGTATTTCTTGTTTATTTCTAATAACCGCCGTTCACCTATTTTGTTGGCAGCTATCTGTGCCCATATATCACCTTCTCGTTCCTCCGGGGTTCTGACGTTGGAAAGAATAAAATGCACAAGGTCTTTATTCAACGTACCTTGATTTATAAGTTTAACAGGGGGAATGATAATACCTTCCTGAAATATTTCCGTAGAGATCGGCATTGAGCCAGGGCTTATTCCTCCCACATCGGCATGGTGAGCCCTATTGGCGACGATATAAGTTGGTTTGTCCTGATTATCAATAAAGATGGGGCTAATTATAGTGATATCAGGTAGATGAGTGCCACCGCGAAAGGGGTCATTTAAAATGATGCAATCTTCAGGGAAGAGATTAACATTGCCAAGGGCGCTCTTAACAGAACTTGGCATAGAGCCTAAATGAACGGGCATATGGTCACCAAGAGCAACAGCTTCACCCTGAGCATTGAAAATAGCACAGGAATAATCCCTTCTCTCTTTAATATTTGGAGAAAAGGATGTACGTTGAAGTGTTACTCCCATTTCCTGGCAAATAGATATAAAAATACTTTTAAATATCTCTAATTCAATTGGGTCAAACAATATGCTTCCTCAACTTTCTTGATAGCTACTTTAACCGCTCTATAATAAGGCTTTTATAAGGGTCGACTCTACAAGAAATACCAGGTGGGAGTACTGTTGTAGAGCCAAAATCTATTATTAAAGAAGGACCTTGCAGATAATCTCCCGGCTGCAAATCTTTTCTCAAGTAGATTACTCCTTTATATCGTTTCCCATTAAATATCATTTCTCTTTTCTCATACATTGAAGGTGCCTTTTTCTTTGTTGTCATCCCCCTACTTAAGCGTGGTTTTCTTCGTTGTCCCATTACCTTAAGCCGAAGATTTACTATCTCTACACCTTTTTCCTTATTACAATAGCCATATCGCTGTTGATGCATCTGGTGAAAAGTGGCTAAGAAATTTTTGTGAAAAGGAATGGTTAATTCAAAAGATTGTCCAGTATATCTAAGATCTAAAAATTTAAAAAAGTTAAGTTCATCTTCTTTAAAACCTTCGCGCTTCATTTCCTGAGAGCCCCTTTGTATTAAGGGATGCATAAGCTCTTCTATTTTGTCTAAGGAATATTCCTGAGATCTTAACAATATAGTCCGGGAATAATCTTTTATGGTATCAGAAAGTAACATTCCTAAGGCGGAGAGAATACCAGCATTTTTGGGCACTATAATTCTCGGTATTCCCAGGCGGGTAGCAAGCTCAGTAGCGTGCATACCACCTGCTCCTCCAAAGGAGACCAGGGTAAAGTCTCTGGGATCATATCCTTTTTCCACTGATATGACTCTGATAGCTCTTTCCATATTTGTATTGGCTACATCAAGTATTCCCTCAGCCAATTGATGGATGTCCTTGTTCAATTCCTTTGCTAATTTATTCATTCTCTCGATCACTGCAGGAAGATGGAGCTTCATTTTTCCTCCTAAAAAGAGGTCTGGATGCAGGCGTCCCAACAGCAGATTGGCATCCGTTACCGTCAATTCTTTTCCTTTGCCATAACATATTGGTCCGGGGTCTGCACCAGCACTCTGAGGCCCCACTCTCAAAGCTCTTCCCTCATCCAAATAAGCTATAGAACCTCCTCCAGCACCAACTGTATGGATATTGATCATAGGAATTTTTATAGGATAGCCGCCAATTATTGATTCTGAGGTGAGGCTGAGTCTTCCTGGGCAGAGGCACACATCGGTAGAAGTACCTCCCATGTCAAATGTTATTATATTATCATATCCTGTCATTTGGGCAATTTCGAATGCACCTACAACTCCTCCTGCTGGACCTGAGAGAATGGTGCGGATTGATTCCTCCATGGCGGTTTGTGCCGATATGGAGCCTCCGTTTGATTGCATGATTTTAAGATTTGCTTCAGGTAGTTTTTTAGAGATTTTTTTTAGGTAGTTCCTCATAATCGGAGAAACATATGCATTAATTGCAGTAGTACTGGCACGTTCATATTCTCGATACTCAGGTAAAATCTGATAAGAAGCAGAAACATTTATGCCGGCTTTTGTCAATAGCTTTTGAATTATCTCTTCGTGTTCGCTGTTAGCATACGAATGGAACAGGCAAAGTGCTACTGATTGAATATCTTTTTTCTTAAGCTCAGGAATATGTTGCGCTATTTCCTTTTTTTTAAGTGGTAGCAATATTTCTCCATTATAAAGGATTCTCTCATTTACACCAATGCACAGCTCTTTTGGAATAAGGGGTTTTTCTATTGGTACAAAAAGATTATAGAGTTCCTTTCTGGTCTGACGAGCAAGAAAGAGCAAATCCTCGAAGCCAGCAGTTGTTATAAAAGCAACCTTTGCTCCTTTTCTTTCCAACAAGGCATTAGTTGCCACAGTAGAACCATGGATTATCTCCATTTCACCATTATCCAGACCTATTTCTTGCAGTCCTTTCATTATAGTTTTTGAAGGATCAGAGGGATTAGATAAAATTTTGTGTACCTGGATATTTTGTCCGTCGAATATGATGAAATCGGTAAAAGTACCTCCGGTATCTATTCCTATTCTTATGTAATTATCTTTTTTATCTCTATTCATTGCCATTGAGAAGATTATAACCTTTTCTTTTATGAGATTATAATAAATTTTTAATCTGCAAGCACAGCTTTTTTATTTTTAAGGAGCTTTAAATATCAAAATGTATTCAAAATGTATTAATGTGTTAATGCGTTTTTGCTTAATAGAGGAGGTTTAATCTAAAGAGAGGAAAAAACATTTTTATAAGGGTTCAGTCATTTGGTTTTTTCTTGTCACTTAAAAAAGGTGTTTCAGATAGGTCACCATTTGCTCTTTTCCAGCAGTACAGCCAGAGGTTTGCTGTGGTTTCTATTGAACGACAATAGCATAGAGATGCTAACGCAAATGGAATCGAACGTTCATCAAATGCAGAGGCTTCTAAGGGATACCCGTTTACAAGCATAAACTGATGAAAATAAGGATAAAGCTCCTCAGATTGAGCTCGAGTGTTATTTATATATTCTTTTAGTTCATTTTGCTCCAATAAATTATGCTTATAACCATCAAAAGTGAGCACAAAATAGTGCAGATTAAGCTTGGTTAAGTGGAGAAAATTATCCCGATATAAATGCTCTTCAGGATCGTTCGCACTAATATATAAAGGATTATTTAAATCAGAAGCTAAGAGGCATAGATTTCCGAAATGCTGACATACTTGTGAGAATTTTCTCTGTTCTTTGATCATAGAGATAATATGATTTGCTTCTTTTTCTATACGTGGCGTGATTTCTGACGGTTCTAATGAAGATTGCTGCGTACCTCTTAGCAGCTCTTGCTTATGCATATGCATAATTCCTTTCAAAGATGCTGGCATCAACTCTGTAGCATTCAAGCAGATTGAACGATAAATATCAGGAGTCCATCCCCTTTTATTTGGTATGAGCAGAAATAAAGGCATTATACAAATAATGAACAACCAATAATTTCTCATGATACTTTTATTTGTTATTTCTGTAATATGAACGTATATATTTGATGATTCAAATTAATTTAGCATAATATTTTTTTAAAAGCAATTAGTATGATGTAATTCATATTTAGATAATAGTTTAGAGAGGTTACTTCAGAAGCTTGATAGATGTAGATTTTTTTTGACTTATATAATTGTCTATGCTAAAATTAAAAAGATAGATAGCTGCATTCAATTTAAGAGTATTACTAATTTTCAGTAAAAGATTATTTACTAATGTAGTGGAAAAGAAAAGGTGGGATATCTTTAGCAAATAGAGAAGAAGGAGTTTACGTGGAGGCGCTTAAGGAGAGAACGTTGGATCAATGGGGTAGCGAAGAGGAATTTGAAGAGCTAAGACAGTTTATTAGCAAACAAGTAGGTTTTAATTGCGATTATTACAAGATTAAACCTTTTAAAAGACGAATTGCTACACGATTAAGAGCAAAAAAAGTAAGCAGTTATAAGGAATATTATTCACTACTCAAAGATAATCCAGAAGAGCGGTATTATCTCGAAGAGGCTATAACTATAAATGTTTCTAAATTTTTTAGAAATTATGAAACTTTCGAGATAATTAAGAATGGAATTCTTCCAGCACTTATAGAGCGTGCAAATAAAAGAAATCCTCATTATATTTCAGTTCTTAGTGCGGGTGCTGCTACAGGTGAGGAACCGTATAGCATTGCAATATTGTTAGATCTATTATTAGAAGAGGATAAATCTATTGATATTAGAATAGTTGCTACAGATGTAAGTGAGGAATGCTTACGAAAAGCTCGTGAAGGAATTTATTCCGAAGAAAGTTTAAGTGAAACTCCGGCATATATTAAAGATAAATATTTTTCCCTCAATCCTCCATACCATTTATCAGAACATATCAAAAATATGGTTGTTTTTAAGAAGTCAAATTTTTTTAAGGATAGATTGAATAGATTGCAAGATCTAATTTTATGCCGTAATGTAATTATTTACTTTACCAAAGAATTTCAGGATGAGCTATTCGGAAAGTTTTATAAATGCCTGGCTCCAGGGGGATATCTCGTATTAGGGAAGGTAGAGACTATATTAGGAAAAGCTCGACATCTCTTTAAATCGATTGATTTAAAGGAGAGGATTTACCAGAAAATTTAGGACTTTTTAGAAATATAAGCAGAGAGGAATAAAGTTCTCTTTGAAATAATTGGTATTTATTATTATTGTGTATCTATTTTGAGAAATAAACTTTGATGGCAGGAAAAATAACCTTATTGATACTGCAGTTTAGGATTGAGGGAAGTAGAAATGGCAGAGAAGAAGGAAAAAATTCAAGTCGCAATTGGTGGAGCCGTTATTGCAAAGGGTGACGTTGTAATAGAGACTTATGGATTAGGTTCTTGTATTGCCCTTGTTTTATATGACCCAAGTACAGCCATTGGGGGGTTGGCTCACATAATGTTACCTGACCAAAAAAAGAAGGCTGCAAATCCTCACACATTTAAATATTGCAATACAGCTATTCCAAAACTAATAAGAGATATGTGTAAAGAAGGGGCTAAAAGAGAAAATATAAAAGCAAAATTAATTGGCGGTTCCAGAATGTTTTCTACTTTGGTTCCAAGAGAGACTATGGATATAGGTTCAAAGAATGCAAAAGCAGCTCGTCAAGAGCTGGTAAATAATAATATACCTCTTGTTGCTAAAGATACTGGTGGAACACATGGTCGGTCAGTAAAGTTTTTTTTAAATGATGGAAAAGTGAAGGTAAGCTCTTATCATGAGGGTATTAAATATTTATAAAAACTCAAATTTTTAGCATTTGCTATGATCTTTAGATAAAGGTGAGAAGTGAACAAAAAGTCAGTTTTAGTTGTAGATGATTCAGCTTTCATGAGAAAGCTTATATCTGATATGATTAATTCTTCCAGCGATTTCTATGTATGTGGAACTGCTGCGAATGGGTCTATAGGTTTACAGAAGATCCCATTATTAAATCCCGATGTAATTACCCTTGACATACATATGCCAGTTAAAGATGGATTGGATACTCTTAAAACTATTATGCAAAATTTTCCCCGGCCAGTTATCATGCTTTCTGCTTACACAAAAGCAGGTGCACAAACAACTATTACGGCACTTGAGTTAGGGGCTTTTGATTTTATAGCAAAGCCTTCAGGTGAGATTTCCCTTGATATTAATATAATAAAAGGAGAACTGCTTGAGAAACTTCGTTCAGCTATAAAAGCAGATTTAACTAATTTGATAAGATCTGAACATCCAACTGTGAAGAGGACGGTTCCTCGAAGAGAAAAAAAAGAAAGAAAAAGCCATCGTGTAATATCAATTGCTGCTTCCACCGGTGGACCACAGTCTCTAATCTGGCTCTTACCAAGTCTTCCCGAAGATATTCCAGCCTCTTTTCTCGTAGTACAACATATGCCTAAGGGATTTACAAGCCAATTCGCTCAAAGGTTGGATAAGGTTTGTAAAATTAATGTTAAAGAAGCAGAAGAAGGGGACCTCTTAGGAGATGGTTGGGTTTTTATTGCACCAGGTGATTTTCACGTAATCCTGGAATGTATAAAACATAATGGTGAGGAAAAGATTATTAGATTAAACCAGGATCCTCCTGTCTGGGGAGTAAGACCTTCTGCAGATGTTCTTTTCTCCTCCATCGCCGATTGCTGTGGAAAGAATGCTATGGGCATTATATTAACAGGAATGGGTAGAGATGGAGCCCTTGGAATTAAAAAAATAAAAAAGGCAGGAGGTACAACTTTGGTTCAAACTCCGGAATCAGCACTAATTGGAGGAATGCCCAAAGCTGCTATCAGCACCGGTGCTGTTGATCATGTGATTCCCTTCGAGGAAATAAGCGGTTTCATTCTTAGGAAATTAAAAAATAATGATTAAATGAGGCCCATGGATAAAGTAAGCACCCAAGAAAAAATAGAGAAGTATCTCAGTTATTATATTTCTTCTCAGCAATTTGGAATCAAAATTGATCAAGTTCAGGAAGTACTTTCTTTAAAAAAACCCGCTCAGCTACCGAAATTACCAGAATTTGTAGAAGGAGTGATTAATTATCAAGATAAGGTAATTCCTTTAGTAGATCTGAGAAAACGTTTTGGATTCAAAAAACTAATCAACACAGAATTTACCAGAGTAATGGTAGTTAAGGTTAATGATGAATTAGTGGGTATGGTGGCTGATAATGTTCAACGGATAATTAATATTAATGAGAAAAGATTAAAAAAGCCAACCAAGATGTTTCGGGGACTGGATGAAGATTATATTATTGGAGTTGCTTCGCTGAATGGTGAAACAATGATAGTATTGGATTTAGCTAAGATAATAAGCGATGAAGAAAAGCTAAAGCTTTTTGGCACCACAGTCTATAACCTACAAAAGAGGCGACCGAAAAGCAAGGCTAAGTCACAGGGGAAGAAGAAGAAAAAATGAAAGAAGAAGAATATTTTACTGCCGCGGCTATTAGCGAGAATCTTATGCTCACATTTCTTTTACGTGGTGAACCTTTTGCAGCAGATGCTAAGTATATTAAGGAAATAGTAGAATACGTGCATACTGCTCGAGTTCCAGGAACAGCAGATTATATTAAAGGATTAGTTAATCTAAGGGGAATCATTGTTCCAGTTGTAGACCTGGCTAAAAAATTTGATTTAGGCGCTAGTGCCGGTAAGGAGCTTTCAATCATTATATTGGAGCATATGGATCGATACCTCGGTTTTTTAACAGAGCGAGTAATAAGACTTATTCGACCTCATAAGGGAGAGGTAAATTTGACAAATTTTGATATTCCCGAAAAATTTAGCTTTTCCAATATCAAAGGAATGATAAATATGCCCCAACAGTCATTTTTTATCTTAAATATTGAGGAGCTTTTTAATGACGTATTTTCAGAATAAAAATATTTTCTTTAATCATTTCTATTTTTTGGGCATAGTAAATTAAGGAGAAGATAGATGGGAAAAAGGGTATTGATATGCGATGATGCAATGTTCACGCGTACTTTAATTAACGATATTTTAGTTAAAGCTGGTTACGAAATAGTAGGTGAAGCTTCTAATGGATTACAGGCAATAGAGGGTTATAAGGAAGTAAATCCAGACATTGTTATTATGGATTTAATCATGCCGGATATGGGAGGGATCGAAGCTATTAAAAAGATAAAAGAGCTGGATCCAAATGCAGTTGTTATAGTCTGTTCAGCAATGGGACAGCAAGCATTAGTAATGGAGGCTCTGGATGCAGGAGCAAAGGATTTTATAGTAAAACCCTTCCAGCCAGCTCAGATTCTTGACACCTTAAAGAAATTATTAGAATAAATGCTTGAAGGAGCCCTGAGTTTATTATTAGTGATTTTTATTAGCTTAAACGGGGATAATCTGATTAGGAAAATTATTATTTTTCCTAACAATACCGGGGAATAAGATTGGATATTTCAGAATATAAAGAACTTTTTTTAGCAGAATCTAAAGAGTTGGTGGCTTCTCTTAATAGACTTGTGCTCGAATTAGAAAAGAGCCCGGATAATCCAGCACTCATAGAGGAAATATTTCGTTCTGCTCATACTCTTAAAGGTATGTCAGGAACAATGGGCTATCAAAAGATAGTTCAATTGACCCATCAGTTAGAGGAACTGCTTGAAAAAATAAAACAAGATAAAAAAGTTCCCACTGAAGAGGTTATTGATATGCTCTTCTCCTCTATTGATTTGCTAAATCGACTTATCGACCTTTCAGGAACTCCGGAAATTGATGAGATTGATATAAAGCCTTTTATTAATAAGATTAGATTGATGGGTAGTTCAGTTGCGGATATGCCTTCATTTAAAAAAGAGAAGGAAAAAAAAACGAAAAGAAAAATAACAGCAGAGAAGACTGATGAAGCAGAGCAGGAATGGAAAACATATCAAAAAGAGAAGAAAAAAGGCTATACGTTAGTTAGAGTTGTAATGAAATTGACTGAAAGTTGCCAACTTAAAGGAACGAGAGCATATGTCATTTGCACCAGAGCTCAGAAATTAGGTCGAATAATAAAGACTGTTCCTGATTTTAAAGCACTTAAGAGCGGCGAATTCGGCTTAAGTTTTCAAATTTTCCTCTCAACAAAGGATGTAGCAGCCATTGAAAAAGAAATGAAAAATATTGCAGAGGTAGAGTGGACTAAAGTCGAATCCATTCAGTTTCAAGAAATTTACCCGGATTTTATACCTCCTGAAAAAAAAGCTGCTGAACCCAAAGAAGCCAAAGCTGAGAAAAAACCAGGGGAAGGAATATCACGTTATTTACCTTCCGAAACTGAGTCGATAAGAATCAATATGAGACATTTGAACAATCTCATGAACATAACAGGAGAATTATTCATTCTTCAAAGAAGAATGGAAAACTTGGGGCAGCAATACATCCTAAAGGAATTAAATGACTTGTTAGACCAATCTGCTCGCCTCGTAAATTCTTTGCAAGATTCAATAATGTCTGCCAGAATGGTACCAGTTTGGCAGGTATTCAATCTCTTTCCTCGGTTTATAAGAGATACAGCTAAGGAGATGGGAAAAAAGATTAATTATACCATAGAGGGAGGAGAAATTGAGATAGATAGAATGGTACTCGATAAAATAAGTGAGCCGCTGATTCATTTGATTCGTAATTCGATAGACCATGGTCTTGAAACACCTCAGGAAAGACAGAAATCCGGGAAAACAGAAGAGGGTTTGATTAAAGTGAGCATCTCACGGCAGGGGTATATTTTTCTTATCACTGTTGAAGATGACGGTCGAGGTTTAGATATTGACGAAATAAAGCAGGTCTCACTGGAAAGAGGTATTGTTAGCCAGGAAGAGCTGGATAATATGAACCCTGAGGAGATATTATATCTGATTACCAGGACTGGTTATTCTACCTCTAAGCTTGCTACTGACGTTTCAGGAAGAGGTGTGGGATTGAGTATTGTCTATCAAAGTGTCATTTCTCTGGGTGGGAGCTTTAAAATTAAATCCGAAAGAGGAAAAGGATCTCAATTTGTCATAATGTTACCAGCTACCATGGCTATAGTTAAAGTACTGCTTATTGGAGTTAACGAAGAAACCTTTGCTATACCGATAAGCTACATTTCAGAGATAATAGATCGCTCTATAGCCAGGGTGAAGGGTGTTGGTGGTAAGCAAATTCTCATATATCGAGGAGAAAATTATCCTCTTCTCAGATTGAAAAAGATTTTCACATTATCTGAAGAGGGTGATGCCTGCGCCATAGAGAATTTTACACTTATTATAGAAGTGGATGAAAGAAAATTGGCTTTAACCATAGATTCGTTTTATAAACAGCAAGAAGTAGTGGTTAAGCCTTTTGATCAGATGAAAACGAGCTTGAATTGCTTTTCCGGTGCTACTATTTTGGGAAATGGTCATGTAGCACTTATTATCGATCCTCGAGGTTTAATATAGCTTAATTATGAGCAAAAATTTTTGTGCAATATTTTTCCAAAGGAGTTTTCATGGATAAGAAAATTGAACTCAACATTTATCAATTAGATGCTATTACAGAGACAGTGAGCATTGGTGCAGGAAATGCAGCTACAGCTCTCAATAAAATGGTAGGGCATAAGATAATGATTGAGATACCTAAAGTTACTGTTCATAATGTAGAGGAGATAAGTAATATATTCAAGGATCCTGATAAGGTAGCAGTGTCCATTATTCAAAACATTGAAGGTGATATCAAAGGTTTAGCAATGTTATTGTTTCCCTATAATTCAGCTCTATCTCTGGTAAGGATTTTGAACAATAGCCCTTCAGATTCCGTTGATATGTCATCTGAGATAACAGTTTCCTTGCTGAAAGAGGTCGGCAATATTTTATCTGGATCCTATTTAACTGCGATTTCCGATTTTCTCGGCATTAAAACCATATCTTCTATACCCATGCTTGTCATAGATCAGGTTGCTGCCATAATTACTGCAACATATATTAGCTTTTGGCAAGGAGAGATGCCTTTTATATGCATACAAACGCTGTTTTTGATGGATGATAAAGCAAAGGGTATATATGGATATTTTCTTTTCTTTCCCACCGAACAAGGCCTTAATGCTATGCTTGATCGTTTAGAAAAAATTCTTAAATCTAATAAATAGCATATCTTTTGGACTTTGCTTTTTGCTTTAGGTAAAAAGAAATAATTGCCCTCAATAAACTGTTAAAAATTTAAAAAAAATGAAAAGTGAAGGGGAAGCTAATTTACAAGATTATTTAGGTGAAGCCGAAGATATTTTTGAGAGGCTCCAGGAAGGAGTGTCAGAATGGCAAGATATGTTAAAGTGCGGTGAGATAAAAAGAGAAGCAGTCGATGAGCTATTTCGCCATATTCATAGCTTGAAAGGATTGTCCTCAAGTTTTGCTTTATTAAAATCCGTAGAGCTCTGCCAGTTGATAGAACAAATTCTTCGTTTAGCGCGGACGGAGACATCTTTTATAGATGAAGAAAAATTAGGAGTAATATCTGATTTAATTGACGACCTTTATAAGGAAACCGAAGCTATAAGTAGAGGCGAACGGTCCAGAATAAAAATTGATGCCAAAAAACAGTTAGTTGAGAAAATATTAGCCCAGGAAAAGAGAATACCGTATATACCTGCTAAAACACAGATTAATATTAGCAATAAAATCTTAAAATCACTTACAAATTTAGAAGAGGAAAGACTATTCAGGGATATTGAACGGGGAAAGAAGGCATTTTTATGTGAAATCACAGCCTCTGCAAAAGAACTGAGGAAAATAATCACAAATTTCACTTCTGCAGTAAAAAAAGAGGAAAGTGTAATTGCTCACTTATTATTTCCGTTAGAAAAAAAATCGGGATATATAAAGGTACTATATCTTATTACAACAGATAATGAAGATTTTGCTGATAGCATAAAGAAGCGCATTCCAAAATTCAAATTGCGTATAAAGACCTTGAAGCTAAGAAAAGCAGCATCTGCACCCAGTAAAGTTAATACAAAAGAACCTTCAATGTGGACTTATCCGAAAAAAATTAGCCAGACTATCAGGGTAGATATAAAGCGATTGAATCGTTTGCAAGAAGCTCTGGCCGAATTATATCTTTCTAAAGCCCATTTAGAGGATATAAATATTAGACATTATAAAAATTATGGATATGATTCTTTCTTTCGAGAGAATAGCCAGGCTATTGATGTATTTGAGAGAAAACTTGGTTATTTGCAAGAAAGAATTATAGAAAGCCGATTGGTCCCTATAGCCCAGGTCTTTAATAAACTCGGTCGAATTATCTCCAAAGTTCTTCCCAATTCTAGTAAAAAGGTAGAATTAACCACCTCAGGATCAGACACTGAGTTAGATGGTGCTTTAGTTGAGCAATTGGCAGACCCATTAATGCACATTATTCGTAATGCCATTGATCATGGAATAGAGCCAAATGATGTCAGGAAACAAAAAGAAAAAGATGAAGTTGGTAGAATATTTTTAAGAGCATACCCTCGAGGAAGCAGGATTGTTATAGAGGTCGAAGATGATGGTCAGGGAATGGATATTAAGAAGATAAGGCAGAAAGCGATAGAGATGGGCTTTTTGAAATCTGAAGAAGTTGTTTCAGAAAATGATATATTAAAAATGATTTTTATGCCAGGTTTTTCTACTAAGGAGAGTCTGAGCCAGGTCTCAGGTATGGGTGTGGGAATGGATGTAGTTAAAAGGAGCATTGTCAAATTAGGAGGTTCAGTTTATATACATAGTATTCCTGGCAAAGGAACAAAATTTACTATTGTAGTTCCCATAACCCTCGCTATAATAAGAGTTGCGCTTGTTGAAGTATCCTCCCATATTCTTGCTATTCCTATGGTTTCAGTTATTGAAAATCTGCGACTTTCTCAAAATATGATAAAATGTTCGAATGGGAATGAAATGATACGCTATCGTAACCACCATTATCCTTTATTAAATCTCAGAAAAGAATTTAAGATAAAAGAGAACTTAAATTCCAAAGGTGGGAAGCTGGCTATCATTGTAGGGGTAGGAGATGATAAAATATGCTTAAGAGTTGATACTTTGCTGGAACAGCGTGATGTAATAATCATGCCCGTTGGTAGGCTCCTATCGTGTATACCAGGTCTGGCAGGTGCTGCAGAAATAGGAAGAAGGAAAATAGCTTTAGTGCTTGATATGAGTTATTTTGTATCTCGAGGGACTGCCGTGCTGGAACAGGAGAAAAAATATGGTTCTATAAATTTAGCAGAATATCAAAAAAAGTCCAACAGCTCGTTTACCTCTCCTTTTCAAAGCGATTATAAAGCATTAGACACTACTAAAGAAATGAAGACTTCAAACCAATCTGCAGAGAAAAATCTTGATGCAGCAACAAAATATCTGACTTTTCATATTAATAGTACAGCCTTTGCTGTTGATTGTGCTTCAGCTCAGGAAGTAGTAAAAGGTTTAGATGTTACTCCGCTATTTTGTACTAAGACCTTAATTGCAGGAATCAGCCATATTAGGAGTAAAGTTGTTCCCGTATTGAATTTAAAATCTAAGCACTATGAGCCTTTTAATAGAAATAATTTAGTGATTGTGGTAAACTATAAGAGAGAAAGTATAGGCTTATGCACTGATCAGGTGGGTGCTATTGTCAGTGCAGATACGCCGAAAATATATAAAAGCAAAGAGAAATTTTCCAAAGGTCGATTTAAATTTAATAGAGAGAATTGTCATATTCTCGATTTAGATAGAATTATGGATTTAGGAGAAAAGGATATTTGCCTTTAAAATATTTAAAGTAAAAAACATGTATTATGACTATCTCCAAGATAATTAAAAAAGCATTCTGGGAAATTATAAGTATATTTACTAAAAGTAATTTTCAGTATCTACTGTTTGCTTTCTTGTTTATAGTTTTGATCCTTATAGGAACCTTTTTCTATCTTTTTTATCATCAGCAGAAGCAGAATATTCAAAATACTCTTTACTATGATTTAAAAGAATACAACAATTCAGCTGCTAACGCTTTAAGCAAAAGTACATATTATACAATTTTTCAGCAAAAGAAATCCTCAGATGAGGATATAAAACAATTTAAGAAATTCCTCATAAAGTTAAAAGATAACAATAGATTTTTCAATGAGGAATTATCAGCTTTCAAATACTCAGATAGTAAGATTACCTCCTTAGCAACGACTGACGACAGAAACGAACAATATATGAATGCCGATATGTTTTCTTTTCTAAACAGAACTGCTATAGGCGAACAGAAAGAACTTGTAAAGATAAATAATAAAGACCAGTGGATTAATTCCCTTCATCCAATTTTCTCTAAAGATAAGAACCCAATTGGCCTTTTGGAGATTAAGCTTCCCCATAGCTTTCTGAATAATAGATTAGCAGATCGCCGCAATTCTATTTTATGTTATTCTCTTATATCATTTTTTCTTATTACTATATTAAGCTTTTTAAAAAACCGGAAGTTTGTCCATCCGTTATCAGAGATAACCAAAAAGTTGGAAGATATGAGTGATAAGCCCATTGAAGAATGGGAATTATTAAAAATTGAAGGCGATGAAAAAGTAGCACAAGTGGCTAATTTTATAAATGATTTAATCACCAAATACTGTCAGATTCTTTCAGGATTACAGGATTCAGCTGCAAAACTTCAAGCTTTGCAAAGTCAGCTTAAAAGCGAATCTAATCGGATGTGCTTAGATATGAATGAAATAAGCAAACAGTCAGCTTCAATATTAAGTTTGCCCGAAAGTCCTGGTAATCTGTTAAAAGACGTTTCATCTAGCCAACAGTTAGTTTCCGTCCGTTCTGGAAGCATAAAGACAGCTTTCAAAGAGATATTCTATTCCCTCAAAAGGATTGAAGAAGATATAACTCTATGGATGGATTTAGTGAAAAAGAGCCATACTTCCATAAGTAAGCTTGATACTGGTTTAGATAGAATGTTGGAGGAAATGGGAGAGATAAATCCCTGTATAAATGGGGTAAATAAATCAGTTAGAGCTATGGTTAAATCTTTTCACCATTTCGATATAAATTCCCAAGAACTTTCTCTTTCTGCCGAAAAGACAGCTGGCTTCATCAAGCAAATGGAAAAATCGATTGATAATATTAATACTATTTCCCACAATTTATCAAAAGCAGCAGATGACACCTCCAATTTAATGGCAAAAATGGCATATTCTATTCAACTTATTGAGAGTAATGCCAAAAAATCCCGGGAGCTTTCCGAAATTGTTGCGTCAGATGTGGAGAAAGGAATGGATGCCATCCGTAAAACCATAGAAGGTATGGACCGAATTAATAAAGCTGTTGAAGAGACCTCTCGAGTTATCAAAAGATTAGGCGATCGTTCTCAAGAAATTGGTGTAATCATAAATGTAATTGAAGACATAGCGGAGCAGACAAATTTATTAGCATTAAATGCTTCAATAATTGCTGCTCAAGCAGGAGAGCAGGGGAAGGGTTTCGCAGTAGTGGCGGACGAGATTAGAGATCTTGCCGTTCGAACATCAAGTTCTACGCAAGATATCAGTAAACTTATTCTAACAGTTCAAGAGGAAGTAAGAAATGCGGTGCAATCCATGAAAGAAGGCTCTGAAAAAGTAGAAGAAGGGGTGAAGTTGTCTAATCAGGCTGGCAAAATTTTTGAAAAAATCTTGGAAGGTACTCGTAACTCCACTGAGATGGTAAAGAAAATTGCTGAAGCAACTGTAGAACAAACAAACAGTTCTGCTCAAGCCTTTGATGGCATCAAAGAGTTTACTACATTAATACAGAAAATTTCAAAAGCAACAGCTGGTCATATTGCTAACCTACCAGATATTAATAAAGTAGTGGGCAGTCTTTCTTCCAGAGCAAATCGAATATCACAAGCTGTTGCATCCCTCCAGGATGAAAACGAGCAGATTCTTGAAGCAATGAGCGTCATGAAAGAAAAATCTATGAAAATTGGCAGAGAAGTTAAGGATCAGCAGAAGAGAGACCATATCCTCTTGAACCTAATAAATCAGATTAAAGATAAAGATGAGTTTATTACTAAAATCATTAATCAATTATCTAAAGATATCGAAGAGATAAGACTGTATCTTGAACCTATGATGCATAAATTAGAATTGTTAATGAGATTCAAAGACCAACAAGAGACATTTAGAGATAGACTTAATAGTTATATAGACGATATCAATAATATAGCACAAAGACAAAGGAATCTTGCCGGTAAACATTGTGAGGAATATCTGCAATCAGAAGATAAAATAGAGGATGTTTCAAAGAAATAAGGATTGATTGGAAAAGGAGTATGAGGAATGCCCGATAGTGCTGAAGAAAAAGACAACCTTTTGCAAAAAGGTAAGCAAATCCTGCATATCTTAGAAGAGAGCAAGGAATTTACCAAAAGTCTCCTCACAATGAATGAGAAATTACGATATCAGAATACCAGCTTAAAGAGAGAAATAGAGGAATTAAAAAAAGAACTAAAAACAAGCCAGTCCACAGCCCAGAGGAAAGAAATAGAATTGCTCAAAAAAGATCTTGAAGAACTTAAAGCAAGATACTTAGAAGTAGAAGAAGAGAATAAAGATTTCGCTACACAATATATTCAAGTTGAGGAACAGAACAATAATTTAGCAAACCTCTACATTGCCAGCTATCAGCTGCATTCAACGTTAGATTTTAGTGAAGTTATACAGATTATTACAGAAATAATAATTAACCTTATAGGAGCAGAAAAATTTTCTATCTTCCTTTTAGATGAAAAAAAACAAGAGCTGGGAGGAGTAGCAACAGAAGGAATAGATTTAGATATAGGTAGAAATATAGCTTTAGGAGAAGGAATAATAGGTACCGTAGCAGATAAGGGAGAAATTTATTTAGTTGAAGCTGACAAAATCGAAGAGAGCTATGATCTGAATAGACCTATTGCTTGTGTACCATTAATGATTAAAAAACATCTCATAGGCATAATAGTTGTATATAAATTACTAGAGCAGAAACAGGAGGGCTTTACCAACATTGATTATGAACTATTTTCTTTATTAGCAGGTCATGCAGCAACTGCTATTTATAGTGCAAAACTATATTCTCATGTTGAGAGAAAATTAAATACTATAGAGAGCTTTATGGAGCTTCTTACTGGTAGAAAAAAGGGAAAAAAGAAAAAAGAATTCTAAAAGTTAAAATCATTTAGTTTGCAAAATGGAACAAACAAAAAAGGTATTAGTGGTTGATGATTCCGCTACTTTTAGGCGTTTAGTAATCTTTCATCTGCAGAAAATACCTCAGATCGAAATTGTAGAAGCAGCAAGTGGACTTGAGGCAGTAGAAAAATTATCGATGCAGAGATTCGATTTAGTTATTACCGATTTGATTATGCCAGGTATGGACGGTCTTAAGCTTATCAATTATATAAAAAGTGCTACCGAGCTTAAAGACACTTATACCATTATTGTAACTACTAAAGGTCAGGAGGAAGACCAGAAAAAAGGTATGGAGCTGGGAGCTTCGGCTTATATATCTAAGCCCATAACTGCGGGTGCGCTATTGAATGCAGTTAAAAGGGGTTTAAAATTATAATAATATTTAAGAGATAATATCCGCTGAATTAGGACATGAATGATTTATTAAATAGGGTTATTCAATGGGTTTGGTTGGAAATTTAGAGGATCTTTCTTTACAAGATATTCTGCCGTTAATTAATTTAAGTGCAAGGACTGGAATATTAAAAATAGAAAATCCTGAAGGTCGGAGTGTAATAGCATTCAAAGATGGTTCAATTGTGTATGCCTCCTCTGATTTAATAAATATAAACTTGCCAAAGATGTTGGTAGAAATGGGCAAGTTGAACCAGACCCAATTAGACAAAATATATACTAAGCTAAGGCAAAAACCCAGCACTTCCTTTACTGCCGAACTGATCAGCAGCGGATTGCTTAATCCAAAGATTATTTATGAAATAGCCAAAAAATATTTCCAAGCTGTTATTCAACGCCTTGTTTCTTACGAAGAAGGAAAATTTTCTTTCTCCTTAGAAGATAGTATATCTTTAGAAAAAATAAATTTCAAACCTACAGATATATACCTTGAAGAAGGTATTAGTCCGCAATATATTTTGATGGATGGAGCTAAAACGACAAATGAATTATTGCACGAAATAAATAAAAGCACGCAAAAAGCGTTTAAAGAATTTATTAGCCAAGAACAAGGAGAAGATGAGCTCTTTTTTCTCCCAGGTACTTCTGCTGAAGATGGGTGGGAAAAAGATTTTTGGAAAACAGAGGAAGAAAAAGAAGAAGAGACTACCTTTGAAGCTGAGGAGAGCAGAATAGACAGAGCTGATTTGCAGGCTCGTTTAGCCGTTGCAGCATCAATAGAGAAAAATATTGTATTAATTGATGATGAATCATTCGTAAGAGAGCAAATCAGCAAATATATGCGAAATTTTGGTTTTTCTGTTAATAGCTGCATAACAATAGAAGAAGCTTTGAATCAATGTCGTAGTTTATATCAACAAGGTAAAAATACTATAGCAGTGGTCGACCTTATTATGCCTTCTTTTGATCCAACAAGCTTGCTTGGAGGTCTTGACCTACTGGAAAAAGTGAACCAGGAAATGCCAAATATACCGGTGGCTTTAATGACAGAGTATACTGATGTTAAAGTTCGCCATAAAGCGTATCTCATGGGAGCTATAAATTATCTATTTAAGCCGGATTCAACTAAAATAAGCATTGATGAAATAGAGAACGTTTATTCGCAATTTGCTGAAGAGCTGGTTTGTATTTTCCTGCCTATTTTTGAGAATATGGCAAAAGGAAAGCGAAGCCTCCAAAAAGTAGAACCACAGTATGTCATTGGGCGAGGTGGATTCTCTGTAACAGATTCTGATAAATCTTTAAGAAAACAGATAAGCTATTTAAAAGAAATGATTGAGGAATTACAGCATCCAGAGAGTTCTTCTCAAATTTCTCTATTAGCCTTGCGGTTAGCTTCAGAAGTTTTGGAGAGAGCTTTTCTTTTCTTAGTAAAATCAGATGAATATGTGGGTGTAGGAGGTTTTGGATTAAGCACTAAAGTCCCTATAACTGAGAAGCTGCGCGGAATAAAAATCCCACTGTGGAAAGATTGCATTTTTGATTATGTTTTAGAGACAAAATGTACCTTTAGAGGTAGGATTCCTGAAAGTCCATGGAATCAATATTTAATTGAGCAATTGGAAGGATATAAGCCAAGAGAAGTAGTTATTATTCCCATCATTTCCAAAGCACGCGTAATTGCCTTGCTTTATGGAGATAATAGAGACCATGATAAGCCGATAGATACCATCGAAGGGATAGAAATTTTTATGAGTCAAGTAGGTATTGCTTTTGAGAATGCAGTACTGGAAAGAAAACTACGTTCTTTAATACCTAAATGAAATTATTACACACGGTATTTTGCTGTGAATTAATTTTTAATCGCATTTTTAGTGGAGGAGCTCATGGACAATAAAGTGCAAATAACTAAGCAAGGATTTTTCCAGAAATTCTTAGATATGTCTTTGAGGAATAAGCTTATCACCGTGAATATGATTTTGATTTTATTATGTGTATTCATTTTAACCTTCTACTTCAGAAGTCGAACAAGCACGATGATGTATGATGAATTGAGAGAGCGAGCACGGTCATTATCAGAGCTTATTTCCCATCAATCCACCTATGGAATGGCGCTTGGAGACAAAGATGCTTTATATCTCATAATAGAAGCTACTTTGCAATGGAGTGAGTTTTCTAAACAGAGCTTAGCCAGTAGTCAATTAAATCGTGATATAATTTCGAAAATTAAAACATCAAAAAATATATCATATATAGTCATAAGCGATAGCAATGGTAATATTATAGCATCCTTCAATGAAGCTGATTTTAAAATAGATACTGAAACTAAGGAAAAGTTACGAGCAGTTACTGCTATTCAGTTAGAGGAATATAGATATTCTGCAAGAGAAAAAATTATTCACTCGACATCTCCTATCTTTTTAAGGCAAACCGCCAGTTCAGGGGAGAGTTTAATGGAAGAATCTCTCTATGAAGAGACATTAGAAGGCGAAACAGAAGTAACACAAGAGCCACAGGCGGGGAAAAAAATTGGATTAGTCCATCTCGGTTTATCTGATACTTCTATTCGGGCTAAAATAAGAGATGCTTCTATATTTACCATTATTATTAGTGTAATAGCAATAATTGTGGGACTTATTATAGCTTTCATTTTCGCCCGTTTCATCACCAATCCTGTGGATAATGTTGTCCAGAGACTTAAGGAAATTGCTGAAGGTAAGGCAGATTTGACTGAGCGTATAAAGGTGGAAAGTTCCGATGAGATTGGAAAGTTAGCAGAAAATTTTAATGTATTTGTTGAAGGTCTGGCAAGTATTATCTCTGCTGTTCAGTTTACCGCAGCAAAGGTAGCTACTACAGCAGAGGAAATTTCAGCAGCTGCTGAGGAATTAAACGCTTCAGGTGAAGAGGTCTCTTCTATTATTCAGCAGATATCTATGGGCTCTACTACCCAGGCAAAGAATACCAAAAGCAACGCAGACCTCAGTGCTAATGTTTCACAATCTGCTGTTGAAATTGACAGCAGCGGAACCAGTAATAAAGATATCGCTGTTAAAGTCAGAGAAGTAGCCAATAAGGGAGTAGAGTCAGCTCTAAAAAGTATTGAACGCCTGAATAAGCTATTTGAAGCTGCCGATTATACTACTCAGCAGATTGGGGGGCTTCAGACAAAATCAGCACAAATCGAGAAAATACTGGGTGCTATTCAGAGCATTGCTAATCAGACTAATCTCCTTTCTTTAAATGCTGCCATTGAAGCTTCCAGAGCGGGAGAATATGGAAGAGGTTTTGCAGTTGTCGCTGACGAGGTGCGGAAACTTGCTGAAAACTCAGCCAACTATGCTAGTGATATTAGAGAGCTCATAAGAGAAATTCAACAATCAATTACATTAGTAGCAGAGAGCATGAACCAAGTTAATCAGGAGATGACCTTAGGACGAGAAGCCATCGAGCAAACATCTAATATTCTGAGAGATATCGCTATTAAAGTTGAGGAATCGGTTGAAGCTATTAACCATATCCTTGAATTAGTAAAATTGCAAAACAAGACTATGGAAGAATTAGTTAGCAATTCGGAAGAGATCGCAAAGGTTGCAGATGAAACAGCAACCAGTACTCAGCAAATGGCTGCTTCTATGGAAGAACAAACCGCCTCTGCTCAAGAGATGTCCTCCTCTACTATGGAGCTCTCTAAAGTAGCGGAAGAGTTAAAATCAATGGTAGAAACGTTTAAGGTTAATTAATACTATTTAGATTACTGTGAGGAGAAGGATGAAAAGAACAATTCTATTAGTAATTTTGGGAGTTATCATTTTAGTATTTATTGCTAATCATTTACCATCACAATCAAAAAATGTATTTGCTATTGCCAGCAGAAATGCAAAATTCTACATAGATCCTCTTGAGGGCTTCAAAAGAAGTTGTACACATAATATTAGAGGCTTTATTCTGAGTACGAGTGAGCGAGAGAATGCGAGTAGTATAGCAAGGGTGAGAGATGGTAATCCTGATCTTGTTTTATTAATTGGGAGCTTTGCCGCTTCCAGTTTTGACTTCAAATCTATGAATATACCCGTCGTTTATTGTATGATATTAAATCCTGAAGGGCGTGGTTTAACTGGACCGAACATAACTGGTGTTTCTCTCGAAGTTCCAGTTTCAACTGAGCTGTCTTTCTTAAAGACGTTAGCTCCCAACATTAGTCGTATTGGATTGCTTTATAATCCACAAAGCATGCAGAAAGTTGCAGATGATTTAGCTCGCGAAACCGTATCCAGAAACATGGAACTTTTTACCGCACCAGTAAATTCATCGGCTGAAATAGCTAATGCATTAAAAGGCTTTAAAGATAGAGATAAAATTGAGGCCTTATATCTTCCAATGGATAGTACATTATTAGAGAAAAGAACATTTGAATATATTAATCTTTTCTCAATCCAAAATAGAATTGCTTTGCTTACTCCGACAGCAAAATTTGTAAAAATGGGGGGATTGATGGCAGCAGATGTTGATCTTCAGGGTATAGGCCGGCAAGCAGGTGCAATGAGCAATCGAATTCTTGCCGGAACCAGCCCTTCTTCTATGCCACCAGAGAGCCCTCAGGAAGTTATGTTGGCCCTGAATAGTAGAGCAGCTTCTTTAATTGGATTAACGATACCACCCACATTAATGAACAGTGCGGTAATATATAAAAAATAACTCTCTTTTTAAGAGAAATGAATCAATAGATTATCTTTATTATTTAGAGATGATTAAGTGATATATGATTTTTAGGAGAGAGGAATATTTAAAACTTCTTCAATATTTATATTATAACGTTTGATCTTTTCGTTGAGAGTAGTAGGTTTGAGTTTAAGAAGTTTCGCTGCCTTTTTCTGAATTCCTTTAGCTGCAATTAATGAATTAATAATAAGGCTTTTTTCATATTCTGAAACTGCCTTTTTCAGATAAATTCCATCAGATGAGAAAGAAAGCTGGCTCTTCGCTTTAGAAACTTGATCAATAATATACTGAGGAATGAACTCTAAATCTAATCTATCAGAGTTATTTAACACCACAGCACGCTCGATTACATTTTCTAACTCCCTAATATTTCCCGGCCAATCATAATTGATAAGATATTTCATAACGTTGTCACCAACGTAAAAAATCTTTTTGTTATTTTCTGTGCAATATTTTTCTATGAAATGGTTTATTAAAAGGGGAATATCGTCTTTCCTTTCTTTTAAGCGAGGAAGAAAAATATTGATCACATTTAGACGATAATAAAGATCTTCTCGAAATTCACCTCTTTCTACTGCTTGCTTAAGATCTATATTTGTTGCAGCAATAATGCGTACATCTACATGAATAGTATCAACCCCGCCTAATCTCATAAATTCTTTTTGCTGAATTACTCTAAGAAGTTTTGCTTGAGTTTCCAGACTAATAGTGCCGATTTCATCAAAAAATATACTCCCACCATCAGCCACCTCAAAAAGCCCTTTTTTCGCATTTACTGCACCAGTAAAAGCACCCTTAACATGACCAAATAGATTGCTTTCTAAAAGATCAGGAGGTACATTCCCACTATTGACCACTACAAAAGGATTTTGAGCTCGAAGGCTATTTTGGTGGATGGCAATAGCGACCAATTCTTTGCCAGTTCCACTTTCCCCCTGGATGAGGATAGTACTTTTACTGGGAGCAGCCTGACGTATAAGCTTAAAGACCTGGATCATTTTCTCATTCTTACCAATTATATTCTCAAAGCGATATTTTTTCTTCAGTACCTCTCTCAAATTGATATTTTCTTCAACAAGTTCCTTCTGTTTTACAGCATTATTTACAATATGTAGAACCTCATCATTTCTAAAAGGACGAGTAATATACTCATAAGCACCTTTTTTCATAGCATCCACTGCATTTTCAACTGATGCAAAGGACGTTATCATTATAACCATTTGTTGAGTATCAATTTCCTTAATCTTCTCAAGGGTTTTAATTCCGTCTATTCCAGGCATCATTATATCGCAGATCACTAAATCAAAAGATTTCTCCAATAGCTTATCCAGCCCATCTTTTCCTGAATCAGCAGTTTCTATTTCAAACCCTTCTTCTTGAAGCAATTGCTTTAAAATATCCTGCATTTCTTGCTCGTCGTCAATTACTAATATGTGTTTTTTCTTCTTCATAGCTTTCTTTATAAATTGGTAATTTAATCTTAAATATAGTGCCTTTTCCCGGGGAACTTTTTACTGAGATGCTTCCCATATGATCTTGAACAATACCATAGCTTACGGATAGACCCAAACCTGTTCCTCCAATAGGTTTTGTAGTAAAAAATGGCTTATAAATTTTGTCTAAATTCTCTTCAGGAATACCTATTCCTGTATCCTCAATATTTATAATAATATCAGAATTTTTAGCTAAAGTAGAGATAGCCAGGGTTCCTCCTTGCTGCATGGAATCGCGAGCATTGAGAAACATATTCATAAAAAGCTGTTGTAATCTTCCCTGATCACCAAACGTTTGAGGCAATTGGTGATCTAACTGAAGAGCAACGTCTATATTACATCTCTTAAATTGATAATTAATAAGAGATAATGTTTCTTGTATTACCTTATTTACATCAATTTCTTGGAATTGAGATTCCTTTTTACGAGAGAAGTTAAGCAGGTTATTAACAATTTGGGAAGCTCTGAAACTATGTTTTTCCACCTTTTTTAAAAGTCCAATGCGAGGATCATTTCCATCCATCTTCTTCAGCAACATTTGTATATAGCTGGAGATTCCCGTAAGCGGTGTATTAACTTCATGTGCCACACTTGCAGACAGATATCCTAAAGCTGCCAGTTTCTCTGAATGCTGCAATTGTTCTTCTAAGGCTGTTCTTTCAGTTATATCATCAAAAATGATGACTTTACCATAAATTTCTCCATCCTTCTTAAATAGTGGTGCTATAGAGAGGTTCACTATAATTTTTGCCCCACCCTTATTGCGAAGAGGAATTTTGTAAATATTGTTTATTTCTCGAGTAATCCATCCATTCTGCCCCAAAAAAGTACTGGCAGAATTAAGAAAGTCTCGAGGAAATACCGCTGAAAGCTTCTTTCCTTCAGCATCCTCACGTTTAAGACTATAAAGTTTTTCAAGTTTCCTGTTCCAACTAATAATCTTTTCTTCCATGTTTATTACTAATACTCCTGCATCAATACTCTCTACAATATTTTCTAAATAATCTTTCAATTCCGTGAGCTCTTCAGCCTTGTGGTGGAGAGCTTGGTAAAGCAAGGCATTTTCCACGGCTATAGCAGCGGGACCAGCGATGGTAGTCAAAAGCTGTAAATCTTCACTATTTAATGGTAGGTTATCTTCTTTAATCCCTACAATAAGAAGAGCTTTTAACTCTTCTTTTGCCATAAAGGGTATAAAATGAATTTGACTGAATGCATTTAATAATTTTTTATCAGCAGGAAATTCAGCGCTCAATTTAGATGGTTCCTCCATGGTAAGATAATCTTTTCCTGACAAAGCTGAAGGAATGAAGGTAGAAAAATCTCCACTTAGATTGTGGGTATGCTTTATAGTATTTCCCACACTTATTGCTACTTTAAACATCCTTGATTCTTCATCAGAGTGAAGAACTATAGCCACATTCTCCACATTAAGTGTTTCGGCAACTCGATTAACCAAAGTATCTAATAACTGTTCGAGATTGACTTCTCTGCTGAGCTCGAAACTAAATCTTTTAAGCTCTATCCTTATATCATAACGGTCTTTGTATAAGATTTTATCCAAATAAGTTTGTATCTTATTTTTAATTGGAGCAAAAAGAACCACTACAAGCAAGGTAGCAAGAAAAGTTAAAGCTGCTAATAATTCAGGATTCATACCAGGTAAATAGGTAGATATGGAACTTACTAATAACATATATAGCGCCATTACAGAGCCCGTGGCTAAAGCAAAAACCATACCTCTTTTAATAATAACCTCTACATCCATTAATTTATATTTTAAAATAGCATAAGCCATTGTCAGAGGGATAATGATCAGGGGTAACGTGCTAAAGATTGTAACAGATGTGGTAATTTTTTCTAATAGATAAAATGGAATATATATAATTGCTAAAGGACCCAAACCCAAACCTAATCCCCAGAGCAACCATTTGGCTTGTTTTTTAATCCAAATATTTTTGCTTGCCCTATAACTCCCTATAAGTGCAGCCATACCAAGTATGAAGAAGATACTGTAATAAATCAGCTCACCTTTACCCAGAGCCGAAAAGTTGTAGTTTAATTTAAGACCTAATTGTCCATCGGAAGGCATAAATATAGTGTTATAATGGAGCAGCGCAAAATTTAAAATCATTAAAACTGCTGCTGGGACGTAAACAAAACCGACTAATTTAGGTTGATTAAGAAATAATTTCTTCGGCATAGGAAAGATAAGGAGAAAATGGAGAAATAATGCAGGTAAGAATAACCGTGCTCCCAATTCAATCCAGAGTATAACTCTACCAAGGAACTCATTATTGCTGGTATATGAAAGAGTAAAAAGCAGGAAAAATGCCAAACAAAGAAGATAAAAATGCAGGTTATACTTTCTTAATCCTTTCGTGCTAAAAGCTACTGAAAGACCAATAAGCAAAAAACAAAAGCCAACAAAGCTCATAAATAAATATAGCTTGTTATTAGGGAGTGGCTTACTTGATATTTTGAATTGTACATCTTTGAGCTGGTTTCCCCTGAGAACTGTATAGTTCACATCACCAACGATCCCTTGATACCATAATATTTTTTGGCAGTCAGTGGCTTTATAAAGCTTTTCAAAAAATGAAGCTTCTATTTCATTATCAACACCATAAACGGTAGTAGTGATTTGGTTTGATGATGATAAAGTCCAGCTTCTTAAAACTGTTCTCCCATCAGGTAAAGATTTATAAGTTCCAATAGCAAGTAATTTATCCCCATTTTCGAGGCCCGCTCTATAGCCGGGGCTGTTCGCTGCTATTTCAATGTTTATATGGCCATTCTCAGCTTGAGTCAGAACAACACCATCATAGGGTTCGCGGTAAGTTAATCGGTTATGAATGCTGATGATACCAATCCCTATAGCCAAAAAACTCATGGCAAATATCAGGATCTTGTTAGCTTGCAAATTTCGTAGCTTCATTTTTAAAAAGTAATACTTACACCGCTTACAAAAACTCTTGGTATATTAAACAGCTCATCTTCTCTCAGGTTGAAGAAGTTAATTTGCTGTTGGTTGAGCAAGTTTTT
>CAZYAF010000039.1:0-27673 GCA_964645975.1 uncultured Acidobacteriota bacterium
CCTTTGGAAGATCATGGATGGTTCTTGGCGTATCTCGTCAGGCTCAGATCTCACTAAGAATCGACTTCTAAACCAATTCAATTGCCTGCTTACTGCAAGCCTCTCGGTCATGAAGACCGAGAGGCTTTTTTATGAGATTAATTTTTTTAACTACTTTTAACAGCTTTCATGATACTTGATAAAAACAGTTAATTATGGTACATTAAATATGGATGAAGCTAACTGTTCTTTAGGCTTTTAATATTTTTATATACCAAAAAGTAAGCATAATTACGGCATAGTAATTAAATTGTTTATAACATATTATTGTAGTAATGGATTTATAAGAAAGGAGTGAATGCCAGATGCAAGCAACTTATAATAAAGTAATTGGGATACTTTTAGTAGCAGGTTTAGTTCTTACTATTTCTTCATTTGTATATGCAGCTGAGGCAAAAATTCAGGGAAAGGTTATTGATAATGATGGCAATCCCATTGCCGGAGCTAAAATAACGCTAAGGGATAACAGTGGCAGGACCTTTGTTGCCAAGACTAAAAAAGATGGATCATATTATAAGAGGGGAATACCTCCGGGAAACTATCATTTTTCTGTAGAGAAAAAGGGATATAAAACCAAAACGTTCACATTAACACTGAGAGCAGGAGCAACTGAGAGAAACGATATTCCTTTGGTTACTGCTTCTCCGGAAGACATCGGCGGAGAGAATTACATAAAAGCTCTGGAGCACTATAAAAACAGAGAGTATGATAAAGCGGTAGCTCTCCTTGAAAAAGTCATTGAGAATGAACCTGATTTGGGTCTTGCTCATTATAATCTTGGCATTACTTACATAGCTTTGGAGCAGTATGAAAAAGCTCTTACTGCTATGCAACGAGCTATCGAGCTTCTCCCGGAGAATGCTGCCCTATACACTATAATGGGCAAAATATATATGACTCAAGGTGAAACTGATAAAGCTCTGGAATGGTTTAATAAGGCTTTAGAATTGAAGCCAGAGGCAAAGACATATTTTGATATAGGGGCTGCTTTTTACAATTCAAACCAAAGGGAAGAAGCTGTCTCCAATTTTGAAAAAGCAATAGAATTAGACCCGAATTTCTCCTCAGCATATTATTTTCTTGGTATTCTCCATTTTGGCTCAGAGGAGTTTGACAAAGCTATAGAAGCGCTTAATAAATATATGGAATTGGAACCGAATGCTCCAAATATTAATGAAGTCAAGGAGATTATTTCACAAATAGACTCTATAAAAGCTAAACCTAAGGAAAAATCAGAAGAGTAAAACGTCCCTAATTACTTATTTACTATCTAACCATATATTTACAAAAAATATGTCTGTGGAGATATCTACAGCAGTAAAGACTCTAATAACCATAATCCTCATTAAGGCATAGGGACTGCTAATAATTAATGAAGCTTAAAAAAACGTTTTATCTCCTTGGCGCCATTATTTTATTAATTGCTCTCGCCCTCTTTTTTTCCATTTCCTTTATTAGTGAAAGGGAGATTGGCATATTTGTCCCTTTTAGCAAGGACAAACAACCAAAGCTAATTGGTTCCGGATTTGCTATCCATCCTCCATTCTTTACCAAAATCATTAAATATCGGGTAAAAGGTGCACGATTAGCGGGTGAGATTAGCCTCACCTCAAAAGAAGGAACTACGCTGCAGTTTTCTTTTGATTTGAAATACAGCATCGACTCAAGCAAAGTTGAACAGCTATTAGAAATATTAGCCGCAAAGCGTTTAAACAGCTATATTAACGAGAATTTATCTAAAAACATAAAACCTTTAGCAGCAGCCAACTATTTTTGCAGTTTACTGGAGGAAGATTTCGCCAAGGAGGTAATACCCCATCTTAAATCTACTTTCACAGATAGAGGTATTATCGTAGAAAAATTCACTTTTCATAGAATTGAAATTGATAACAAATTAAAGCCTATCTATAAGAAAAGTTTAGTATATCGCTCAATGCAGAATACCGGTCTTAAGGTTCTTTTAATCGGCGTTGATGGCGCTGACTGGAAAATTATCAATACACTGGTAGCTCAGGGGATGCTGCCCAATTTCAAAAAATTAAAAACCCAAGGGGCATGGGGCTATCTGCAAAGCATACGGCCCATGCTTTCGCCTTTAATTTGGACATCGATAATAACGAGCAAGCCACCGGACATCCACGGCATTATTGATTTCATGATAGTAGATCCAGAAACAAATAAACCGGTACCGATTACCAGTAATGCGCGAAAAGTAAAAGCCCTCTGGAATATCCTTTTTGATTTCAACTATAATTGTACCATAATCAACTGGTTGGCAAGCTGGCCCGCTGAAACCATCAAAGGAAATATAGTAAGCGATAGGGTACATTACTCATTACGCAAATATGATCGTCCGGCTCAGGAAGACATTGGCAAGACTTTCCCCCCCGGACTTCTAAAAGAAATTAAAAGCCTTATTATCAATGATGAAGACATATCGAATGAACGACTTGCAAAATATATCCACGCTTCCACACAGGAGCTGCAAATTTCTATTAAGAAAGAGCTTACGGAAAACCGTATAAGTCACTTCAGAACCATATTAGCCAGCGCCCTCACCTATCATAACATTTCCTTAAAACTATTTGAAAATGGTCAACCTCCTTTCTTCGCCATTTATTACCCTTTAGTTGACAGCGTAGGCCACCTATTTATAAAAGAAATGCCCCCCAGATTATCAGGAGTAACTCCACAGGATTATGCCAAGTTCAAAGATGTGGTTGTCAAAGCTTACCAATTACAGGACAGAATGATTGGAGACTATTTAAAAAGAATGGAGCCCAACACAGTAGTAATAATAGTTTCTGATCACGGTTTTATATCGGGGCCTGAGCGTGAGGCAGTTGTATTTAGAAAGGGTGATATCTGGGCTGAAGGATTTCATAAGATCAACGGAGTCTTTATCCTTTATGGTAAAGATGTAAAGCCCGGTGCCATAAGCACAAAAAGTGTATACGACATTGCCCCCACTATTCTCTATCTTCTCGGTTTTCCCATTCCTGAGGATATGTCCGGGAAACCTATTACTGGAGCTTTCACAAACGATTTTATTCAACGCTTCGACATAAGAAATATCAATACCTACGAAACCATTAATCCAATTAAAGAAAGGAAACTACTGCAGGTTTCTACTGATGACGAAAAAATAAAGAAGAATTTGCAGGCATTAGGATATATTGGCTCTTCATCTGATTCATTTACCTCACACAGCAATCTGGGTGCTGTTTATTTCAATAAACAGCAGTTCGAACTTGCAGAGAAAGAATATAAACAGGCTCTCGAGCTGCGCTCTGATAATGTTCCAACACTGGTTCGATTAATTCTTGTCTATGAGAAATTGGGTGAATTAAATAAAGCAATCGAGCTGCATGATAAAATACTGAGTATAGCTAAAAATCCAAATCCAGAGATTTATTTGTTAGGAGTAAAAATACATCTTTTAAAAAACGATTTAGCAGGAGCACAGAAGATATTAGAACAGGTTGATACAAAATTATTAGGTGCAAAAGAAATCATAACGGCGCAGGGATTAATAAAACACTATCATCAGGATTTTTCCGGAGCAGAACAAAATTTTCTTGAAGCATTAAACATCGACCCCCTGTATTATGAAGCTGCAGAGAGGTTAACAGAAATTTGTTTGCTTACGGGAAAATTCGAAAAAGCGGAAGCTATTATAAGACACGCTCTTTCATTAAAAGAAGATTCTCATTATCATTATAATCTGCTTGGCACTATTTATTATCAAAAGGGTGATTTCGCTAAGGCCGAGCGGGCATACACCCAGTCTTTACAGTTCTCCCCGGACTTTCTTCAAGCCCAAATAAATCTCGGTCGCTGCTATTTTAAAGCAAACAAAACTTCCCAAACAGTCGAAATCCTGAGCAGAGCAATTAAGAACAATCCTGATAACTATGAAGCACTTATCATCTTGGGTGCTTGCTGGTTACGAACGGGTGATTACAGCAAGGCTATTAACTATCTCAATAAAGCACTGGAAGTAGGGCCAAAAACCGTATTTCTCTATAATGCCTTAGGCGAAGCTTACTTTGCCAAGCAAGATTATCAGGCATCTGAAAAAATGCTGAGGAAATCTCTGGAGCTGGATAAAAATCAACCTCTGGTACAAAAGATGCTGCAAAGAATTGCAGAAGTAAAAAAGCAACCTACGCATTAACGCTTAATCTTTTCTTTTTATAGAACCTTCACTCCTGTTTTTCGTTTTTTCTTAATGCTGCGAGGATTTTTTCTACATCAGGCTGGTTTGCTTTTATTTTTAGAGATGATTGGAAAGCCTTTATTGCTTCCTTCACGTTATTTTCTTTAATATATGCTACTCCCAGAGCGTTGTAAACGTCTACGCTTGAATAGCCAATTTCTATTAGGGTTTTATAGTTTTTGATGGTCTCCTGATATTGATTTAGTGCTGCATGACAAGCTGCCATAGTAGTTAATATATCATAATCATAAGGCTTATTTTTCACCGCCTTATTAAGTAAGGTAAGCGCTTCTTTATAATTCTTTTCGAACACAAAGCATTTTGCCAGGCTTACCGTTGCTGGTACAGAATTGGGATTAAAATCGAGAGCAATCCTAAACTGGATTTTTGCTTTATCATATAATTTCTGAATATAATACTGTCGCCCTAATTCATAATGCCTATGAGCACTTTTTTCCGGGAGTGCATTCTCAATACGAAAGCGTCCTAAGTTTTGTGCAATATTACTTAAAGTGAAATCAGCCTCTCTGCTAACATACATGGCTAAATTTGTATCTTTAACTTCAACCCTCAAAGTATACTCTCCTGGCTCTAATCCCACGGTTGAAAAAGTCTTTAGTATAGGTATACTATTACCGGTCTTAAATGAAACTGAACTAAGATAATCCTTATCTGTTTTAGCAATTGCTCCTTCTTTTATCAGAGAATATGTGATATCCAGCGAAGGATTAATCGAGCTTTCTGTGTGTGCGGGATAGTAAATTTCGTAATAAACAAAAAACGATTGACCTGCTGTAAAAGTACCATCAACCTTTGGATAGATAATGCTTTTGCCAAAAACAAAGGGCCTCCCTTCAGAAAGCTTTCCGCCCGCTGATTCTTCTAATTTGTAAGCCCAAACTACACTGCTCAAATTAAGTTTATCTCTCGAAATCTGGGGAATGATAAAACTCTCTTCAGTTCTCCCTATTTCATTGCTGATATAATTGCGTATGAAAAGCTTAAGCTGATATTCTCCCGGGATTAATAGCTTACGATCAAGGAAATTAAAATAGTAATCTTTACAATTATCAAGCTCCATCTTAGTGAGCTCAATATTTACCTCTTTTGATATTTCAGCTACAATCTTATCTTTGCTTAAGACTGAACCATAGATATCTAATCGGGCGACGAATTTATCTTCAATTTCCTTAAAAGTGAGATATTTCGGAGGTACTTCAATAACATAATCTAAGTAGGTTGTGGTATCATCATTTTTCCAATAGCTATGGAGAACATCTATTGGCATGGTGACATATGTTACCTTTGCTTTCACTACTTCTTTCAATTTTCTTTTTCCCAAAGGTGTAATGATTCTTGAAGGCAGCATTAGCTCGGAAATGACATCCTGGCTGGTTTGTGGTGAATACCCTGGGGCAATTGAATAAGCTGCCTGACGAATTTCAACATCAATATGAGGCAATAAATTGGGATTAGAGGCGAAATTCTGATTAGCAGGAGTCAATATAGATTGTAATCCATCAAATATGGGATTATATAAGCGGAATTCTCCTACGCCGAAACGTTTGAAGAACATCAATCGTAAACTTGAAGGAAGACCACGCATTTTAACATTGCGGTAATCCCAAACCTGTACAGGATATAAGATGTTAGAAGACACTTTATTATAAATATCATCTGGCTTACCTAACAATATATGGACTCTTGCTCTCTCGGTCCTCCAGCCTTCGCGCGGTGTGTCATCGGCAAGTTTTTCATTGGCATATTTTATCCGGCTATAGTGTTCTTCTTTAAATTCATTTTTTACCGTTTCTGGAACTGTGTCCCTCCGCCGCCAAAAATCATCTATAAAAGCATTTCGCTGTTCATCAGTTTTAAGAGATAAAAATAGTTCTTTTTCAGGTTGAGTAATTATATAAGCGACATCTTCAGTAAGCCATTTTTTGTATTTAAGAGGCAAATTTTCCTCAGAAGTTTGAGCTAACAAAAATTTATTGCAAAATATAAAACAATTTAATAACCATAATATAGCCAAAACATAAATCAAGCTTTTTTTTCTCATTTCCATCCCTTACATAGTTTTTTCAAATTTAAACTCCAGATCTTAAGCTTTTATTGCTAAACATAATGATATGATAAATCTTAGTTTAAATCAAGAGTTTGCTCACCTCAGGTAAAAATATACATAAAAAATGCTATAATGAGTAGAACTGAAATTTTCTGAAAATAAGGATAACACCATGACAATAAGGCTTAAAACCTCAGGTATACATAAACTTATCTCCTCGCCCTTAGGCATCCTCTTGTGTAATTTAATCATTTTGGCATGGGATAGAGCAAAAAATAATAGGATAAGTAATGGTTAAGTTTTTTTTTATCGTTTAAGATTAAACAATAAAGTAAAAAACTTGTGAGGAGAAAAATAAGATGTGGATATTTGTTATTCTGGGAGCACTGTGGATTGGTATTTTCATCTTTTGGCTCATACCCATGATACAACAACGTATCATATATGAAATATACGAAGCCGTGGGTTTGGGAGGATTCTTAACATTATTAATTTTTGGTCTTGGAGGATTTATTACACATTATGATATGAAAATCCTACGAATTATCGGTTTCATACTGTATGCTCCGGCAGCATTTTTTGTTATTCCAACCTTTGCAATTCTCAAACATAAAGGGAAGCCTAAATCTGGTTGGGAACATACAACTATTATGATTAACAGCAGTATATTTCGAATTGTACGGCATCCCCTCTATTTGGGGACAGCTCTATGGACGGTGGCTCTTATGCTCATATTTCAATCAATACCAGCAACAATACTGGGGATTGCTTCAATAGGATGCTGCTGGATGGCTTCAAAAAAGGAGGATGAATTCAACATTAATAAATTTGGAAATGATTATTTAGAATATATGAAAAAAGTTCCCCGCTGGAATGCAATAAAGGGATTAATACGATTAGCAAAAAAGCCTTAAAGAAATTTTTTCTATATTAATTTACATAATAAGATTAAAGAGAAGGGACTCATATGGGGATAAAAGAAATTACTAAAAAAAAGACTATTGATGAGATTATAAAAAAAGCTAAGGTATGTCGAATAGGTCTTTCAGATAATAACATGCCTTATGTAGTGCCGGTTAATTTCGGTTATGAGAACAATTGTCTTTACTTCCATTCCTCGCAAAAAGGAAAGAAAATCGACATTCTAAAGAAAAATAATAATGTCTGTTTCCAAGTAGATGTTGATGTAGAGCTGGTAAAAGCAAAAAAAGCCTGTAAATGGGATGTGAAATACCGCAGTGTCATCGGCTTCGGCAAAGCTCACTTCGTTGAGGACTTAGAGGAAAAGAGAAAAGCCTTTCACATTATTATGGCACATTATTCAGATAAAAGTTTCGATTACCCGGAGAAGAAACTGGTGAAGGCAGTTGTTATTAGAATCGAAATAGAATCCCTCAGCGGCAAAAAATCATGATGTTAAATTAGCTAATGAGCAACATTAAATTAGTCAAGAGATAAAATCATGAGGATGACTTGCTTTATCCCTGTAAATAGTGGATCAATTTCAGCTTCTTCACGTAAGGTATGTAGATATCGGCCCTTGGTGCAGCCCAGGTTTATGGATGGGATGCCGCGTTCAATTCCCGCATTGGCGTCCGTTGAGCCCAGTGGAGTTATCCACTGATCTTTCACCTGAAGAAAACTGAGGATATCTTCTGCGGTTCTTACCAAGGGCGAGTGTCGAGCATTGGGGAGCTGTATTGCTTCCTTTCCCTTGTTTAACTTCAGCTCTACCTCAACTCCTACTTCATCTGCTACTTCCTGAGAAATCTCTTCTATCTTTTGCGCCACTTTTTCAAGTTCGCTCTGGTTTGCTGAACGCAAATCCAGGGTAAAAAAGGCCTCCTGGGGCACAGCATTGCTTACCTTTCCGCCCTGAATCACTCCAATATTATAAATTGTCCATTTGTCCAAAGGCTCTAAGATTACAGGTATCTGATAAATTCTTTCCACCACCTTGGCCAGCGCCACATTGGGATGGGGAACGCCATGGCTGAACATAGTATGAGCGCCTGGTCCTCTGAATATGATCTTTCCACCTACAGACCCCACACATCCATAAAAGAGCCAGCCAATGTCACCATCCAAAGCGATAAGCATATCAATCTTCTCCTGAGTATTATCCAGATAATGCCTCATGCCCTTGAGCCCTACTTCCTCACCTACAGTTCCTATAAAGTAATAGTCATTTACTGGCTTGAAACCAGCATGCTTGAGAGCTCTAATAACCCAGAGAATAATAATACAGCTTGCCGTATCATCTTCAATACCCGGTGCTTTGAGCAAATTACCCTCTCTTTTCACCTTTATATCCCATACATCCTGAAAGACCGTATCCATATGAGCAGCAAAGATGATTTTCTTTCCTTTCTTATCACCCTTCCAGATTCCTATTGCGTTCCCGAACTCATCAATATAGGTTTCATCAAGACCAGCGGCTTCGTACTGCTTTTTCATATATTGAGCTCTCTTGGCTTCATGGCCTGAGGGGGCGGGGATCTCCGTGAGATGTATCCATTCCTTGATTATTTTTTCTTTATGTTTTTCGATATAGCTATAAATTTTTTTCGCAAAAGGTGAAGAAGCTATTTCGGGTTTGAATGAAGACTCATCAGTTTCTTGCGTTAAAGCTATTACAGAAATGATAATAATCGATATTAAAGCAATAAATACGATAATCTTCTTCATAGTAATCCTCCACATTCAAAATTAAATAATAGCAGTGCATTGTAATACAAATTAAGCCAAAATTAAATATTTTTTTGTTATTCTTAATTCATTATTTATTTATTTGCTAAGAAAAGTATATATCAAGGGAAAAATATGAGTTGTATTAAGTGGCCATAATGAGGGTAATTAAATTAAAGGCATAACAATTCATATTTTTTTGATGAGTGCAATAATAAGAAAAAATTAACGTAAAGACAACAGCATCAGAATAACCTGTCTCATGCCGATGAAGAGGCCATCAATATCCGCTTCTTCTCTCAATAGCGCACAAAGGTGCGACCCAGGTATGTTGAAGATAAATATACAGAAATTTTCGGAAGCAACTTGGTAATTACATCAAACGCCAAAGAATACATTAATTAAATTGCTGCTTTCATTACTTCAAAATTTTTGACCCAATTAGAGCATTTAATTAAAATAACATCCGTCTCGTTATCATAATCTTATTTATATACCGGACCCAATACCCCTACTGTTTTTACGCTGGGCTACAGAATCAGCAAGGATGCAGAGAATCTCGTACATCATTGTGGCAGCAACAAGTGCGGTGTTCCCCGAGGGATCGAACGGCGGCGATACCTCGACTACATCGCCACCGATCAGGTCAAGACCGCGCAAGCCCCTCAACAAGGTCTGCGCCTCGACAGTGGTAATGCCCCCAACCTCTGGTGTCCCGGTCCCAGGAGCAAATGCCGGGTCAAGACCATCTACATCGAAGGAGATATAAGCAGGGCCATCGCCGACCACTCGTCGCGCCTCAGCAACCACTGCCTCCACACCCAGCTTGGTAAACTCTTCCATAAATATGACACGCATGCCAGATTTAAGAGAGAAGGTCCAGCCTTCCTCCGAGTTCTGAGCACCCCGGATGCCAATCTGCACCGTTCGTTTGGGATCAAGCAGTCCCTCTTCTACAGCCCTGCAGAACGGTGTACCATGACTGAATTTAGAGCCCATTTCCTCGTCACAAGTATCTGTGTGAGCGTCAATGTGCACCATGCCAACTGCGCAATCTGCTGCAATTGCGCGTAAAATTGGCAGGCTGATGGAATGGTCACCCCCTGCACTCAGTGGCACAACATCGGCAGCGTGTACTTTACGGTAAAACTCAGTGATATTATTGTGGCTTGCTTCCAGATCAAAAACGTGAGTCAACAGAACATCGCCCATATCGGCAATACGGCAAAGCTCGTATGGGTTTATTCTGGTGACATGATGAATTGAACGCAGCATGCTTGACATATTGCGAATCTCACGTGGACCATGTCGTGCGCCGGCGCGGTTCTCTACCGCACCATCATAAGGCACACCGATAAGCGCGATATCCAACTTAGATGGGTCGCGAACGAGCGGCATCCGCATGAAGGTCGCGATGTCGCAGTATCGGGGACTTAGCATTGGGGCGTAATTATTGGCCACAACAGAATCTTTTTTTTGAGATTCTTTTTTCATTTTGTTCTCCTTTTACCATCACTTTATTCAGTTACCAAATAACAGAGACGCTAAAAGGAATTAGCTTAAAGATAAGAGCATGAGTATGACCTGTTTCATGCCTATGAAGAGACCGTCAATATCCGCTTCTTCTCTCAAGCTGTGTTTATAACGGCCATAGGTGCGCCCCAGATTGATCGAAGAAATTCCATGTTCGATGCCGACATTAGCTTCGGTGGAACCCAGTGGATCAATTTGTAAGTCTTTTACCTGCAAAAATTTTAAAATATCTTCAGCAGTTCTTACCAGAGTTGAGTTTCGAGCGCCGGGGAGTTGATATGCTTTCGATTGTTTATTCAAATTAATTTCGACTTCTACTCCCACCTCCTTCGCCACTTCTCGACAAATTTTTTCTATTTGCTGCTGTGCTTTCTCCAATTCTGTCTGGTCTGCCGAACGTAAATCAATAGTGAAAAAAGACTCCTGCGAGACAGCATTATTTACCTTACCGCCACCAATTATGCCGACATTATAAATAGTCCATTTTTCCAAAGGTTCTGCTGGAACTTTTATCTTATAGATCCGTTCAATACATCTGGATACTGCCATATTAGGATTGGGAACACCTCTGCTCTGCATGGTGTGGGCACCTGGCCCTTTGAAAGTTATTCGACCGCCACCAAAACCCAGGGCTCCATAAGATAAGCTGCCAAGATCACCGTCCATAGCAGCAAGCATATCAAAATCTTCTTCTGTACTTTCAAGAAAAAGCCTCATCCCTTTGAATCCAATCTCCTCACCTACCGTCGTCATAAAATAATAGTCATTGACCGGCTTGAACCCGGCGTGTTTCAATGCCCTGACGGACCAGAGAAGATTAATGCAACTGGCAGTATCATCCCCTATACCAGGTGCTTTAAGTACATTTCCTTCTCTCTTTACTTTTATATCCCAGACACCTTGAAATACAGTATCCATATGCGCGGAAAAGATGATCTTCTTACCCTTTCCAGTTCCCTTCCATATACCCACTACATTACCGAAATCATCGATGTATACTTTATCTAAACCCGCTGCTCGGAACTGCTCGCTTATATATTTCGCTCTTTTCTCCTCATGATCTGAAGGTGCGGGGATTTCTGTCAGATCTATCCACTCCTTAATAATATTTTTCCTGTTTTCTTCAATGTAGGAAAAAATCTCTTGTGCTATAGCAGAGGAAGCAATCTCAGGCTTGAATAGTGATTTCTCATTATCCTGAGCTAAAGAAAAGGCCAGAATAAATATAAACGTAGTAAAACCGAGGAGCTTAATGCTTTTCTTCATTATTAAACCTCCCTATGTATGATAGTAATTTATATCTAACTGAATGTGGAAAATAATAAAATTCTTGCAAAATCCCTCTTTTTCTGCAAACCAAAATGTATTAGTACTCAAATGCTATCCATCTTATACTACAAATATTAATCGTGTAGCGTATAGTAAGTAAGTTATCCTAAAGATAAAATCATGAGAATTAACTGCTTCATACCGATGAAAAGACTATCAATCTCTGCTTCTTCCCTGAGACTATGGTTATAACGGACATATGCTCGACCGAGATTTATGGATGGAATACCTCGTTCAATGCCCGCGTTGGCATCAGTGGAGCCTAAAGGACTGATTCTTATATTTTCCACTTTGAGAAATTTAAGGATACCCTCCGCTGTTCTTACCAAAGCAGAATTACGAGCACCGGTCAGTTGTGAGGCTTTTTCCTTCTTATTCAATTCTAACTCCACTTCAACAGCGACCTCTTCGGCGACCGCCCGACAAATCTGTTCTATCTGCTGCTGTGCCTTCTCCAATTCTTTCTGGTCTCCTGACCGTAAATCAACAGTAAAGTAGCATTCTTGAGGAACGGCATTATCCACTTTGCCGCCGTGAATCATCCCGACATTATAGACAGTCCACTTCTCTTCCGGTTCATCGGGCACGGGAATTCTATATATCTGATCAATTGCTCTGGTTGCTGCGATTATGGGATTCGGAACTCCTTTGCTACGCATGGTATGAGCTCCAGGCCCCTTAAAGGTTATCTTACCTCCCCCGAATCCAAGTGCGCCATAAGAAACTCCTCCCAGATTCCCATCCAGAGCTATCACCATATCAATTTTTTCTTTGCAATTATCCAGAAAATATCTCATGCCGCCGAAATCAATCTCTTCTCGAACAGTTCCAATAAAATAATAATTATTTACTGGATCGAAACCAGCATGTTTCAAAGCACGTACAGCCCAAAGCATATTAATACAGCTGGCAGTATCATCTCCAATACCAGGAGCTTTAAGGATATTGCCTTCCCTTTTTACCTTAATTTCCCATAGATCCTGAAATACTGTATCCATATGGGCTGCAAAAACGATATTCTTACCATCCTTACTTCCCTCCCAGATTGCTACAACATTTCCACAGTCGTCAACATGAACATCCACAAAACCTGCATCTTCAAATTGCTTTCTTATATATTCGGCTCTCTTCTCCTCGTGACCGGATGGGGAAGGGATTTCAGTCAAAAGAATCCACTCTCTGATAATATATTCCTTGTTTTTCTCAATATAATCGAAAATTTTCTCTGCAATGGGAGATGAAGCTATTTCATGGTTGAATAAAGACTCTTCACTTGGTAATAAAATACAAAGACTAAAAAAGAAAACTAAGAATACAGCAATATTAAGCATGCTTTTTTTCATTGTCATTGTCCCCTCTTATTAAAAATAGATCATGCAATAATCCTTAATTGCTTATTTTTAAATGTCCTTGGAAAAATAGTACTTGAAAATGTACTATCTTGCAACAATTTTTAAATTACAGCTTTTTATTAAGGATATAGTGACGCTGAATTACTATTCAGCTAAACAAGAAGGTAGAAAATAATTGTAAGATGGATTATGAAATTTCTAAATATAATGTTACCAGATTTAATGAACTTCACATCTTTCTTATTTTATACATTTTGCGCTAACTAATATATGATAACCCAATTTGTAAAACGGGAATTTTGTATTGATATGGTAATCAGCCTTGGCCAAGGTACGATATAATTTTCCCCAGAAATTAATTCTTCCATATTGGAATCTAAGGGGAATGATTAAGGGTATTATATGTGCTCCCATGAATGATAATGGTTCAAAGCTATTTTCCTTTAACAGTTTTTTTATTTCTTTAAAAGCAAAAGATTTTAATCTTAATGAAACCATCTCGCCGTTTTCTAATAACAACTCCCATTTTCTCCATTGTCCAATATTTCTAAATAAAATTGCATCCTCTAATTCCTTTGGATGATAAAGCAAATGCAGATTCCATTTATTTAAAACGGAAAAAGTCACTATACCTCCCGGTTTAATAACTCTTCTCATCTCAGAAATGGCTTTCTCATAATCATCAATGTGAGATATAACCTCTCCATAGGAAGAGATAAAGTCAAAATAAGAATCTGAAAACGGCAGATTTATAGCATCTCCATGTATGAAAGATACTTTAGGATTCCATTTGAACTTTTCAATAGCTTTCTCTAATAAAAAATAGGTTATATCGATGCCAATAACATTGTTTGCATATTTGCTGAGAAATGGAATTTGCAAACCTGTTCCACATCCCAAATCCAATACCTTACCTTTTATATGTTGTTTAAGGCTATTTAAATGTTTACTGTATACTTCATATTGATTAATGTAAAAAGCTTCCGTTTCTATTGCATCATACGTCTCCGCCTGGGTGCTATATGATGAAATAACATCGTCAATTGTCTGTGTTAATGCTTTATTACTTTTTATTATTTGCATAAAACATCCCTTTCCAAACAATACTGTTTTGATTTTAATTTGATGAATTATATTGCTGAAATTATGCAATGTCAATATATTTTTTTGATTGCTGACAAAATTTATATGTAATAGAAGTCTTTTATTTGCAAATAATTACAGCAAAATTCTCCGGAGATAGCTAAATATTGTGTTGATTCTTGCAGTGAATAAGCAGATATGCCGGAATAAATACTTAATTGATGGAAAAATATGTTATCGTAGGTGTATTTGATGTGTGGAGAAGAGGAAAAAGACCTGATCCTGCGCTATGGAGATACATATCTGGAATATAAGGATAAAGCAATATTTATCATCCGCAAATTGATAAAAGATAAGCAATAATTCCTCATAAAATTATAAGACTTTGATATTAAAGCAATTCAAATTATGGATATCTTTACACAATAAGATTGAAGGATAATTATATATTATTGTAATATATTAAGAATGTGGAATTTCAAAATAGAGAATTACAGCGTTAGTAGTCCTTTTTGATAAAGATAATAACCATTACCTGTAGCTAAATAAGCAATTACAGCATATTTCTTAAGAACATCGTATAAGCTCTCATTTTTCTCTATTTTCTCAAGAAATTCTTTGGTGGTGGATATAAGCTTATCAAATAATTCTGGTGGGAGCTTTATTACTTTTTCGCGTTCATCAATGCGTGATTTAATATTACTATATGTTATGCTTAAAATAATATGTGCTAAAATTAGTTCAGGATCATACTCATTATTAAATATTCGATATATAGCACCATATATGCCACTGAAATAATAAAGTTTTTGTTCAGCTTCTTTTTCTTTTTCCATCCTATTAATAATGAATGTAATATCATCTATTAATATTTTTCTATTATGTTCTTTTATTTTCATTTTATGCTACCTCTGAATTTTTATAAATATTATAAGACTGTAATGAAACGACGGATGCTGATGCAGTAGAACCAGGATCTATATTCTGTGGTATTTGCTCTATAGGATCTTCAGCACTTATTGGTGATTCAAAAAATTTTTTTTGTATCGATTCATAACTATATTCCTGCATTTGTGCATAAAATGCATTAATTTTCTCTAATAAATGATTTATTTCTACTTGTTTCTCTAATAAATTGCAAATATATTGGTTTAAGCTGATTTTATCTTTACGAGCTAATTTGGTTAACTCCATATGAAGTTTTGGTCGTATTCTTAAAAGAAATTTCCCACTGAATTCATCTTCTGATAAAGGCTCTGGTATTGAAATTTGCTTCTTAATATAATCTGAAAATATTGATTTTTTAACCTTTTCTAAGCTTTTCAGTGCTTCTCCAATTGTATTCCCATGTCCACAAAAAGCATACTTTCCAAGTTGAAGTATAGAAGCTTCATAGCCTCCTCCGTCTTTTTCAGCAATAGGTGTAATTTCAATTGAATATTTCAAATTCATATAATAATTTAATTCTTTCTTATTCATTTTAATATTCCCCTCTTATTATCTCTAATGCTAATAATAATCTTTTAATATATAATCCTATTACTTTTTGGCCACCCCTAACTACAACTGTGAACTCACCATCAGATCCAAATCCTGGAATATCAACTAATTTCTCGTGACTTAAGATAATGTGAGAACTTTTTTGTCTTATGCAATCAGGATCGAAGTAGCCTTTTATAACTGTCCAAACATCATTAATAGGAACTTCAGCAGGTCTATTTTTTTTCCATCTTTTAATTAATTTCTCTTTTCTGCCCATTCAATTATATTATGGTACTATATACAGTATCAAATGTCAAATATTTTTTAATTATATCCACACATAATTCAATAAAAAGAATTGTGAAATTATTGAATATTTAAAAAAAATTATAAGCTTATCAATATTTTTTTCTGAAAAATTGAAATGATTTAATAGTTTTTTATAAACAACTCTTCTCTGTGCTTGTTTTTTCAGCAAATTGCTTATGTCTTTAATTCCGAAATGCATGATTATTTTGATTAAAAATAACAATCAGCCCGCTGGAAGGATTTTTATTTTTAAGACACTATTAATCAAAAAAAGTCTTCATATCAAAACGTTATCAGCCGGGCTAATAAATCATCAGCATCTCTCTGTTAGCTTGTCTTGAATGCTTGATTTCTTCTTTTATAGAGCAATTCGTAGGAGCCTACAGAACCGGCTCCGCCTCCCAGAGCTGCCAGTATAAGCGCCTGCACATCAATATCGACTCCCAGATAACCCTCCAGGAGCACTACCGCAGCAAATCCCACCGCAACGGCTATCCACCGCTTGGCGGCTGGGGGCAGTTCAGGCACTCTGCTTTTTAGGAGTTGCACTAATGCTGGCACTATTATAGGTACCAGTGCTATAAGCAGTTGCTTCCAATCCAATACATTTCACCTCCTTTCTTACAGGTTTAAATCAAAGGTTGCCTCTATCGTCCAGTTCTTACTCTTGCCTACTTTTTTCTTATAACCAAAACCGACAACGACTACATTTCCTTTCTGGGCTATATCCTTATTAAAGTAATTCCATACATCAAACTTCGTGCTCAGATTTAAGCTGGAATCCTTTGACACCATTTCCACATTAAATCCCAGCTTTGCATTCTGCTGGAACAAATACTTATGTTCTGAATCACCGCCCATCACCATAGCAGCCTCCTTCGCTACCATCACCGGACTGGCATCTTGCATAAGGCTCTGTTCTAACGTTTTTAATTTTTCTTTTCCTTTCATTGACTCGCCTCCAGAAAAGCTTTTAGAATTGACCTAAAGTAACCCCATCGTGGTTTTAATTTTCCCTTCTCCAATCTCTCAATAGCTCCCGACATATTCACGCTGAAATGATTATTACCGGCGTTAACCTGCTCGAGCTGCTTGATGGTATATTGCTTTGTCGGCAACCGACCATAATGTCGCTTATCCCATTGATGGAAATTACTGCCGCCTCCGCCATAAATCCACCAGTGCAGCGTGGAATAACCATCCCCTGAAAAGCCAATCCGCAGCTTATCACTGTTGAACATAGAATAATCACTCTCGAACTTCTTTCGGTCCCAGGCTCCATGCAGCCACAAAAAGTCATAATTTCCATGCTTTTTTACCAAATTGAAATTACTCATCGGACTGCTGCAGGTAATTTTGCACCCGAGCTCTTTCAGGTATCTCGACAGCCTGATCTCCCATGAAGCTGTTGTACTGCTCTCATTACACCCTTCCCAGATGATCCACTGCTCATATTCCTTGAGTTCATTAATAAACTTCCTGATAAAAGGCTTGTGATACTTTCTCCACCATTCATCGCTAAAATACTTATACTCCCACCCTCTTTCCACAGCCGAACAACGGTTAAGGATAACCACCTGTATCTTGAGTTCATATCCTTTATTCTTTATATACCTCAGCAACGCCTTCAGCTTATTCATGGCATGCGGGTGCAGCTCCGTCGAGGGATGCTTACCGATCGGTCTCTTATAAGCGCTGTATTCCGGCCTATAAACTTCCTTGGTCCAAGAATATGGCATATCAACGGCAAAGATACGAATAGCATTAACCGTACCTCCGCTCTGCTCGACAGTAAAGTCTATAAGCTTTCTCATCAGTTCCACACCCAGCGGCATACCTCCGTTGATCTCCACCATACGGAGAGCTTCTTTGGGCTGCTCTGCATAAAGAACAACACAAGCGAGAAGAAGGACTAAAACCAAAGCAATAAATTTTTTCATACTCTACCTCCTAAATATTGGTTAAAGAAACTATACAACTGCGTTGGCCTCCATTCTTCATCCCAGAGCCCATAAAAGTGCTTTACCCTTGGATCGTTCTTAATCGAATAAATAATGGTATGCTCCACACCATTTTCTTCCAGAATCCGTAGCAGTTTCTTTGTATTCTCCATTTGCCTTCTCTTAGCTCCCTCGAGCTCCCATTCATACCATTTTTTCTCAAGATTAAATCCAGTCTCCGTTACCCAGAGCGGCCTGTTATACGGCCTGATTATCTTAAGCACCTCATTCAACATCCATTCCCGGTTCTCAAGATCGTTATAAAGATGAACTGCAAAAACATCAGGCGTTTCAACCGTCTCAACAAAATGCTTAAACAGCAACAGATGTCTCTCCTGCAAAAGACAAAATCCCGGTGCAATAATATTTTTATCGGCCTTTTTAAGAACATTATAAGCAATCCGATAATACTCCACATACTCTTCATAGCTATACTTGCATACAGTTCGTACCTCCACTTCAGTTCCCAGGTCAAGGTCTCTGATCTTGGAAAAAACAGGGGAAGTCATAAGCTTAAGATGATTAATCCAATGCTGAATTTCAATTTGAGCTTCTGGTGCTATCGAAGCCACTATCGGCACTCCCAACTTAACTGCATTATCGTAACTGCGGTAAAAAGCAGCTTTCCAATCATGCCAGTGCTCCGGCAGAAAATCCATCCTCCAGGAGTGAAAGGATATCTCCGATATCAATTGAGCTATTGACCACTCATTAACCAGCTTCCAGACTACAGCACCAACTTTCATTGTATCAGTTTCTCCTTATAATGTTCATAATACTTTTTCACCCTTTCCACATAATTATAGTTGCAGTATTTTCCCTCATTCTTACCGCTTATGAACTTCCGATTATTCCCCTGATTATAAGCAGCCACCGCATCCCATATATTTCCTTCATAACAGTTTAAAAGCATTCTCAAATTCAGGCAGCCATATAAAATCCCTACTCTTGGATTCCACAGATCCGAAGGATCTCGATCCCAGCCAAACCCGAGCTCCATAGCTCTTACAGCTAATATCTGCATTAAACCAAAAGCCCCATTTAAGCAGATATACTTGCCCAGGGGAAAGTCCTGAAATTTCGGATTATCTTTGATATACATACGCCAAAATCCCTGCCATTTATCATCCTGCCATGCTCCCTCGGGATTATAAGCCAGTGTATTTCCATTGGATTCCACTTTGATAATCGCCATCACTAAAACAGGCTCTAATCCGAACCGCCCTGCCATTTCCTCAATTATTGGTTTATATTTTTCTTCCCAATTGCCCATCTTTTATCCCATTTCTTATCCTTGGTTCTTTAGTACCTTTTTCCCTATAAATAAAACTGCCTTATATAGCCTTTTTAAGGATGCTCTCTGCTGAGTATTTAATGACCCAAAAACATTCTCTATATGCTGGTCAATATCGCTAAACTGCAGATTACGGATCAAATCAATACCTTCTTCTTTCTCAATATTTTGCTCACCATTGACTTCTATTAAATTGCTCATTGTATTACCTCCATTAAATCTGTAGTCCCAGCGGGAACGCTCATTTTTAATATTGAAGAAATAAAAGTTTTACCTGTAGGCAAATCTCCTTTATCCTCTGTATCCAGCCAAAGGTACTTAACCACCTCAATATCCCCTGTTACATCATCTTTGACTATTTCAATCTCCAGCTCCCTGTTATTTTCAGAATCCAAAGGGATATCCATTATGACATCATCTGTTAATCGTTCATTCCCTCTTACCCAGCCAGTGGTAACCGTTATCTGCATCACTGCGATTTCAATTAATTCTCGGTCATCAATAGTAAAATTCTGTCCATCATCTCTTATGTCTCTTGCCTTTATAGCAGGTTCTTCTTGCTCTAAGGGAACGGTTACAAGTTCATAGTCATCAGGCTGCCCACCGAACTGCTGAGCAATCGCCGCAAGGCTCAACTTGCCACTCTGCCGGTCATTCATAACCTCGTTATCTGATTTTCTAATTGCCAGTTCCATAACCTAAGCTCCTTTCATTGCTAAATATCTAAATGTTTTGCCATTCTCATTTACTACTGCATCTGCTCCTATCTGAAAACCGTCACTCTCAAGAGCCTGGATTAAATCAGCAACGACTCGTGGATTGGTTCCTCCAGTTGCAGACCTCCATGTCTGATCCACTGAAGCGTCATTAATTTTAAAAGCCAACTGCACCGACACCCCGGTTTCTATCTTATGAATAAACACTGCATCAGGCTGAAATCCTAACCCGGTAATGCTCCTATTATCATTTCCATTACCAGTATACGAGCCGCACCTTATTCTGGTGGATAAAGCAACCCAGCTTGAGCCGTTATCTATCTTAAAGATATCTTCCGTTTCGTTATAAATTATCCGCCCTTTATTCCCTGCTGTCGGATCAGAGGTTACTACCTCTGCTCTTATCCAGCCGCCATCCAAAGCGGCCTGGCTGAGTACGTTTTTGATAGCAGTAAAATTTGCCCTTACATTGGCAGTATAAGCATTGCCCGACTGAGGATAAGAGTCATTAAATCCCATATTAATCCTCCATCAGTTTTAATCTTGTTCTCATCTTTGATATGTCTTTATTGATTCCCAGCACCCTGAAGACTTTACCCTCAAATTTCCCCTCGCTGGAGGGCGCTCGAGAACGACTGATTTTTACTTTATCTCCCACCTTGAGCTCAATTGCTTTGAGTTTAGTCTCTAACTCATATTTTCCCTGTTCACTATTAGCTTCAATGATCAAATTATTTCCCAGACTCTCCGCATCATTGCTTTGATTAAGATAGGTTTCTACCTCTTTTTCTATTGCTCTATCAAATTTGTATCTAACCGTCTCATCGCTTACCTGAACCGCCTTATAATCCCCTCCCGGATCCTGATCATACTTAACAACGACCTGCTCAAATATCTCTTCTATCTCACAGTTTTCCTGAAAACTGAGAATATCCTCCTCCTTGAGCCAAACAATATCCTCCGGTACATCATCAGTCCATATCGAGAAATGAATGAACCCATCGGCAGCAATAACGAAATGCCCCATAACCGACTGACATATCTTTTCAATTACCTTATTACTGTGTTCCTCATCTCCTAAATAAATAGCCAGCTCCTGCGGGGCTTCGATGCGGCTGAGCTCAAAATCATCATTATTCAGCTTCTCCAATCCCAGCAGATTCTTGCAAATATCCTTGATAATATCCGCTGCCTTGGTGATCAACGAACCAACATATCCTGTAATCGACCCTTCATCATCATCCTTCCTTCCCCTCACATCACAGGTCACAGTTCCCGGATTCCCTGTATAACTATTCAGGATAGTAAATTCACCTTTAACCAGGTCTATGGATAAATCTCCGGTATCAATCTGAACACCATCGTTGTACACCGCATCTATTGCATAGAGCGTATTTCCTAATGAATTGGCATGATCCGCTACCTTATATTTTCCTTTCTGCATGGTCGAATCTATAAGCGTAGCCGGCACATCGTGCACATCACCCCAGATGAGCGGAATAGGATTCGCTTCAGCACCATCATCCATATTAGGATAATCAGCAGTGTAGTACTTATTCAGCGGCAGCTTCTTATGCAGATCAACCCGCACATCCCTTAAGGAAAATTCAATCTCCCTATCCGAAAAGCTACTGTTCTGAATCTTCCCTACAAATTGAGTCCGATACTCGGTATATTTTAGTTCCTCTCCTCCCACCAGGATTTTGACCTCCTTGTTTTTCCATAGAAACTTCCGATAAAGCTCATCAAAAAATTTGTCTCCATTTAAAAGATGGATACTCCCTCCACCTACCGAGGTTTCAAAGGAAAAGATGTCTTTGCTCTCAGTCCCTATGGCCGGAACTCCATCTTTTTTTAAGCGAGGAAAATAGTATTGACTGTTGAAAATCTTCGGCTGCGATGCAAAGTTAAGCTGTACATACACTATGATAGTCTTTTCATTAGCTTCACCTTCATGACTGGTATGAATATAAAGCTCAGGCCAGCTATCCCACAGAGTTTCTCCTCCATCCCAGTCTGTATCCCCATCATCCCAATCACTCTCTATATCTCCCTCTAAATACCAGCTACCAGGATTCCCTTGCATACTTATAAAACTGGATTCCTCATTCAGCAGTACTCCATTCTCTTCAACCTTCACTATCTTTGGGATGACGTTAATGTGCTTTTCTATCCACGGCTGATAATAAATCCCATCATCATAATGCAGCCAATCCTTTATCTCTATTGCTGGCTTCATCTCCACCAGATAGACCTTTTCGCTCCCCGGTTGCTCCATCAGCTTCTTGAAAGCTTCTGAAATGGGAGGTGTTGTATATTGATAGAAAACCGCTATGCAAACATGATCTATATAAGCAGTATAATCACCGCTTCCCTCATTCTTAACCGCAATCACTACTCCAAAATCGGAGCTGTTAATATCCGCTGGCGTCCAGCTTAATCCCCACAAATCGCTTTTACTCCCATATTCGCTGTAGCCATCGTAAATGCTCCAGTACTCCGTCTTTGCTTTATTCTCATTCTGAATCACACCGCCCTTAACCAGCTTAACTTCATAATCTTTGATTTTATCTGCAGCGCTGGCTTTTTTTTCTACAAGTACCTTAATACCCTTGACCACCGCATCATCGGCTATCTGAAAACCAAAGCTTGTCACCTTCAAATAATTGCTGACCTCACTTGCCGAAAGCACTGCCGAAGTATAAGCATCATCACTTACCTTGCAGTTGTCTAAATCGCTCCAGGCCTCCGTACCCACACTGTTATCATTCTCAACCGTTCCCGGGTCTTTATACCCCTGCGTTGACCGCTGCTCAACCGGTATGTAATAAACCATGATTCTAATGTGGTCTATCCTGGCATTAGCATTATCACTAAAAGCCTTAGCTGATATTACCACTCCGAAATTTTCATCATTGATCTCATCCGGCGCCCAGTTGACTCCCCATGTATCGGATTGCCCACCATAAGAAATGTAATTATCAACTAAAGGCCATTCTTGAGTTGTCTTGGCTTTATCATCACCCACAATGGAGCCATTCTTCAGTAGTTTCACACTATAATCTTTGATTATCCCCGGACTCTCCTGCTCCTCAATCTCTACCTTAATCCCCTTAATCTCAGCTCCCGGTGGAATAGAAAATTTGAAATCGGTGGCCTTGAGATAATAAGATATCTCTCCATTACCCAGTATTCGATAAGCCCTCGCATCATCCGATTGCTTTGCATTTTGAGGATCAACCCATCCCACCGTACCTACTGAGGAATCATTCGTTACCGATGATGGATTATTCGGTCCCTGATGCTCCAATATAACCTCCAATCTAATGCATTATTATTTTTTCATCCGCTAAATTCTACTAAATTTAAAATGCTGATTATCCAAATAACAAAGAAGCCACGCTTCAGCGAGCCTCATTGAAATCAAATCCGGTAGAGAAATACCCTTTTTGAAATTCTTTAAAGTTAAAGGGAGTATTGGCTAAGCGCCCGTAGAAACTCCACTTATTCGGCTTATTGGTATAATCAAGCGATACAAAAATATTCTTATTCCTACCGCAATATCTCAGCATATCTTCATAATTTTCCTTGTCTGTATCAGTCAGTGGAGAACCCTCAGTAAAAGCAACCTTAATAATCCGATACTGCTCTTTAATATCAACAAACTCCTGTCCACCCTCACTCTCATCTATCTCCGAAGGATCCACCAATCCGTACTCCCAACCGTAAACAAAGTTCTTGCTGGGCTCGAAATAATCACCTAAAAATATCCTGCCAAACTCCAGATACTCATCGGGATTATTCGCATCCTGTACAATAAATCGCCAATATCTGTAACTCCCTCCGCTGAAAAACTTGATAATAATATCCTCATGCCAGTTCAAACTCTCATCCACCGGTGGATTATCCCAGGAATAAGTACTATTTCCTTGAATCTTTATGCTGGCATTTTGTGAGAGGTTATGATTAATCAGAGCAAAAGCCTTCACTGTCTGTGCCTGCCCCAGGTCTATTATCACATGTTCGTTAGCGCAGCCCGTAGCACGCCATAACAGCGTACGAAAAGCATGCTGCAAATTCTCCACTGGCAGGGTATCAACCTGCGAGCTCCCAGTAAGCACAGCACCATCAATATCAATCAAATTTTTCCACAAATATCTTATTTTACTAGCCATCTTATTACTCTTTTATTGTTTATTGTTGGAATAACAAGGCAGCCAGGCTGCTTCTTCCATAAATATGGTATTGTACTCATCGTTTACTCCTCTATTGCTCTTTGGTCTATCTGCACTTTTCCATCCCGGCTGGCCTGCTTCAGCATGGGTAAAATCACACTCTCCACCTTCTCACCAGCAACATGGATATTGATTACTGTTTTTCCTCCACCGTTATTCTCGTCAAGATTGCGGGCGGAGGCAGGGGATTGGGTGAGGAGGCGTTCGAGCTGGTAGCGGTTGAGCACTACCTCGGGATTGTAGGCTGGATTCTCGCCCACCAGCAGGTGCGTGGGCACGGTGAAGATGCCGCCGTGCTGCGCTGCATAATACTTGCCGCCGGGGCCCGTCCCTCCTCCGTAACCATAGCCGCCGCCGTATTTACCGCCATAAGGGCCGGCGTACTCGTCATAGGTGTAGCCCACGTGGATGCCGATGTCCTTCGGTATCTCGCCCATCTTGCTGATCAGGGTCTGCACCGGCAAGGGCGAAAAGGCATTAATCAACTCTCGGCCGTAGCTTTTGGTATATTCAAGTGCCGTACCAAAGGATTCTATCAGCGAGCCGCAGGGCGGTGAGTGGCCGGAGATGTGATCAATCAGGTCGTAGACCGCATCTTTCATCTCTATCACCGCATCTCGCATCTCTATCATAGGATCCGCTTTCAGCAGTCCAGCAGCATCTGCCTGCTCAATGAGCGCTCTGGTGTTGTCATCGATCTTGTAGCCCATGGTCTCATGGGCTTCTTTTAATGATTGTAATGTCGGAGCCATCATGGCCAGCGCTTCGTTCTGCTTGAAACCGCCCGCAATCAGCTTGTCGTAGTTTGCCAGGCTGTCCTGCTGCCAGTCGGTGAAGAGCTGCTGGTTCATGGCTCCCACCTGCGCCAGCGAGGTGTACACATCGGTCATCCCCTTGACTGACTCGATAACCGCGCGGTTGGTCTCCACCAGATTGCCGTAGCGCTTGAGCTGGTTAAAGGCCGCGCTGCCCTTGAGGCCGTACTCCTCCTGAGCCTTGCCCAGGTTGGCGATGACCTCCTTCATCTGGTCGATGGCGGAGGCTATGTCGCTGCCGTTCTTCATGAGCTCCTGAAAGGTGGCAGAGGCGGCTCTTGCCAGTCGGTCGAACTCGGCCTGGCCAATCTCTCCCAGGTTCTCAGTGACCTTGGTCAATCCCTGAACCGCAATGCCCAGTTTCTCCTCCACGTACTGCTTGATGCTCTGAACCTCCAGGCCAAACTGCCGGCTAAGCTGAATCATCTCTATCATGTTCTTGTTGAAGGTTATGCCCAGCTTGTCGGCTTCCTCGGCCAACTGCGGGAACACGTCGTTGAGGGTTGAGGTGGCCATGGTAGCGTCTATCATGCCGGTCTCTAATAATGAGAAAACATCCCGGGCTCGGGAGGCGAAGGTGTCGAAGTTCTTGACCGTGATGTCGGTCTCCCGCATGATGTCGCCCAGATGCAGGGTCACGGCGCTGAAGCGGTCGCCGATGTCCTTGGAGGTGTCGGCAATCTTCCTGGCCAGCTCCTCGGAGATGGCGGCTCCCAGATCCCGGAGCACATCCTTCTGCACTTTTTCCTCCTCCGACATCCAGCCAAAGAGACCGGCAATGCTCTTGGCAAAATCCTTAATCGAACTCCACACCTGCTTTATTATCTGCGGTATCTGCATGATAACTCCGGTAACTGAACCAATGGGTCCCAAAGCTGCTCCTATCTTGCTGAAGAGACCTTGTTCCTGCACCGGACCGACGAAATCGGGGGAGACCTGCGGGCCCTGGAATATGTTGAATATATCGGTAAATCCTGTCTTCAAAGATTCGTATGTCCCCTTGATGCCTCCGTGAATGCTGCTGAAAAAGTCTATGATGCTGTCAGCCCAGAATTTCCAGCCGGTAAGCGATTTTTGCTGGGCATCCTTTTCAAAACTGGTTATGTCATCATAGAAGTTCTTAAAATCATCCTTTAACGGCATCAAGACAGCTCCGGCCCCTGCTGAGAGGCCTAATCCTGATGTAAGTGAGCCTGAAGCGAAGGCTTCTACGGGAATCTGCAGGTTGGCTTCTGCTTTGGTAGCAACGGCATCTAAGGTGCTCTCCAGCAGCGGAGTCTTGTCCATAATCCCCTGGCAGAAGGCTTCCATAAAACCCAATCCGTAACCATAGATAATGGAAAACGGCGGGCTCTTGCGAAACTGCAATTTATCCTTTATCCAATCCACCTTGTCGTTAATTACATTTTTGATCCCTCCCCAGGCAGATAAAAGCCCTTCTTTTAAATAATTTATTACATTCTTCCCGTATTCCTTAAAAACATATAATCGCTCCGCAGGATAATCCACTAAATAATTTATAGCATCTACGATCTCGTCTTTGATACTTATAAAATTGTCTACAATCCAAAACATAAAATCATCGATATATTTTCGAGCTCCGGTTATCTCAAGTATCCAATCGGTTAATTTGAATGCCGCCACGAAAACTCCCACCACAAGCGCAGCTTTCCCTAAAAGCAGCAAAAAAGGACTAAGTGCTGAGCCAATAGAAGCTAATGCAGCTGCAACTGATCCTTTGAGAGCAACAAATGCGGAGCCAATGGTTAAAATAGCTCCTATGGCAGTAATTGTACTCTCAATTAATGTGCCAAAACTAATAGATTCTTCAAGCCCTGCTAAATCACCACTTATTGATTCCATGATGGTTTTCATCTCATCAATCTTCATGCAAATGAGCTCAATTCCGCTTCTGATATGTTTCACTAATTTGTCAACATAAACACCTACCTTCGACACCATTTGAAGCCAAGCATGATCTACTTTCTCTATACCTTTTGGTAAAATAGTTGTAGCCTTTTCAATTTTTTTAAGAAATTCAGCATCGGCTTTTTCCATCTTTTTTTTAACTTCTTCGAGCTGTTTTGTGTCTAATTCAACTGTAAATCTAAGGTCAATGTTTAACATTTATTATTACCTCCTTTTGTTTTTTAATATTTCTTTTATTTTAAAAATAGATATTAATATTTGCATTTATATATATTTTGACTTATAATTTTCTTTATTATTCATTGGAGTTGCGCTATGAAAAAATGTCCATATTGTGCTGAATTTATTAAAAATGAAGCGCTTATTTGTAGATACTGTGGTAAAGAATTACATCTTCCACCTAATGAACTAAAAAAAGGAAGAAAAATTATTTCAATATTTCTATTTATTGCAGGACTAACTCTTTTTATTATTGGAATTATTGGCATTTTAAGATATCTTCTTAAATATGTTTTTTAAATTTTAAATATTAGTTCATCCATTTTGCTGCATATCGAACTTATACCATTAGAAAATGTTTCT
>CAZYAF010000040.1:0-25982 GCA_964645975.1 uncultured Acidobacteriota bacterium
ATGCAGCGCAGCACGGCGGCATCTTCACCGTGCCCACGCACCTGCTGGTGGGCGAAAATCCGGCCTACAACCCCGAAGTAGTACTCAATAGACAGCAAATGGAAAATTTCGTTGATAACCTGACTAAACCAGCAAGAAACTTAAACTCCAGTAATAACCAGTCACAGCAGATAGTAATCCATAATTATCTTGGCACAGAATTAATTGAGACTAAAATTTTCAATATGCTTAAGCAAGGGTCAAGGGATGGAAAGCTTCGAATAGATGAGAGAGCTATTGAGAGCTAAAAGGCTCCTCATAACCAAGCTTTATTCAAGGACAACTATTACAGTTGTCCTTTTTTTTTCAAAGCAGAGATTGAAGCGTGGATTCAGAGAAAAACAAAGCTTTATTTTTTCTTTGAAGAAGCATGCTTCCCCTGTCCGCCAGCATAGCTGTTTTGTTATTAGCATCAACGGCACGCTATGTAGGGACAGGCGGCACAGCCGCTTGGTTATTATGTACATTTCAATACAGGCATATTGATTTAATATTATGAACATCTTTAAATGAGAAATGTAGGGACAACGTATTTCGTTGCCCATTCTCTTGCTTTATTTTTGGGGAGGGAGAAGTCGAATCCCAAATTCTGGAATGGCAATGCATGAAATATTTCATCTTTTTTTAATAAATAATTTGCCGACCGAGGGACTAAAAATTGCAGAAGTTAAGGCTAACAATACAAATATTGAAAATAAATTGTTATCTATCAATCCTGACCTACTGGCTATTTCAGCAGCAGCGATTATCAAGCTCAGCCGTGCAGAATGAAATATTCCGAAGGATATGCTTTCTTTTGGATTAAAGCCAATTATTTTAGCAATCGAGCTGACGCCGATAATCTTGGCTACTATGCCAACAACGATAATTGTTATAAGTAACTTTATATTCATTAGATTGGAGAAAAGTATTGGAATATCTACTTTTGCGCCAATAAGTACAAAAAATAGGGGAATAAAAAAGCCATAACCAAAGCTTTCGAATTTCTTCTCTAAAACAAGTTTCTTTCTGAAGAAAGCAGAGCGAGAAGTTTCTTGCAGCTCTGAGATTATCAATCCTGCAATAAACGCACCGATAATTGAATGAAAACCGAGGTGTCCTGAAATAGCAGCCAGGATGAAAATCAATGCAAAAGAAAATCTCACTTCCATTTCGAAGTGCGATTTTTTAGACAACCATTTCTCTATTTTTTGCTGGAAATTGCCTCTGTTGATTAACCATGGGATAATAAAAAGAAGAAATATTGCAACTGATGAATAGATAAATGAAGTCTTTAAATAGCCCTGGATAAAAGCCAGGGAAAAAGCCAATATGAACATGCTAATGATATCAACAAGAATTACCGAGGAAAATAATATGTGGAGGAATCTTGCCCTGACATCAAGTTCTTTGGTCAAAGGCAATATGAGGCCGAGAGATGTTGTTGAAAAAATAGTACCCAGCAAAAGCGGATGAATCCCTGCATAGGGAGCGAGCAGGACACCTGATAAAAAGGGGATAGAAATGGAGAAGAGTGCTACCCATACTGTTTTGGAGAGATACTTCCTACCTACTTCGAAATCGACTTCCAGTCCGGCAAGAAACATGAGGTATGTCAATCCAAAAGACGAGAAAAAATCCAGAATGGGATGAGCAGGGACTATATTTAGCAAAGATTTTCCAATTATTATGCCGAAGATGATTTCGAGGACAATAACGGGTACGTTAACTTTTTTCGAAAGTATAGGAATAACAGTTATCGCAGCAAAAATTACTATTAAGCTTAAAGTTAAGGATTCCATAGTGGCCTTTTTAAATTTTAAATGAATCTTATCAAAAAAGTATTTTGATAGATTTTGATATAAAAGTAAAGGGCAATTTTTAAAAGATGCATAGTTATTTTGATATCATAAAAAATTATCTAAGTTCGATTTATAATTATTGCTACATTATCTATATATAATAGTATTTAATCATAGAAGATTATTAATTTAGTATTAAAAATTTAGTTCTCCTTGATAATCCTCTAAATAGAAAATAAATTATTAATAAGAGCTTTTAAAAGTAATAAGTAAAAGGTATTGTAATTCAAACGTAATCTATAGGTTTAAAAAAAGAGGAATATTTTGTCCTTAAAAGCTTTCTATGCTCTGAGGGAAAAAGGGAAGGAAAAAGATAGGAGGTGAGTTATTATGGCTTTGATTCGCAGAGACCCGTGGGGATTAATTCCTCGTAGATGGCACCGAGATCCCTGGAGGGAAATTGAAGAATGGTTTTCTGAGCCTTTTTTCCGCACCGTTTCTCGTTTAGAAAGGCCTTCTGAGAGATTTTGGTCGCCAAGTGTCGAGATGGTTGAAAAGAAGGATAATTATTTAGTAACTGCGGAGCTTCCGGAAATTAATAAAGAAGATGTGAGGATTACACTCAAGGATGATATTTTGACTATTCAAGGTAATAGAAAAACTGAACATGAAGAGAAAGAAGCAAATTACTATTTTTGTGAACGTTCCTATGGTGCTTTTCTACGCTCTGTAGAAATGCCATCTGCAGTTGACGAAAAGAAGATAAAAGCGGAGTCTAAAGATGGACTCCTCAAGATAACATTGCCAAAAACAGAAGCTCCCCCGGAAAAGACTAAGACGATAAAAATTGAATAAAGTAATTAATTCCTTCCCTTTTCCCAAATTATTTTTTCCTTATTAGCATATCCATTCAGTAGAATTTTAAAAGATATTTTAAGAAATTATCATGAGGAGGATATTATGGAACATTAGGGCAATCTTTTTCAAACGGCGGATTGGAGGCAAGAAAAGCATGTCCCGGTAATAGAGCTACCAGAAAAAGTAAAAAAAGGAGAAAATTTTAATGTAACAGTGAGCATCGGTAAAGAAATACTCCATCCTAATACAACTGAACATCATATAGCCTGGATTGATGTTTTTTTCCATCCAGAAGCAAGCAAATACCCGTATCATGTAGGCAGGTTTGAGTTTTTATCTCATGGTGCATCCACTGAAGGGCCCAATACCAGCTCTGTTTATACCCACCCTAAAGTGACCTTTGTTTTCAAGACAGAAAAATCTGGACAGATCATGGCATTTTCTTATTGTAATATTCATGGGTTATGGGCAAATTCAAAAGAATTAAAAGCAGAGTAAAGCGCTTATAAAAATAAGGTATTTTTTCCAAAGGAGTATATTGATTTTTGGGTAATAGTATATTTAAATAAAGATTACACCTTTATTAAAATAGATATAAGAAATTTTTTAAAACAATATAAATTTCTGTCCCGCTCTTAAGATAAATAGCAGTTTTGCTTTATATCTTAATTCCGATTATATTTATTTTTTAGAGCACGTAAGAAAAACTGTTAATTAATAGCTAAATGATTCCCTGTTTATTGAGACTGCTGTGCTACTTTCTGTACCTCATCAAAAACTCGCAGTAGATTGCCTCCTAATATTTTTACAATATCTTCCTCGTTATAGCCACGTTTTAAGAGATGATAAGTGATTATGGGTAGCTTGCTTACATCCTCTAATCCTTCAGGTACGGCGAAGGTCCCGTCAAAATCTGAGCCCAAACCCACATGGTCTGCTCCCACAAGCTTTACTACATGATCAATATGGTCAACTACTACACTCGCCGGCGGTAATGGAATGGAATGTTGCTTAGCGAGCTCCATTAGGTGCGCATATAATTCCTGTTGATTATCTTTGTATTTTTCTCGTAGTTCATCAATCTTTGGTTTTAGTTCCTGCTGCTTTTTTTCAGATTTCTGCAGAAACTCCTGACTCAGAAAACCTGGTACATAGGCAATCTGCATCACGCCGCCTTTTTTTGCTAACGCTTTTATCATCTCATCAGTTAGGTTTCTCTCAGCATTGCTTAGAGCTCTGCAACATGAGTGGGAAGCAATTACGGGAGCCTTAGATAGTTCTAAAACATCCCAAAAAGAGCCATCCGAGATATGGCTGACATCAATCATCATTCCTAAGTCATTCATTTCTTGTATTACTTTTTTCCCAAAATCACTTACACCATCCCATTTTGGCTTATCAGTGGATGAATCACAAATAAAATTTGTCCCGCCATGGCATAAGGTTATGTACCTAACACCCAAGCGATAGAACATACGGAGCAGCCGGAGGCTTTTTTCTATGGGGATTCCATTTTCTATACCTATCAAAATAGCGGTTTTGCCTTCTTTATGAAGCCTTCTGATATCCTGTGGTGAAAATGCCATTTCAGCTTTATCTGCATTTGCTTCCACTTGCTGATAGATGACATCAATTAATTCAAGGGCAGTATGTGCTGGGTTCTTATCAGCAAGACTCTGTGAGACATATGCTGCCATAAATAACGCATCAAGACCTCCCTCTTTCATCCTGATGAGGTCAATGTGCCCTTTATCAGAACGTTTGCCAATATCAAAACCCTCTCGCAGCATTCCCATAGGCGTATCTGCATGCGTATCAATCACTATTGCTTTACCATGGATTTCTAAAGCCTTTTTCCATAGTTCCTTATCTATTTTTTCCTGGGTGCTGCAATTTAATACGCTGAAGAGAAGTATTAGAGCTGTTAAACTTGCTATGAAATGTAAGCTTTTCATGATACCTCCTTAATTTAATTTAGTCTATGAACTGTTTATTTCTTTCAAAAATCAATGTTTGAATCGTAGTAGTATTTCTGCTATTTCGCTAATATCTTAGCATGAATCCAATCTATATTATAGCTGTAAATTGGATATATGATGGATTAAATGGTTTATACAGACCCTTTTCTTTTGTTGCGTTATACCCGTAGAAGTATATTATGAAATCCTTATTTTTAACTTGAAATTTGCATAGAATGGTGTTATATTAAGCAGAAGCAGAAAATTGGAGCTTTTATGGATAAGTGGGCTCAACCCCACTTTTTTTATTAAGAGAAGCAGTATACGAAACAATTAATGGCAATGAGTATGATTGAACGAATTAGAGAAATTGCCCGAAAGGTAGTTGAATCTGAAGGGATGGAACTCTGCGATGTTGAGGTACACAAAGGGAGCAATCGCTGCATAGTAAGGATTTATATTGATAAACCGGAAGGGGTTGGAGTTGATGATTGTGCGCTTGTTAGCCAGCAAGTTGGTTTGATAATGGATGTTGAAGATGTCATACCTCATAGATATCTCTTGGAAGTCTCATCACCAGGTCTTACAAGAGCCTTAACTAAGGAAAAAGATTTTCAGAGATCAATTAGCAAATTAGTTAGTGTAATTACAAAGGATTTAATTAAAGGAAAAAGAAAATTCATTGGCAAATTAATGGCTGTTTCACAGGATTCCATAACATTACAAGATAGAGAGAATGAACAAGAAATAGAAGTTTCCTTGGAAAATATAAAAAAAGCAAATTTAGAATATGATGGAAAAGGAGATTAAAAAAATATGAGCAGCCAGCTACTTCGTACAATTGAGCAAATAGGTAACGAAAAAGGTATAGATGTCGATATTATTATAGAGGCTGTTGAAGAAGCAATGACTACTGCTTCAAAAAAATATTTCCGTACAAATGAAAACATATATTCAATTTTCAATAAAGAAACAGGTACTATTGAGGTTTTTGCCAAGAAAAAAGTGGTAGATAAAGTTGAGAATCCACATGAGGAAATTTCATTAGATGAAGCTCAGAAGATTGATTCCAAAACTACGGTTGGAAAAGAAATTTCCATTAAAAAGCCTACTGAAGGATTGGGTCGTATCGCAGCACAAACTGCCAAGCAAGTAATTTTTCAAAAAGTCTTAGAAGCTGAAAGAGATAATATTTATCAAAAATATAAAGAAAGAGTAAGTGAGATTATTAATGGTATGGTAAAAAGGTTTGACAAAGGAGATATTATTATTGATATAGGAGAAACTGAGGCTATATTGCCAAGAAAAGAGCAGTCAAAAGCTGAAAACTATAGCATAGGCGATAGAATTAGAGCGGTTATCATTGATGCAAATCGTTCTGCTCGGAGTCCGCAAGTTGTGGTCTCGAGAACTGATGCTCAATTGCTCATTAAATTGCTGCAGATGGAGGTTCCCGAAATATATGACAATACGGTAACGGTAAAGAATGCCGTTAGAGAAGCGGGAGAGAGAGCAAAAGTAGCAGTATATTCTAACCAACCTGATGTGGATCCAGTTGGAGCATGTGTTGGAATAAAAGGTAATAGGATTCAGTCGGTTATTAGAGAACTGCGTCGGGAAAAAATTGATATTGTTCAATATTCAAACGATACTATAGTTTATGCTACTAATGCCTTAAGCCCAGCAAAAATAAGTAAAATCAGTATTGTTGATTCAAAAAAAAAGGTCTTGGAGGTTATTGTTGGGGATAATCAGCTTTCACTGGCCATTGGTAAGAAAGGCCAGAACGTACGCTTAGCCTCAAAACTCATAGAGTGGAAGATTGATATTAAAAGTGAGAATGAGAAGAAAGAAGAAATAAAAAATAAAATGGAAATGATTAGTAAAGCTGATTCAATGCTTGAGCAACTCCCAGGTATTGGAAAAAAAACAGCTAAAAAATTAATAGAATCTGGGTATTATTCCTTAAAGAAAATATCGGAAGCTTCAATAGGCGAATTGTCCTCCATTCCTTCAATTGGAACTAAATTGGCTGAGACATTGATTAATGAGGCAAAAAAAATTGTTACTAAAAACACTGGAGCCTGATTATGGCGAAAATTACTTTATCAAGAGTTGCTAAAGAGCTGAATGTTAGTGTTGATAAGATTAAAGAATGGCTTACTAAAATGGATATTAAGCTTACACAAAAAGCCCGATCTATTGACGAAGAAACAATGCACAAATTAAAGGAATTTTTACAGGGGAGTAAGGATGAACAAAAGGTAAAGGATAGCGATATTGTGCAACAAGAAGCGGAAGAAGAAAGCAAATGGGAAGGTGTTTCGGAAGTATATGAGGAACGTTTTGATAAGCAGAAGAAATTTAAAAAGGTAAAGAAGATCCAGAGGAAAAAAGATGATGAGAAACCAGAACGACAGTCAGAGATAGTGGAAAAGGAATCAGTCGAGACAACAAAAGGTAAAGGTCGAAAAAAGAAAGTAATTTTAGCGGAAGGTGTGACTATAAAAGAGCTGGCAGATAAGCTTAATATAAAATCTAAATATTTAATTAAAAAACTATTGCAGATGGGCGTTTTAGCTACTATTAACCAGCCATTAGATAAAGAAGTTGCAATTGAATTATGCAAAAATTTTAGCTATAAAGCGGAGATATTAAGCTTCGAAGAAGAGATAGCACTCCAAGATAAATCTAGGAAAAAGGAGGAATTAGTAGCTCGAAATCCAGTTGTCACCATAATGGGTCATGTAGACCATGGTAAAACCTCCTTGCTCGATGCAATTAGGGAATCTAATATAATAGCCGAGGAAAAAGGAGGTATAACTCAACATATTGGAGCTTATTTAGTAAAAGTAGGAGAAAGAGGTATCGTATTCTTAGATACACCTGGTCACGAAGCTTTTACCTTAATGAGGGCAAGAGGAGCAAAAATAACTGATATCGTGGTATTAATTGTGGCAGCGGATGATGGTGTAATGCCTCAAACTGTAGAGGCCATTAACCATGCAAAGGCAGCAAATGTGCCTATAATAGTAGCTATAAACAAGATTGATAAATCTCAAGCAAATGTTGATAAGGTTAAAAAACAACTTACTAAATACGATTTAGTTCCAGAAGAGTGGGGAGGTAAGACAGTTTTGGTTGAGATTTCGGCCAAGAAAAAAATTGGCTTGGAGTTATTATTAGAGATGATTCTTTTAGTTGCAGACATGATGGAATTAAAAGCGGATATAAATGCTCTCGCACAAGGTACTGTATTAGAAGCACAGCTGGATAAAGCCCGGGGGCCAGTAGCTACAGTGTTAATATCAAACGGAATATTAAATGTAGGGGACTATATAGTTGCTGGATCAGTAAGCGGAAGAGTTAGAGCTATGATAAATGAGCATGGAGAAAGACTCCAAGATGTGAGCCCGGAAACCCCCATAGAATTACTTGGATTACACGGTGTTCCCCTGGCTGGAGATTCCTTCCAGGTAGTCAAAGATGAGGCGAAAGCCAGACAAGTGGTGTCCCTCCGTCAAGCACAAAAGAGACAAAAAGCGCTTTTAAAATCATCACGAATGAGCCTTGAGACACTCTATCAACAGTTAAAAGAGGGAGTAGTAAAAGAGCTTCATATCATTCTTAAATGCGATGTTCAGGGCTCGTTAGAAGTGGTAACTGATTTGTTAGAGAAATTAAGCTCGGAAAAGGTTAAATTGAAAATTGTCCACAGTGGCACTGGGGCAATAAATGAATCAGATGTCCTTTTAGCTTCTGCCTCTAATGCTATTATCATTGGTTTTAATGTCAGGCCAGAAAGGAAAGCACGAGATTTAGCAGAATCAGAGGAAGTGGATATCCGGTTGTATACTGTTATCTACAATATAAGCAATGAGATTAAAAATGCTATGGTGGGGCTATTAGAGCCTGCCTTTAAAGAAGTTTTCTTAGGGCGATCTGAAGTAAGAAATACTTTTCGGGTACCTAAAATTGGCATTGTTGCCGGGTGTTATGTGCTTGAAGGAGTTGTTGTGCGAAACTCTGAAATGAGACTTTTAAGAGACAACGTAGTTATTCATGAAGGGAAAATTGATTCATTAAAAAGGTTTAAAGATGATGCGACCGAGGTGAAGGCTGGATTAGAGTGTGGTATTGGAATATCCAATTTTAATGATATAAAGATAGCAGATATTATTGAGTGCTTTAAAGTAGAGAAGAAGAAACCAGAAGAGCTATAATTTATATTAAAAAGCAATGATTGTCGGTATTTGTTTATTAGATATACATATCTTCCAGTCTCGATCTTTAAAAGATAAAAGGATGATAATTAAAGCAATAAAAGACAACCTTCGAAATCGCTTTAATATCTCCATTGCTGAAATAGAGTTCCAGGACCTATGGCAACGCTCCAAGCTTGCTGTCGTTGCAGTTTCAAATCAAAAGAATGTACTTGAACGTATTTTTTCATCAGTTTTAAAACATATAGAAAGTAATGGAAATTGTGAGCTTAACCGTTTTGAAACTGAATTTATTTAAAACTGCTGTTAGAAATTAAAATGCCTTTATACAGAAAAAAGAGAATTAGCGATCTCATTAAATTAGAGCTGAGCTCTATAATACAACATGAGTTGCGAGACCCAAGAATAGGTTTTGTAACTATTACATATGTTAAAATGAGTTCTGATTTTCGACATGCTAAAGTATATTTTAGCATTTATGGCGATGCTAAAACGGTGGAGAGCAGTTTGCAGGGATTAAAGAGCTCAATAGGTTTTTTGCGACGTGAGATTTGCCATCGACTTAAATTGCGGTATTGCCCAACCTTGGAACTCTTTTTGGATACCTCTATCAAAGATAGTGCTCATATCGAAGAGTTAATTGAGAAAATGAAAAAAAAGAGGCAGGAAGAGAATACATCTATTTATGAGAATGAAGAAAAAAATAGCAAATATAATAAAACAGAAGGACTCTTTCCTTATATTATCACATATAAATCCTGATGGGGATTCTATTGGAAGCCAACTGGCTTTAACCCAGGCATTAAAACAATTAGGTAAAACAGTAGAAGCTGTGCATTATCAGCCTATACCTGAAATATATATGTCTCTTCCTTTTAGCCATCATATTAAAGTCAGGCAAAAAATAGACAAGGAATATGAGGTAATAATTTTTGTAGAATGTAGTTCAATGGAGAGAGCAGGGTTCAAAAATCTGCCAAAAGCTTTCTATATTAATATAGACCATCATCTTAATAATCTTAAATTTGCTGATATTAATTGGATAAATCCGCGTTCTTCTTCCACTGGTGAGATGCTCTATTTTCTTTTCGAAGAGCTGGGAATTGAAATTACACCTGAAATTGCATTTAATATCTATATTGCTATATTAACAGATACTGGCTCTTTTCAATATGCAAACACCAGTCCTTTGGTTTTCTCTATTTGCAGTGAGTTGGTCGAATATGGAGTGAAACCGGCAGAAGCAGCATTAAAGATGTATTACGCACAACCTTTAAACAAGATTGGACTTTTGGCTCAGAGCTTAACCAATTTGGAAATTGACAAATCGGGTAAAATCGCTTGGCTTTATATTCCCAGGGAAAAGCTATTGAACGAGCAGGGAAACCAGAGAGATACAGAAGGTTATGTAAACCTACCTTTATCTATTAAGGGAGTTGAGGTAGCAATGCTCATAAAGCAATTAGAAGAAAAAAAATATAGACTGAGTTTACGCTCTAAAGGTACAGTAAACGTTTTTAAAATCGCTACGGTTTTTAATGGTGGAGGTCACCACAACGCTGCTGGCTGCTATTTAGAAGGTAATTATCAGCAGATTAAACAAAAGATACTTAACGAAATATATAAACACCTTACTAAAGAATAAAAAAAATTAATAGTTATGAGACAAATTGAAATTCAAGAAAAATCTGAAAGCTCTTTAGAAGGGGGACTTTTAATAGATAAGCCTTTAGGGTATACATCTCATGATATTGTTGCCATCATTAGGCGGCTTCTGCGTATTAAAAAGGTTGGCCATTTAGGTACATTGGATCCAATGGCTACAGGGCTTTTGCCCTTGCTTTTAGGAAGAGCTACTATCTTAAGCAATATTTTAATGCAGGGTAAAAAGAGATATATTGCATGGTTTCACCTTGGTTTTTCAACAAATACTTATGATATTGCAGGAGAGAAAATTGATAAACCTTATGGGGCAGTTATTAATCCCAGAATATTTGAGGAGCATTTAAAGAGCTTTAAAGGTAAAATAATACAAAGAATTCCGCTTTTTTCAGCTAAAAAATTAAAAGGTAAAAGACTTTATAAATTAGCCAGAAAAGGACAGTCTATAAGTCCCGGTTCAAAGGAAGTTATAATATACACTATAGAGGCACTCCGATATACCGAACAGATGGTATGCTTAGATATAGAGTGTTCTGCGGGCACGTATGTTCGTTCTCTCGCCCATGAATTGGGAGAAAAACTCGGTTGCGGAGCTTATTTATCGGCATTAATACGAATAGGACATGGTTTCTTCTCCTTAAATAATGCACTAAGACTTGAGGAAGTTGAGATACTTACTGGAAAAAATGAGTTAAAGAAAAACATTTTACCAGTAAATGTAATTTTAAATAATCTACCAAAACTCGATATTCCGTCAATATATTCAGCTAAATTATACAAAAAAGCAAAAGCTGGTATTAAGCATTTTCAATTTAACATACCTGCACCTTCTGAGATGGGATATTATAGATTATTAGGAGAGGAAGGAAAACTTTTGGCAATTACTTTGGCCTCAGAAACAGCAAAAAGTGGGCAGCTCTTTTTGAAACCAGAAATTATATTTAAATAACCTAAGTAGATTATTAATAACATTGTAAAAAAAAAACTTATACTTTATAATTATACTTTTTAATGGTAAAATCAAATTGGTTTGAATACCTAACTGAGAGAAAGGAGGCAGCAAAGCGTGGCTCTGACGAAAGAGAGTAAGGAGAAGATAATACAAGATTTTCAAAGCCATTCGAGTGATACAGGCTCCCCGGAGGTACAGATTGCTCTGATAACAGAGAGAATATCTTATTTGGTAGAACACTTTAAGGAACACAAAAAGGATCATCACTCCCGCAGAGGACTGATAAAGCTTGTAGGACATAGAAGGCGATTACTTGATTATCTTAAAGAAAAAGATGTAAAACATTATCGCGAAATAATCAAGAAGCTTGGTATAAGAAAATAGTTGATCAAATTAGCTCCTATGGCGATTATTACCAAAATTATTTTTTTAGTGAGAATCTGCTAAGGGAAGCAAATTTTTCTTTTTATAAAGCAAATCCTTATTCATAAAAATTAAGGATTTTGGAGGAAATGAATGAAACATAAAGCTGAAATGGAGCTCGGGGGTAGAACTCTCAGCATTGAAACGGGGGAGATGGCTAAACAAGCTGATGGCTCAGCCCTTGTGAGATACAATGATACGATAGTACTGGTAACGGCCTGCTCAGAAGGGGAACCAAGACCAGGAAATACCTTTTTCCCACTTATTGTTGATTATAGAGAGAATACTTATTCAGCCGGTAAGATTCCAGGAGGATTTTTCAAAAGAGAAGGAAGACCTACGGAAAAAGAGATACTTACAGCGAGGTTAGTTGACAGGCCTATCCGACCTTTATTTCCGGATGGCTTTTTTTGTGATACTCAGGTGGTGGGCTATGTTATGTCTGCCGATACCGAGAATGACCCAGATACCCTGAGTATCATAGGAGCTTCTACGGCACTTTATCTATCTGATATACCTTTTAACAGCCCTTTAGCAGGAGTACGAATCGGTTTGATTGATAATAATTTTATAATCAATCCAACGAACTGCCAGCTACAAGATAGTAAGCTCAACCTCATTGTTGCTGGTACTGAGAGTGATGTGGTTATGTTGGAAGGTTCAGCATTAGAGTTATCAGAGCAAATAATTTTAGAGGCTATTAATTTTGCTCAGGAGAGCATTAAAAAAATTATTGAAATGCAGAAAGATTTATTCAAGCAGTTAAATGTTAGCAAACATACTTTTGAGCCTTTCCAGTTTAATCAGCAGCTTTATCAGGAGATACGTTCTAAAGTAGAGGATAAAATCAAAGAAATATTAAAAATTAGACCGAAGAAGGAAAGATATTTAAGTTTCCACGAACTACAGAAATCACTCATTGATAAAGAAGATGAAGATGATGAAGAAAAAATAGCAGAAATAGCCGAGATCTTTGACGATATAAAAAAGAACATTTATAGAAAAGGAATTATAGAGAGTTCTTCGCGTTTTGATGGACGTGCTTTTAATGAGATTAGACCTTTAACCTGTCAGATAGGTTTGCTGCCCCGTACACATGGATCGGCCCTCTTTGCTCGTGGTGAAACACAGGCACTAGCGACCGTTACGTTAGGAACCGACGATGATGCTCAAAGGGTCGATGATTTGAGTGAAGAATTTTCCAAGCGCTTCATTCTTCATTACAATTTTCCACCTTTCAGCGTGGGCGAAGTTAAATTTATGAGATCCCCCGGACGTAGAGAGATTGGCCACGGAGCATTAGCAGAGCGTGCGCTTCAAGTAGTAATGCCTGATGAAGAGGAATTTCCCTATACCGTCCGAATAGTATCGGATATTTTAGAATCTAATGGGTCTTCTTCAATGGCCTCAGTTTGTGGCGGCTCCTTAGCTCTGATGGATGCGGGTGTTCCAGTGCGAGAAGCGGTAGCCGGCGTAGCCCTGGGTTTTGTAAAAGAGGGTGATACTTATGCAATACTTACAGACATTGCTGGAGAGGAAGACCATTATGGAGATATGGATTTTAAAGTAGCAGGCACCAGGAAAGGTATAACGGTTATTCAAATGGATATAAAAATCCAGGGTATTAGTGAAAAGATTTTAGCAGAGGTTTTAGAGCAAGCCAGAATAGGAAAGCTGCAAATCTTGGAAAAAATGAATTCAGTTATCTCTACAGCTCGAGGAAAGTTGTCAATATACGCACCCAGCCTGGTTCAAATAATGGTCCCCATCCATAGGATTAAAGACGTTATAGGTCCAGGAGGAAGAGTTATACGCAATATTATTGAGCAAACCGGGGTTAAAATGGATATTAAGGACAATGGTAAAGTAACCATATCTTCAACCGAGGAAGAAGCTGTTAAAAAAGCCCTTGAAATGGTAAAAGAGCTAACAGAAGAAGCAGAAATAGGAAAAACCTATATGGGGACAGTGCAAAAAGTTGCTGATTTTGGTGCCTTTATAGAAATATTACCCAATATAGAGGGACTTCTTCATATTTCAGAGATAGCAAACTATAGAATCGAAGATATTTATAAAGAAATTAAAGAGGGGGACCAGCTCTTAGTTAAAGTAATCGATATTGATGAACAAGGGCGAATCAAGTTGAGCAAAAAAGCCTTGTTAAAAAACAACGATTCCAGAAATAATAAAAGAAGAAGGGAATCTAATAGACTAGATAAACGCTATTAATTATTTCTTTTTGTTTTCCCGAGTATTATTGAGAATTTTATGATGTAATAATTTCAGCAATACTCACTGCGTTTAAGGCACATCCCCGACGGAGATTATCGGCAACGATCCAGAACCAATAACCAGCCTTTAAACTATCATCCTTTTTTATCTGACCTAAATAGATATCATCGTTCCCTGCCACTTCTGCTGGAGAGGGCCAGAGAGCTTTTTTGGACTTTGTAGCAGGAAATGTAAGACCAAATTTATTGGACAAATTTTTCTGGATATCAGCTACGGGAAGTTCTTTTTTTAGTTGCACAAAAGCCAAAATAGAATAGGAATGAAAAACAGGCGCTTGCAGTAGCCTTAGAGTAAAGGGAGACTGGGAATTTTTTAATATTATTTTTATTTGTTTTATTATTATATTTTCAATTTCATCAATATCATTTTTATTTGATAAGATAGAGGCAGGCAGTAAGTTAAAGGCAAGCTGTTTCTTAAAAATGTCTATCGGAATCTCATTGAAATTTAGCAGATTGACCGCCTGATTAAAGAGTTCATTTATACCATCTTCACCGAACTCTGATGCTGGCTGAAATACTGTGCATATGGCATTATGATTGGGAAATGTTTTGCTGAGAGAATGGAAAAAAGTGGAGATAATAATAGCTGCTGGATGAGGATTTACTACAACGCCCTTATATCCTCTAATATCTCTATCGTTAATTCCTGAAACAATATGAGGTATATTTTCATTATTAGCCATAGCCTGGCTTAGGTCAATACAGGTTACATTTTGGCGTTGTGCCCAGGGAAGATATTTCTGTGTATTATCTGGTGAGCCGCAGAAGAAGACAATATCAACCTCTTTAAAAGAATCTTCATCTATACCCAATACTATTTTTGATTCTTCACCAAATTGAGTAAGCTTCCCTCTATATTCCTCTATATCAAGAAGTTTTAATGATGAAATGGGGAAACAGCGTTCTTCCAGAACCTGTTTTATCTCCTTTCCCTTTAGGGTACTTGATTGTACTATTGCTACTTTATAACACTTTTTGTTATTGTTTTTCTTCGTTGGCACATATTTTTTCTGTGGCATGATATTTTTTTCTAAATATGAGGTGATATATTTTAAATAAAAGACCAGATGATGCATATGAAGCAGCTACGATGAGCAGAGCAATCTTTGGTTTAAACGCTATTAACCAGAAAATAAGCAGTAAAAGTAATATGTAAGAATAAGATTTTCTATCTTTAAAGTTAAGGTCTTTGAAGCTTTTATAACGAAGTTTGCTAACCATGAGAAAAGAGAGCAAATACACTACCAATGCGAAAGAAATAGCAAGCCACTTGTTAGAAATTTCACCTGGATGAAAAAAGATTATAGCTGCTATTACAACAGCACTGGCTGGTATGGGCAGACCCACAAAATAGCGTTTATCAACTACTTTACACTGAATATTGAATCTTGCCAGTCGGATAGCGCCGCAGATAGTGAATACAAAAGATGCTAACAATCCAAGGCGCCCTAAATTGTGAAGAGACCAACTATATACCATTATTGCCGGAGCAATACCAAAAGATATTACATCAGCAAGAGAGTCAAATTCTGTTCCGAATTCAGTAGAAGTTTTGGTAAGTCGTGCCACCCTACCATCTAATCCATCGAGAATAAAAGCAATCATTATTAGGGGACCAACAAATCGGAACTCTCCTTTGATGGATAAAATGATAGCATAGAATCCGCAAAAGATGCTCGCAATACTAAACATAGTAGGTAGAATATAGATGCCCCTACGAAATCTCCCTTTTTTAGTTAATGATTTTTCATTTTTCACTGTAGCACTCCTATAATAGATATCCCCCCCTTCACTCGTTGTCCCTCTTTGGCTTTTATTAATACATTATCCGGAAGGAAGAGGTCAATACGGGAACCGAATTTCATAATGCCTAACCTTTCGCCTAAGTTGACGACATCACCTGTTTTTTTCCATAGAACCACCCGCCGGGCTATAACACCAGCGATCTGATGCAATCTGATAGTAGTTTTACCATTTTTTATCTCTACAATATTCATTTCGTTAACCTTCGAAGCTTCATGCTTATAAGCAGGTAGAAATCTACCTGGAACATACTTGTGTTTAGCTATCTTTCCTTTCATGGGAGTGCGATTCACATGTACGTCAAAAAGAGATAGAAATATGCTTACCATTTGATTTCTTCCTTTTGCCTTTTCTTCTTCAGGTGAAGGACCGATTAGCACTATCTTTCCATCCGCCGGCGATAAGATTAGCTTTTCGTCTTGTGGTACATCCCTGTCAGGATTTCTAAAGAAAAAAATAATAAAAAGTGCTAAGATAAAGAATAGAAAGCCAGGTAAATACAAACCCCAGACCAAAAATAAAATTCCCAAGCCTATAGGGGGAAGAAAAAAAACTAAACCTTCAGAAGCAATTTTCATTCAGTTCACCACTTTATTAAATGAAAACTATGTGCAGATTTTTTAATTTGGTTTTCCTTTAAATGATTTACGGTAGCTCCTTATCATATCCTCCATTTTGTCTTTAATCATCAATTTTTGCTTTTTAAGTTTTTTTACCTCCATATTTTCTTTTTGGTTAAGATAAGCTCTTTTTTCTAAATCATCTAATCTTTTTTCATATTCTGAATGTTTTTCTGCTAATTTATTGAATTCTCTATTTTGCGTTTTTAATATCTCTTTTATCTTAGCATCAGTGCGCATATCTTTATGTGCTCCTTTCAATTGTTAAGATAATGTTCTTATATTCATTTATATCATATGAGATCATTATTTTCAAGCAATATACTTCTATGATCGTGCACTTTTTATCAAATATAGATGGGTTGGTAATAGATAATTATATGTACTTTCCTTTATTGAAAGCTTTTGTAATTCTTGCCGTATTATGAGAAAAAATTAACTTAATGGGTGAGGTTAAAGAGCTGTTATTTAAACGTGGGATGTTGCATTAATAGTTCAAGGAAGGTTCTGACTGTAATTTTGTTAAAAAATTTTAAGAAGTTAATTCATAAAAAATGCTTTCTTCAAATACCAAGCGTTCTTAACAAAGCTCTATAATAAAGCTAATCCGCAACAGTTTTATTCAGTAACGTAGATATCTAATGTTATATGTCCTCGCTGCAAAGTCTGGTATCCATCTTCATCTTTACAGTGAGCACAAATATAAAATTCACCAACGCCGTAATTCCATGTTACAGCTTTTTCATACACTGTGTAGTTATCAACGTAAGGTCCCCATCCTAAACTTGTTGGTTCATGAGAGCCTTTTCTGTAAACATTAAAATGAAATGCTACTTGCTCTCCGTCCGGGTCATACCCCTTTACCTTAATATATGTATGTTTGCCCAAGCCTACATGAGTTCGGTCCCGTAAAGCTCACCATCCTCGGTCTTTGATTAGTAAAACCAGTAGAATCTGGAGTAGTTGGTGAAGTAGGAGAAGAGCTATTTTTGCATCCAGATAGAAGAAGGATCAAACAAATAGTCATGAAAATAATTCTTTTCATTCTTTAACCTCTTTTTTATTGCCTAAAAACTAAAAAAGATTATTTCACATTACCTGGCTAAGCCTTTACAGAATTAAAAGCAAAATTGATGCCAAAATAGTAGTTCTTGTGAAAAAATAACTATAACAAAACCATTAGATTAGAGACATCTATTTATTAGCTAAGCTCATTGAAGGCACTGCAATTCATTTTTTGAATTTTGATGCAGGGAAATGAATATCTTAATGCATTATAGAATATTCTGATTGGTACTCTTTATTTATAATTAGGTATGTTATACAGAAAATAAAAAATATCAAACGTAATAATGGGCAAATTTTATATTTTGATTTTATGTGGTCTTATGGTAATCTTAATTGACAAATATCGGAAAAATAGTGACATAATTACTGCAAAATTTGATTTAATATTTTTCGCATGAGAAAAAAGTTCTATTTTTTTAATAAAAATACCATTGAGTGGAGCATTTTAGAATGGGGCAGAAAGAAGAAATGAAAAGGATTCGCAAGGCTCAGGAGGAGTGGGATGAAACCCAACTGAAACCGTCTTTGAATAGAAATCCAGAAAGAAAGGGGAAATTTTCCACAGCTTCTAACACTAGAATTAAAAGACTTTATACTCCTGAGGATTTAGAAAAATATGATTATTTATCAGATCTCGGTTTTCCCGGACAATATCCTTTTACCCGAGGAATCCAGCCTACTATGTACCGGACACGATTTTGGACTATGAGACAATATGCTGGCTATGGCAGCGCGGAAGAAACAAACAAACGATTCCGCTATCTTTTAGACCAGGGACAGACAGGCCTCAGCGTGGCGTTCGATCTACCTACTCAAATTGGATATGACTCTGACCATCCCCTTGCTCGAGGCGAGGTTGGCAGAGTTGGGGTGGCTATTGATTCTCTCCAGGATATGGAAACCCTTTTTGCTGAGATACCTTTGGACAAGGTGAGTACTTCTATGACTATCAATGCCACAGCAGCAATACTTCTGGCCATGTACTTAGTTCTGGCCAAAAAACGGGATATTCCTTTATCTCAATTGGCAGGTACAGTACAAAATGATATCCTTAAAGAGTACATTGCACGAGGGACTTATATTTTCCCTCCAGAACCAGCATTACGGATTATTACGGATATAATTACCTATTGCCAGCATAATGTGGCGCGCTGGAATACCATGAGCATCAGCGGATATCACATTAGAGAGGCTGGTTCCACCGCTGTTCAGGAAGTGGCATTTACTTTAGCAAATGCTATCGCTTATGTTGAAGCTGTTTTGCAAAGGGACTTAGATGTGGATGATTTTGCTCCACGATTATCGTTCTTTTTTAATTCGCATAATAATTTTCTCGAAGAGGTTGCCAAATTTAGAGCTGCGCGTCGTTTATGGAGTCGTATTATGAAAGAAAGATTTAATGCTAAGGATCCACGGTCAATGAAACTTCGATTCCATGTACAAACTGCTGGCTGTACCCTTACAGCACAACAACCAGACAATAATATTATTAGAGTAACGCTCCAAGCATTAGCCGCAGTTCTGGGTGGGGCACAATCCCTACACACTAATTCTCGGGATGAAGCATTAGCTCTGCCAACCCAGGAGTCAGTGCAGATAGCTCTGAGGACACAACAGATAATAGCATATGAAGCAGGAGTAGCAGATACCGTAGATCCCCTTGGCGGATCTTATGCAATAGAAAAGCTCACCGATGATATTGAAAATAAAGCAAAAGAATATATCCAGAAAGTTGATGACATGGGTGGTTCCTTACGGGCTATTGAGCAAGGTTTCTTTCAACATGAAATTCATGATGCAGCATATCGATACCAAAAAGAAGTAGAATCTACTCGATGTATAATAGTGGGGGTAAATAAGTTCGTAATACCGCAGAAGGAAACCTTTACCATCATGAATATAGATCCTTCACTGGAGGAGAGACAGATTAAAAAGCTAAAGGATCTTCGAGAGAAAAGGAACAACACTCAGACAGCCTCTTGTTTGAAGAAATTGGAGAAAGTTGCTGCCAGTGATCAAAATCTTATGCCTGCAATAATTGAAGCCATTGAATCTTATGCCACTATTGGTGAGATATCAGATCGTTTAAGAAAGGTTTTTGGAGAATATAAGGATACAATAAAACCCTTTTGATTATGAAACAGAGATTACTATCAATTGAGAAGCTAAAAGTATATTATCTGACAAATGGCAAGAAGTTGTGGGCAATTAATGATATTAGCTTGCACATCAACAGAGGCGATAGCTTAGGCTTAGTTGGTGAATCGGGAAGTGGTAAGAGCACTGTTTGTCTGGCGATTATGAGGTTGCTGCAGAATGAGGGTGGAGTACCCAAGGGCAGGATTATCTTTCAGGGTTGCGATTTATTAAAAATTTCTGAAGATGAAATTCGCGGTATTCGTGGCAAATCTATAGCTATGATATTTCAAGAGCCTTCAATCTCTTTGAACCCTGTTTTTACTATTGAGGAACAAATCAGTGAAATAATGAGGCAGCATCTGCATCTTAAAAAACAACGCGCACGAAAAGAAGTTATTGAATTGCTCAGGAAAGTTCATATCAGCAGCGCAGAACAAAGATCGCAGAATTATCCCCACCAGCTTAGCGGGGGAATGCAGCAGAGAGTAATGATTGCCATGGCACTTTCCTGCAAACCAGCTTTGCTCATTGCAGATGAGCCCACAAGTGCTCTCGATAGTAGCATTGAGGCACAAATCATTGATCTGCTGATTGAAATCAGAGAGAAATACAATCTTTCCCTTTTACTTGTTTCTCATAATCTTAATCTGGTGGCTCAGTTAGCCAATCGAATTGCGATAATGTATGCCGGAACCATAGTTGAGCACGCAGACACTGAAGAGGTTTTCAATAATCCAAAACACCCGTACACCAGAGCCCTTTTAAAGCTTCTTCCATCTGATGAAGATGTAAGTTTGTCACGGCTGCCAACAATTGAAGGTATGATACCTACCTTGCTCAATTTACCAGTTGGTTGTCCTTTCCATCCTCGTTGTCCGGAGAAAATACCACAATGCTCTTCGGAAATACCATCAGAGACAAAGGTCAGACCTAATCATTATGTTCGCTGCTTTAAATATGATTGACTTATGCAATAACATATGAACCAGTGAAAATGGTAAATATAGTTTCAGTTAGCAAGCTCAAAAAATACTTTCCTATAAAGAAAAGATTATTTTCTATATCCAAAGATTATATAAAAGCCGTCGATGATGTGAGCTTCAGCATTAATAAAGGAGAGACTTTGGCTTTGATTGGCGAGTCAGGATGTGGAAAGAGCACCACAGGATTATGTCTTTTAAGGTTGCTTGAACCAGATGATGGAGAAATAAGATTTGCTGGAAAGTCTATTTTAAATCTAAGTTCAAAGGAATTAAAAGCTTTTCGTCGAAAAATGCAGATAGTGTTTCAGGACCCTTTTTCTTTTCTCAATCCCAAGATGAAGGTTGCCGATCTCATAGCAGAGCCATTAAAAATTTATAACCTGGTACGGAGTAATGCTATAATAAAAGAAAGAGTAGCAGAACTCCTGAAATTAGTTGGCATAGAGCCGTTTTTTATGGAACGTTATCCTCATGAATTTAGTGGCGGACAGCGTCAGCGTATTGGATTAGCAAGAGCATTAGCTATGGAACCACAAATGATAGTAGCAGATGAGCCAGTTTCTGCACTGGATATTTCTTTACGATCCCAGATGTTAAATCTGCTTTTAGAACTCCAGGAAAAGCTCAAGCTCACATACCTTATCATTGCTCACGATCTTAATATGGTTCGTCATATAAGCCATAAGGTAGCAGTAATGTACTTGGGGAGAATTGTGGAAACGGGTGAAGTTCGAGAAGTTTTCCACAACCCTCTTCATCCTTATACAAAAGGTTTAATATCATTGCAACAATATATAAAAAAAGCGAAAATTAAAAGAGGTGTACCCCTGGCTGGAGAACCACCAAGCCCAATAAAGCCTCCATCTGGATGTTATTTCCATCCTCGATGCAGCTGGGCTATGCCTTTATGTGCAGAAAGAAGACCAGCTTTAAAAGAGGTGGCTTCTAATCATTGCGTTTCATGTTATTTAAATTAGGTAAAAATTTGAATTAAAAGTGAATAAAATGGATAAATTAACGTATTGTTTAATAGAAAAAGTGAACTTTTTCTATTTTGATACGTATAAACAGATGGGAGGTAATTGATGCAAGAAAACAATAAAAAGGAAGAAGCTTTAACACAGCCATCCATGGAGTTATTCAGCCGTATTATAGGTGTCATTTTTTCTCCTTCAAGGACCTTTTCCTATTTAAATAAACGTCCAGATTGGTTAGGGGTTTTAATAGTAATAATTATATTTTCCCTTTGTATGTCTGTACTTTATGCACAAAAGACTGATTTGAAAGCTATGACACGCCTACAATTAGAACGGTCAGGGAGAGCTGAACAAATGACAGAAGCTCAGCTCGATAGCGCAGCGGATATAAGTGGAAAGATTGGAAGATATATGATGATAGTTGGTCCTATTTTAGGTACTCCAATTGCTTTTCTTATAGTAGCCGGGTTATTGCATCTTATTTTCAGTTTGTTCCAGGGAGATACTACATTTAAAAAAGTTTTTTCCGTTGTTGCCTATTCATATGTGCCGGGCATTTTTTCTTCTATAATAGGCATACTATTATTATTGACGCGAAAAGTGAATGAGGTTCCCATAGAAGAGTTAGTAAAATCTAATCTCTCGATTTTATTCGTTCAAGGGGAAACTTCTAAATTTCTATGGAATTTATCCCAATCTATTGATATTTTTTCAATTTGGGCTGTAATTCTGTTAGGCATTGGTACGGCTGCAATAAGCAAACTAAAGCAGAAGACTTCATATATAATAGTAGTTAGTTTATGGGTAGTATGGGTTCTGCTTAGTGCTTTTATTAGAGGATTAGGGGGTTAAAACTTTAAACTTGGAAAAGCGTCTATAATAATTATTAGAGTAATTAACCTAAAGGGAGCTCGGAGTTGAAAAAGAAAGCATTAGTAGTAGTCATACTAATAGTGGGTATCGGTCTTATCTTCTACCTGAGCATGAAAAGCAATAATGGTAAAGGAGTTGAAGTATACGTGCATAAAGCTGCCAAAGGAGAGCTCACCTCAAAAGTAAGCGCATCAGGAATAATTGAACCTAAGTTACGAGTTAATATTAGCTCAAATGTAATTGGCCAGATAGTAGAGCTGAGAGTAATGGAGGGGCAAGAGGTGAAAAAAGGAGATTTTCTTCTGCAGATTGATCTGCAGAGATATAAAGCAGAGGTAGATAGTTGGGCAGCTAATGTTAGAGTAGCAAAGATAAACGTAGAGCAGGCTCAAGTGAATTTAAAAGAAAGTGAAAGCAATCTTGAAAGAATTAAATCCCTGCACGAGAAAGGATTTATTTCCGAAAGAGAGCTCGAGCAAGCTGCGATCAAATACGAAAGTGCCCAGGTTCAGTTGAAATCTGCCAGGGAACAGGTTAGGCAAAGCGAAGCTAATTTAGAGCGAGCCAAAGATGAATTAGCTAAAACTACCTTTACCGCTCCAATGTCAGGCATCGTTTCTAAATTAAATGCCGAGGAGGGTGAGACAGTAATTACCGGAACTATGAATAACCCGGGTACCGTAATAATGATCATTTCGGATATGAGCCGGGTTCTTGCAACGGTAAATGTTGATGAAACAGATATTACCCAGGTAAAAATTGGCCAGAATTGTGAGGTATCAGTAGATGCAGTAGAGGATAAAATATATACTGGTGAGGTCGTTGAAATTGCCAGCTCGGCCAGTAAAGAACAAGAGATTTCGGTTTTTCAGGTGAAAATTGCCATCAGTCAACCCGATGAGAACCTCAAACCGGGTATGTCCGCACGAGCAGAAATAGAAACACATCATCGCTCTAATACCATTGCCATCCCCTTGCAATCGGTCGTGGATAGAGAGATAGAAATTAAAAAAGGCAAGAAAGAGAAAAAGGAAGTTGTATTTCTTGTAAAAGGAGATAAAGCAGCTATTACGCCGGTGGAAACCGGTATTAGCAGTACCTCAGATATAGAGATTACTTCTGGAATAAAAGAAGGCGATTTAGTTGTGAGTGGTCCTTATAGGATATTAAAAAATCTTAAAGATGGTGATAGCGTAAAAGTCAAAGAGGAAGAAGAAGAGAGTGAAGAAGAAGGTAGTACTGTAGTAATTCATGCAGAATAATTAAATATGGTGGAGATAAAAACGATGCTCATTAAAACAATAAATATTAGCAAGATATACGAGATTGGACAGGAAAAGATAAAAGCCCTTGATGGAATTAGTTTTTCGGTAGAGGAAAATGAGTATTTGTCAATAATGGGACCATCAGGCTCTGGTAAATCAACTCTTATGAATCTGCTTGGCTGTTTGGATACACCAACTGACGGTTCCTATTTCTTAAAAGGTAAAGAAGTAGCAAAATATAATGACAACCAATTAGCAGATATACGAAATAAAGAAATTGGATTTGTCTTCCAAACCTTCAACCTTCTTCCCCGCGCTTCTGCTTTGCATAATGTAGAACTACCACTAATCTATAGCGGTATTAGCTGGAAAAAAAGAAGAGAATTAACTCTGCAAGCTTTAGAAGAGGTTGGGCTTGCCGATAGAATCCATCATAAACCCAGTGAATTATCTGGTGGTCAGCGTCAGCGAGTAGCTATAGCCAGGGCTCTGGTTAATCAGCCATCAATACTTTTTGCAGATGAACCGACAGGGAACCTTGATTCAAAGACCGGTGAGGAGATATTGGAACTTTTCAACAGTTTACATAAAACAGGAAATACCATAGTTGTTGTTACCCATGAAGAGTACATTGCTCAACGATCAAAACGAGTAGTTCGCTTATTAGATGGAAGAATAGTTACTGATGAAAGGATACATTAATGGTTCTGTATGAAAATTTTTGCATTGCCCTTAATGCATTATCAAGCAATAAAATGCGCTCAGTGCTCACCACCCTGGGAATTATCATCGGAGTAGCTGCTGTGATTGCAGTAGTTTCTATTGTTCAGGGACTTTCTCATCTTATAACCTCCCAGTTGGAAGAAATGGGGGCTGATTATATACTTGTAGTACCTCATCGCCCTTCTGGAGAGGAAGGGCAGAAACTTGGCCGAATTGAATTAACTCATGAAGATGGGCTTGCTATCTTAAATAGAGCCTCACGTATCAATAACTATACTCCGCTCTTCCAGAGGAGTGCTATTGTAAAATACGGTAACGAACATGCATTAACTCGAGTTTATGGTGCTACTGCTTCTTATCAGGATATTAATAATCACTACGTTGAGCGCGGTAGATTTCTCTCGCGTATAGATGTGAGTCATCGAAAGAAAGTGTGCGTTATTGGTATAGAGGTTGTAAAAAATCTTCATCTAAGAGGTAATCCCATAGGAAAATTGATCCATATTGGTAAGAAAAGTTTCGTCATTATCGGAATAATGGAGGAAAAAGGACAGGCGTTGGGAGAGAATAGCGATGATATTTGTATTGTGCCCTTTCGCGCTGCTGAGCTCCTTTTTGGAAAAGAAGCCACCAGGCAAGTATTACTTAACTTCAAAGCCAGTACAACCATACATATGGAGGAAGCTAAGGAGCAGATAACCGATATTTTACGTAGAAGACACTCCTTGAAGAAAGATGATCCTAATGACTTCAGAGTGTTGGTACAAGATGACATACTTGAGAGAGTGAATTCTATTCTTGGTGGTGTTACAGCTACCGTTGCAGGTATTGTTGGCATTGCATTGCTTGTTGGAGGTATCGGCATTATGAACATAATGCTGGTATCAGTAACAGAAAGAACCCGCGAAATAGGGATTAGAAAAGCAGTAGGAGCTAAACGAAGAGATATTGTCATTCAGTTTCTTATTGAAGCGGTGTGCCTGAGTTTAGTAGGAGGTCTAATTGGTGTTATTTTAGGTTATGTTATGGGTGATATAGGTGCACGGCTCATACCAAACTTTCCTCAAGCTCATGTGCCAATTTGGGCAATAGCATTAGGCCTTGGATTCTCCATTGCTGTAGGGCTTTTCTTTGGCATCTATCCTGCAGCCAAGGCTGGAAGACTTAATCCCATTGAATCCCTCAGATATGAGTAAACCCCTCTCCATTCCCGCCTTACATACTATATAATTATGGTTCATCACAATAATGAGTACCTGGTTAGGTGTGAGTTATAGATTTTCAACTTAAAGTATTCAATATCTCTGTAGCCGTAAGCTTTTCTTTTAATGACTTTTATTT
>CAZYAF010000041.1:0-25763 GCA_964645975.1 uncultured Acidobacteriota bacterium
AAACGGCTGCATTCTTCTCTGGGATACAGGCCTCCAGAAGAGTTCGAGGCCCTGGAGATAAGGAAAAATCAATGCCAAACCACTCTAAGATGATGTGTCTAAATAAATGGGTGCATAGTAAATTCTAATTTATTTTGCAAAAGGATTTGGATTTGTGTAGAAAATATATATAATATTAATTGATTAGAATTTTATTGTGTTCTTAGAAATATAAGAATTTAATAATATGAATCAATTAATAAATTTTATTTGAAAGGAGAATTCACATGAGTAAGCTAACAACAAATGATATTCATTCCGCAATAATAGGTAAGCCTGCTAAAGGTATAATAGGGCTGCAAAATGATTGGTGGACTGATATCGCCCCTGATATGAGCAGATCTCATGGCTCTTATCTCTATGATATGAAGAATAATAAGGAATATATTGACTTTGTTACCTTTTTTGCCACATCTCCAGTTGCTTATGATCACCCTAAAATAATAGATAAAGCATTCAGGGAAAAATTAGCTGATATCGCGATATATAAACCTTCAAATTCGGACTTTTGGACCATAGAGATGGCTGAATTTGTTTCCACTTTTCGAAGAGTGGCAAATGATCCGCCAGATTTTAACCATCTATTTTTGGTTAGCGGTGGTTCTCTGGGAGTAGAAAACTGCTTAAAAGCATCTTTTGATTGGAAGGTTAGAAAAAACATTGAAGCTGGAAGGCTTAAAGGAGATCTGAAAAAACTACAAGAAGAAAAACTATTATTGGGCGATAAGGTGATCTGCTTTGAGCAGGCATTCCATGGAAGAACTGGTTATACGCTTTCCATGACTCACACCGACCCGAGAAAATATATGTATTTCCCCAAATTCGATTGGCCACGAGTGAAGAATCCGAGAATTATCTTTCCCCTTGAGGAGAATCTACAGCAAGTAAAAAAAGATGAAGAAGAGAGCTTAAAACAGATTCTCGACATCTTAAACAAAGAACCCCATGGCTATGCGGCAATTATTATCGAATCAATTCAGGGTGAAGGCGGAGATAACCAATTCCGTAATGAGTTCTTCGAAGAATTAAGAAAAATCGCTGATGAACACGAAGTAATGCTCATTTATGATGAGGTTCAAACTGGCATGGGTCTCACAGGTAAAATGTGGTGCTATGAGCATTTTGGCGATAAGGCCAAGCCTGATATGATTTCCTTCGGCAAAAAATCCCAGATTTGCGGTGCAATGGCAAATAAGAGAATTGATGAAGTAGAGAAGAATGTGTTCTCCGATTTTCCAGAAGGGAAAAGCAGAATTAACTCTACTTTTGGTGGTAACTTAGTCGATATGGTGCGTTGCCAAAAATATCTGGAAATAATTGAAGAGGAGAATCTTCTTGATCATGCCACTAAAATGGGTGATTATCTTCTTGACAATCTTATTGAGCTGCAGAAAGATTTTCCCGATAAGCTGCTACGTACCAGAGGTAAAGGTCTTATGATTGCCTTTGACTGTCCAACACCGAATATGAGAGATAAGCTGCGTGACACGATGCAGGATAATGGAGTGTTGAATTTGATATGCGGAACTCACACTATTCGCTTCCGTCCTCATCTGGATATTACAAAAGAAGAAATTGATAAAGCTGCTGAAGGTATAAGAAAGAGTTTAAAAGAGATTTAAGAAATTATTTTTTTCTTAGCATAAATTATTGAGGGAGCTATTGGTTTTTTACCAAAGTTCCCTTATTTTTTTAGCTATATTTATTATTTATTTGATTTTGACAAATTCTTTTAATATATCCAATAACACTCTATTTTTTTCGTGTTGTTGAAATTGGTCGAATTCCAGGTAATATCCCCCTCTATCATAGGCAACAAAGGCCCGAACCAGTTCCTCTTCTCCCTCATCTAAATGAGTGTGTATTTTTAGTCCCTTACTACATAGATAACGATACCATTTATTAACTTCTCTTGTTATAAAGCCGATATTAACTGATTTCTTTTGCGAAAAACGATGTAGACCCTTTGCTGCATCTACCAGCCCAATAAAAGATGTTGGCGAAGAAGAATAGACTTTGGCGAATCCCTGGTCTACCAGGAGATCCAGACCTAAAACGTCTTCATGAAATTCTTGTGCTTCCGCTAAATCATTATAATAGAGCCAGGTAACAGTTCCCTGAATTCCCAGCTTATCGGGTCGTGATAAAGGCTGCTCCTTTTGCGGGTAAATTGCCCAGCTTTTGCTTAGTTTCAACAGGAGCTTTGAGTTAATGGATGTATCCAAAAAAGTCTCAAACTCGAGAAAATAGCCTTCGCTATCATAAGCCACGAATCCCCGAATGTGATAGGGTGTTTCATCACCGAGAGGGGAATGTATTTTCACTCCCTTGCTATTTAGATAATCATACCAGGCATCGATCTCCTGAGTTATTAAGGACAACGTTACCGTTTTTGGCTCAGAGGTATTATGCATCCCTTTTGTTTCATCGACCAGGCAAACAAAGGATGTCTGGGAGATTTGATAGGCTTTGGCAAATCCATAATCCAAGACAAGCCTCAAACCGAGGATATTTTCATAAAAATCTACTGCCTCTGGTAAATTTTTATAATAGAAAAAGGCCATATTTGCCTGGATATCCAAATCTTGCAGATCAACTATCTGCTGATTTTGACCCAGGCTAAAACCATGAAAGAAAATAGTCATCAATAGCACACTAATTATTAAAGTTATTTTCTTTCTTATTATATACATTGTATTATCCTTGGGGTTATAAGTTTTTGTAGAAGGAATAAAGCAAAGTTTTCTCTTTAGAGTAATAATGCTTTATTTTTTTTATCAGGTTTCCACCTATTCTTATTTTCTTTTTTGTAATCTTAAGCAGGTATTTCAGAGAGAGCAGATTTGGCAATTGATTACACACTTTCTTATTTATGGTGTTTTTTGAACCACTTGAGCAATCGATTCATAAGGTCTTTCTGGTGGGCATATTCTCTTATCCCATGATATTCTCGCGGATAAACAACAAATATAGCTTTCGCTTTATAATGGTTCAGTGCAGAATAGAATTCATATGACTGGGAAATTGGAACGCGTAAATCTCTCTCACCATGTACTATAAGTACGGGAGTCTTGACCTGAGACGCATAGGTGATTGGAGAATTTTTTCGATAAATTTCGGCATCATCATAGGGAGCACTGTTAAAATAGCCAATAAGAAAGGATGGTTCATCAGTAAGCGCATATTCAGTGATTAAATCAGTAACTCCAGCTGCTACATATGCGGCATTGAATTTTGCCGTTTGGGTAATAATCCAGGATGTAAGGTAACCACCATAGCTTCCTCCACCAACGAATAGTTTATCTTTATCAGCCCATCCCTGCTTTATCAAATAATCAACTCCGCTCATAACGTCACTCATAGGGCCTTTTCCCCAATTGCCGACGTTAGCCATCATCCATTTCATCCCATAGCCGGAACTTCCTCTAAAATTAGGCAGCAAAACTATGTATCCTCGAGAAGCGAATAGCTGCGCCCAGCTCCTTATTTGTACTCCGAAGCTCCAGTTATATGCCGGACCACCATGAAGCCACACAACGAGAGGATAGCGTTTCCCCGGTTCTAAATCTACAGGTTTAACCACGATCCCTTCTACTTCTGAATTATCTTTATTATTTTTCCATTTAATCGCTTCAACTGCGCCAAACTTAACTTCTTTTAAGTAATCATTGAAATTCGTCAACTGCTTATTCCATGAGCCATCAATGCTTGCAATCCATACTTCTCTGGGGCAGTTAATTTTTTCACCAATATAAGCTATATACTTACCATTGGAAGAAACCGACCACATAGTACCCCAGTAGGGAATCATTGAATGGTTCATTTCAAAATGATTGCGGATTTTTTCCTCTAGGCTAACAGAGCTTATTGTATGGTTCGGTCCTCTGGCGATAGCAGCCAAAAGCTCATTTTTCTTGGAGTGCCAGGTTACATCCCACACATTACCATCATATTCTCTCAGCAGTTCAATAGGTTCTCCTCCTTCTACTGAGATTATTTTAATGATGCCTCGTTCTTTAAAAGTTCCAATGGGACCTATATAAACTATCCATTTACCATCCGGAGAAAAAGAGGGGATCGCAAGAGCATTGGTTTTATCTGCAAGGATGGTTTCTTTTCCCTTCTTAATATCTATTATACTTAAATTACTCCGGTATTCGTTACCCTCTGCAGTCGGCATTGGCATAACAAGAGCTACTATCTTTTGGCTATCTGGAGACCAATTAAAATGCCAGATTGTCTTGTTTTGCTTGGTGATTAATTTTGTTTTTTTTCTATTTACATCCAGGACGTAAATGCGAGTATGTTTATAATTCTGGTCAACAATATAAGCATCATCACCTTTTTTAAAACGTTCGGCTTCATCTTTGCTTTGCGGATCATTCATAAGGAAGGCTATTGATTTATTGTCAGGTGACCATTTGAGATCAACAATAGTACCTTTTTCATTCGTTAATTGCTGTATTGTTCCCTTTTTTATATTGTGGGTAAATATCTGTTGGGTTTTTAATTCCTCTCTCTTGGAAATGAATGCTATCATATTTCCATCTGCTGACCAGCGGGGAGATCGGTCTACACCCGGATTTTCAGTTATTTTTGTGAGAATTAGTCCATCTTTTGAGGCTAACCAGATTTCAGAATTTCTTTTGCGATTTTCATCAAATTGAGTTACCACAAAGGCGACCCATTCTCCTGTTGGTGAAATTTGGGGGTCTGAAGGTGTTTTCAATCGTAAAATATCTTTAGGAGACAGAGGTCTCTTATCAACTCCAAAAGATAAAAAGTTTAATAGCAAAAAAATGCTGAGAAAAAATAAGATACTATATGATTTTTTTTCTCTTATGTTCATATCGTGCCACTCCTATTGAAAAACATGATAATGCTAACTATCAATGATGATAATAGTATTTCTGTGAAGTAGTTATTTTGTTAAGAAGAGCTAATTACTTTTTCTTCTATTAATTTTATCGAAACTGGAAGAGCTCCAGCCCGCAGCACCAGGGCTAAATCTTCAGCTTCCTCATCGGTAAAATTACCGTTTATCATTCCCCTTTCAGAGATGGCATCCTGAATTGTAGGAGCAGAATAGACTTTTCCATCAAAAGCAATGGCAAGAGATTTACCTATGTTTTCCTTAGTATAACGGGAGAACTTCTCTGACCCTTCTGCAGTTAATTCGAATGAAACCGCAGGCATGTTTCTTGAATCCACGGCCCGTTGCGATTCTTTAATATCTCTTCCGGTTATAACAGGAACACGATTAATCAGGTAATAAGCACCATCAGTTCTTTTGGGGTCTCCTTGTAAAATCTCGCACCCATCGGGAACTTCTCCGCCATGCGTTTCCAGGAGCATTTCTTTGGTTTGTGCAGGGCCTCCTTTAACTTCTTTAATTTCTAAATGAGCAGTGGTCTTTATAATGGAGATTATTCGATCTATGTATTCTAAAGGAGGAAGTTCGATAATTATTTGATCCGCTTTTTCTTCATTTCTTTTTATTATGGCTTTTTTTATCCATAATTCTTTGAGTCTTTCCTTAAGAGCTGCAAACGTTTGATCAACAGATAAATTTTTTATATGTTCAGCAGCTTTTGGCTTTAATCTAAGTGTAACTGTTTTTTGAGCGAATATATAATTCCAATCCGGGCATTTATTATCCAATACTTCTTTAAGCTGTATTTCCTGCTGTGAGTTGATACTATCGATAGTGAATTGACCTGATTCTCCTTCAAATATTCTTACAAACTCAATATTTCTCTCACTAAAAGCATTCCTCAATTGTTCAATATGATAATTAGTTTCACTATCTATGGCTTCATTTACCATTACCTGAAAGATCAGTAGTGTTCCTTCTTTCAGGCTGCCTTCTTCATATATTTTGCTTTGACAGCTCATGGAATAAAAAATGAGGATAAGCATGATGATGACATATGCAATAGCTTTTCTGTAACATTCTTTATTCATTGTATACTCCCTTTTTGCAGTCATATGTTTCGTGCACAAAGCAACGCTTTGAAATTTGTGAAAAGAATAAATGGCTGGTATTATTTATATCATTTATTCAGAACTGTTTGCAATATAAATCTGCGGTAAATCAAGGTGTGATGCTCACCATAACAACTCCATGGGAAGGGACTGCTACTGAGTATTTTTCCTTGAAGCTGCCTGCATCCTTATGCTGCCATAAATCACGTACCTGAGCCTCTAAATGGCTGGGATATCCGATCTCATTCCAGGATACAGAGATTTCGGCATCGTCTGTGCTGCGATTGAATAGGACTACTGCGCGGCTGCCGCCCTGCATCTCTTTGCTCCATACCTCGTAATCGCCGTCATCTCTCACCTTGCGTCCCTGTCGCCCCAGAGGGTCCTGGTCAACAGCAATGACTTCTTTATTGGTGAGAATATCGCAAATCTCGGGAGTCATGCTGCGCAGATCATTGCCCGCCATCAGCGGTGCTGTCAGGATGCACCATAAGCTGAAATGGGCACGACATTCAGTGGAAGTCAATCCACTATTGCCCACTTCCAGCATATCGGGATCGTTCCAGTGGCCCGGTCCAGCATAGGTTTCAAGTCCTACCTGCAGGTCAAGGATGTGAATAAATCCCATACCGCCCCAATCTCGTTTGCAATCCCAGCAATCCTGGATGTCTTCTGTCGTACGCCACAGATGGCCGATGTGCTGCGCCCAGAGCCAGGGTTTGGTAGTGCCCCATTCGCAGATGCTGAAGACAATGGGGCGGCCAGCCGCTTTAAGGGAATCGCGCATCAGTGAGTATGAAGCCTCTGAATTTTGTTTACCATGATGGCACCAGTCGTATTTCAGATAGTCTACCTCCCAGGCGGCATACTGTCGCGCATCCTGAAATTCGTAACCTCTGCTGCCAGGTCGTTTCTGACAGGTCATGGTGCCAGCGCAGGAATAGATGCCGAACTTCAATCTTTTACCATGAACGTAATCAGCTAGAGCCTTCATACCCGTGGGGAATCGCTCCGGGTCGGAGATGATATTGCCATTCTCATCCCGGTCCACCTGCCAGCAGTCGTCAATGACCACATACTCATAACCTGCATCTCGCATACCGCTATCCACCATGGCATCGGCTATCTCCCTGATGAGTTTCTCGCTCACATCACAGCCGAACTTGTTCCAGCTATTCCACCCCATAGGCGGCGTCAGAGCTAATCCATCATCCAGAGCATGGAAATTTCTTGCAACCATTACAGACAAAATACTTATAATAATAAAACAAAAAAGAAAAAAAGAAACTTTATGATTGAAAACTAACCTCATCTTACCCTCCTACTTAAAGCAAAAAAGTAATAATAAAAATTATCAAACAAGATGATAGCATTTTTTACAATTATTGACTCAGTCAATAAATCATTGATTATTATATTTATTATAAAGCAAGAATTTACCTCTGTCAGGTTTAAAATCAAGTCTAATTCAACAATTCTTCTCTTGATTTGCTTTTCTAAAAGATAGGGGTATTGTGAGGTTTAATTTGTTTTTTGGGTAGCTTTAATAATAGTGAAATAATAATATCGTTATCGGTTAAAGATGAAGAAGAAAAATTTTAAAATAGCATAGGATATTTTACGGACAATTATTGTCTTCCGCCAGTTAAGTTTCTGTGCGGTATATACGGTTATGGGGAAGAATATGAGAAGTCAGGCTGTGAATAGCATATAGAATTCCCAGATCAGCAATTGCCAGAAAGAGGTTAAATTCTTAGCGCAATAATGAGAAGTGCTATAAGCCTATACATGAAATCGCTGTAACATCAAATTGAATTTTTATTTCTCCAGGTTTTCCTTGGCGGCTCGGGCGATGGCTTCGTGGGTGGCAAACCAGACATTCTTTTTGGAAAGAATATGCTGGATGAGCTTTTCCAGCATGGCTATGCGGCTGCGGTGGCCTATGTATTTGGGATGCATGGTCAGCACGAACAATGTGCCTTCCTCATATGCCTGGTCGAATTCGGCAGTCCATATATCTAAAACATCATCAGGTTTGATGTGAGGGCGAACGCTGGAGTAGCGGTCAAAGCCAAAATAGGGATAATCGTCCAGCAGCCATTCCACCGGAAGCTCCACCACACCTGTGGGTTTTCCGTCTTGCAGGATTTCATAAGGGCGGTCATCAGCCATCAGGCTGCTATCGTAGAGAAGCCCCAGTTCCAAGATGAGCTTGAGTGTGGAAGGGCTGAAATCCCAGGATGGCGTGCGAATTCCCACAGGGGCTTTGCCTGTTGCCTCTTTGAGAACATCATAGGACTTCTGCATTAGCTCATGCTCCTCACCTTCTGTCAGAAGCGAATTGCGCTCATGTATCCAGCCGTGCATGCCAATCTCGTGACGTCCATTCTGCACGATGGATTGGATTTCCTCGGGATGAAGCTTGGCTGTAATAGCCGGTACAAAAAAGGAAGCAGGAATGTTGTATTTATCCAGAAGGCCTAAAATTCTGGGTATGGCAACGCGAGCCGAATATTCTCCCTGGGAAAAGAGGCCGGGTGAAAGCTGCATGTCCCTCAGAGCATTGGTCTCGGCATCAAAATCAAAAGAAAGAGCCACTGCGACTCTTGCGCCATTGGGCCAGGTTTCAGGAGTGAGGTCTTTTCCTGCGCGAACCCGGTTCACGTGTGCTTTGACTTTATCTAAGCTCCACTGCCAGGACTGTTCTTCCTGTTGTTTATCCGTTTGACCCCATAGAGAAAAAGATAATACCAGGATGAAACATACGATATAAAGCATGGATCTTTTCATGATAACCCTCCTAACAAAGTGAATGTTTTTTTAATGATAAATTTTTCGAAAAATCAATCATATTAGATTGTGAATATTAAATAAGTTTTTATCCTCTTATCTATAATACTAAAAGAATTATAGCTCCATTTCAATAAATGAGAAAAGATTATTTTTGGTTAATCGCGTTTTTGAGTACCTGAGGTATTGAGGCTGTGTTAAAAATAACATGGAAAAAATAGGAAAGGGTAAATGGAAGCACAGATAAGCGGGGAGATAGCTACCATTGATACAAGAATGGGCAATCATTTTCTCTGGGCTGTGGAAATGACGCTTCGCTTGGAAATCTATGACGAGATTTCCACAATTTCCACAAGCCCCTAACTCCTCTATATTTTAGATTAATATCAATTTTCTTAAAGAAAATAGGCAGAAGGCAAGTTTGGTTTATATAAGTTATTAAAAATAAAGAAATTAAAAGAGAAGCTTTTGACTATAAAGATGCTGGCTACTTCAGGCTGAAAATCTATAACACACCCCTTACCAGGTACGCATTATTGTGATGAACCTTATTTTTAGAGCACTTTATTTCTCAGCACAATTCCATTGCCAGCTATCATGGATCGCATTCCAGAGGTTTTTACTAAATAAACAACTAAATGAAAATAAAGCTTACAGCCTTTTTTATTTAAGTATATCTATAAGCATTGATTATGAAGATTGATTCCCATATAATTTTTTTGGGAGATTTCATTATTTTTGTCATTCAATTTAAAAAAAAAGGGTTTCTCAAATTTTTCTGTTAAGATGATAATTCAAAATTAATCATAACTTTAGGAGGTAGTAATTATGTTCCTGAGAATTTTTCTTTCGTTTATATTATCAGTTTATTCTTTCGGGATGGCGCTGCCAGACACTCATCATTTAAAGCCAACAAAAGGATATCATACCTACACCGTTCGAGAGCCAATTCTGCGGATTAAACCAGGTGACATCATCGTTTCAAATGCACTGTACTCCGACTTCTTTACCGAGAAAGACGGTCCCTGGCCCGGAGAGGTGGGACCCATCTATATTGAGGGTGCAACTCCTGATGATACGCTCGTTATCAAAATCATCAAAATAAAACCCAACATAAAAACAGGCAGATCGGGGACTTCTGCAGAATACGGCGCGCTCACCGCCACAGACAAGACACCCATGCTCCATGAGCCGGTTCCCCATAAAATATTCATCTGGCAAATAGACGCCGATAATATGACCGCTACCCTTGACCTGCCGAATAGCAAGATGAAAAGGATTCAGGTTAAGCTCGATCCCATGTTGGGCCGACTGGCTACAGCACCTCCGGGAGACCAGGCCATACCGGGGAGAGTGCCCGATTACTTCGGCGGCAACATGGACACTCCCGAAACTCGCGAAGGAGCAATTGTGTATCTTCCTATTTTTCACGAAGGCGCTTACTTCTACTTTGGCGATGTCCATGCACTGCAAGGCCACGGCGAGATTACCGGCAGCGGCATTGAAACCTCAGCCGAAATAACACTGCAGCTCGACCTGATTAAAGGGAAAAAGATTGACTGGCCGCGTCTGGAGAACGATGAGTACATCATGGTGGCGGGCTCTGTACGGCCGCTCATTGATGCCTTCCGCATTGCTCATGTGGAGATGGTAAAATGGTTGGAAACCGAGTACGGATTCGACCGCTGGGAAGCATTGCAGCTACTTTCGCAGGTTGGAAAAGCTCAGGTGGCAAATGTAGTGGACCCTAACTTTACCGTAGTGGCTAAGTTTCCGAAAAAGCATTTACCTCACTGAGCGTATCTGCTGCTGTCTTTCTATTAAGAATTAAGCATAATAAGTTATTTAAAAAGGCAAATCAATAAGAAGCGATTAAACTTATTTATTCCAAAACTCTTAGTTTCAGGTGCGAGCTATATTTTGTTGACCTGTATATTTTGTGCGTAGCCTTTTGAAAGTCCTCTTCATCAGCATGATAAATGTCAACAAATTTCTGAGGATTTCGATCAATCACGGGGAACCAGGTGCTTTGAATCTGTACCATGATTCTGTGTCCCTTGAGAAAGCAGTGACATTTGTCTCGCAGGTCAAACTCGACTTTTGTGACTTCGTTCGGAACAAAAGGCTCAGGTTTTTCGAAGCTGTTTCGATATTTACCACGAAGAACTTCCCCTGCCAGCAGCATTTGGAAATCACCCATTCGGACATTGCATGGATTTGGCTGATTATCTGGAGCATCACCGGGATAAACATCGATTAGTTTTACCACCCAGTCTGCATCGGTTCCAGTAGTGGATACGAAAAGGTTTGCAATAATTGGACCAGCAATAGTAACGTCCTCAGTTAAAATATCGGATTGGTACACCAGGACATCAGGACGACGTGCAGCAAACCTCTGGTCTTCAACCATCCATAGATGTGCTTGTCTATTTAGTATCCTTGGAGACCATGGAACAGGTTTGTTGGGATCGCTGACATAAGAATCAAAGGCTTGACCTGATTCTTCATTGGGAGGCTCAAAGGAAAGCCTTCCATTAGCATGCAAATAGAGATTCTTCTTGGCTACATCGTTTGGTGGCCAGTGATCATAGGTTTTCCACTGATTCGACCCTGTCTCAAAGACCACTGCTTCAGACAGGTTGAGCTCTCCCTTGTTTTTTAAATAATAATTAAAAAATGGGAATTCAACTTTATCTTGGTAATAACGACTTGTTTTTGAGTCAAATCTAATATTACCAAAGGCATCGCCGTCCATATATGCCTCATATGCCCAACCTCCATGAGGCCAAGGGCCGATTATTATGGTGCTCTTATTATTGGGATTTTTTTCTTCAATACTATAATAAATACTCATGGGACCATAAAAATCTTCGGCATCGAACCAACCGGCAACATTCAAAATAGGGTGCTTGATGTTGTTAAGATATTGTAGGACATTCTGTTTCTGCCAATATTCATCGTAATTGCCATGCTCCATATATTCATTCCAGGTAGGAACAGTATTATTGAAATAATTTTTATTTACATTAGAGACTGGACCAAGATTTAAAAAGAACTTGTAGCCATCCGGGGTTCCATAATCAAAAGGTGCAGCACGTTGTCCTGACAGAGCTGTTCTTATGCGAGCGCTGTGCACTAACCAATCGAAGGTATACATAAGACGAAAAGCTCCATTATGATGGAAATCATCTCCAATCCACATATCAGATGGTGAAGCTTGAGGTGAAGAGGCTTTCAATGCCGGATGGGCATCTATCATACCCATTACTGTTTGCCACCCAGGATATGAGACTCCCCATTGCCCAACGTTTCCATTATGATTATCAATATTTTCCAGCAGCCATTCGATTGTATCGTAAGTATCGCTGCTTTCATCGTTGTCCTCAGGTCCTTGCTTGACAGTCTCATGAGGTTTCATTACCACAAACTCACCTTCTGATTTATATTTTCCCCTTACATCCTGATAAACAAATATAAATGCTTCCTTTGTAAAGTACATTGACGGACCTAATACATTCCTATATGCATTTTCCCCACTGAAAGGAGTTATATTGTATGGTGTACGAAACAGCATAATGGGGTATTTTTCAGATTTGTTTATAGGTTCATAAACCTGAGTGAAAAGCTTGACACCATCTCTCATTGGTATCATATAATCCTTTCTTTTATAATGCTCCAAAATGTATGCATACCTACTTCCCTCTTCATTATCAGGATTAAGCTTGACAGACTTTTTGTAATTTTTGATAGCAGCTTCTTTGTCTCCGTTTAACATATAGGCTTCGCCAAGACTGTCATAGGTGTTGAAGGCATCGGGATAAGCTTCAACATTTAGCTTGAAAATCTCAATTGCTTCTTTTACTTTTCCCATGCGAATTAGCTGGTAGCCGAGAATATTCAATTCACGCTCAGCAAAATTGTAGGAATCAAAATGCTCTTTCTTCAGCTTATGATACTGTTCGATAGCAGTTTCTAAGTTCTTTTCCGTGATGGTTTTTAACAGAACTTTTGCAATTGATTTTTTAACTGTTTGTTGATCAATAGGTACTTGAGATAGATGTAAATTTTCATGTGCCTGTAAATGTGCAAAAAGTAATAATATAAAAATAGCTAAAAGCAGATTCCTCAGTTTAGTCATTTTTAAACTCCTTATATTTAAGGTATTTTAGTATTTATTATTTGGTAATTAGTATATATGGTTCTTTGAGCTATGGCAATGTATGTTAATTTGTAATTCGAGATGTAATAAATGCATTTTCTGATTTGATGCTAATAGCACGGAATTGTCATCAATTATTTATTAGCTACTTTAGCAAGGAAGACATCAGAAGCACCTTTTCCGTAGGAGTTGGTGTAACCGAGAATTATATACTCATTTTCTTTGGTTACATATATCGAGCCACCCCAATCAGAGCCCGGTCCGCCAAAAGTTTTTTCCCAGACCACATTTCCTTCAGCATCCAGCTTAATCACGTATATATCATTATTTCCATCGATTGATTTAGTGGTTCCACAGAGCGTAAAACCGCCATCTGTTGTTTCGCACACTGAATTGCCATAGTCATAAAAGGGTTTATTGCCAAAGGTATTCGACCAGATTTCGTTGCCATCTTTGTCAATTTTTAGCACATAAATGTCGTGAACATCATTGCAGTCGGTCTGTCCGTAAAGAATATAACCACCATTGCTTGTGATATTCATAGAGCTGCACCAGTCGTAACCGTGGCCGCGGCGTCCTTTATTGCCAAAGGATTTTGACCAGATTTCCTTGCCTTTTTTATTAGTTTTTATTATATAGAAATCAGAGTTTCCGCCTCCAAAGGTACCTGTAGTAGCGCCGATAACAAAGCCGCCGTCGCTGGTTTTGTAAATGGAATTTGCCAACTCATATCTGTCACCGCCATAGGTTTTCGACCAGAGTTCGTTACCATTAGTATCTGTTTTAATGAGATAAACATCCTCCTCGCCTGCTCCAAAGGAGTGGGTGAATCCACATATGATATACTCTCCATCTTCAGTTTCGCATACTGATGTACCTACATCCCAACTGGGACCACCGTAGCATCTTGACCACATCTCATTGCCATTGAAATCTAACTTTATCAAATAACTATCTCTTGAGCCTGCTCCATAAGATGTAGTATAGCCAACAATCAGATACCCATCATTCACTACCTGGCATCCATTGGCATACTCAGTGCCGGAGCCGCCAAAAACTTTGGACCAGAGCATTTTTCCATTAGTATCAGTTTTAATTGCCAGAATATCAGCATCGCCAGAGCCGTGGGAGAAAGTGTACCCGGCGATGAGGTAGCCATTGTCTGGAGTTTTGCATATAGACCTGCCGCCATCTGCGCCATAGCCTCCGTAGGTTTTAGCCCATAATACACATTCTTTACCGAGATCGACTGGACTGGAAAAAATATATTCTGCTTTTGGTAGCTTTTTAGGAATGCTAATATCTTGCTTATTTTCGATGATGATTGCTACTGCCATAGTGTTGTAAATATTATAATAGAGACCTCTTGATGTTGTTACAATGTTTCCTTCGATAGCAGGCGGATTATTATTACCCAAAAAAGTAGCTCCTGCAGCTTCGTATTCAGATTGAAATCTTGGAGCTCCAATGACGTTTATACCTTGAATGACATTAGCAGCGGCTAAAACCCGCACTCCTGAGCAGGTAGCAAATACGGCAAGATCTTTTTCTACTGCTGAAGATATGAGATTTAATGCTTCAGGACAATCCAAAAGATCTCCAAAGGCATGTGGCACTTCTAAAGAGCTACCAGAACCTGGCATTATGAGGATACCATCGTACTTAGAAATATCTTTGATATCAAAAACAAGAATATCCGGCTTGATGGGCGGTACTCCAAGCTGTTTTGCAACCGGAGGGCAGGCTGTTATTGAGTTGGAGACACCTGCATAGGTAATATTCCAGCCATAATGTCGGAAATTATCCAGATAGAGGAAGTAGTTGAGGCCATAATTTTTGCTCATTAGCAGCAAAACATTTATCTCTTTGGGTTCGGTTATAGCCTGTTCTTCTTGTTTGGTTTTCTTACAAGCTGTAATAGCCATGAGGGCAGCAAAGATCACAGCAATGATTATAAAGGCTTTTAGGGAAAAGCTTGTTTTTTTCATCACTAACTACCTCTCTTTTAATTGTTTAATATAAAATCAACGAATTGGGCGCTCAAAATGATATGCTTTTACTAATTTCAACTAATAATTTTTCACTTAATATTTTTTATTATATAACAAAATACGTTTATTTGAAGCTCAAAATCTTTAATAATTTTTTTGTTCGTTATTAATCGATAAATAGAGTTTTTAGTCGTGGATTCAATATGGTTGAATAGCATAACATTATTAGATGTTATTTAGGTTTTAGCTTTAAATATGTTTATTCCTTATTTGATTAAATGTTGCAACATCTTCTTTGTCGCTCATATGATTAAGATTTAATTACAAAATAGACACCTATAAATCAATACGAAATTTCGCTAATTTTGTTCATTTCAGTGTATAGCAATATTATGCAAATTAGGTTATAGTATTAGAAAAGAATTCGATTTAATAGTAACAAAAATATTAATAATAAGGAGGAGAAGGTGAATCGGATTATAAAAATAATGGTTATTTTAATTTTTGCATTCGTTATTATGAATGCAGTGGCATTATCCCAGGAGATAAATCCGCTCTTCAAGGAAACAAAAGTAAAGAACTATCTTCCGCATATGACCTGGAAAGAGGTAGAGGAAGCACTGAAAAGAACAGATATGGTTATCGTCCCTGTCGGTGCTATTGAGCAGCATGGTCATCATCTTCCTCTGTGCACTGATATTTATGCGGCAATCGAGCGCTGCAAATTGATTGCGCAGGAAGCCGATGTGCTGGTGGCTCCGCCGCTTTTTGTGGGCTTATCAGAGCATCATATGGGTTTTCCCGGTACGCTAACATTATCAGCGGAAACTTTTGAAGCCGTGCTTTATGAAACTGCTCAAAGCCTTATAAGGCATGGATTTAAGAAGATATTATTCTATAATGGGCATGGAGGCAACACCACTTCGGTTAATAATGTCATCCAAAAAATCAATCAAACCACTCCTGCAATAGCATTCTTTTTGAATACACTCCGATTACCTCCGGAGGAGGAAAATGAGCACTATCCAGCTTATGACTGGCATGGTGGAGTAGGGGAAACTTCGTTAATGCTCTATTTAACAAATAGCCTTGTGGATATGTCTCAGGCGGTGAAGCCGGAGTTGACATTTCCGCCTTATGTTCAGGGTGTAGAGGAAAAACTGGATGCTTCACCACAAAAAGGAAATCTTCAGGCTATGTTAATGAGCAACTTATTCAGGCCAAAAGACACAGGGAAAAAATCAAGCACCCGCGAGATGACCAATACCGGTATTTTTACTACAGGGAATCCTGCAGATGCCACAGTAGAGATAGGTAAAAAAGAAATGGATAGGTTTGTTAAAGCAGCAGTCCAATTTATTAAAGAATGGAAAAAATTAGAACAGTAAATGAAATAGTGCGGAAAAGAATATTAGAAAATTGATTTTTTGAATCACTTTTACATAATTATAGATTATTAATGTCTATAATCATTGTTATTTATATTATATGAATATTATTACGAGGTACTATTTTGTTCTTTAAATGGAGTGAGAAAAAAATAAATATTGTAGTACCATAAAATACAATAGTGTAATAATAAAAACAATTGTAATAGTGGGATAAATCAAGCTTTTATAGCCCTCTTTTGCAGCATAAAGGCAGAATAGAGTATGTAACAAAGGGAAGATAGTGGCTGAGAGTGGTAGAAAAAAGAGGGATGATTTAGCTCCCCAGGCATCTGGTTTTCTAGCTATATCAAAATGAGTGGGTATTGTATCGGGGAGTTTTGTGTAAAGATAAACGGCATTAGCCCAGAGAATTAGATATATAAATAGCACAATTCCCATCTGAATATATAATGACTTTGTAGGTTTTACTTTAGACCCATTATATCTCTTTGCGCTGCTTATATCCAATCGGATGGATTTTGCGCTTATATTTTTGCACCAGGAGCTTTCTCCACAATGAGGACATCGCAATAATTTTTTGTCGAAAAAATGAGGGCTTAAAAAATCTTTAGTTGTGGTAATGGTGAATTTATAATCACATTTTGGACATATAAAAACGGTGTTTTTAGAGTGCCATCGTATAAGTAAGTATGCACCTACACTAATGATGAAAATCCATATTATTAATCCTGCGGGCATAGAGATAGGTATAATAAATATGGCTGATGCTATGATTACGGCAAGAAACAAAATAATATAGATGGTCATCTTCAGCCAAAGTTTTTTAGTTTCAATATCCATTTGCTTTTCCTATTGATAATTCCCTATAGCTTTCACATTCTAAAAATTATTGTCTCGACAAGGTTTTCTTTTTGTTTTTCTTTGAACTTTGTCCAAATATTAACTTTTATTCCATTTCGTAAGGAATTCCTTTGCTGTTTTTCGTGTTTTCGGGCTATCACAATGTAATTGCTGTTTTACAAAATTTATTATCCTCTTTTTATCTGGAGATTCTTCAAAGTATGCACTAAATGACTCTATGGCTCCAGCTTTAATCAGGTCTTTGTGTTTTTGTTTTGTCTCATCAATGCTTAGTAATTTATTTGTTATTTTAGTTTGAAGTTGTGGCTTGGCTTTAGCAATCTTTCCCGAGTTAGCAGTCACATGTCCCGCTACAATAACACTATCGTTCAGCAGATCAAAGTATGTATCAAATATCATATCGAACTTATTTTGGATATCAACATTAATGTTTTTATTATTTAAATCGTATAGCATCCTATTTTACCTCTTGCATTATTAACCTATCTATCTTTATAAAGATTGTTCAAAAGCCTGGGTATCATATAATATTGGACTTGTCTTTTTTTCCTTCCTCCAGATTAGTTTTATAACCTGGGATAAGTTCAGGTTCCAGCCATCTGGCAATATTTATAGAACTATTATCTTAAGCTTCAATTTTCTCATCATAAAATATTTGTTATATAAGCTATTATTTGATGATTTATATCCTATGAATTATATTCCAAATAACTATAAATGGACAGCATTAATTAATAATAAGACTTAAATTTATTCACGGTAAATATAATAAACTAATGATGTTATGGCATCTTGAATATAGTTCTAAAAATTTTTTTGATTTATTTGTATATATTGCCTAAAAATGTCGTTTAATGTAGTGAAGGGCCTATACTTTAATTTATAAGCATTACATAAAATATATTTTTATAAAGCAACATTATCTTGAGAGAAATTGTGTGCGTGGAGTTTTGTTATTAGTTTATAAGTCAAAGAGCAAGATAAATACCTTATATAAAGAATTATAGATCGATGTTTGTGTAGCTCTAATTGATTATAAATTAAAGCTCATCTTGCATATTTATATGGCTATGTGGCTAAGGATTTCTAATCATTAAATTAGCATTAAGTGTACCTGATATAAATAAATCATTTTGCGAATTGCTACTTGAATGCAATGTTAAAAAACAGCGCATTAACTAATTTTAAAAAGAAAGGAGGGCAATAGCTATGGGCATATAAAAAAAACAGAAAATTGAGTTCTTATGTTGCAAAGTAAGGCAAAAAAGTATAAATAAGAAGGAGGATTATCATGGCACAATATGACGATATACTTGTGAGAGACAATCTCCAGGATACGGGACAGATCCCATGCAGCGGGGGAATGACTCGCTCTCCTGACATCATTCCCCAAGGAACATCTCCCATGTCTGATCCCACAGTATTGATCAAAGAAGACTGGATGAAGGATGTTGGTCAAAACCTGGCTACTGAACGAACAAATTACATCTATATGCGAGGAATAAACCTTGCCTCTGGCGCTACAGAAGGAGAATTCCATCTTTATTATGCACCGGCTGCATTGCTCCTTTATCCTGATCAGTGGCAAAATAATTTTCTGAAGACAAGTGATGGTTCCAGTTCGGTAGTCGTAACTCCAAAAACTAAAAGCGAGAAAGTTGTTGGTCTTGATCCATTCACCTGGGCACCGGTCCCGCCCCCTCCCGGATCCTCTCACTACTGTATGATCGGTAGAGTTGTAACAACAGCCCACCCCAATCTAATTCCTAAAACTGGTGATATTGATAGTTTTGCCAAATATATTTCTAATAATGGCGGAATGTGCTGGCGTAATGTAGCTCTCATCAATCATGACATTCCAACATTTGAAAAAAATGTTAAATACGATCAAGGACCGACAGGAGGTTATATTCATTTTCTTTTATCCTGCACAAAAGTTCCAAAGGGAGCGGCAGTAGCGTTCTCCTGCGGCACACCGGGTCCTCAACCACCTATTAATCTAAACAAAACTATCATAACCAATTCCGAATCCGAAGATGTGGGCATGGCTGCGAACGTTCCACCCAATTTCTCTTCATATATCACGTATCAATATTGGTCGATGGGTACTAAACCACCAAAAGGTTGGGAAATAAAGCTTCAAGCAATCTACATTGTACCACCAGGTCACGAGTTATATGATATTGCTGAGCCTCTGGAAAGTTTCAAAATTCCAGCAGAACAAATAGCAGAAATTGGACCACAAAAAGGCATTAGAGTCGGATCACATACTACCCAAGGTGCCTAATAAAGAAAAAGGAGTTTATCACTTGGAATACATCGAGATTAACAAATCTCATCATGGTCAAACGATTCAGGTCCCAAAAGGATCGATACTCAAAGTCTCTCTTGCTGAGAATCCGACCACTGGGTATAGGTGGGAGTTGGATAAACCTATAGATAAACATCTTCAGGTATATTCAGACGACTTTACAATTTCTGACGAAAAAGCGATCGGGTCTGGAGGTCTTAGAATCCTTTGTTTCCAACCCATCAAACCCGATCGCTACTTATTATCTCTTAAGCACTGGTGTCCCTGGGAAGGCGAAGAATCAGTTGAAGATCGCTTCCAAGTAACTATCGAAGCTAAATAATCCTTACAGTCCCTCCTGCAGCCATTCGTATTAAAACACATATTCCGTAAACAAATATTCTTTAATCCACAAAATATCATTGTATTAAAAGGAGATTTAGTTATGTCTAATGAAAAATTTTTTAAAGAACTAAAGAAAAAACTTGCCTCTGAGGAAAAACCCTGGAGAGCCAGCTTAGAAATACTTCAAGAGGCAAAAGACAACTATTTTCTCGGCTATACACCAGGTCCTGATGAACCGTCATTGCAGGAGCAAGAAGCCCTGGCAAAGGCAAATTATCAGGAGCTTCTTAAAGAGAAAGTAGAAGAAGTGACGTTTCCCCCCTCCTTTGATTTACGTAATATTAGTGGTCGAAATTTCATTAGCAGTATTAAATCGCAAGGAAGCTGCGGTTCATGTGTTGCTTTCGGTACAGCTGCTGGTTTAGAGGGGACTGTGCGTATGAAGACCAACACGGCTGTGAATGATTCCGGAGGAAATCAATTGCTAGATCTCTCGGAGGCCCAACTTTTTTACTGCGGTGCTGCTCAAGAAGGACGTAATTGTAAGAACGGATGGTGGCCTTCAAGCGCTCTGGCTTACTCCAAAAATACAGGTCTTGCGCCAGAGTCTTGTTTTCCCTATACAGCCGGTGACCAACCATGTAAACTTTGCAGTAATTGGAAAGATATATTAACGAAAACTGGAAACTATCATTCAATTAATAATGCTAATGATATGAAGGATTGGCTTTCAACCCGCGGACCGCTAATCGCCACGTATACAGTCTATGAAGATTTTTATGCTTATCACGGCGGAGTTTACAGGCATACACATGGTAAGGCATTGGGAGGTCATTGTGTTTGTTGTGTAGGCTATGACGAAAATCTTCAAGCATGGCTATGCAAGAATAGCTGGGGTAAGAAGTGGGGTGAATCGGGCTACTTCTGGATTGGATATGGTGAATGCGGTATTGATTCGTCCATGTATGCTGTAGATGGCTTTAGTGAAATTTATCCTTTGTATGACGATATGTTCATGAGGGACAATCTATCTGATATTGGTGAGAAAAAAGCTTCAGGCTGTCTCTATCACTCTCCGGATATCATACCTTCTGGTACTGAGCCATTGAGCAATCCAGAAAGCTATTTAATAAGCAACTGGAACAAAGATGTAGGTAAGGATTTAGTGGCAAACGCTCAAAATTATATCTATGTCCGGGGAAAAAATCTGGCGGATAAAGCACAGAATGGTCAAGTATACCTTTTTTACAGCAAAGCTTCACTTCTATTATACCCTTCACTTTGGAAAAATAATGTACTAAAAACGGGTGATTCTGACCACGATGAAGTTACGGCTGCTAAAATGGGCGATTTTTTTGCTGGCTCAGATCCATTCACCTGGATACCGGAAATGATAGCTGGGGATCACTACTGCCTTATCGCCCGACTTGTTACTTCTGAGCACCCAAATCCAATTCCAGAAACAGGTGACATCGATAGCTTTGCTGAATATATTGCATCAAATCCGCCTATGGCATGGCGAAATGTTGCCACTACGAATCATGATTCACCTACCATCACACAAACAGTTCATTTCATGGTGGGTACGGAAGCGAAGGAGCTGATTTTCTTACTATCCACTATAGGTTTACCAACAGGATCGGATGTCGCATTCTCCTGTGGAACTCCAGGACCTAATCCAATGATCAATTTGAAAAGAACGCATATAACAAATCCGGGTCGCATGGACATTGGTATGACTTCAGTTGTTCCGGCTAATTATGAGTCAACCATAGCCTATTCCTACTGGGCTAACAAAAGGAAACCGGAACCAGGATGGAAAATAACTTTATATGTTGTTTATACCGTAGGTTCGGATCATCCTCTGTATGCAAAAGCTGAAGATCCCAGAGCTTTGGGCTTGCCATTAGACTTGATTGAAAACATAGGGCCTCAGCGTGCCATCATCCTTGGAGGGCATACTACAATAGGAGTCTAATTATAACCATATAAACAGACGGCCCAGATAGACACATATTTGCTATTTATCTGGGCTGATTATATTCTAAATGTATCTCTATAAAATAATAAAAAGCTTATACTAAACTTCCGTCTTTTTAAGAAACTCAGACGATTCAAGTAAGAAAAAAAATGGTCTGCTCAGAGTGGATAAAAGCCAAATTTTTTATTAATATGTTATCGCATTCTGAGCGGTGCTTTCAATATTGATATTTTTATTATCTAAATCGTATAGCATCCTATTTTACCTCCTCGTTTAAAACTCGCATATCGGCTTTTTTGAAATATCTAAATGCATTAGCGATAGACGATTTTTTCCCTGTGGATACTTACATCGATTTGAATTGTTTTATAAGGGTGCTAATTTTTCTGGACTCGTATTAGAAACAGTTTCATTTTTGATTATAATGCTTTGAGATTCTTTGATTTTAAGATGTAATGTTATTCGATTATTACTTCAAGTCTTAGAATATTTGCGCTGATATTAATTTAGTATTGCAACTATTGCATATATACAAATTACCTTTGAGAGAACCAAAGCGAGATTCTATATTAGTGTTTTTGCACACTGGACATTTCTTTTTTTCCGATTTAGAACAATCTCACTTTACACGTTTTAATAATCCCATAAATTTTTTTTGCATCATTTTCAGTTAGCAACAGGGATATTTTTTCTTTAGACTTTTCTTTTTGAGCGCAGCTAAATTACCTAATATCAGGATGACAGTTTTTGCTTCCGAAATAAGTACATATGCTCATTAGGGCTTCCATCAATAACTCCTTTGAATTGTTTTCTCTATAAAGTGAATCTCTCAATTATAGATTGAAAATACGCTACAATCAATAGCTCAGTAGTACTTTTATTTAAAGTTTAGATTTGGTCGAAACTTCGTTAATTTTTATAAGATTGGACTTCTATTCTTTCGGAGTAATTTTTTTGTTCATGTGTACTTTTAGCCAGTTGATGACTTCTTTTGGCCCTTTTAATTTCTCGCTCCAATTTGGATCGGGATCTTTGAAGAAGAACTCATAGCGAAAGGTCACGACATCATCAAGAGAGTCAAACTCTCTGACTGCGCCGTACATTTGCTTGAAAAATAGAGGAAAATTATATTGTAAAGAGAACTGGGTCATTTCTTCTTGTTTTAGCAAATTGAGGATTGCTCCTACCAATGCCACTTGATGAAGGAAGATTCTCTTTTGCCTATCTTGCTTACACGTCTCCGCAAAAACCGTATCCTGATAGAGCAGCGGGAAGTACTCCGCCCATTTTCTTAGAATGCCGCGCTGCGGTCGTACTACCAACAGACCGGCGTTGAAATAAGGACGGATTTTCTTCTGGTCAGCAGGAGTAATCATGGGGAAAATGGCTGATTCAGGAACCGACAGTTTCTCATAGACCTGGCTCCAGAACTCATCTGCAGGTTCATCATACAATGAACCAATGAGCTGGTGCATCACCGGGCGATAGCCCAGACTCACGCCCTGGTCAAGGACAAAATCAAGAGGTTCTTTTATGACAATGGTATCATTGTCCATCCATACAAGAATCTGCGTTTTTCCTTCTGCCTCTGCTTCAGCCTTAGCGGCTGCAAAGAGCTTACGGGCAAAATAAAATTCCAATGCCTCTTCAGGTGCCGTGCTGCTTTTAACCTCAGCATTGAAAGCAATAAATCCATCCACCATTTCTTGTTCTTTCTCAATCAGGCTCTCCGGCGCATATATCCATATAGGTGCTTCTCGAAATTTACCCGCAAAGGTTCGTATGCTTTCAACCAGTAACAGCGTATGATATAACTGCTCCTCATTCTCGGCAAAGCCCGAAAAAATCATAGCATGATTTTCTTTACTCTCAGTTTTCAATTCAGGATTTATAGTTTTATCTGTATTAATAGCAAAGCATACATTTGAAATTAAAAGAAAAATTGTCAGAAATAAAACGGTCTTTTTCATTGCTATTTCCTTATGGTATTTTAATTCAATAAACTCTTTGCATATTGTATTATCATTTTTTCCTTATTGACAGTAATATTTTCTGGATATAGACTTAAGAAAGATAATTAACTAAAATCAAATAAAAATGTACAAAAATAATAGGGGAGGGCGCATATTATGAAAATAAAAGGTACGCTGTTTTTTATCCTGTTTTCAGTCTTTTTAGCGTTTACTGCTAATTTTGCCCTGGCTCAGGAAAAGGACGTTCCGGGCAGCAAAGACCACCCCATGCTTACTCGGATGCCCAATTTCTACATTCAGGATTATGAAGAAAAGGAGTTCGACCGTCACGAATTCGTCAATGCTAAAGAGGAAGAGATCCAAATCGAGGGACGTAAATATTACATTTCTTACTATATTCAAGAGGGAGTAAAAGCTCCCAGTGCGCTGCAGATTATTCGCAACTATTCCAATGCCATTAAAAAGATCGGAGGAGCGGTGATGCATGAAGGTGAGTACGATTCGTATTTAAAAGCAGAAGCAAATGGAAAGGAGATATGGGTTCAGGTGCATGTGTGGAATGATGGAGAAGGTTGTGATTTGACAATAATTGAGAAAGAAAAGATGACGCAGTATGTGGTCGCCGACCCCGAGAGCCTGGCGCAGGATATCATGCAGAAAGGACATGCCACGGTTTATGGTATTTATTTCGATGTTGATAAATATGTAATCAAGCCCGAATCGGAACCTACTCTCAAAGCAATTGCTGAAATGCTGAAGACGAACAGCTCTCTTAAGGTGTATGTAGTCGGACATACCAGCATGACCGGCACGTTCGAACACAATATGGAACTCTCCATCAACAGGGCAGAAGCTGTAGTCAAAGCATTGGTGGATAAATATGGTATAGCAGCAGGTCGCCTTAATGCAAAGGGAGTGGGTCCCCTCTGTCCGGTAAGTGAGAACAAGACCGAGGAAGGACGAAAATTAAACCGCAGAGTGGAGCTGGTCGCCATGTAGCTGATGTTTTAATATATGGTATTAAGGGAAAAAGAGCCAGGGTGTAGGCTATTACCAGACGCCGGGGAGAAGCCGGTATTTTGTCTTTTCCGCATATTCTTTGTATCCCGGAAGCTCTTTGTGTAATGTTCTATCCTCTAAGTGGGTTCGAATTACGAATACGATTATCATAAATGCTGCAGGAATGAGCGCGAATAATGAGCCAAGGGCTAAGGGGGTGCATACTATAAAAACAATCCCTCCTGAATACATCGGATGGCGTACGTACTTATACGGGCCGGTAGTGATTACTCTGTGTTGTCGCTCTGTTTGTATCTCCACTACTCTGGAGAGAAAGGTGTTTTCTTTCAATACCCAGAAAGTCCAGACTGCCGCGGTGATTATTATTATGAAGCTAATTATTTTCAATGCGAGGGGAACTTGTGACCACTGATACCTCACTGCATCAAGACCTGGAATTATAATCAAAGCCATAGAGAAGGGAAGAGTTCCAATCATAATCGCTCTATCCCAGGTCTTACCTGTTTTTTTCATAAATATCAGTCTGTCAGCCAGAAGGTCCGGATCGTTCTTCCTGAGCCAGATAGCAGCAGTTATTGAGTAGCTGAAAAAGATGATTATCAAGAGCCAGGCTTCCGGCCATTTAAAAGTACCCGCCGTCCCAAATAAAATGCCGACGAGAAGGATAAATCCTGACCCAAACCTTACTATTATTTTTATAAAAATCCTTTTTTGTGACATAGCGTATTTTGTGGTTGATGATTTATCTACCGCAGAATGTGAAACCTATATTTTTGCAAATTGTTGATAGAGTCATCAATTTTTTATTTTTTTTCTATTCAATTGCGATTTTTGCAGATTTAATAATACAAAATATGATAATTTAGATTTAAAGTGATATAATAGAATTTTTTTTTAAAATTTTCATTATGTTTATTACTTTTTTCCAATAATAGTAT
>CAZYAF010000042.1:0-24655 GCA_964645975.1 uncultured Acidobacteriota bacterium
CAATATAAACTTTTCCAATGTAAATCCGGTAATAAGATTTGTGCAAAAAGGCTGGAATTTTCTGGATGAGAAAGTTCGCAGTTAAAGGAGATTATTTATATATTCGCCTCTTAAAGAGTTTTTTAGCAATCTTTTTCAGGATTTAAGATTAATTTAGCTTATGAATACTGCATATCTTTCGCAAATAAATGGTAAGAAAATATCTTTGCTTTCTTTTTTCTCTTGACTTATATGTCATTATATAGTATTTATTTATAGATAGAGGTTTCTTACGTTAGATACATTCCAAAGGCTCTTAATAGAATTTTAATTTGACAGAGGGATTTTCGTTGTTATAAAATTAAGAAATGATTTAATTTTTGAGAGGGGGTGAAGTTTTTATCGATGAAAAACAAATTTGCGTTCATTTTATTTCTCATAATTATCTTTTCTCTTTTTGTGATTTCTGGATGCTGTCGTAAACCTCCAAAAGAGGTAGCTGATGCAGAAACAGCTGTAAACACTGCAAAGGAAAAGTGTGCTGAGGAATATGCTCCTGAGGAATATAAAAAAGCAGTAGAGGTACTAACGGAAGCTCAGGATTTAGGTGAGCAGAAGAAATGCAAGAAGTCCAAGGCTGCTGCATTAGATGCAATTAGATTAGCTTCTGAAGTGGAGAAAAAAACTGCTGATGTGCAAGCCAAAGCAAAGGTTGATGCGCAGGCAGCTATGAAAAAAGCAGAAGAAGCTATTTCGGTTGCAGTAAAAGCTCGAGCTGATGAATATGCAAAAGACAAATTGGCTGAAGCTAAAGATACTTTGACCAAGGCTAAAGAGACTTTTGATGGCGATGAATGTGCATATCTAAAAGTTGTGGATATTGCGAATCAGGCAGCTGCTAAAGCTGGCGAAGCTAAAATGGCTGCAGAAGCGGAAATAAAGAGGATAGAGGAACAAAAAAGAGCAGAAGAAGAAGCGAGAAGAAGAGCAGAGGAAGAGGCCCTGAGGGCTAAACCAAGAAATTGGGTAGTCCAGAAAGGTGAATGCTTGTGGAAGATTGCGGAGTACGAGAAGATTTATAGTGATCCATTTCAATGGCCATTAATTTATCGAGCAAATAAAGAGCAAATCAAAGATCCAGATCTTATTTATCCCGATCAGGATTTCACAATTCCGAGGGATATGACTCAAGAAGAAATTGCAGATGCCATAAAGTTTGCAAAAAATCGGCCATGGCCAGTACCGAATTATTTATTTGATGGCAAATAGAAATCCCTTAATTTAAACAACTCTTACCTTAAGCACTAAAAGGTAAGAGTTGTTTTTTTTCTCTTATATTTTTTGTTTTTTAATGAAAATAATAGAGCTTCCACAAGAGGGTTTAAAAGCCCTTTATGGGGTCCACGACGAAAATCTTAAGCTTTTAGAAAATAAACTTAATGTTCGTATTTCTGCCCGAGGTAATCGGCTCAACATTAAAGGTGATCTACTAAATCTGCAGCAAGCAGAAAAAATAATAAAGGAATTTGCACATCTTCTTGAAGAGGGATACAGCATTAAGCACGAAGATTTTAAAGTAGCCCTCCGCCTTGTCTCCGATAATAAGGATATTTCTATTGCCCAATATTTTTTAAATAATAAAATCTTCCCCTCCTCTAAGAAGCATGTAACTCCTAAAAGTCTTAATCAGAAAAAATATATTGAAGTTATAAAAAAATTTGATATAGTTTTTGGTATTGGTCCAGCAGGTACAGGAAAAACCTATTTGGCTATGGCCATGGCTTTATCAGCTCTGAATAGCAAACTTGTTGGTCGCATTATCATGACCAGACCTGCTATAGAAGTAGGTGAGAAATTAGGTTTTTTACCTGGTGATTTGGTAGAGAAAGTCAATCCATATCTCAGACCGTTATATGACGCCCTCTATGACTTAACAACGGTGGATAAAGTCCATAAGCTCATTGAAAAAGGTTATATAGAAATAGCTCCTATTGGTTTTATGCGAGGCAGAACGCTTAGTGATTCATTCGTAATTTTAGACGAAGCTCAGAACACCACTCCTGAGCAAATGAAAATGTTTCTAACCCGCATCGGACTTAACTCTATGGTAGTTGTTACTGGTGATATAACACAGATTGACCTTCCTGCTGGTAAAAAGTCGGGTTTGAAGGAAGCAATAAAAATTCTTTCTCATATTGATGGTATCCGATTTGTTTATTTTGATGAAAATGATGTGGTGCGACATGAGCTGGTACAAAAAATAATTGTAGCCTATGAAAAGTATGAGAAAGAAAAAGAAAATACATGATATTTATTTGGCTTTTTATTTTTTATGAAAGACAATAAAGAAGAAAAACAAGATAAACCACTAAAAATATTCCGTACTATAGGAAAAAATAAAAAGCGATGGAATTCTATCATATCCGGACTGCGTGGGTTTTTATTTAATAAATATGCTTTCACAATTTTTTCTGTGCTTATAATATCCCTGCTGTTATCACCTAATCTAAAGCCTTCCATACCTCAATTTTCACTTAATGATGTTGCACCACGTAATATAAAAGCACCCCAGGATATCTCAGTAGAAGATAGTAAAGCTACTCAACAGCGTAAACAAGAAGCTATTGCATCGACATTACCGGTGTTTGATTACGATAATCGAGCAAGCATTGAAGAAGAAAATAAGGTTAAAGAACTTTTTCAATTAGGCCGTTCTGAGATAGAAAAAATTATTTCCGAAAGGAAATCCGCTACTCGAAGGATACAGAGCTCAAAGTTAACAAATGTAGAATTGGAAAGACTTTTCACATATATTAAAGGAAATTCACCGTATATTCCCGAAGATAATGCATTGCTGTTCTTATGTAATAACAAATATAACGAAGATTTAGAAAATGATATCATAAAAATAGTACGGCAATTGGGTAACCGCGATCTGGTTAGCAACCGTTTAATATTAGAACCTTTCAGACGATTAGGAATTTTAAAGAGAGATATTCGCACTCTAAACGAAGCAGAAATAGAAAATTTAGAAGAGATCGCCGATTTGATGAAGAGCTTAGAGCTCTTAGATGAACTTTTAAAAAATGAAACGAACTATTCTGCTCAGAATCGCAGCTTAATCAAAAGTCTTATATCCCCACTTATCACACCGAATCTTACCTTCAATCAAGTAGAAACAGAATTACGACGAACTGAGGCCGCCCAAAAAGTTGAAGCGGTATACTATCAAGTAAAAAAAGGTGAGATGGTCGTACGAGAAGGTGATAAGATAGATGAAATTGCTTTGTTGAAGCTCAATGTATTAAGGAACATCAGTAAATCCAGTCCTTTGACTATCAATCTGCTTGGCTTGATTTTATTAATTATTTTACTCATCATAACTTTGTGGAAGTATTTGGAGCATTACCGTGTTAAAAGACCTCGAGTAAAAAATTTCTTTATATTATTAGCAATATTATTAATAGTCTCTATAGCAATTAGCCGCTTATCAATCTTTATTGCCAATTCCATAGCTACCTATTTAAATAGACCACCATTTAATATCAGTCAGTCTTATTATTATGCCATTCCTTTTGCTTCTGGAGCAATGCTTGTCATGCTCTTGGGCGATGTTTCTTTAGCTGTCGTATTCTCTTTATTTTTTTCTTCATTTATTGGAATTTTGATTAATGGAGATTTCTTCTTCACTTTATACGCTTTGCTTGGCTCATTAGCGGCTGTTTATGGAATAGGGCAATATAAAGAACGTACAGCTATCATAAAATCTGGCTTGCTGGTAGGCTTGGTGAACATTTCCACTTTTTTAGCGATATCGCTTTTAACTAATAAAATTCAACCTCTTTCCTTGCTTTTTTTCAGCATAGGAATGTGTTTTTTAGGCGGCTTTTTTGTGGCATCAGTTGTTTCTGCTCTGCTACCAACCTTTGAATCGCTATTTGGTGTAACCACTGATATTAAATTATTGGAATTATCAAATATTGATAGGCCCCTATTGAGAGAATTAGCAGTCAAAGCTCCAGGTACTTATCATCATAGTATAATGATTGGCGAATTAGCTGAGGCTGCTGCTATTGCTATTGGAGCAAATTCGCTTTTTGTACGCGTTGCCACTCTCTATCATGATATTGGAAAAATGAATAAGCCCGAATATTTTATAGAGAATCAACTTGGTTTCGAAAATAAACATGCAAAATTAAGACCACGAATGAGCAGCCTTATTCTAATAAATCATGTAAAGGAAGGCGTTGAAATAGCTAAGAGCTATGGTTTACCGCAATCAATAATCGATATCATTCCTCAGCATCATGGAACGCGTTTAATTAGATTTTTTTATGACAAAGCGCAAAAAACCGAAGATCAGGAAATTCAAACAACCAAAGAAGAAGATTTCCGTTATCCAGGACCTAAACCGCAGACACGTGAAGCAGCTGTAATTATGCTTGCCGATGCAGTAGAGGCGGCAACCCGCAGTATCGAAGACCCTACACCTGCGAGAATAAAAGGGATGATTAAAAAGATCTTCGACGACATCTTTTTAGATGGACAACTCGATGAATGTGAACTCACCTTAAAAGATTTAGGAAAAATTGCAGTAGCTTTCCAACGAGTTTTGATGGGAATTTTCCACATTCGCGTTCCATATCCCGGTTTCGAGGTAAAAACTAAGGAAAAAGGCAAGAGGAAAACAACTTATGGAGATTCTGATAAAAAGCCTGCGTCACGATTACAAAGCGAAAAAAGATAAGATAAAATACTGGATGCAACAAGCAATAGAGAATCTTTCCGTCGAAGCTGACGAGGTGAGTATTATATTCACATCTGATGAAAAAATACGAGAATATAATCGGGAGTTTAGGAATATAGATCGCGAAACAGATGTTCTCTCTTTTCCTCTTGGGGAAAGAAATCTTGAAGGCAAGGTAAATTTGGGTGATATAATTATTTCCATAGAGACAGCAAAAAGACAAGCTCAAGAATTAGGCCATAGCATCAATGAGGAGCTGAAAATCCTAATCATACATGGTTTGCTCCACTTGCTTAACTATGACCATGAAATAGATGATGGCGAGATGCGAGAAAAGGAGCAAGAGCTATTGTCTATTTTATAGATATTAAATTTAAATAGGAGTAATTATTTAGATTTGGACCCTGATGAATTTAGTTACGTAGTTTTCTTTCTCACAAATATTTTTATAATGCTTTTCTCTTCGTTAGAAATGGCTATTAGCTCTTTGAATGAAGTGACGCTAAAGAGGCTAATAGAAAAGAAGAGTCCCTCAAAGCTTAAAAAGATTGAGACAGCACTTCAGAAAAAGCACATTGTAATTATAAGCCTTGGTATTGTTGTTATATCGCTTTTAATTTTTCTGGCATTATTCTTAAATTACTATTTAATACTCAAGAAAGTATTCCTTCCACATATAACCTCTTTTGTATTAGTGATTTTGGCTGGTTACTTTTTTGCTCATGTGATACCCCGGGCAATTGTCTATATTAATCCAGAAAAACTCTTCATATTATTATGGCCGGCTGTCACACCAGTATATTATTTATTATATCCGCTTACTTTTCCCCTTGCTCAGCTCATTAATCGATTCGAGAAAAAAAGAAAAGAGCTTCTAAGCAAATTGGATGAGGAGATTGTTGACGAGCACTTTCAAGCCTTTTTAGATGCAGGAGAAAGGGAAGGGCTTATTGAGAAAGATGAAGGGAAAATGATTCAGAGTGTTGTTGATTTTGGAGATATGATAGTAAGGGAGGTAATGACACCAAGAATAGATATGGTTTGTATTAGCGCAAATAGCACCCTAAAAGAGCTTAACGCTCTGGTTGCTCAAACAAAACATTCTCGCATACCAGTTTATAAAAAGCACATTGATCATATTGAAGGTGTTGCTTTCAGCAAAGACTTATTGGATTATGAACAAAAAGATTACGGGACAAAAAAAGTATCATCTATAATGCATTCAGCTTATTTTGTTCCTGAGAGCAAAAGATTAAACGAATTACTTACTGAAATGCAGAAGAAAAGGATTCAGTTAGCCATGGTCGTAGATGAATATGGCGGAACAGCTGGTCTGATAACCATTGAAGATATTTTGGAAGAGATCGTTGGTGAGATTAGAGATGAATATGATAAGGAAACAGAAGAAATTATTGAAGATAGCGATGGCTCTTTGATTGTAAGCGGTAAGGTTAATGTTGAAGAGGTCGAAGATATGCTCGATTTAGAATTGGACGAGGGAACCTTCGAAACAGTTGGGGGATTAGTCTTTGAAGTTCTTGGTTATTTCCCTAAGGTTGGAGAAAATTTCGAACATAAAGGGGCAAAATTTCAAATTTTAGAGGCCAACGATAGAAGAATATACAAGGTGAAAATTAAAAAATTGTGAAAACTTTTAAATCAGGTTTCGTCAGCATAATTGGAAGAACTAATGTAGGCAAATCAACATTGCTCAACAGATTAGTAGGCGAAAAGATAGCTATCATCTCTGATAAACCGCAGACTACACGCAACCAAATTATGGGTATAAAAACCTTACCTTATGCACAAATAGTCTTTCTTGATACTCCCGGCATTCATAAACCCAGACATGAACTCAATCGCAGAATGGTCAAGATTGCCCTCCGAGCTTTGCAGAATATAGATCTCATACTGCTAATGATTGCAGCAGATAAAGCTTTTGGTACCGGGGATCAGTTTGTTTTGAATTTATTAAAAGATGTAAAAACCACAGTTTTTCTTCTTATAAACAAAATTGATTTAATAAAAAAGAAGAAAATATTACCGCTCATTGATCAATACCGTCAACAACATGATTTTGCCGAGATAATACCTCTCTCTGCATTATTAGGCGATAATATGGAATTATTAGAGGAAAAAATAATACAATATCTCCCTGTTGGGCCAAAATATTTTCCCGAAGATCATATTACAGATCAACCGGAGAGAACCCTCGTGGCAGAAATAATCAGGGAAAAGATAATAAATCTTACTCTTCAAGAGTTACCTTATTCAACTGCTGTAATTATCGAGAGCTTTAAAGAAGATGTGGAAAAAAAGTTGCTAAACATTAGAGCCACAATTTATGTTGATAAACCATCACAGAAAGGAATTATTATTGGAAGATCAGGTTCAATGCTCAAAGAGATTGGTACTTTAGCACGCTTGGAAATGGAAAAAATCCTGTCGACTAAAGTTTACTTAGAATTATGGGTCAAAGTAAAACGCAAATGGCGGGAAAATAACAGAATATTAAGACTCATTGGCTTAGCTGAGTAATGCAGTTTTTTCTTTTGATTTATTTTTCCTTAGGCTTTATCCAAACCACTGGGTGGATAAATTTGATATCATTAAAGCTTAAGCTCATTGGTGCATAATTTGGATTTATAGATTGCAACAGCATATTATTCTGGGTAAGTATTACCTTCTTTAAATAAACCTCTCCTTTTTTCGTCCGGACCACTGCAAGCTTGTTAGATTTCGCCTCTTGTTGCGGAGATACTATAATGATATCACCTTCATCAAGCTTTGGAAACATTGAATCTCCTTTGACCCTTAAAGCATAAGCAGAAGGATCTCGCAGATCCACTGGTTTCGCAACATATTCATCCGCAGCTCCAACGGGATAAGACTGATCCGTATAGTTAAATCCCTCCCCCGCATCTGCGTAGGAGATAATAGGGACTAAATTATTTATTTTCTCCTTCTCTCCAGCAGAATCTTTCCTATAATATGATACATATTCGCCATGTGTTTTATTGATTAAAGCAGCTGCCATGATAACCTGTTTTTCAATGAGAGGATCGTATGCTTGTTCTATGTTCAAAGCCTTTCTAAGAGCTCTATCCAGAGATTGCGCTCGGCATATCTGCTTTCCCTTCTGGCTCAAAAAATCTATCATCATCTCTATATCTTCAGTTTTTAGCTCTATTTCGGCCATAAGCCTCTGGCGATGACGGATTATATCTATACTCTCCATTTCCGCTATTTGTTGCTCCCCAATTATGCATCTTATAACCATGTTTTCTCTCATTGAGCGATCCTCAAATTTCCAATTAAGCTTTCTTTCTTTCGCTTGTTTAATAAGTTTTGGGTCAACTTCAAGGAGAAAGGGTAACTCTCCTATCCATCTCACGCGCTGCCCCGCTTTAAAGTTAAAAAATTTAGCCCTCGGTCTTTCAAAGTAGCGTTTCAGCCGATCTGGGGCTTTATCTTTTTTAGCGAGCATAAGCAGCTCACCTTCATCAACTTCTAATCCTTGCGCTAATTTGATAATGATCTGATCTTCCGGGACGCGAATTCCCCGTATTATTTTTGATATATAATCAGCAGATACACCAGTAATGGAGGCAGCTTCAGCGTAAGTGCTAATGCCCATTTTAGCAAATCTCTTTTTCAAAAACTTTGCTAATTCAAAAGTCATAGTATAAAACCTCCGAAGTATAGTTTAATACAGACTGTCTTAATTGTCAAGCAAAAATTTACAGTATTCTATCCTTATTGCATTAAAACACTTGACAATAATACAGACAGTCTGTATTATTAAGGCTGTTTCAAGGAGGTTCATGAATATGGCTTTTGACTCGGAAAAACTCAGGCAGTTGAGAATTGAAAGAGGGTTTTCTTTGCAGCAAGCAGCACGATTATTGCGGGTAAGAACTGGTCTTCAGGTCACACGTAACAGCATCCATCTATGGGAGCATGGCAAGAATTTACCTTCGGTTAAATCATTAATGGCTTTAGCACAATTCTATGGAAAAGGAATTGGCTTTTTCTTTAAACAAGATTAAAGACTTAGATTTTCATTCTTTGGAAAACAAAAGAATTATACCATGAGATTATCAAAGTTAAATCGCCCATTTCATTATTCAGACATTGAAAGCTATCAAATGTGCCCCCTCAATTTTTATTTTCAAAACACTCTCAATCTGAAAAGCAGATTTATATCCTGGCAGTCAGTAATGGGCAGAGCAATGAAGTGGGTTATAAATCATATTCATCAAGATGAAAAATATTTTGAACATCCAGAAGAAATTAATGACCTTCTCCAAGATTGTTATGAAAAAATATGCAATAGCTTCTTGGAAAAGGGAATTGAAATAAAGGAGGATAGCAACATACCTTTTTCATCTTACCTTCAAATGCTAAAGAGATATGCCCGGAAACGTGAAAACAGAGAAACAAAGATAGTATATTCCAGGGCACATTTTATCTTTACTATAAAGCCTTTTAAAACCACATATCATTTCTCCGGTTGTATCGACCAGCTCCGGCAAAACAATGATGGCTCTTATGAGTTGGTTGTCTTCAAAAGTGGGAAGAGGAATGGTAATAAATCCTTCGCACTTCAAATGAATCATCAGTTATCCACATATGCGTATGCACTGTATAAGGGAGAAATCTGTGAAAACCTTTGTGGTGGAGAATGGCATAAGCCAGGTGTGATTCCAGATTTTGTATCTCTTTATTTCCTGCAGGATCATCTTTTTTATCGTCGCGCCTGCAGGAGGAGAGATAAATATGGTAATTATATATATTGCCACTCTGGAGACGAAAGAGGACCAGCTTTATATCGAAACACAAGGAGCCGCGAAAGGCTCGATAATATACCCCGGGAATTAGGACGTATCTGTGCAGCAATAAATAGAAATATATTTTTTCCCAGACCAAATTTTTATTGCCAGGAATATTGCAATTACCGTGATTACTGCCAGGCTCTTATAACATTTTTTCTTGAATGAGGATTAATTATGGAATTAGTCAAAAGAGAGACATTTGCCAAACAAGGCTCTAACAAAATGTTCAATAAGTATTTTATCAGAAAAGGGATAAGCAATGAGCCTTTGGAGAAGGACATTTTTTCTTCTCAACAAATACCATTGCATGCAGATATGGAACATAAAAAATATGTAAAACAAAAGAGCAGTTTTCATTGGAAGGAAATAATAATTCCTCTGCAGTATCACAAAGGTAGATTATTAATGACGAGCAATTATAATCTCATATATCCATGTTTTTCAGCGGATGGTTTAGTTCCTGCTCATACCCTGAAAAATCCAAATGCTAAGAGATGCAGCATTTGTTCCTTTAACGGGCTTTCTGCCCAAAATCAGAAGTCAGCAAAATGTTCTTTAATTTATTCTCTTTTAGCTTTTATACCAATGAGCAGGGAAATATTTTCTTTTAGCGTTATTCAGCCAGCATCTCAAGATTTGCAGCTTTTGCTTGCAGCTGTAGCTGTTTCTGGTGGAGAGTTACACCATTATCAAGTGAGACTTCAAATGGATTACGTTTATCAGAATAGTATAAGCTTATCGAGGGTAAAGTTCAGCCATTTAAAGAAATGTGCTAATAAATATATAGATAGAGTAATAGCTTTTATACCTCTAAAATGGCAGCCATCCTGGTTGCAAGATGTTTCAAAGAGGAGCGCTGGGAATGCCATTTTAGAATCATAGCATTCACCACCATTCTAATACCCTCACCTGCTGAGGGCCATTGAGTCCCTGAATTCCCATTGAGTTACTTTGTGTTGAAAGGAGTGCGACATATATGGATTGCGATTTTAAAGAATTTAAACCCTATAAATCCTTAGAGAATTTCGGGGAATCAGAAGCTTTATGGTATGAGAGATGTATTGATAGGGATAGGAGGTGGTTTAACAAAGAGTTAAAAATATTAGTTCTGAAAGAAATTAAAACGATTGCAAAATTAGCGCTAACAAAAAAGCAGAAACAAGTGTTTTATCTTTTTTTAAAGGGAAAGTCTCAAAGGGAGATGGCCAGAATTCTTTCCATCAGCAGAAATAGTGTCAAGTGCAGATGGAAGGGAATTGTCAAGAATCTACAAAACCATACCACCCATCTTGCCTATTATTGGAAGCTTTATTAAAAGCATTTAAAGAGCTTATGTGGTTATGAGTTAAGCAAAAGCAAAAACGGATTATCAGTTTTGTAAATTTAAAAAGGAAGTAATTAAGGATTCAAATGGCACGATATTCAGCAGAAATAAAAAATAAAGCGCGCATTTTGTGGCTATCGGGAATGGTAAAAAGCGATGAAGAAATAGCTGCTCAATGCGGTATTAAAAACGTAAAACTGATAGAAAAATGGAGAGAAGAGGAAAATTGGGATCAGGAATCAACGAACAATTTTGTACCTCCTGACAAAGTTACACATTGTCATGATAAGAATCGTGCTCCGGATATATGTAAGAATTTTGCTGTTATTGATGAAGCGATCAAGTTTTTGATCGAGCGAATCTCACAGGGAGAAATAAAAGGTTCTTTTTCTGATCTTGACAAATTATTACGATTGAAGGCTTTTCTCATTGAACAACAACAGAAAAAAAAGCAAGAGAAAGTGCAAGAAAGATTAAGTAATGAAGAGCTTGATAAAGAAATTGAAGCAACGAGAGCTCGAATTATTAAGCTTGAAAGAGAAATGGCTCAGGATAAAAAGGGCAAAAAGTAATATTGGATTTTTTGCCTATTTTTATTTATCCCACTATATGCCATATCCTTCGGCAGTTTTTCATAGGGAGCTTTTTCAAATGGCACAGGAAGATAAGAATGGAAAGAGAATAGCTATTGCAGCACCAAGAGGACATGCTAAATCTACCATACTCAGTCTCATATTTCCACTCTGGTGCATTATTTCCCAGAGAAAGCGCTTTATCATTATTGTCTCTGATACGATTTATCAAGCGACTCTTCATTTATCAGCCATTATCAACGAGTTGGAGCAAAATGAAAAGTTAAAGCAGGATTTTGCCTGCCTGATTGGAAATGAGAAATGGACTCAGACAGATATTTTAACCTCGAATGGTATCCGAATAGTAGCCAAGGGGACCGGAAGTAAGCTAAGAGGTCTGAGGAATTTGGATGTTCGACCAGACCTTATTGTTTGCGATGACCTGGAAAATGATGAGTTGGTTTCCACTCTTGAACAGAGAAAAAAGATTTACCGATGGTTCACCCGCGCTTTAATTAACACAATGGATTCAGAGGGAGATATTGTAGTAATTGGTACGATTATCCATTATGACAGCCTTCTTATCAGGCTATTGAAGAAACCTGGATGGCACAGTGAAGTATATAGAGCTATTAAAGATGATGGTAGCCCACTCTGGCCCGAGAAATGGAATTTGCAGAAGCTTGAGCAGCGACGGAAGGAGATCGGAACAGTAGCTTTTAACAGCGAGTATATGAATGATCCAGCAGATCCTGATACACAAATTTTTCAGCCTAATTGGTTCCGATTTTACCGATTGAAAGAAATTGAAAATTTGAATCTATCTGTCTACGGTGCTCTTGATCCCGCTCTTAGCCAGCATGAAAGAGCAGACTACTCTGCTTTCATAACCATTGGAATAGCTGAAGATGGGCGTATATTCGTATTAGATGCTGATCTTTGCCGTCTCAGTCCTCGAGCTTTAATCAACAAATTATTCATAAAGTTCAGACAATTCCATCACCTCCTTGTTGCCCTGGAAACAGTGGCTTTTCAGGATGTCTTGCGTCGTTGGATTGAGGATTTAAGCAGCGAACAGAAAATCTATATTCCCTTAAAAGAAGTGAAGCAATCATCTGACAAAATTCGCCGAATAACTCGACTCTCTCCGCTTTTTGAGAGAGGCCTTATCCATCTGCGTTATGAACAGGAATTGTTATTGGAGCAATTAGAGCATTTTCCTCGGACGGCTCATGATGATGGCCCCGATGCTTTGGAAATGGCAGTCGATATAGCCCGCCATAACATAGCTTATATAGATCAGATTGAAGAGCCCGATACTGAGGAATTGTTAGGGATATAAACCATTAATTTGGAGAATAGGTAAAAATGTTTGAATTTATTAAAGCCTGGAGGAAAAAAACACGCTACCAAGCCCAACAATATAAATTAGTTGCCCGGAGACTACAGGATATCTGGGAGACAGTTAGAGATGAAGACCCTGAATACATGGTAGTCAGGGGGGAGAAAGAGATAGATGAATTTGATCATTATACTACGCAACAGAAGGCCTATCAATTATGGAAAACTAATCCTCATGCTCGCGCAATCATTCGCACGTTAGAAAAGTTTATTTTAGGTAAGGGCTTAAAAATATTTGCCTTAGATGAGAATCCTGTCGTTCAAGAGTGGTGGGATATCTTTGAGAAGGAAAATAGATTTCTTCGACGCCAGGATGAGATCATCCGTCGTACTTTCAGGGATGGAGAGTGTTTCATTCGCTGTTTTGTCGACCAATATAGCGGCAAAACCAAGATTCGTTTTCTTGAGCCTAATGAAATAAGTGATCCGGAGAATACTCATTCTTTTGGAATAGAAACTGATCCGGATGATGTAGAAATCCCTCTAAGATATTATCGCTCTCGTCAAGGTAAACTCATTGAGGTTATTCCAGCAGAAGAAGTTCAGCACATAAAAATCTTTGCCGATTCCAATGTTAAACGAGGGCTCAGTTTTTTATATATCGTCATGCCACTTCTCAAAAAATATGAGCAATGGCTGAATGACCGGATTGTATTGAACAAAATTCGCTCCGCCATGGCTATTATACGAAGAATTTCAGGTTCACCAGGGCAGTTATCCGACCTGGTAAGAAATGAGAAAAGCAGAAAAGGGCGTCAAAAAATGTTAAAGCCAGGTTCTATTATTACCGTAAGTGAGGGTGTAGATTATCAGATGCTTACCCCAAATTTACAGGCTCAGGACGTACAGTATGATGGGCGAAATATTTTGCTTGCCATCGCTTCGGCTACTGGTTTAGCAGAATATATGGTAAGTGGTGATGCCAGCAATGCTAATTATGCCTCCACCATGGTAAGTGAATCTCCAGCAGTGAGGGAGTTCGAAGACTGGCAGCAATTTTTCCAGGAAGAATTTAGCATAATATTCGCTAAAGTAATTAAAGCAGGAGTTGACTACGGATCAGTACCTGCTAAGAGCAGCATTACATCCCTTGAAATAGATCAAAGCGGAAAAAGGCGGGAGAATAAACAAATTATTCCCACCCGATTAGATTGTGAAATAATCTTTCCTCCATTAATCCACCGTAAGCTGAAAGAGGAAAGTGAAGCCCTTGCTCTTCACAAGAATATGGGCATTGTCTCAAATCAGACAGTAGCAGCAAGACTGGGATATAATTTCCAAAAAGAAATAGAAAGAATCGAGAAAGAGGGTATTGAAAAAGAGTCTTCGGCCACTTTAGATTCAAATAATCAGGATTTACCATAATGCAAAACATTGATAAGGGAGAAATTCGCTGCTTCCATTGTGACAAGCTGTTGGCAAAAGCTAATGGCACAGGAATTCTGGAAATCAAATGTCACCGATGCAAAAAATATAATCTATACATTTTGCCAAAAAGTAAAGATTCGGTTTCAATACAGCAATTCTTAATTAACAAAGGTGATGTAAAGACACAACACCTTATAAACAACCAAAAAACTATAGAAAGGAGGTGAAACTGTGAGAAAATCATCAGAAAGCATGAAGGCTCATACAAATAGCTTCCTGCTAAAACTGTCAGAAACTTTCAAATCCAATCTTCCCTTTAGCGAGGCGAATATAGATAGGGATAACAACATCATAAGAAATATTTGTCTGCTGACATCAGAAAGCAGAAATGGAAGGGTGTATTTACCTCAAGCTATAGAACAAGCAGCAGCTCTCTTTGAAGGAGTAAAAGCCTTTGCTAATCATCCGCTAAAATCCGAGCGAGGAGAAGTACGCGATGTGCAGGACCTTATAGGAAAATGCAAGAACGTCCGCTACAGCCAGGGAAAATTAATGGCAGATTTATTCGTTTTAGAATCTCATAGCGGATGGGTATTTCCATTAGCAACTCAGACACCAGAACTTGTTGGAATTTCCATTAATGCTCAGGGCAAGATTCGTAAGGTTAATGGTAAAGATGTGGTGGAGGAGATTGTAGAAGTAAGATCCGTAGACCTGGTTTCAGAGCCGGCAGCCACAAAAAATCTCTTTGAAGATGTGGTTTCCAATGATGAAGCTGAATTCTATACCGGATTAACAGTAGAGAAGTTACGACAGAATCGTCCTGATCTTGTTGATGAAATGTTGATGGAGAAAGACACAGTAATCAATCAGTTTAAAGAAGAAATTCAGGCTTTAAAAGATGAGCTCAATTCTTATAAGGAAAAAGAAAAACAGTGGCAGAAGAAGAACCTGATGCAGGAGTTAATAAAAGATTCAAAGCTAAAAAATGAGAATATCACTGAAGTATTCAAAAGCACACTGCTCAAACTTAATGCAGACAATCTGGTCGAATTGAGAGAGGAAATGAGTAACCTTATCGCTGACAGAGAGAAATTAATAGCAAGAAATTCAGGATTAGTTAAAGGTATGGGTCATGAAAAAGAGGGGTGTCAACCCTTTAATATGCTTAGTAATGAAACCTTTATCAACGTCATAAGAGGAGGGAGAGGTTAATGACAAATGTAATGCGATATCGCTATGGAGAAGAAAATCCTCGGCTCTTTGCAGTAGATAGTTCTACGGTAATAGAGATCGGCGATCTTCTTTGGTTAGATACTGACGATGTCAAACCAGCTTGTGATTTGACTTGGAACACTGATTTGACCACAACGCAAGCTGATTTCGCTGCCAAGTTCGCTGGCGTTGCCATGCAAGCTTCAGGCGATAGTGAGACAGACGAAGTGAGAGTGGCTACTACCGGTATTTTTGAATTCGTATGCGATGCAGCCACATTCGAAGTGGGAGATAAGATCAACTGTGCTAAACAAACCGGTAATGCACTGGAAAATCAAAAAGTTGTAGCAGTTAGCAACAATCCCATTGGCAAGCTGGCTAAACGGGAGCCCTCTATTTCCACTTCTGTATTAGTTGAAATTAGGGCAAGTGTCGTACCATCGCCATCCAGCTAAATAGAGGTGATTGTAATTATAGGCTAAAAATAAAGGAGGATAATTAGCATGTTGCGAGACCAATCAATTTGCTTGAGGGATTTATGGAATTCCTTAGGTGAGAAAGCCTTTATTGGGAAAATAACAGAATTAGTGGAAGGTGATAAACCGGAGCTCAAACCTGAAGACTTCAACCTTCGTGAGCTCTGGGAGGCTGTGGATACTACGGCTTTTCCTACCATAACAGGAAAACTAATCTCTCGACAAATCATCGATGCTTATCAGACTACACCTGCAATTGGTGAAAACTTTGTTCATATCGTTCCATCTAATCGAAAAAAAGAAGAAGTAGTTGGCTTTGTAGCAGTGGAGCAGGTAAAAGAAGTAAAGGAAGGTATGCCTTACGAACAAAGCTCTTTAACAGAAAAAAAGGTGACCATAGAAAATAAGAAATTTGGCAGAATTTTAGCGATTACTGAAGAAGCAGTTATGGAGGATCAGACCGGCCAAATCTTGCAGCGAGCCGCCACATTAGGAGAAAAAGCAAGGTTGTTCAAAGAAAAAATGATTTTGGATGTAGTACGAGATGTAAACTCCAACGCATATAACGGCTCCGCTCTATATACAGCAGCTCATGGCAACTTTCATTCAGTAGCTTTCGGTACTGATGGTGCGGGACTGGAAGATTCGAAAAAACTCTTATCAGAAATGACCGATGAAAATGGCGACCCGATATTAGTTTGCGGTCAGATACTTCTTGTACCTCAAGAACTGGAAAAGGAAGCCTATAATCTTCTTAATCCAGCTATTACTGAGTCCACTTACCATAAGCAGATAGTAAGCCAGATCTGTACCACACCCTTTATGACTGATTCCACTGAGTTTTTCTACGGCGACTTTAAAAAGCAGTTTCGTTATCAGGAGGTATGGCCCATTCAGGTGCTCCAGGCAAAAGAGGGTCATGAGGATGCTTTTAATAGAGACGTCATTGCCAAATATAAAGTGCGACTCTACGGTGGCTGCGGAGCTATCGACTACCGCTATGTAATTAAATCTGAGGGATAGGGAGCGGATAACAGTATAGCTCGTGCGGCTTCTGTAAAAAGTGGCAATCCTCATTTTTGGGGGTTGCCACTTATAAAAAAAACAAAGGGAAAGGTAGATAATCATGAAGACAACATTACCAAATTATATTGATGAAAAAAGACCAATGCTTTTACGCACAACGGATCAGAGACTCTTAGCTGAAATACTCAGTACTCTGGAAAGATTAGTACAAATGCTTTCTCGAAAAGACGATATGAAAGAAACACAGAGGAGAAGAAAGCAAAATGCCGTTAAGTGAAGAAGAAATTAGAGCAAAAATAGAAGCAATCCAATCAGAGCTGGAGCAACTGGTACAAAATCCACAGGTTGACTATCAAATCGGGCAGAAGAAAGTAACTGCTTCACAGAAACAGGAACAATTAATGAAACAGCTCAGCTATTGGGAACAGAAACTTAAAGAAATACCCGGTCAAAGCATAGATAGTTTTGATGTCGAAATAGATAAATACGGACGTGATAATAGTCATTATTCCGAGGATTAATAAACCAAATTAAGGACGTTTAGAGATGGCTATAAATTTAAATGATATGAAAGCAGATACAAATAACATCTTATCCGACTGGCAACAAGAAGTTACAATTAAGAGGAAAAACATCAGTTATAACTCTCTCGGTGAAGCTCAAATCCAGTGGCAGATAGTCACCCAAAATGGAAGCCAGACTATACTTTGTGATATCCAGCCTCTCAGCGGAGATATGAAGGCCAGGGTGCGGGGATTGGAAATAGACTATTCTCACCAGATATTCCTTCCATCATATGCCGATATCCAACCAGAGGATCGGTTATATATTAATGAAACTGATTATCTCACTGTAGCTGATTTAGCGGTAAATCCTGATCACGTCGTAGCATTTTCTCGGAGCGAAAAAGAATGAAGTTTGAGCAGTTCATACAAAATCTGGAGATATTGCCTCAGAAAATACAGCACCACTGTCGAAATGCATTAGTTGATATCCTGCAGCAAATGGTTGATTACGCAAAGACTCATCACCCTTATAAAGACCACACTGGAAATCTTACCCAAAGCATAAAAGGTGAAGTAAGTCATACTCATAATGAAATGCTGAGCGCATCATTCAAAGCAGAAGCAAAATATGCCGAGGCTGTTGAATATGGCACCCATAAGGGCTCGCCCCCTCTTCCCTTTATGCGACCTACTATTGAGCTATTTAAACCTCGATTGGAAGAAGCGTTACGCGACGCTGTGCAACAGGCCTTAGAGGAGGTTTTAAAATGAAGGATATTAAACAAGCAATCTATTCTATCCTGGAAGAGGATACCCAGATACGCCAGTTAACAGGATATTCGCAGGATGACCCACGGCTCTACTACTTCTACCCTCCAGTTCATATTGAGCTCACCGAAGATAAACCCGCTTATATAACTTATTATGAGCTCTATACTTCAGCCCCTTTCCTGACACGTGAAGAAGAGATCTATTCCATTGATATTTGGAGCCGAGAAATGAGTCGAAATGAGGAAATCTATAGCCTTATTGATCAGCTTCTTAATCATAAAATCATCCTGTTCGCCAATCATTACAATCTGGCGATTGTGCGAGAGAGCAAACGAGACCTGTTTGAAGAATCCAGCGGTGTACATCATAAAGTAATCCATTATCGAGTAATCTCTATTCCAAAGGAGTAGAACCATGACAACAAAACGAGAGCTCATTTTGCAGGACATAACCAATACACTTGATTCCATATCAGGTGTTACGGTTATGCGATCGGTAAAAGAACCCGAACTGGATATGCTTGAGCTGAGTTCCTTCCCTCTATTAGCAGTAACTGATGGAGTCGAGGAGCTTGTTTCTCTAAAGGGTGGAGGGTATCGGAGTAGTTTTTCCGTTCTGATTTATGGCTACATCTCGGACAAAGACAGCCCTTCCCCTGTTCTAAATACATTGCTGAGCGAGACAAAGATAGCCCTCGATCAGGACATTACTCGTGGTGGATATGCAGCAAATTCCGAATTTGAAAGGATTACCATAAATCCCAGGCTTAAGCACCCCTACAGCGGGTTTATAACACACTTCAAAATAATTTACCTGGAGTAGAAAACAGGTCTTAAATAACTATCATCACTAAAAATGGATTTACAGGAGGTAAAAATGACTACCAAGGTTAAATATACCGGTCAAGCTTTTGTGCGAGGATGGAAGCCGGGAGAAGAAAGAGAACTCCCCGCTGAAGAAGCAAGACAATATAACAATCCACGAGCAAAGGCTTTAGGTTTCAAGATCCTAAAGAAAACCGAAGACATTAGGATCAAATCCATATTAAAAGGAGGTAAACATGAGTGATATTGCCATAGGAAGAGATGTAATCGTCTTTGCCAAGGAAGAAACCACGCCAGGAACCGCGATCTTTCCTGCTGCTACTGATGCCATTTTCCTTACCGGGGAAGGATCATTTAAACAACAGCGCGGCTTCCTTCCGGACCAGCAGCGTCGCAACACATTATCCAAAGTAGCGCAGTATAAAGCACGCCTGGAACCTGGTGAATGGTCCTTCCCTGCGTATATCAAACCCTGCGGTACAGCAGGAACAGCACCCGAATGCGGCCATCTCCTCAAAGGGCTCTTTGGCAAAGAAACCGTTGTCGGAGGTACATCTGTAACTTACGAACTCCTTGGTCCGGACAGCGACCTCCCCACCTACAGCATCTGGTTCCGCCTCGGCCACACTGTCTTCGCCAATCTCGGCTGTGTGGTCAACTCCGCTGATGTGACTGTCAAAGCGGGTAATGATGATGATTCCATAGTGGGAATTACATTCTCCGGTAATTTCATGCGCCAGATCCGCAGCGGTACCGACAAACTCGCCTCCGCTGCCAGTGCGGAGACTACTACCATCACAGTTGATAATGCCCGTAAATTTATGGTGGGTTCGATTATTCAGATAGGAGATGATAATAATAGCGGATCCGGATATGAAGTGACTGATGTTGATTATGAAACCAATATATTGACCTTTACTCCGGGACTGGTAACTGCTCAGGCTGTGGATGCAATCGTAAAAGGATATCTTCCCACTCCCACCGAGGTGGGCGAGCCCGTTCATGGTCGGTTGGGCAACGTCACCTTTGACGAAGACTCCAGCCCGGTCAACGTGCCCATCTTACAGGCTGATATCGGTATCAACAACAACATCAAGGTGCTCAACGAAGAGAAGAACGACACCGACTACCCCAGCGGCTACATCCGCGGTTCCGAGCGAGAGGTAACCCTGAGCATCCAGGCATATTTCACCAGAGATGCCATGGCTCGCTACTACGAGATCGATGAGCAGCTTCAGAAGGAAATAAAGGTGCCGGCTGGCGATACCGCAGGCAAACGGCTGCGCTTCGAGTTCCCCCAGGTGGAGCTGAGCACCGCTGAGATTTCCGGCGGCGAGGAGTGCATCCTCACCATGACCAAGCTGCCGCTGGCAACCTCCAGCTTTGAGGACGAAGTAAAATTGGTATTTGATTAATGTAGAGGCTGCGATTTATTGCAGCCATTTTGTTCCTCCATGGGGCTTGCCACCGTCAAAGTGCAAGCCCCTTTTTTTAATTTTATTCAAGAAAGGAGTAATAATGAAAGAACCAATCAATCTGTATCAGGTTGCAGAGCTCGACGAGGAAGAGGGGAGCTGGTTTCCTTTCTCTGACCACCCGGACTTCAGAGGCTTTGAACTGAAACTGCGATTTCTTAATCCCCGTGCCTTGGACAAATTGAGAAAACGATGTACCCGCATCCGCCGCGGTCGTGAAGATTTTGATGATGATAAATTCAACCGCCTTGTTACTGAATATAGTTTTATTGGCTTTCGTGGCCTTACTGTTAGTATGATAAAGAAGTTTATGCCGTTAAAGTGTTGTCGAACAGATCAAGGACGGGAACTAAAAGATGATCAGGAAATAGAATTTACATCAGAAAACGCTCTCTTCCTGAAGGAAAACAGTTATGATGTTCGAGTCTTCATCAATGAGCGGCAGACCGAGTGGGAGGAATTCTACCATCAGCGCAAGGATGAAGAACTAAAAAACTCCTCGACTTCTGTCAGTGGCACAAAGAGCGCCACCTGACAGAAGCGGTACTGGAACAGCTTGAAGAACAAAATACTATTTCATGGGAGGAGCGGGAGAAACACTATCCCCCTCCTCTCATGGAGGCTAATCAACTCGCCTGGGAGCTTTACCTTCTCCTCCAGGATCAGTACATTTCTTTAGGTGTGGATAAGAATAAGAAAGAAGTTCACGCTCTGAACCTCCCGGCAGTGAAAGCGGTCCTCGATATCTACGAGGTTGATGATAAACCCCTTATGCTGGAGAAGCTGCTCCTCATCTTCCGCCAACTCAACCTCTGATTTTATAACCACCGCTCTTTGAAAATGTAGGGACAGGCGGCACAGCCGCTCCGCCAGCACGGCTGGTTAGTTAGCTTCAACGATAATCTGAGTAGGGATAGGCCATTGCCGGTTGGTTATATCTCACATAGAGAAGCCATGTAATGGCAGGATTTACTACTGTCCGAGCGGTTGTGATAGCGCTTTTGTGGGTTACGAATGTAAAGAATAACCTGATATTTATAGGCAAATGTCAATTATTAATTTACACGATGTTAGGCAAAATTGGTTAAAACCTACCACCCGAAATGCCTATATATGAGAGGTAAAAAAATTTGCTGGATGCTCTTTAAATAATTACAAACGCTCTTTGAAATATTTAGAAATATATAATTACTAACAGCTTTTTGTAAGTGCAACAAGGCTCAAAAGAAAAAATAATGATCCAAAAATTAAAAGAAGGTTTTTGATTAATGTCTCCAAGGGATTTTTCATGGTAGCTTTATCGGTCAAGTCTCTTCCACAATATCTACAGACGATGGCTTCGTCTTTAATATATTCCGCACAATAAGGACATTTCTTCAAGGGATTTTTGTTTATGCCTTTTACATTATTTTTAGAATTAGTTTTATCGAGAATGGATTTACCAGGGACAGTACGATTTTCCATTAAGGCACTCCTCTTAAAAAGTGACTCTGATAACAGATAAAATTCTAAACGAAAGGAAATATAAATGCAATAAATTTTTTATACGATTATAAAAAGAGTTATTACAAGCAAAGGAATGTCATTAAATGTAATGCTTGTAATAGTGAAACCTAAAGCCAACTAACCATAATTGAAAATAGAACATGGAGGGAAAAGACAATGGGTTCTATAGTATTTGAAATGGATGCAAATTTCAAACCATTTGAAAATAAGCATGAGGAGATAATCAAATTATTGGAGAAGTCAAATGCTCATATGATACAGAAACTGGAAAAGCTGACCTTGGTTATGAAAGATACGGTAGAAAAAACGAATTTCTATATGAGGATAATGATAAATAGAATGAGCGGATATTTCAAGGAATTATTTGATAACTTAGATTCTTATATGAAGATGTTCGTAAATAATTTTAATAGCGATATTAGCCAAACTTGCAGCAACTTTGGAAATTTTGAAATTAAAATAGCTACTATAAAAAAACAATTAGAAATACTTAATAAATCGTTACAAAAAGATACATGGAGTGAGTCTATATGGAATGCAAGCATAAGTTTAGCTAGTCTTGGTGCTTCTTTGGTTGCTTTCTCAGGTCCAGTTGGAGCTATAGGTGCATCATTATTAGCTATTGGACTTATGCTGCCTCAAATAGATTTAGCAACTAAACTTAAAAATTGGATAATAGGATTTAATGATTTGAAAAAGAATACAGAAGATTTTTATACAACTTACGAAGATATGCTTTTATTAAATAAGAAGTTGGATGCAAGTGTTTCGGATTTAGAAAAAGGGATAGGGGGTTTAGAGAAAAAGTTTGATGTTTTTGATAACAAGCTAAAAAGTAATAAAGAGAGCTTAGATCTTTATAAGCAAGTCATGGCTGACACGAGTGATCCGTTTGCTAAATCTGCTTCGGCTATTAGTAATGTAAAAGATAGTCTAACAGGTTTGACCAACGAAATAGATGTCCTTCAAGAGAAGTGTGAAAAAACTTTTCCATTGGATTTATCTGTTGAAGCAAGCGGGTTATTAGGAGTGAGGGGGACAGCATCAGCTGGGATGTCGGCTGTATTAAGTCCTCTGAAAGAAGAATGGATAGGGATTCGAGGTTATATAGAGAAAGCTGAAGAAGACTTTCAGCAGAAATCCCTCACTAGCTGGAAGGCATGGTCGGATGCCATATTGGGATTATTCGGAGGCATCTGGAGCAGCATTAAGGGCACCTATGAGCAGTTCAAAACAGGGTTTGAGGATATCAGCAAAAGCTGGTCAACCGGTGCAGAGAAAGGCGGTTTTTTCGGTGGTTTACAAGCCTCTCTGCCAGGAATTGGCAGTATGGTAGGATTGCTCACCAAAGTACCTGAGATAATCAAGCAGGTGTGGGCTTCGATTAAAGACTTTGCCAAGAAAATTGCTTCACTCTTTGGCTGGATGTCGGAGGAAGAGAAGGTGCAGAAGGATGTGCTCCGGGATCTGGGAGCTACCATCTCCGATGACCTGGCAAAGAAGATTGCCGATGCTTCCAAAGACATGGGCGACCGCTTCAGCGCCGTGACCCTGCATCTGGGCGACATCATGCGAGAGACCGACATCACCGCCAAAAACTTCGACACCTTCGCCTCCCGAGCCCGGGATGTTTTCTCATTATTAGAGACCGGCATGATAGACGCTACCATGGCCACCTCAACCCTCAACGACGTGTTCCCGCAGTTGGCCGAGGAAGCCGACAAGCTGGGCATAACCTTCAACAAGAACATGATAGAGATGATTCAGCTCAGCCGGCAGTTTGGCCTGGAGGTGGAGAGCATCAAGCAGTACGTGGAGGAGAAGCTGGGCATCGCGGTTCAGGGATTGACCACGGCCACCCAGAACCTGGGAGAGATAGGCCAGGCCGAGTTCGACCGACTGGCCCGCGCTGCTGCCGCCACCTTTTTAATTGCATCAATGATTTATGTAATTAAGAAGAAATTTGTTTACCGATTCCTTAAAGGACTGCTTTCCAATGATAGGGTGTGAAGTGGGAGTTAACATTTTAGTTGATTTCAAGGTGAGCTTGACAGATTGTTTTTTGAAAGGGGCGAAAATGGGCAAAAAATTACCACCCGAAATGCCTATATATGAGAGACAAAAAAATTATTGAGGATAATTCTGAATATAAAGAAAAACGCTCTTTGAAATAGTTTAATAATATTAATTAAATAATGTGAAGCTAATCAAAATAATAGCCGTAGATGAAAACGATAAAGAAAAATAAGAGTATAGATCCAATAATTAATAAATAAATGTACCAAGGAGTTTTATTTTTTGGTGATGCAAACAACCAATTCCCATTACCTGAATGTCTCACAAATATGGTTGATTTGTTTGTTAAATCTCGCCCGCAATATCTGCAGACGATTGCTTCAGCTTTAATTTCTTCAGCACAGAAGGGGCATTTTTTCATTTTAAATCTCTTATTTATGAGGCAATTATTAAATTAACAGCAATATAAATTAATAAAAATAAAATGGCAAAGATTCTTTAAATAGAATTACATTAATACTTATATTTTTTGAAATTGGTATCCTATATTATTTTAGAAAATATTCCAGTTATAGTTAAAAAGTAAATAAATCAATACTAATATGAGGATAAAT
>CAZYAF010000043.1:0-23985 GCA_964645975.1 uncultured Acidobacteriota bacterium
TTATAGCACAGTATAAAAAAGTAGAATATTTTCCAGATTTAATAGATAATTTATATAAAATATATAAACTTCCACATAGATTTGAGCTTGATAATAGACCTACAGTTTTTTGTAAATTTGATATTTGGCAAGAAATAATGAAAAGAGTTTATGCTTTAGGAGCAATATTATTAAAAACCCAAAATTACAGTTTATTACCTATTCTTATAAGGCAAAAAATTGATTGGGATAATTATTGGGCGAATAGATTTTGGGCAAAACATGCTTTTACAATGTCTGCAAGGAAAAGGAGTCTAACAACTGATTCCCTTTGTAGAATCAGCTTAGATTATATTGAAAATAAAAAATATGTGCTTGACCAATTTGAAAATATACAAGAAGCAATTAATTTAATCTGTCAATATGATTTTATTCAATGTATTCATGCTAAAAAAGAAAATAATTATATTGATGATTGTTGGCCTAGTTTTAAAGTTTTTTACAATGAAAGAGCAGAACCAATCATTTTAAACCTAATTAGGAATGGCGAAAGCAGAAAATCAGTTCCTCAAATGGATGATAAGGAGCTTGCAAGAATAATAAAAGAATTAGACGAATATTTAGAAAATAAGTTTTTTCCTTATAATGGTTGGTGTACTAATTGCTGGAAGAAACAAGAAATAAAAGATTTTTTGCAAAAACATCTACAATAATCTACATCTCTTATAGCAAAGAATTTCATAGCACCCTGAAAGCTATTATAATATTTTGATTAAAAAATTATTACATTTAGATATTTAAAATATAAATTTGAGGAGAAGGAAATGAGAATAGCAAAAATAACATATCGTCCATCCGAATTCGATCAAAAAACTGCTTCTAAAGAAATATATGAGATACCAGTGGAAGTTTGGAGTTATGATGATACAGTTATTAAAATTGAAAATAAGGAAAAAATTATATGTATTCCTTGGGATGTTATTGCAGCAGTAGAAATTGACAAGCTAAAGTAAATAACATTTTTTAAAATCTTAATGATTTTTATAACACTATTATTCAATTAATATAAGGAAAAAAAGGTTATTTGGGATTAAAGAAAAATTAGTTAAAGATATTCTTGAGAATAAGTTCTTAGGAACTAACTATAAAATGCGCTCAAAAGTTCGTCTTTGTGATGTTATTACACTCGATCAAGATGAGAAGCTAGCAAAAGGAGATTATAATTTTTTACGTACAGCTCATTTTGATTTTGTCATATACCCTAATTAAGATAATGCTTAAGCAATTTTTATAGTTGAATTTGATGATGTTTACCACCAAACCGATCCGGAACAGAGATTAAGAGATATTAGAAAAAATAGCTTATGTCATAAAGCTGAACTTGATCTTATTCGTATAGATGACAAAGCATTAGAAGAGCATGATAAAGCTACAATTTTAGAATTTATGATCTCCAGATTTTTGGCTTGGCAGAAAGATGAGAGAAAAATATTTGAGGCAATAAATATATATATATCATCTTTAAAACAATCAGAAGTCGATAGAGTTGTAGCTAATGGTGATCTTGATCTATCCCTTGATCCTGGTTTTATATTTGATCTAAGCTACCCTTTTCCTGGAATATTAAGAATAGCCAAGCGTTTATATGACAAATATGAGATATATTCTGATTATTTGAGAAATCCTAATATTAGGAAAAAACATTTTAAAAAAGAATATCCTTTAGTGTGCAAAGTATGTCCTTGGCGATTTGACGCATCTCATTACTATTATAAAGCAACAGCATCCTTTTTAGTTTATATCGAAAAGCAGCCGATTAAAGATCGAAAATGGATACATGGAACATTGCTCGATAGCAAAAAGGAAATTTTATTACAGGACAAAATTAACTTTAGTATGCAAAGCACTCTCCCAATAGAAGAAGATTATGATCCATCAAAGGGAGCATTTGGTTATTTTATAAAAAAAGAAAAGATTCCTGTAATGTTAGTACATACACCAGGAATTGAAATCCATTCTATTACAGATTGGTTCTGCCAATAGTTGGCTTTGAAAGAAGTAGAAAAATGGGCCTCTAAAAACTTAAAAAAAGTTAAAAATGAAATAGCCAGCAAGAACCAAAGTCTATAAAATAGGATGATAGAATTCCCTCTCCTTTTTATGCTAACAGGATGGTGTCAGGATGTATATCATTCAGCGGGGAGGACACCTTTTTTTGCCATGAACCAGGTGCTTAGCGCATCTATTCCGTGCATCAACACATAGACAATCACTATAGTGAAGATTAATTCTGAGATTTCATAAATATTACTTGCTGTCGCCACTAAAATAATCAGCCAGATGACAATAGCTCCAATGAGCTCGAAGATGCCCAGGGCTCGATGCCCCAGATACAGGTCGCCAAGACCGGGGAACATCAAAGAGAGCCGCACCGCTTTGCTGGGTGATTTAAACGGCTTGAAACATTTAGCGCACGATTCCGGTATTCCTTCCACCGGAGTATAGCAATAGGGGCATAGATTCTCCTTTCCTTTTGCGTCTGTTGGGGCTGGAACCGCTTCTCTCTTGTAATCTTCCATCAAATTTTTAATGAATTTCATATCTTTTTTTTGCACATTAGAAAAGGCCACTGATTTGCCATTTTCCAGCTTTATCTTACAACCCCCCAGCGCTCCTCTTATTTTTTTGATGGCTGAATATTTAATCTGTGATTTTAGGTGCCGCGGTTTATTTTTGCTGTCGATCTGGATGAGCAGAATCCTCTTATTGGTAAAAATCAGGGCTCTGCGATTGATGTACTGCAGCCAGAGGGCTCCCACGAGAAAAGCTTCCATATTAGAAACCTCAATTCCCGTAGTAATGAAATGAACTTTTTCATCATCCTTGAGCATGTTAAGAACTTGTTTATTGATCTCCTTCAGGAGCTTAAATTTTCTCTTGGAAATCGATTTTGCTCCCCAGCCCTCGGTACTGAAAAAGTTTTCGAAAATATAGGGCATATCATGAGACCCCAAATTCATTAATTCCTCATAACTCTGTGCTGTTTCAACCAAGTCTGCCATTGTACCCCCCTTTCGGTAAAACGAGATTTTGGTTAGAAGATATTAATCATGCCATACATAGTGGCAAAACACTTAACTGATGCTTAATTATTGTTATAATTATAATTTAGTCAAAGCTAAGAAAAAAGACATTTCCTTAAAATTCTTCTTGCCATTTGATTTTAGAAAGACCATATTCACTATTAATGTAAAAAGGGCATTTTTGCTTATCAAAGATAGTACTCTCGATAAAAAAAGATTGAGTTCTTACGGAGGAATAAAAGAGGGAAATTACAGCAAAAAGATTATTTACTAATGCACATGCAAAAAATTAATTATTTAATTATGATTGCAGTGGTAAATTCGATAAAGATTAGATGTGCTCATTTGTTTAAATGAAGCCGATGATTTTTTAACCTCCTCTTTTCGGTTTATATTTCTCTTTATATGGTCTTTTCTGGGTGATTTTGTATTGAATGACAATACCAATGATAGCAAGTATGAGCCAGCATAAGAGCATAATATAGAAATTCACATTCATAAAAAAGAGGTTTCCCGGATGCTGGAACATACGATAGAGCTCGAGGTCACCAGTAATGAAATAATAGATTCCGGTAACAATGCTCCATGAGCCACTGAAGGCAGTGGCTATGATAATCATAAATTTTTGGAAAATAAGCGCAATAATGCCACCAACAATTGCCAGTATTAATTGAATAAAAAATTGAAGAGAGCCACCCAGGGCTGCGCTGATGAGCGTTCCTATTATGCCTCCCAAAATGGCGCCCAAGACAAATATGCCGACAAAATATAATAATGCAAAAATACCCGCTCCGATAATACCTCCTGCTAAAGCTGCTATGAGGACAATAATCTGGGAACCATTGGTTAGATGGAATGCTATACCTCCGGCTGCTAAAGCGCCCAGAAAAAAGCCGAGAATGCCGAGGATTAATCGAAAAATACGATAGCCGAAAAAGCAGCTAATTGAACCAAAGGCAATAGAGGCAATTATTATGAGGTCAGTTATTTCCTTATTTAAATTCATAACAGTATGAAATTAGAAAATAAATCGCACCCTTTATTAATGGGATCATAAGAAATTATGTAATTTTGAGCTCTATATAATGAAACTCAATAGATGACTAAATTGAGAGATAGTTCTACTGTTTATGAATAGGAGCATTTAAAGAGCTAATACTTACAGCATTTATTAAATATATTGATAATAAGTAGAATAGATTTTATTACCGACAAAAACTCTTATTCGCAATATGGGATCATCATCTTTAGCCAGGATAGCAATTGTAATTTTTGGGCTCGCATAATTATGCTTGGCTGGCATGATAATAGCCATTTCTCGGCATAACACCTCATCGTCTCTTTTTATTATCAGATAAGCATTTTCCCCAGCGATTTCTAATTCAAGATCATAGGAACCTTTTGTGATAGTTTTCCCTTCATAGGTTATATCCCTGGGTAGATTGAAGCTGCCTAAATTGGTGTTTTCAGCCCTAAGAGGCATAATAGTTGATAATATAAAAATAAGAGTTGCACATAAGATAACTCTTTTTATTTTCATTTTATTTTCCTCCTTAAGTATTTAATTTATAATATAATAGCTGAATTTACATCAATATGCAAGAGCAAAGTATTCGTATTTTAAGAAATTATAAAAAATATAAATATAATTAAACTACGGAATTAGTAGTCGCACTCACCTGGGATTTAACCTTATGGCTTTGCATCCATTTCTTTTCCGGTAAATCTTAGCCAGCAGATAAAGCCAATAATCATATTAACCAAAAGCAATAGCAGTATAAGCAGGGAGAAGCTCACTGCTTGTTCTTGCATAAGTCCGAGATATCCGAACAGGTAGATTAAGGTGGCGTCTCTGGTTCCAATACCGGCAAAACTCACCGGTATGAAACTTACCACAGAGGCTATAGCCACACTTCCAATGAAAAACCAAAAGGAAATGGTTATGTTAAGGGAAAGGATAAGAAGATAATAGCGGAAGAAAGCAATAGTGAATGCCAATAGACTCAGAATCAAAGCATTTAGCAGGGTATTTCTATTCAGTCTTATTTGTGTTATTCTCTGCCAGAGAGAGTTCTTATGAAGTCCCTCTTTTAATTTTTTGGGCAGCAAACTCGCACCTAATGTGCCCATAAGATAAGCTCTTATCCTGGTACTGGCAACAAGCAGCAATAAGAGAGAAATTATTACAAAAGAAAAAATGAAAATGGAAATCTGGCCCACAAGTAATTCCCTGAAAGCCACAGCTCCCACCAGCGCTAAGAGGAGGAGTATAAAGAGGTCGAAAATTCTATCGAAAAGAATAGATATAATTGAACTGTCATAGGTATAGCCTAATTTTTTCATAAAAATGGCTTTAGAGAATTCTCCCAACTGACCAGGAGTGGCATGTCCGGCAAATAGGCCTATGGCATAGAGCGGAAATGACTTCTTTCCTGAGAGTGAAATATTAAAATCCTTCAAAATAAGAGACCATCGGGAAGCTTTTACAAAAATAAAAGGGAAGGCCAGTATAATGGAGAAAAGCAGGGGTAAAATCTTCAGCTTTGATAGAACTGTGCTCAGACCGGATAAGTCAATACGGAAAATCAATATGTAAGTAAATAGAGCTATACCTACAAGCCGCACAATCCACCTATAGTTTTTCTTCATCTGTTTTTCGGAGTGGGGAGATTCAAAAGACATTTTTTAAGATTGAACTATTAATGCTAATTGCTTTGTATCAGCTTATGCCTGCCTTAAGGATATCATGAAGATGGATAACACCATATGGTCTCTGTTTATCATCCACTGCGACTAATGATGTAATAGAGTATTTTTCCATAATCATTAAAGCTTGGGCAGCTAAGGTATCTTCAGCTATTGTTTTTGGATTTCGGGTCATCACTTTTTTTACCGGAAGATTGATGACATTGCTCTCTCTCTCTAATATCCTCCTTAGATCACCATCCGTTACAATGCCCACCAGCTTACTATTCTTGCCCACAACAGATGTCATACCGAGCCCTTTGGAGGTCATTTCATAAATAGCATCTTTCAAAGAGACATTTTCATTCACTACCGGATTCTCGTCACCCGTATGCATAAGCTCTTTTACCCGAAGCAGAAGTGTTTTACCTATAGTTCCGCCTGGATGAAAGAGAGCAAAATCCTCTTTTTTAAGGTTCCTCTTTTTTAATAAACATATCGCTAAAGCATCCCCCATCACCAAGGTTGCAGTGCTGCTGGTAGTTGGTATGGTTCCAAAGGGGCAAGCTTCCTTGGATATACCCACGTCAAGGCAGACATCGCTATTTTTTGCCAGTGATGATTGAGGATTTCCTGTGATGGTGATTATTTTTATGTCAAACCGCTTAAAATAAGGTAAAAGGGTGAGCAGCTCTTCGGTATTTCCGCTGTAAGAGATGGCTATCACGACATCATCCGTTGTAACGATACCAAGATCGCCATGCTGTGCTTCTGCCGGATGAAGGAATATTGTTGGGGAGCCGATGGAAGAAAAGGTAGAGGATATTTTTCTTCCCACGAGTCCGGATTTACCAATACCGGTTATGATGATTCGACCCCGACAATTAAAAAGGAGGTCGACTGCCTTTTCAAAATTGAAGTCAATTTTCTTTGCTATTTCAGCAACTGCTTTTCCTTCCAGTTGAAAAACCTGCTTTGCTTCTTTGATTACATCCATTTTATGAACTCCAGGTAATTTTTATGCTCAGTTATTTTCTCCTCTCTAATCGTAAAGCCGCTATTTGCTCGGATACAAGGCCTACCAGGAATATTATAACCGACATGCTTATGAGCAGGACAGATGGGTCAGTGATATCCATCTGGGTTATGATTGTATAAACGGCATAACCACCGCCTACCAGGAAAAAGAAAAGGCTAATAGGGAGAAATATCTTTAAGGGATGGAAAAGGGTAATGATCTTTAAAATGATGACAAAAAATTTCATTCCATCCCGAAACAATCGAATTTTGCTCTGCCCCACACGTTTGAGAGTCTTAATCGGAACGAATGCAACACTGTAACCCGCTTTCATAAAGGCAAGTGTAGTGGTAGTGGGATAGGAAAAGCCATTGGGCAAAAGATGTATGAACTCCAACATACATTCCCTTTTAGCTGCCCGAAAACCCGAGGTGAGGTCTGAAATTTTCTTTCCCGCTAAATATGATGCTAACTTATTGAATATGCCATTGCCCAAGCGCCTTAACAGCGAGCTCTCTGAAGAGGAGGTACGACTTCCTACTACAAGCTCATACTGATCTGTTTTTTCTAATAAGTTTTCTATATCTTCCGGCTGGTGCTGTCCATCGGCATCCATGAATAGCACGATATCCCCCGTAGCTGCTCGAAGCCCAGTTTTTATGGCTGCGCCATTACCTTTATTGTAAGGGTGGCACAGGAGTTTTACACCGAGCGAGCTGACAATTTTAGCCGTATTATCAGTTGAGCCATCATCAACTACTATTATTTCTGAGATTTTGGGAATCTGTTTTGCTTTTTTTATTACTACCTCTATTATTTCTTCTTCGTTATAAGCTGGTATTATAAGGCTGACTTTATTGTCCGGCTTCACAAAAAGCTCCTTTGATTACTTCTCCTAAAAATGTTGAGAAATTTTAACATATAAATTGAAATCACATCAACTTATTTTTAAATATACTTTGGTGCAATAATTAATTGCCATTAGAATCATCTTGAATAATTAGTTTATTGAATAAGAAAAGATAATGAGAACAATTACAATAGCTGAATAATTGAACAACTCAGCATTACAGATTGGATATCAAGTTTATTTTGGCGATTAATAATATTTTCCAAAAAGGAAATTGAAGTATCCCACGAGCCCATAATATATCATGCTATTTTCGTTTTCATAATAGGGCTTAGATATCATTTAAAATACCTTTTTCATTATGAATATACAACAATACCATCAATTTAGGATAAGAATTTCCAGGTATAGAATATTTGAGGTTTGAAAATTTAGTTCTCAGAGAAAAATTGAGGGCGGCGAGGGAGGATAAGATTGTTAATCAAAAGGCTAATGTAAGCTATCTCCTTTTGATCCAACCTCTCCAGCATATATTTTGCTTTTTTTTATGAGCTTTTGTTTTAGGTTTACCGTAAGTTTTTTAATATCACTAATAAAAAAGTTGGTTATTTGACGCAGTTTCATTCCAACACAAATGTATAAAGACTATAACAGATTCCAGATATAAAAAAGGTAATAGAATGTGATAAAAGCTATTTAAAAGAGATCAGGGCGTTGTTGGATTAGTTCTAACAATATCTCTACCAGTTTTGGATCAAATTGCTTTCCCGCCTCATTCCTTAATTCCTGCAGGATTTCACCTTTATTCTTTCTCCAATTATAAGACGTAGTGTTAGCCATAGCATCATACGCTTCAGCCAGGCCGATAATTCGTGATCCCAAGGGTATCTCCTCACCTTTGAGTCCATCAGGGTATCCTTTTCCATCATAATGCTCATGATGACATCTTATGAGAGGAGCAATATCTTTCCACAGGGTAATGGGACTTATCATTTTTTCTCCCATGACCGGGTGTTTCATGGCTTCACTGAGGTCAAAGCTAGCTCTCTTAATCAGTCTCAAATTCCCAACATCATGCAGTAAAGCAGCAAAATGAAGATTTCTACGCTCCTCTTCGTTCAGGTCCAATCGATGGGCAATAAGGCTGGAGTATTTGGCAACATTTTTCAGATGATGGGGCCATAATTCGCATCTCTCAAGAGAAGTAACCAATATTTCCGTAACATGGACGAAATAGTTTTGCTGCGCTTCATAAAGTTCTGCATTATTAATGGCAGTAGCTGCCTGACTTGCAAGGCTCATGAGGAGTTCCTGGTCTCTTTCGCTAAAATCCTGATTTCCAATCTTATTCAATATCTCCAGAACTCCGATAATCTCGTTCTTAAACATAAGAGGTACACAAATGATTGATTTAGTTTTAAAACCGGATACATGGTCAAATTCAGGAGTAAAGTGAGAATCACTAGTCACATCGTTTACTACTAACGGTTTACCTTTGAGAGCCACCCAACCAGCAACTCCTTGACCTAACTGCAGTTTTAGATCCTTTATTTTATCGGCGTGCTCACCAGTGAGGATTTTAAAATGCAATTCTCTCCTAACCTTGTCGTATAAAAACACTGATCCAGCTTCTGCCTGTAATAGCGCAGTAGTAGAGTTGACAATGTTTTGCAAACAAATGTCCAAATGCACTGCGCTACTCATTGCCTGTGATGCTTTGGCCAGGTGGTTGAACTGCTCAGCAGTTTCTTTAGCCTGCGACATAGCACGCTTCGTATCTCTCAATAAGATAATATATCCAAGGAAGGAAATAAAGAGCATTAAAAGCACAACTACCGATATTCCGCCAAAAAAAAGCGGACGTCCAATAGTAATGTATACCGGAGCAACATATTTCATTACTATGTAAGTCAGTGCACCGAGAGGTAGTATTGAAATAAGAAAATAAATAGTTTTAAATCTCTTGTCAAGGCTATAGGATAAAATAGACATTTTTCCTGGCATTGTATTACTCCCTCTAATGGATTCATGCTGAATACAAAAGGAGTATGAACTAAATATTTACATGAGACGCTATTCTACTTTTAATTATAGCATAAAAGTCCTTTATATACAACCTTATAGATGTTTTACTTAACTGGTATATAGCAAAATTAGTCCTAACCATTCTTTAATCAACTGGATTTATTTTGGTAAAATTTATAGAGCAAGGTAGGAACTACAAACATATTAAGCACCGTTGAACTAAGAAGTCCTCCTAAAACAACAACAGCCAGAGGAGATTGGATCTCGTTTCCCATTCTACTACCCCTAATAGCTAATGGTAGGAGTCCTAAGCCCGTAGTTAAAGCAGTCATTAATATGGGATTCATCCTTTCTAAAGCTCCTTGAATGATGATTTCACGCAGAGGTTTGCTTTCCTCTTTGAGAAGTTGCTTTATGTGTGTTACCATCATAATGCCATTTCGCGTGGCAATACCGAAGAGTGTAACAAATCCCACCAAAGAAGCAATACTAATAACCCTACTTGTAATAAATATGCTTAAAATACCACCTATCAATGCCAAAGGAAGATTCACCATTATTATTAAAGCCGTACGATATGAGCGAAAAGCAGTAAAAAGCAGAAAAAATATTAAAATTACAGCCAAAATTGAGAAGAAGAAGAGAATTCTCGAAGCCGCTCGTTCGCTTTCAAATTGGCCACCATAAGTAATGTAATACTCTGGGGGTAAGGTAAAGTTATTATTAACTCTTTCTTTGACATCCTTTACCACACTGCCAAGATCACGACCTGAAATATTAGCTTGAACTTCAATCTTTCTTTTTACATTCTCACGAGAAATCCGATTGGGGCCTTTGTCTTTATTAATATAGGCTAATTCCTCCAAGCTAACTATAAAGCCTTGAGCTGTTTTGATTTTAAGGCTTTTAATTTTGTCTAAATCGATATAATATTCTGGATCGAATTTCAAAACAAAATCAAAACGGGAATCACCTTCTATTATCTGGGAAATTTTGCTTCCATAATTAGCAGTCTCGAGGAATGCTGAAGCTTCCTCGAAGGATATACCATATTTCGCCAGTTTTACATAATCGAACTTTACATTGAGGTATGGTATATCCATTTGTAACTCCACATTCAAGTCAGCAATTCCAGGGATGTCTTCAATAAGGTCTCTTAGCTCATAGGCCTGGTGGCGAAGCTCCAAAAGGTTGTCACCAAAAATTTTTATAACCAGGTTGGTTTTAGCTCCTGATAACAACACATCAATTCGATGTGAAATAGGACCGCTGATGGCGATTGAGATTCCATTCACCTGAGACAGTCGATTTCGAAGGTCCGTTAGCAATTCCTCTTTTTTTCTCTTTAGCAGTCGATATCTAACATCCATCTCGCTTGAATTAATTTCTAATGAGTGCTCATCTCCTTCGGAAGAACCCGTTCGGCAAGCTATTGAAGTTACCTCAGGCAGCTCCATAATTATCTCCTCTACATGACGGCTTATTCTATCGGTCTCACTAAGATTCGTGCCCGGTAAGGTAGAGATCTCAACAGTTATGGAACCTTCATTATAAGGAGGCAAAAAGGTTCTTCCCATAAGGAACAGTAGCGATATAGTAAACAGGAATATAATTATAGAAGCTCCAATTACTAATTTCCTTTTATCTAATAATTTTTCTAAAGCTTTTTTATAAAAGATTTTTATATATGCTGCAAACCGAGTTTCTGATCTTTTGTATTTCCTTTTACTAAGGAGAAGCGAACAGAGAGCAGGAGTCAGTGTGAGTGCTACTATCAGAGACATAAAGATAGTTGTTACATAAGAAAATCCAAGCGGTTTGAAAATACGACCTTCTATTCCTCCAAGAAAAAAGAGAGGAATAAAAACGATGATCTCGATAAAGGTGGCAAAAATAATAGAGGAGCGAATTTCTTTTGAGGCTAAAAAGACCACCTTATCCGGTTGAGTTTGTTTTTGCGCCGGTAAATCCTGATTTAGCTTTAAACGACGGAGCACATTCTCCACATCAATAATAGCATCATCCACCAGAGCACCAATTGCAATAGCAATTCCTCCGAGAGTCATGGTATTGATGCTGATATTAAATATGCGCATCAAGAATATCGTTAGAATCATGGATGTAGGAATAGCTGTGATTGATATAAAGGTAGTACGGATATTTAATAGGAAAAGAGTTAAGACTAAAATAACAAGCAGAGCTCCGTCCCTCAATGCTTCAAAAAGATTATTAATAGCCGTCTCAATAAAGTCCGATTGTCGTAGCAAATTACGATGCAAGCTAATCCCTTCAGGAAGTTTTCCCTCAATATCATTAAGTGTAGAGTCAATACTTCTGGTAAGGTCTACTGTATTAACTCGTGGTTGTTTTTTGATAGTTAAGACAATACCCGGATTCTTATTAATGGATCCTTCTCCTCGCTTTATACCGGGTGCGATAACTACCTTACCTAAGTCCTTTATTCGTATAGGTACGTCATCTTTTATCTTTACCAGCAGATTTTCTATCTCTTTTGTATGATAGAATCTACCCAATCCGCGCACCAAAAACTCCTGTTCCTTATCCCAATAGAAACCAGCAGCTGAATTATTGTTGCTTCCCCTCATAACTTCTAAAAGTTCATTCAATGATATATCATATTGAATTAGTCGTTCTGGGCTGACAATTACTTGATACTCTTTGATTTCTCCTCCATAGGGCGAGACTTGTGCAACTCCTGGGATAGCTAAGATACGGGGGATAATCTGCCAGTCCACAAAGGTACGCATATCCATAGGCGATACGCTTTCACTGGTTAATCCTACAAAATAAATTTCTCCCATAACAGAAGATATTGGTGCCATAAGAGGTAAATCTATTCCCGGCGGCAGCTTGTCAGCGATGAGGTCAAGCTTTTCAGCTACTAATTGGCGTGCAAGATATATATCCACATCCCAATCAAATTCCACCCAGATCATAGATTTTCCTACCAGAGTTCTGCTGCGTAATCTGCGCAATTTCGTAAGTCCGTTGAGAACTGATTCAATGGGATAGGTTATTTGCCTTTCTATCTCTCGCGGTGACCAGCCTTCTGCTTCAGTTAAGAGTACCACTGTGGGAGCTGTTAGGTCCGGAAGGATATCAACGGGAATTTGGAAACCCAAATAGACACCAGTAGCCAATAGAATTATGGAAATAAGAATAATGAGCAAACGGTTCTCAATAGAGAAAAGTATTATCTTATCTAACATTGTATTTTTCCTTTTTAATGTTGATGTCCTTCATGAGCAGAGGGGATGACAGCCTTGAGGGAGGCCAACTTAAGATTATAAACACCCCTTACAACAATCTTATCGTCAGGTTCAATACCTTTGATGACCTGAACAATTCCAGCACCATGCTTTACTATTTCTACCAATTTTCGCATAAATTTTTCTTCTCCAACTTTAGCAAATACATAAGGAACGCCTTCTATCTCTATCAGCGCTTTTTCGGGTATGACCATGCCTCGCACTTCGCTGGGAATACTTAAAGCAGCATCTACCATCATTCCAATTTTTAAATGAAAGCTGAAATTGTTCAATTCATATATTACGGGTAGAGTCCGTGTTTGCTCGTTTAGCGCTATTCCGATGGAAACCAGATTCAAATTATCCGAAGCAATTCGCCATTGTGTGCTGCCTGAGGTTATAAACAGAGATGCAGTTTTGCGCGGTGATAGTTTCAAAATATCCTTTTCATGTACTTGAAGTTCTAACCAAACTTTTCGCGGATCTATAATTTGGCAGAGTTCTTCATGAGGCTCTACAAATTCACCTCTGAAGATATGTGTGCAGGATAAAATGCCATCAATGGGTGCTTTTACATAGTAGTACTCCGGTTGACTACTTTGCGAAGTGCCTGTGCTTTTTTCCTCGAAATATGATCCTTTTAACATCTTAATATTTTCATAATTTCGTTTGGCAATTTCATATTCAGTTTCCGCGCTAATCAGATGCTTTTGTGGTACGATATCTTCTTCAAATAATCTCTTAGCTCTCATGTATTCAGTATAAGCTTTATCCATCAGAAGTTTAGCTTTTTGCTCTTCCATAGCAAGGTTAAAGGCATCAACTTGCTCTGGCTGGAAGGCTAAGGGCTGGATTACTGCCAGAATATCTCCCTTTGCTACCCTATCTCCTACGAGTTTCAGTTTGAATCCCGGGGGAAAGATTAGCTTCCCGCTATAAGGAGAAGTAATTTTGGCTTTCTTTTCCGGCAAGGGGAGAATTTTTCCTATGCAGCTAATGGTAGTTTGCAACTCAGTAATTTTAGGATTTTCTGCCTGTAAACCAACATACCATTGCTGCAATTTGTCGAATTCAATTAAGTTCGCGTGCCTGATTTCTGCTTCATGATTAAGCTGATCATGCTGATGAATTTTTTCTTCCATCACTTCTTTAGATTCCCAGACTATGAATTTTCCCATAGGAAAGATGAGGCTTTTATCCTGAGCTGAATAGATGAGTTGAAAATTTACAGTTCCAGGTCGATCAAATACTATGTCAGTATAGTAGATTCCGTTTTTATCTTGCTGGCTCATCTGTCTTTCTTTAATAATATCCTGGTTATCGAGAAAACGAAGGGTGACTGGATATTCTGCTGCGTTTTTAGCTTTATTGGTATCGGTTAAGAAAATATCAATATGAGTGTTCTGTTTTACTATCGCCTGTTCAAATTTTACAAACGCTTCAAGACCAGGTTTTTTAGCTGTAAGCTCAACATAATGGATATGTTTTTCATGTTGCTGAGTAAAAGCATGTTCAGTCTTATTATTGGTACAACTTATTGTCAGCCAGGTCACTGATAGGAGTAAAATAGCAATTTTGGTTGTTATATTCATATATATTCCTCGATTATTATATTTTATATTTACTATTATCTCTTATGAAAAACTAAATTATTTATATTTCAGGCGGAGAACGGGAGGAAAAGGATGTATGGTTCCTGACTGGAGAAAGAGATTTATAGTTGTCAAATATGAAGTAAAATAATATTAAGAAAATAGGAAAGACAAAATAACAAGGTATAAAATTCTCTGGAGGGATATTATTGTGCGTTTTCTGTGTATCCCTCGATGAGAGGAAAGTGAGATGCAGATGCTTTTCAGTCTCATTATATTTTTTTGCTATGCTGCTAACATGTTCGGCTTTTAATCTTTTATTATGAAATAAATGATATAAAATTTTATCAATTTTATGCGTTTCTTCATCTAATGTACAAAGCTTAAGTTCTAAAGTATCGCAGCATAAATGAAGATGGCTACCCTGTGGAATGAAAAAATGAAAACTAATGTATAATATGAAGATGAATAAAGAAAATGCTCTTAAAATTTTTTTCATAAGAGTAGTATAACATAGCAAAAATATCAATGAAATGAATTTTGCTACTAATGCAAATTTTATCTTACTTTGATTGTATTTGTTATTTACGGCCAGTGCCGTATTAAAGTCCTTATATTCTTTAAAGAATTTTTAGGTATGCTAATAAATGCGCTATTTCTTCTTCAGTTAATGAGCTGAATGATGGCATGCTTGAAATCGGAGTCATTAATTGTTTTTTAATGTTCTCTTCGAGAGCTAGCCTGCCGCTATAAGGGAGCTTTTCTCTTTTTAATATACCTTTTAATCCGGGCCCCATTTTGCTGTCTTCTCTATCCGAGTAGTGGCAAAAGCTACATTTGCTTTCAAAAAGCGTAGAACCTTTTTCAGCGTCTCCCTCAATGCTCACAACCTTTTCGTTTATTTCTTCTTTCGTTTCCTCCTGGTGAGCTTTTGTTACTTGTTCAGTCCTGGCTTGAAAATCCTCACTTCTTAAGAAGAAATATCCTGCTGATGTAAAAACCACAATAAAAGCTAGAGCGAATACCGTCAATCCTAATCCCGGAACATATCTCATAAATTGCTTGTAAAACTGAACAATCGAAATCTTTATTACGAGTACCATAAATAAGGCGATAGCTAGCACTCCATGAAATACAGCTCTTACTGATAGTGTGTCTCCCACCATAGCCACATATTTTATACAGAAATAACTAATAATGATGAGCAAAATAGTAAAAATCAAACCGGCCACTTTGTGTGTTCTTCTCAAAAATGTAGCACTGATTTTCCTCTCTGTTCTGCCCATCAGAGTCAACATACAGATGACTCCAATTAATCCTACAAGCAGCAAGGTTAATGCAAGTATGGATTTAATGAAAAATGTCATGTGGCTTTTTTGTCCTTAATATGATAGTTTTCCTCTTCAATGAATTAATTATCTTTTCCTGGAAATTCTCTCTACCCAAGCGATTTTAATTGTAAAGTTCGATAGATAGTTATTTCTTACTCAGCAGCTCCGATTTCACAATAATAAATTTTATCCAATCTATTTTCAGAAGCCACTGGACAAGCACCGCAGAGACAACCATTCTTAGTAAATTCACAGTCAGATTTTCCCCTGGCACAAAAGAGAGCATCCATCTTATCTTTCATGCATTGATTATGGCTTGGGCAGCCATCGCAGATGCATTTGTTCAGATTTTCTTGCGAATCAGCAATTTTTGTCATTTTTTACTCCTCATCTCTTAGTTATTTTCCAGATGTTTCCCCCTGCCTTTTCTCCTTTTTTAAATCCTGCTTCACCATGTAAATCAGTAAAGTACAAACCATCAGAGCCAAAAGCCAGCCCACAAACACTCGCCGCACCCTCACCAATATATCTAATAAATTCATCCAAATAAACAACATTGTCATGTTCGTCAATAACCAGCTCAACTATTTTCTTACCTTTTGGAGCTTCTCCTTCATGATAAGCATAGCCGAAAAGAGCAACAAAAAGACGGTCTTTGAATTCAGGACCGAATTGCTCTTCGGCAAAATCTATTCCAGTTGGAGCTTCAGTATACCACCATACAAATATTGAATTCTTTCGCATTGATTCAGGCCATCCATAATTTTCCCCTGGTATAATCTTAGCTATCCTATCATCCACAGCTGGCCCATTATCTGAGATGTAAAGCTGATTATCAGATTTTCTCCAGGCTGCCCCGAATGGATTCCGCAATCCTTTTGCATATATATAGCTATTTGGATTGGGATTATCTTCTGGTATTGTACCATCCAAATTCATACGCAGGATTTTGCCTCGCAGGTCATCATCATCCTGTGCGACTTCAGGATTTACCATTCCATCACCAACATTAGCGTAAAGCTTCCCTTTATGAATAGTAAGTGCCTGGATCTGATGAGCAGCATTGATTGAAGGTATATCATCAATTATGGTTTCTGCTTTGTCAGCTTTCAGCCCATCTTTGGTGCTAAACTTAACCACCTTGTTCTTGAATACCTTACCTTCTTTATAAAGCATTGAAGCAAAAACATCACCATTTTCATGTACGGCAATTCCAATGACACCTGATTCTCCAGTACCCGGTATTCGATAAACTGGTTCATAGTTAAGCAGATTTTCTGCAAAGATATATGCGTTATATTCTTTTGTTATGACTTTGATCTTTCCGTAAAGTTCGGTAACATAAAAGAATGGTGAGTTTTTATCGGGTTTAGGATTTGGCAGGAAAGCCAAATTGACCGGTAGGAATAATCCGGAAACAACCTTTTCAATCTTAAATCCTTTTCTGATTTTCCAGTTTATTTTTTGAGACACCATAAATGCCTTATAGCTACGGCTATTTTGTTGTAATTAAATGAAAAATAATAAACCTTATCTTGCGAAGGGTACAACTTTATTAAAGAGATCCTTCGCAAGATTTTCTACCTTTAGTTGCAGGTATGAATTAAAAAAGGTGTTTCTTTCCCGCTTTTTACTCCCCGACTTTTGCTGAGGTAATATATGCTACCAGGTCTGCAAGCTTTTGGTCATCCCAGCTTAGTGCTTTTCCCTTTAGTGGATTAGTTATGCAAAAATTGACTACCTGGTCTAAAGTCATCACCTTTTTAGCCATGGGGAAGTATTTTGGATACTGAGCATTAAGGTTATCAAAAGCTTTCATGGTCATATCGCCCATTTCGTTGTCTTTGGTTCCGCCTTCGGCATGGCAGCTATTACAGCTCATTCCACTGGTTCCTAAACTGGCATCCATGAACAATTTTTTACCATTTTCGATGGATTCCTTTAGGGCAGCATCGGGATCCACTTGAGAGAAGGCAATAAGAAAGAGAAATGCCACAGCTAAAGTTGCTATTAAGATAGAATATTTCTTCATACTTATCCCCTCCTGATGATTTAATTTTGAATTAGATTGGCTATTCAATTAACTAATAGCATGGAAGATTTTAGCTGTCAACTATAATTCTTATGAAATATAAACATTAGCCAACAATTCTTCTATTTTCTATGCCTATCATCAATATGACAATAGACATACAATAGAATTGAGGAGAACATATAGATGTTTTCTGAAGGTTTTAAAGTAAGTACGTTTATATCAAACAAGCATGAGTTGCATTAAAATGAGTAGAAAAATAGACAAAGCGTTATTAGAAATATTTAGAGAGATCGCTGTAGTTGGGGTAAAATTGGTAATAACCCATGCTGTTACATATATATGTTTTTCCGTCTATTATTATCTCCTTTTGATACTCCACCATAACAGTTTGTTTTCCAATGCGATCAAGACCTTTTTTATTTATCTGAACTAAATACGCAGTTATAGCTCTCCCCGAGGAACCAGTCTCATTATACTTTTGCATAGAAATAATTTCGACTTCTTTACCATTCACTGTTATAGTAACATCTTCTGGTAGTAAATCAGGCGCACAATCAGTCAAGATAAACTCTTTGCTGTTGATGGTTATGGGTAGTCTGCTTGATTTGAATAGCACCATAGGTCGGAATGAAACAAAGTAACTATTGCCACCGCCATTATTTGACCACACATTTAGATTGTATACCTCACCCGTTCCTATTTTGAAATCAAGACGCTGCTCGGAATCCATAATAATATGCCAGGCCCAGGGCTCTAATGTTTTCGTGGCATAGGTTTTGCAATTGGCGATGATAGCATTGTAGGTCCGTTCGGGAAGATCTATTTCGTAATTACCTGATGAATCACAAACCGTACCAATACATCTGTTTGGAAAAAATGAATCCGGGCTTACGGCAATATATGCTTTCATTGGCTTGCCATCAAAATCAGTAACCCTACCATACAGTTTATGATAACGGCATTTTATTTCTTTAGTACGCTTATCTTTTGTTGTCTGGATGGTTACGATAATCCGTCCGGGTTGTTGACTGAGATAATTGACCGGATAATTAATTTTGAAATAGTCTTTGTTGAAGCTTATATCAAAAGATTCATTCTTTTCCCCCTTTTTTACCGTAAAAATATGCTCAAAGAGCTCTTTTTCATCCTCAGCTAAGACATTTACTTTAACGCTGAAGAATTCAGCAGGAGCTTTCCCATAGATTTGGAGAAAAGATTGGAAAAAGTGCTTATTACCGGATAAATCTCTTGCTGCCGAGGCTTCCAGAATATTATACCAGTAAGCCTGAATATCCCGATCCCCTTCCGTATCTAAAAATGGATAATCAATCTGTGCAATTATGCTTAGCGAAATTGAAAAGATTATAAAAACAACCATAAAAAAAATTCTTTTCATAATTCCCTCCACTTTTATGTCTTTTTCTCTAAATTTTATTACCATACATTAGTTTCTTGTGTCTATATACTGGTAAAGCAGTAAAAGGTTTAGCTTAAGCAGCTAAAAAATTGCTCCAATCCACTTTAGAAATAAAAATAACCTTTCTCTCTGAAACAGAGTTTTTTAAATTTATAATAGATTGAATGAAATCTTATTTACAAAAAATAGTTACATTCGTGCAACACCTACGTTAATATTACGCACTCTAATCCAGGATGAAGGGTGGCTCTGGTCACCATTGACTATGGGTTGGCCTTTGGCACATCCAGAAAGACCCTGTGGTTCCCAGTATTCCTTGGGTGCCACAGCGTCCAGCGAGTTCCAGAAATCCTTATTAATCGCCTGATACGTTACGTCTTTCAACATTCTGGTTTTTTTGCCATTCTTTATTTCCCAGAAAGCATCACCGCCGAACTGGAAGTTATAGCGCATATGGTCGATACTGAAGCTACCGGAGCCGTCAATGAGAATACCATCCTTGGTATCGGCAATCATCTCCTCAGGAGTAGGAGATCCAGGAGGTCCGGGTTCTAATCCCACGTTGGTATTGCGAAGTATCGGCATATTTGCCCAACTGGAAGCATACATGCAGCCTCGGCTTTCCTTCGCTCCGATATAGGGAGCGGTTTCCCTGGTGGTCTGGTAATCAACCAGCACGCCTTCTTTTGTCATGTAATACCGCTGCTTCTTCACTCCATCATCATCATAGCCCGAAGACATCCTTAGAATCGGATTCACATTATCCACCACCACGTTAAAGAGCTTGGAGCCCCATTGGAATTTGCCCAGTTTATCCAGGGTAAGATAAGAAGAGCCGGCATAGTTAATCTCGTAAAGCACTACTCTGTCCAGCTCCGTGGGATGTGCTATGCTCTCATGGATGAGCAGGCAGTTATGAGATGGTGTGAGTACCAAGTCTTTTTTGCCAGAAGGGCAGGGTGCTGCCATTGTGTGCTCCACAGCTTCTTTGGCAACTCTGTCACTATTTTCCAGTAAGCCACAGCTTTCAATGTATTCATACCCTTTGTTCAAGGGAGCTGGATGAAAAGAGCGTGTTTTTACTACTCCATCTTTATAGGCCACAGCCGTATACGCTACCTCAGAGCGATAGATATCCTGCTCAATGTAAGAACCTATTGTTGAAGCAAAATACTTGGATTCATTGGTAAAGTTCATAAAAGAAGTAACCCGGATTATATGCTCCTTTTTCAATAACCTGTCAGAGATAGTAAGCAGAAGGTCGACTTTCTTATTTCGTGGAATCTTGAAGGGGTTCTTCTGGATAGGCGTTTGCCAGTGGTCTACATAAGGTTCTACAGGAACTAACTTTATGGGTTCCTTCCGCGCCAGTGCACTGGCTTTTCCCACCTCAACAGAAAGCTTTGCAATTCTTTTTATTTCATCTTTGCTTATACGAGGGCTGCTGGCAAAGCCCCAGGCGCCATTGACCATGGTGCGTATGCCAAAACCTGAGCTTTCTGAATCGAGGTTGTCACCTCCATAACGACCGCCGCCGCTTACTATAATCCTATCTCTGGCTGCGATATTCTGGTTACGATAGTTACATATTCTGATATCAGCATAGCTGGCACCTGCTTTCTGAGCAGTCTCCAGGGCTATGTCGGCTAATTCTCTTTTTGATATCATCATTTCCTCCTCATAAATAGAGAGCTTTTTTATCGTTAAACCGCCGGAGCAATGCTTGACATGGTAAAACTATCCGCTTTTATGGCAGGTACCAGGGCTGTACCGAAATCACCAAAGCTCTCATAGAGCATTGCCCTCTCGGGACGAGTCATCATTTTTACATTGCTGAACAGCACCGCCGCTGATTCATTGAATCTGAAATTAACCAGCGGCTTGGCTATCTTACCTTTCTCAATCAGGAAAAGGCCGTCACGAGTTAAACCTGTGTTAAGGATTTTCATGGGATCAACCGTTCTGATATACCAGAAACGTGTTATCAAAATTCCTTTTTCCGTGGAAGCAATAAGCTCATCCAGTTCGTGGCTTCCCCCTTCCATTACCAGATTTATCGGAGGGCCGGTAACCTCTTTATTCTGTTTCTGTGCCCAGTAGCGGTCGAAGGACAGATTGGTGATGACTCCATCCTTAACCCAGGTTACGTTCTTTGCTGGTAATCCATCAGGTCCTATGGGACTTCCCAGAATCTGGGGATTATCGTGCTGGCTTCTGATACTGATGTTGTCACCTAAGACCTTTTGTCCCAGCCTGGTTTTGCCTTTTTCCAGGGACATGAAGCTGCGTCCCTCATAGGCCGAACGTGCATCGAAAGCTCCCATCATCAGTGCCATAAAGCGAGCCACTGCCGCCGATTCCATCACCACCGTATAATCCCCTGGCTCCAGAGCTACCGGATTTCGAGAGCGGAGACACTTCTCACAGGCGATGCGGGTTTTATCTTCCACTGCTAATTCTTCAACCCTTCGTACTCCCTGGTCTCGTGCCCATCCGGAGCCGGTATTATCAGGGGAACGAACCGTGAGCAAAAAGCCAATGCCGCTCCAGGGGTGGTAGGTGAAGAGACCCTTGGAATTAGCCATGGCATTTACCCAATTGTATTTTGGCATATAGCCGGAACCGATGAGATTATCCTTTTCTACAATATTGATGGAGCCTCTCATTTTCTCCGCCATCTGCTGCGGGTCGAAGTTGGCAGTATTTTCAAAATAGGCTTTAATCGGTGGGTAGGTCTGCGGTGGTGTAACCAGCGGCATGAGCTCTTCGTTATCTGGTGAAAAGCCGGCAATCTCCTCAGCGTTTCGCACCATCTGCTCGATGCTGGTATCATCGAATTGATTTATAAATGCTCTCCCTTCTTTCTTACCAAAGCGGACGCCTACTGAGAGTACAAAATTCTCTTCTACCACATTGGTGGTCATACCATTGCGTGCATAGCGAGAGCCCGTTCTGATGCCACCGTCAATAGAAGCCTCTGCAGCGTCTGCTTTGGTCGCTTTAAATACTTTATCAAAAATTTTCTTGCATTCTTCCTTCTTTAAAATCATAGGCATTACCTCTTTACTAAACAGTTTGAATAGCGCTACATATCATCTATGAGCTCATTCCAGGTCTCACCTGGAGGACCCAGGGAGTTTTCCCCATACATTCCGCTGGGGAAAAATCGGTCTTCCGCAGGGAAACCTTGCAGCAGTGCGCTGTCAATCCTGGCCTCTATGCTTTTCAGTTCGGTGGTAAAGCCGAAAAGCCTGAAAGGCTTGAGCATCCAGGCGAAAAGCCCGGCTCCACCCAGCCCCTTCATAAAACCTCTTCTATTAACCTTCAAACTCCATCCCCCCTTTCTTATGATTATTAATGCAAAAGGTTATAATAGCATTTTTGCAAATTATTGACTGAGTCAATAATGTATTGGTTTTATAATCAGCTCCTTTTTTACTTCTTATTACTATCTTATTTTTTAATAAACTATAAGACTACTCTTAACTTTGTGTATTAAATAAAAATTATGGCTTTATCTAATTGATTATCAGGTCGTCGAACCAGCAGGTGCCAGCGCCCCGGTATTCCAGAGCCATCTTGCTCCAGAGTGGTTTTTCGATCATCCATGTGCCCATCTTCTGCTCATCGTCAACAAAAAGATTAATCTGGTCTCCTCTAACTTCAATCTTTATCAAATACTGCTGTTTGCGCTTGATGGTATCATTTAAAATATGCTGCTCTACAATTTTACCAGCCACTCTGTGCCGTATAATCCATCTCCCAGGAATAGCAGCTCCCACAGGATTAATCTGCATCCTGAGCTCCCAGTAGTTCCTTCTATCTAAATAGTTGAAGAGGATGGAGCTGAATACTCGGGAAGATAATCCACCATTACGCGTCACCTTGACCTCTATATCGCATGTTTTGCTCATAGCCCCCGGAGGGAATAAGCGCAGATAGCTTTTGGTATATCGCATGAGGAGCTGCTCATACTTCACGATGGCGCCGCCCGTTCCAAGCTTCTGCCAGTCTGATATATCGGTATCAAAGAAGTCGTATTCTATGGGAAGCCCACTGCCTAAGACGACATATGTCTCCCCTGCATCAGTGCCTCCTGCTGGATCAGCAGCCCAAGCACCGATGATGACATCATCATAGCCATCGCCGTTGATATCGCCGCATGAAACTGCACGACCAGACTCATCATCAGTATCATCGCCGTATATATTTATATCTGCTGATACAACGTCTAGGTCTATGCTGGTTGGTGGTGAAGCGCTACCGAAGATGACATAGGTCTCCCCTGCATTAGAGCCGCCTGCTGGATCAGCTTGATAAGCGCCGATAATAACATCATCGAAGCCATCACCGTTTATATCACCGCTGAAAACAGCATAACCAGACTCATCGCTAGCATCGTCACCCAGAATCCTGATATTTTCTTCATCTTTAATCAGGTCTATGGTTGCTGACGGTGCAGCACTGCCGAAGATGACATAGGTCTCTCCAGCCCTATTTCCGCCTGCTGGATCAGCATAATAAGCACCGATGATGACATCGTCATAGCCATCGCCGTTGATATCGCCGTTGGAAACGGAACAGCCAGAATAATCAAAAGCATCAGCGCCGGAGATGGTCATACCGGCAGCGGTGCTGTTGAGGTCTACGGTGGCTGATGGGGCAGCGCTGCCGAAGATGACATAGGTTTCCCCCGCATCA
>CAZYAF010000044.1:0-23964 GCA_964645975.1 uncultured Acidobacteriota bacterium
ACAGAACCATCCTCAACATACCTCCCTACCGCCTCTCGCATGGTCGTCACTTTCACCTCATCCATGGCGACACCTCACACTCCTTTGCAGAGGGTTTAAAGGCTTGCAAACTATCTCCTTTTCGAGAAAGATATATAAATTGGAGGTAAGGGTTATTAATATTTTAATAAAAAAAAATTGTATGTCAAGAAAAAATTAATATATTAGTTATTTTTGTTATAATAATTGAAAAATTTTAAAAGAAAATATTCTACTTTCAATCTCATAGCCAGGTATTTAAGTAATCAGGATAAATAAAGACTATATAATAATCGGTAAATTCTACATATATGTCAAAATATATTTGAACCTCGGCTCCTCTTTGATAACAAGGCAAAAGTAACAACGGACAGACACAAGGCCTGTCCCTACACTGCTTTTCTTCGAAGATTAAAACTACACGGTATTCCTTCGAGAGAAAAAAGCAGGATAGGGAGCCTTTTGAGATTAATAAGTCATCGAATAATGGGATTTTAATATTGACGGGGGCCAAAGAGGACGGTGCCGAGGCGCACCATATTGGCTCCCTCTTCAATGGCGACCTTATAGGAGTTGCTCATGCCCATGGAGAGGTATTTCATCTCCACGTCCGGCGGATTCTGCTGTTTGAGCTTTTCGAATATCTTCCTGGTTTCGATGAAATAAGGGCGAGCATCTTCGGGATCGCCGGCAAAGGGACCCATGGTCATAAGACCCATTATTTTTACATTTTTTAGCGGTATGATCTGCTTAATTAATTCTTCTGTTTCTTCAGGAAGAACGCCGTATTTCTGGGATTCTCTACCGCTGTTTATTTCAATGAGAATGGGCATCACCTTATCTTCTCGTTGACAACGTTTATCTATTTCCCTTGCCAGCTTCAAGGAATCAACGGTCTCTATCATATCAAAGAGATGAATTGCCTTTATTACCTTGTTGGTTTGCAGATGTCCGATGAAATGCCACCTGGCTTTTCTTCCGATTACTTCGAAGGCTGCCTCTGCTTCCTGCACATAATTTTCGCCCACGATCTTAACGCCGGCTTCGATAGCTTCTGAGATCTCCTGGGGAGTTCTCTGCTTGGCGGCAACCACAAGCTCGACACCTGCAGGCAGCTCGGCAAGTATCTGTTTTACTTTTTCTTTAATCATTTTTAAATAGAATAAAAATATATATAACTATTAATAATTGCACTCTTATACATAAAAACTCTTATCATGCTATTGCATCTTTATTGTATCACAATAATGTGGTAATAAAAGTCAAAAAAGGAGCTTTCCCTCAAGGAAGGCTTAGACTCTTTATTACAAATAATAAAACCTACTATTAAGCTTATCTTATAGAGTTTACTTGCCCATTATTGCAGGAATCAATGAGAGCAAGTTATTAAAGCAGTGCAATATAAGGCTGGTATAGAGACTTCTGGTCCAAACTACCAGTGAAGCAAAGATGATTCCCATTGTAAAAGCATGAATGAGTTTAAAAGGTGCAAGAGTATGAAAAAGAGCAGTAAGTGCTGCAGTAATCACTATAGCAGCAATCTTGCCCCAGCGTCCTGTTAGATCTTGAAGAAGTAGTCCACGGAAAAAGAACTCATCAGCCATAGGGGCAACTATTGCAATGAGCAGGAACGTTAGCAAAAATTCGGGGATATTATTATAGGTGACGATAGAAGTGGTAGCGGAGGCATACTGCTGTGACGGAGTTATCAGGCGAGGGAGAATATAGTCGATACCGAAAATAGCGGCAAAGCCACAATGAACAGCTATGACGGTCTTTCCCCAGGGTGGTGCATTGAGGCCCAGTGACTTTTTAAAAGGAAGACGGAAAATGATTATAAAGAGTATAACAGGCAGAAATATAGAGACGATCTGGTTGGCGATAATTATAAGTTTGAATATATTGCCTTCGGAAGCTACCAATTTCCTTATATTTAGCATCCCCATCTGGATTAGATATATGATTACAATGAGTAGACATAAAGCCCATAATGGAGGACGTTTTTCATTTTTTTCACTCATTTGTACCTCCTTACTATTGATACTATCGCAGCTATTATAAAGCTTTCTTTACATTATACCAAGGAGAATCCTAATAGCATTTGGTGAATCAAACATCATATGCAGAAGCACAGGCCCCAGAGTATTCCTTGTTTTCATATAGCACAGGGAAGTTCCCACACCGATAATAAAAGTCATAATAATCATGAGGCTTCCATTAAGCCATCCCTGGCTCCAATAATCAAAATGCCAGAGGGCGAAGCCAATATTGCTGATAATAATGGCGGCTGTCCAGCCCCACTTTTTGGTTAAGCGATCAAGAAAAAAAACCAACGAAGACGAGAACCTCAACAATGCCTTCATAGATTATATATAAATACTCGATCAATCGTTCAATAAAGGGATTAACCGCTCCTCGGGAAATTCCGCTGGATGCTTCTACTGCTTTCTTAGCAAGAGATTTGACAATGAACGTTTGGTTTGCATAAACAACTATACCAGTGGCAAGAAAGAATATGACCGCCTATAGAAAATTTTTCCAGATTTTCTGAAATCTGAAATTAAACCCTGATGCGAATGTTTCCTTTTCATGAAATTTTATATAGAAATAAGGGATTAAAAGCATCAAGGTCATTCTGATAGCTGGCAGAATCCAGATATTAATGCTGTGGAAATCATATAAACGATTTAAATAGCCTATATATTTAGTAATAATAATCCAGACAATATATAATAAAAATATAGACGACATCAAAAGAAGTTTTTTCTTTGGTCATAAACAGCACTTTCTATAATCACAATTCATAATATGATATACATTATTTTGCCAGTTTCCTTGCCTCAATAGTAGCTGAAACCACGAAATCTTCTACCTTTCTTCCTGGTGCCCACTCTTTAATCAGGTCTTGGCTATCATGATTTGGTGTAATACGAATATCCTTAAAGCCTGCCTGGATAAGCATATCCTCAAGCTCCTTAATCGAAGCTGCTCCTCCTATGCATTTGCAATAAAGCTCGTCATCCTTTTTAATATCTTCAGGAATAGAAGTAGTGGCAACGATATCCGAAATGGCTAATCTCCCGCCAGCTTTAAGAACGCGAAAAGCCTCCTTAAAGACTCCGGGTTTGTCTGGAGAAAGATTAATAACGCAATTGGAAATAATAACATCTACTGACCCATCATCAACTGGTAAATTCTCAATCTCTCCTAAGCGAATTTCTATGTTTTTGAAATCCCACTTTTTCATATTTTCTTGAGCCTGGTTAATCATCTCAGTAGTCATATCCACACCGATGACATGTCCTGTTTCTCCTGCTTGTTTGGCTGCAAGATAGCAGTCAAAACCGCCTCCGCTTCCCAAATCAAGAACTGTCTCACCTGGTTTAATTTCAGCTATCGTTAGTGGATTTCCGCAGGATAAGCCAGCATAAGGTGTTACGTAAAAGCCAATAACCTCCTGTGCTGAATAGCCAAAGCGCTCAAAAGTCTCTAAACCCGTTTTTTGCGTGTCACCTCCGCCGCAACAGCAATCACATTGCTTTTGCTCCATCCGTTTGCCATAATGCTGACGAACTATTTTTTTTATTTTATCTTTATCATTGTTTTTCATTTTTCATCTCCTTTTATGTAACGCTACGTTCACTTTCATAGACGGAGATACAGCTAAAAAGACGCACATTTAATTTTTCCACTATTACTTCTTTTCACAGCAACATTCACATTCAGCCCGGTAAGCAATTGCTATTCCCCTTTTTCCAAGTTGATCATGGCAGCATTCCATGAGCATATTTTTAAGCTTTTTTCGTGCCCTCTGAACTCTCGATTTTGCTCCGGATAAAGATATTCCAAACTTCTTTGCAAGCTCCTTTTGAGTTAATCCCTTGTATTCTGCCAAGTAGAGAGCTTCCCTATAGTTTTCAGGAAGATAATCTAACAAGGTTTCAATACATTGATCAATTTCATTGGCATCTTCGTCAGATGAATCTTCTGTTACTTCAATAGTATTTGAGAGTTCCTCTTCCGACTTTTGGCTTCGATAATAATCAGCAATGGTATTGCGAGTTATTTGAAATATCCAGCTTTGTAATTTGCTCTCATCTTTGAGAGTGTCAATATGGGAATGGATTTTAATAAAAACATCCTGCAGGATATCCTCTGCCACATCTTCATGCAAAACCTTTTTTAGAACAAATCTTTTGAGTATATTATGAAATTTCTCCCATATCTTTTCGGTTTTGTCATCCATTGCAATTATTTTCCAAGTATATTCCTTGATTTCATTTTCCTGCTTCTGGACTCCTCCTTTTGAATCGAGCCAGATATTTAATTCCTTGTTGTGTTCACCTAATTTTCCCTCCCAAAAGCTATGGAACTCTGCGGTGCCGATTACTGTTTGATTGAATTTCTGATAGAAGTCGTGACATATTTTAAAAAATTCCTCATCTCCCAGAAGATTTCTAAAGTAGTCAAGCATAAGCGAACCCTTATAATAGCGAACTGTATAGCCAATTTCGTCATTTAAAAAAGGCACTGTTGAAAGCGATGGCGCATGCTCTGGTAATTCATCAACATACTTCACAAATTCGAAGAGTACTCTGGCTTTTTCAGCTTCGGTCGTACAACCTTTTGTTATTTCCTTAGCTTTTGCGATCATAATTGGATTATCGCTGTCAATGAAATGATTGGGCTGTAAAAAACGCGATATATCATCTCTATCCTGGGCAATGAGAACTGCCTGAAATAAAGCTATAAAAATGAGGGCAAACGTTAATTTCTTTATCATTTCGTTACCTCTTTTTTATTTGGGATGTTTTAAATCTCGCTTTCCCTCTGCTTATGCTTATAAGACTATTCTAAAAGCTAATTACAAGCTTATAGAAATACCGTAATTTCACAATCTGTGAGCTTGAGATTTTTATTGCTTTTCTTCTTTTTGGATTTCTTCCAAGTCTTTGAGCCAGAATTCAGGTACATCGTTGGTTTCATAATCTTTAAGAGTTAAGTTTGAAATAAATTTTTCGTCCACCAGCACATTGTGTTCCAGAGAAAAAACCGGAGCCTCAAAAGCATCGGCATGTTTCTTATCCCACCAGAACCAGGCATCCTTATTAGAGACAGTGTCTATGTAAATCCACTTTCCGTTGAAATAGATTTTAGCAATTCCGTGACCATCTCGGATTGCTTTTGGTTTTCCTTTATAAATCCACTCCTGGTATGCCAGTCGAGCTGGCACTCCCAACCTTCGGCAAAAAGAGACATAAATCATTGCTTTGGTATAACAGAGAGCCTTCATCCTCTTCAAAGCACCTGAGGCTTTAAGATTACCAACAGCATCAAAATCAATGGAATCCCGGGTAAAATAAAAGAGCTTTTCCAATTTTTGAGCAAGAGGCATGTCTTCTGTTACAACTTTAGACAGGACTTCAGCAAAAACAGGATTGTTATAGTCCAGGTGAGGCGTCTCCTGTAAAAAAATAGATAAATCCTCCCGCTGCTGAGTTAATCCATATAAAGAAAAAATAACAAACATGATACCTAAAAATACAAAATTCTTGCTAAGCACAGGCCGCTCCTTTTAAGAAAAAAATACATCCTTTTTTAAGCAGAATTCACTTTCTTGACATTAAAAGCAATAAAGATAAGACTCAATTTAATATTTTTTCGTCAGTTTATTTTTTATGCATCTTTTCTACAACCCAAATATCAGAATCACCCAGGGTGCCTTCTCTATTAGATGTGAAGTAAAACTTTTTTCCATCGGGAGAAATGCACGGATCATAATCATGCTTATCGGATTGAAACGGTTCATCCATTAGCTGTGCGTTGGTCCATTTACCATCAACCAGCTCGAATCTCCAGATATCCACATCCTTTTTGCCTTCCTCCCCCCTTCCGGTATTGAGATATAAATACTTTCCATCGGGAGTTAAATATGGAGTGGCTTCCCATTCTCCGGTATTTATCGGTTCGGGCATGACTTCAGGCTCTGACCATTTATCACCCAGCCAATTTGATAGAAACATCTGCACCATCTTGGGTTTTGCTGGTTCTCGTCCACTGGAGAAGTAAAATATAGAAAAATCAGCGGGCATGGTAGCGCCCCAATCAGGCAAATCAGGAGTAACAAAAATAGGATCGAATACTCTGGGATTGATCCATTTCTCTCCATCCCAGTCAGCTACCCAGATATCACAATCCCAGTATTGATCGCTATTATTACGGCTGGTGGCGAAGAACAGTTTTTTCCCATCCGGGCTGATAGACGGATCGAAATCGTCTTTTTCTGTATTTAAAGGAGCTGGAAGTAACTCAGCCTTTGTCCACTCACAGTTTTCAAATTTTGTGGTATAAAGATCATATTTCCCCATGCCGCCTTCTCGGATGGAGGCAAAGACAGCAATCTTACCGCAGGGCATAAAGGTGATATGCTCATCTTTACCCGGTGAATTAATATTGGGACCCAAATTCTTTAGATTTCCCCATTCAAATTCCTCTGTTTTTTCTTTTTCCTGTAAGGCAAAGCTTAAAATCACAAATGCTATAAATATGATCACAAAAAATAAAGCAGCTTTTTTTAACATCTCAAACCCTCCTTTTTTCTATCACTATATTTGATATTTGATAAATATCTAATAAGATCGTGGCTCATGCTGTCTTAAATGCTTTTATTAGTTCATATTTCTTCTTTGATAATTAAATCAATAAGAACTGAAAATAATATATCGAATTCCATGTATTAATTTTATGTATTTTGCTGGCTATTTATTGTATGTCTTTTCTACAACCCAAATATCTGAATCGCCGTATCCTGCTTCTCTATTTGAAGTAAAATAAAACTTTGTTCCATCAGGAGAAATGCGAGGGTCGTAATCATATTTTTCAGATAAGAAGGGTCCTGTCATACGCTGTGCATTAGTCCATTTTCCGTTGCTATATTCAAACTTCCAAATGTCCACATCTTTTTTGCCCTCTTCGCCTCGATTTGAGCATGTATATAGAGTAGCTCCATCGGGAGTAATATAAGGTGTGCCCTCTAAATTTCCGGTATTTATGGGCTCAGGCATAGCTTCGGGCTTTGACCATTTGTCTCCCAGCCATTTCGATTGAAAAATAAGTGTTTTACCTTGCTTTGCCGGCTCTCTTGTGCTGGCAAAGATAAAGGTCTTGAAATCCAAAGTAATCGTAGGGCTCCAATCAGGTTTGTCAGGTGTAACAAAGACAGGATGGAAAATTCTGGGTTGACTCCATTGATTTCCATCCCATTCTGATACATATATATCGCAATCAGAAAATTTATCGCTGTTCTCCCGATTAGTTGCAAAAAGCAACGTTTTTCCATCAGGAGTTATAAAGGGGTCAAATTCATCTTTCTCTGTGTTGATAATGCCTGGTAATAGCTCCGCTTTATTCCATTCTCCATTTTTATATGTTGCTATATACAGATCATAATGAGTATTACCTTCACCGCGAATGGATGCAAAAATCATGGTTTTTCCATCCGGAGTAAAAGTAACATGTTCATCCTTACCTGGGGAATTTATGTTCGCACCTAAATTTCTCAGATTGCCCCATTTATATTTCTCTATTTTTTGACCTTCCTCCATGGTAAAGCTTAATACTATCACTGCTACAAAAATAGCCGCTAAAAATATATAAAGCTTTTTCACTACCACTACCTCCTCTTTAATTATTAATCGAATTACTTCTTCTGAAAAAGCTTTATACTATAAAAATAGAGGTTTGTGCAATCATAATTAAAATAAATTCTTAATGGTATGGAAAAGATGAATATGATAATTGTTGCCTATCCAATGGAATAATATAAGTGGATACAAGCTTCTTGTCTTTTTATAAATGGCACAGGCCCATAGTCCACCGCACGTTTGCATGGCCAATTGACCAAAAGAAAAGAGGTAGCTGTGCTGCTGAAGGTATTGGTAACCCCAGAAATCTGTGGGTATATGCCAAAGACCAAAAAGAAGGCCTGCAATTATCCACATATATTTGATTCCAAAGATACGCTCCAGCTCGTTCTGGATAAATCCTCTGAAAAGTACCTCTTCTGTAATAACCAGCAAGGTACCTCCTATGAGTACATTAATGCCAATTGCTCCAGCAGTAGAGATATTGAGCATGGAAGCTCCAAAGAAAAAGATAAAAGGAGGTAGGAGAACCCACCACCTTTTGGGCATACAGAAACCAAATGAACTCGGCTTTGCTTTCTCGATAAAAAGCTGAATGATAAGAATGGCAGCTATTATAATTAGCTGTGGGATAATATCCTGCAAACTTCCAGCAAGCTTGTTAGAAGGAATCCCCTGTAATGCTAATAAGCCCCAATACAGCACAACACCAAAAGCAAGTATATAGACCAAGAATACCCACAGAAATTTTCTTTTGCTGAAAACAGGCTTTTCGACAACCGGATCTTTGAATAATCTGTCTGTTATTAGAGCTAAGACAAGAGCAATCCCAGCTATGCTGAATTGAATAATACTTCCCATATTCTTACTCCTCGTATAAAAAGATTAATATTATAATTACCTTATAGTACGAGAAGTTCTACAAATTTGTTCGTTATTCAAACTTTTCCCAAACGATGAATTCTTTGAGCTCCTTTTTCTGCGGCATTTTTGGCCATTCCTTGGGAACGCCTAAGGGAGTAGAGCAGATATATTGCAGACTATTAGGTGCATTGAGAAAATTTTTAATTTTATCCCCGGGAAAATAGGTGGTGAAAAAGCCCGTACCATAGCCTAAAGCTCTGGCAGCTAAGAACAAATTTTCAGCAGCCAAACATCCATCATGAAGAGCATAGTGACCATATTTAGTAGTATCTGCGAAAATAAAAATATAAATTGGTGCTGTCATTACTCTATCAATAGCATCATAGACCTGTTTAGTGTATTGCGGTCTCTCATTGTCTGGAATGTTAGCCTCAAGAAGAGCTTCTTTAGCCCATTTTTTCAAATTCTTTTTAAGTTCTTCGAGATTTTCCGCATCACGCATAACTACAAATTTCCAGGTCTGCTGATTGCCTGCTGTGGGCGCATAGCGAGCCATATCGAGAATTTTAAGAATATCTTCCTCCGGAACAGGAGTATCCTTGAATGCTCTTACTGTCCGTCGATTTTTAATAATATCAAAAATAAGATCTGCTTTATTTGGCTCATCTTTAGATTTAGAGTCTTCAGCTTCCTGAAAAGTAAATGGAACTTCGGTAGAAAATAGAGGATTTGTAATTAACAGTGAAAAAATGATGGTACTAACAATAACGAGAATCATTCTGCATATAAATTGACTATTAATTCTCATCTTTCCCTCCATGATAATAAAATTTAACAAAACGTCATTTAATGTAATATGCATTAAAAAGCCAAATACATTTTAATGCAGGAAATATTTAAGCAAATTTTATTCCAAATTAGTTTTTGTATCAATTAAAGACATTTAAGCTTATATTGTGAAGGAAATAAAGGTCTTTAATGGATCATTGGTAATTAGGGTATTTATTTCAGAGATATTTTGATTCAAAGGATAGAATTTTTATCCAATAATATGAATACCTTATATTTAATAGTGTTTGACCCTATCACGTAATATATATTTTATTCTTTAATATCTTACTTATATTATTCCAACAATATCTTCGATGTACTTCTCAAACTATACACAGAAAATCTCTCACAAATGCAAAAAAATAATATTAGGCTCTTTTATTATTAACCTATTAGAGGCTGATTAATGCTTTACTTATATAAAAGTAAATTCAACAGGAAAAGACTTAATACTACCTCAGCATAATCAACGTTTCTTTTTCCCTTTTGGTATAAAGAAACCAATAATAAAACCAATGAGCAGAAATATTGGTATGAGAATAATACGAGATATCTCGATTTTCCAGAAAAATATCTTGTAGCTGACGGCCCCAGAATTCTGGATGATAATAATGATAAAAAGTATCGCTAAGATACCTATGATAATCCACTTAACTTTCATGATAATCCCCCCTTTTTTAATTTAAGGTTAAAGCCATTTTTTCTTTTTAAAATAAAGTAACATAGCAATTGCAATAATAGCCATAATTCCCCAAACGACATAATATCCCCATTGCCATTGGAGTTCGGGCATATATTTAAAATTCATTCCATAAATGCCGGCAATAAAAGTCAATGGTATAAAAATAGTGGCAATGATAGTTAATACTTTCATTACTTCGTTCATTCTATTGCTCAAACTCGATAGATATGTATCAAGCATACCTGAAGCCATATCCCTGAAAGTCTCAACTGTATCTATCACCTGAATGGTATGGTCGTAAACATCGCGGAGATAAATGAGGGTAGTCTTTTGCATTAATGATGATTCGCTTCTCTCTAAGGCACTGATAACTTCTCTCAACGGCCAGACTGATTTACGTACAAATATCAGCTCTCTTTTCAATTTATGAGTTTCCTGTAATGTATGGGAAGTGGGATTTTTCACCAGCTCCTCTTCGAGAAATTCTATTTCTTCACCCAGTTTTTCTAATATAATAAAATAATTATCCACCACAGCATCTATTAATGCGTAAGCAAGGTAATCAGCACCCATCTTTCGAATACGACCCTTTCCATTTCTGATTCTTTCTCGGGCTGGATTGAACACATCTCCTTCGCTCTCCTGGAAAGAAATCACAAAATTTGCGCCTAATATCACAGAGACCTGCTCTATTTTTAATTCGCTTTTCTTTTCGTCATAATGGAGCATTTTTAAAACAATGAAAAGGTAATCACTAAAATCTTCAAATTTAGGACGTTGTCCAGTATTGGCTATGTCTTCTAATATAAGAGGATGTATGTTATAATGCACTCCTATTTTTTCTATGAGTTCTTCCTGATGAATACCATCAATATTGATCCAGGTTACCGTAGGTTTATCTTTGAATGGAAAACATTCTTCCACTGATTCTGCTTCTTTCTCCAAAAAGTGCTCTTCATCATAGTCTATGATAGAAATTTTAATTTTTTCAACCTTTTTCTCCCCAATGTGAACAATAGTGCCTGGAGGAAGACCAATAGTTTTTGAACGTTTGTTAAAGAATTTAAACACGTCATAACCTCCTATGGATAATCAAATTTAGAGTAGGTTACAGTATATCCTTCCTTTTGAAAAACAAAGATTTCCCCGGTATTATTTTTTATTGTAATATACTTTAAATAAAAATGGAATCCGATATGCATTTATTCCAAAATATTTTGCAGCACTATTCTCTTTTGATATGCATGGGCTTTACAATGGTATAAATAGTTCCTCCAAGTCTATTCTATTAGCGCTGCGTACCAGGTAAATTAATCAATTCTATAGGAAACGGAAATTTTTCTCTATAGATTTTAAGCTCCACGATATCGGATGGCAAAGTGAAACCGGATTCTATCAAGGTGTTTTTGCTCATAGTTAAAATATTATTCTTTAGCTCCACAATAGATCCTTTATATTCGGCTACATTTACCCAATAAAAGGCTTGAAAAGATACACGATGCTTATCGATATCTTTTATGGTAATAAAAGGAGTGGGATCTGCTAAAACGCCGTGTTCTTTTGAAATGCTATCAAAAATGAGCTGTTGTGCCTTTTCAATATCATCTTCGAGGGCGACACTTATAACAAAATCGAACCTCAAAAGACCGTGACTTGTATAGTTATAGAGTGGATTTTTGAGAATCATGGCATTAGGTACATAGATGTCTTTACCATCAAAGGAGCGCACATGGGTGTATCTCAAATCTAACTCCTTTACCGTCCCTATTATACTATCTGTTTCCACCGTATCGCCAATATTAAAAGGACGATTAAAAGCCAGCATTATACCGGCAATAAGATTCTCCCCAATATCCCTAAAAGCAAAGCCGAAAACAACAGCCGATACCCCAGCTCCCGCTAAAATGCTGCCAGCAATTTTGCTTAGTCCAATAATATGTAGCGCAATAGAAATCCCGACAATTATTAAAATCCAATTTGTTACTTTAGCAAGAAATTTTGCCAATAAGGGATCTTCAAGTCGTTTTGTGGTTCTCCTCTCTACTATGTGCTTTACTCTCCGCGCAATGAACAGAACAATAATAAAAGCAACAATCGCTACTATTAATTTTGGGAGCATATCAATTAATTGCGCCCAATATTTTTGTAAGGCTTCTATTAATTGTGATTGCATTATTTACCTCCTTAAATATTCAATTTTTAGGATAATCCCGTTCTTTGTCATAGTTTAATTATAAATATATTTAACCTTTATCCGGTGCTCCCATGGCAAATTCTCCCCGGACATCACCTGACTCTTTTTTCTCTCCATAGTACATCCGAACGGAATACTCTATTTCATTAAAACCATATTCTTTTATCATAGCAACGCTGTGCTTATTTAACTCGATAATTCCAATCCTAATCTTTTTTCCCCCCAACTGGTTTAAAGCAGCTTTTAATAATCCCTCAGCTTCTTCGAGATGCTGTGACAGGCATATCCAGGGGCCAATTTGAAAACCATCTTTTCTCTCTCGTCCCATTATATAACCCAATAGCTTATGACTTTTATATGACACGAAACATAAATCCGGAAATTTCTGATAGACTTTTTTAATCACTTTATCACGATTAGCACCGAATATGCTGCTATCAAGAGCAACAACATCATCTATATCCGACTCCCTCATTTCTTTGATGTTATCTGTTGAAATAAATTTGCCCTCACCTGAAAAGCGCAGGGATTTACATACTGCTTTAAATCCTAACCTGTTATATAAAGACATTGCTTTCTGCTCTGCATCAAGCTCTATTGTTTCAACACCCTTGCTTTTTAAATAATTCATAACCTTAATCATAAGTTTCCTTCCAATTCCTCTATTTCGGAATTGAGGCACAACTATTAGATTTCCAATCCAGCTCACTTTCTCATAGCTTATGGATGTTACCATGCCTAAGTGCTCTTTCCCCTCAAAGGCAATAAAACAACCCTCAGGCTCAAAACTGATGAGACGCTCGAATTCATCATATGTATTTCCCCAATTTAAACTGTCAGTTTGAGAAAGAGCAAATTCAATATCTTCGCTATCTATTTTTCTTATTTTCATTATCAATAATCTCCATCCTTCATGCTCTTGCTATCCATTATTGTATGGTTTGTATATACTAATACTCTAAATTGTATCGTAGAAAACTAATCACCTCAAAGATAAATAGCTCACCAAAGCTCTCAAATTTTAGTAAAAATAAATTGACATCTCGCTAATAAACAAATAAAAAGTAAAATTATGCCATATAATACGATATAGGAGGGCAATGATGAAATTTAGAACAAACATTTTTTTCATATCAACCATTTTCAATTTTATTATAACCGCAATTATTTCTCCAAATTGCTTGGCCGAAAATATTATTAGACTAACACAAAAGGACACAATATATCAAACAGCAAAGGCACCAGGATTGGGAAATCCTGAGGTTCACTAGCAAACTAATGATGTTTATGCTGTTACTGGTCTATACCACTCTGATGGCTCTGTTAATGCAGGTATAATTTTTACCGAAAATAGCGTTATTTTCATAGACAGTGGAATGACTATTGCCTCTGGTGAATTCCTCTGGAAAACAGCCCAGGAACGACTGAAAGGAGACGAAAAATTATACCTCATTCTTACTCATCACCATTCAGACCATACTTTTGGAATGCGAGTGATGAAAGATAAAGGAGCGAAAATCATCGCTCATAAAATAGTAAAAGAAGAATTGAAAGATGACAACGGCTTCTACAAAAATTTCATTATAAAAGCTTGTGGATGGGATAAGAAAAAAGGTGATGAGATACTGGGAGATGTTGTGATTTACATGCCAGATCAATGTATCGAAAAGGATACAACTCTGAATATTGATAGCGAAGAAATTCACTTATTAGCAACCCCGCGGCATGTTCAAGATGAGCTTTCAATTTATCATGCAAAATCACGTACTCTTTTTGCCGGAGATACTATTTATGAAATAATGCGACGTCCTCATGTCAAATTCGGTGGACCTGATGAATGGAAGCTGTGGATTGCTCAACTTGAACGCCTTAAGCAATTAAATATTGAAACTATAGTTCCAGGTCATGGAAAGCTTTGCTCTAAAAAGGTGATTGACCAAAATATTTCCTCTCTGAAAGTACTTTTGAAATAAATTTTTTATCTAATGCTTTTAACATTTACTGAAAAACAAAATCCCATTAACTGAGTCATCATATTTTACAAAATTATTAGAGATTGAATTCTGCCAAAAAATATGGCACTATATGTCTATCAATTTTTTAATCAAAACACATATTAGAGGGTAAACTCAGTTTATATTGCAATGGTATTGTCAAAAATAGCATGGAAAAGACCTGAAAAAATATGAAGGGAAAAATTGATAGATAGAGGAGAGGGGAAAATAAATTTTATTGATATAAAAGCCATAAGTTTTTTCTGGGCTATGGAAATGGCGCTTAGCTTGGAAATCTCTTACTGAGATTTCCACAATTTCCACCAACCCCCTCATCCTCTTTTTTAGTTTAAACTTACTTTTCTCAGAGAAAAGAGGCGGGAGGCAAACTTATATTAGATAAATTATTTAAAATAAGGGAGTTAAAACAAAATTGTCAAAAAACTTTTGACAATACTATTGCAATTGCAAGGAGAGCTAAAATGAAAAAACAATACCAAAAGTTAAGCATACTGCTTTTTTCTCTCCTTTTATTTGCCTGCGCATCTGCAGTGAATGCCCATCAACCGCGATTAGTGATGGATAAGAACTCTACCAAGGAAAATCCTATTATTGTCGAGGCACCCGAAATATCAAAAGCATATTATGGCAGACTGAAAGGAAAACCTGACTATTATAAAATCAACAGCACAAAACCTTTTAGGCTCTATCTGGGTTTATTGCTGCCAAACATCTCTGGTGATGAAATGAATTTCGTATCGGCTGAGGTCAGGGATTCAACGGGAAAACAACTATTATTACTGGAGGGTACCCAAAAGCAATGGAATCCATTTTATGAAAAGTTTGGTGGCGACTGGTATCTTGAAGGCCCTGAAGCTAAAATGAATTTACCTGCCGGAACTTACTTCATTGAGGTTTACAATAGGACAAATCGTGGTAAATATTCTTTAGCTATCGGAGATATTGAAAGCTTTCCTCCGCTGCAGATAATCAAGACGTATGTTCTACTTCCCGTTATTAAAGAACGCTTTTTCAACAAATCCATTTTCCTCCCCTTTTTATATTTCATCGGTATCATCCTGACATCAGGAACGATAACAATCTCATGTATTTCCGTATTTAGATATAGCAAATCGGCTAATTCGGCGCTTAAAATTAATGAAACCTATCACCTTATCAAGCCGACAATGTGGTTGGGATTCATTCTTACCTGCATCATCTGGTTTTTCTGGTACGTTAAGAATCCTTTCAATATCTTTGCGGCCCTTAATACTTTGATTCTTGTACTGCTAATTATCCTGTTCGTTCATATGAATATAAAATTGGCAAAATATGGCGATAAGAAAAAAATGCCAGCAAAAAGTATAATGCTATCATCAATAGGATGGTGGATTTTTCTCTTTATTGCTCTGGTGGTGATCTAAAATGAACAAAACTATTAAACCAAATGTAGTGGTGAGCAAATGCCTGGGATTTGACCCCTGTCGTTATAACGGCATAACCATACCGGATAGATTTGTTGATAAGCTCAAACCTCATGTGAATTTCATAACCGTTTGCCCGGAAGTGGAAATCGGATTAGGAGTCCCCCGGGATCCTATAAGAATTGTATTCTCAAAAGGGGTAAAACTGCTTCTACAGCCTGCTACTGGAAGAGATATAACGGAAAAAATGACATCTTTCGTGGATACATTTTTATCCTCTTTAAAAGATATTGATGGTTTTATCCTGAAATACAAATCCCCCTCCTGTGGCATTAAAGCGGTAAAGATTTTCTCCAGCATGGAGGCTAATATTCCCATGCAGAGAGGCTCTGGTTTCTTTGGTGGACAGGTAATCGAACGATTTTCGAATTTAGCTGTAGAGGACGAGGGAAGACTGAAAAATTTCAAAATAAGAGAGCACTTTCTCACCAAGCTCTTTACTCTGGCTCGCTTCAGGGAAGCGAAAAAAGCAAAGGCAATGCGAGAGCTGGTCCGGTTCCATACGGTTCACAAATTTCTGCTCATGGCCTATAACCAAAAAGAGCTGAGACAATTGGGAAGAATAACGGCAAATCCTAAAAAACAACTTCTTGATAATGTATTTGACGATTATGAATCACATCTGAAGCAAGCCTTAAGCCGTGCACCTCGATACACGTCGAATATCAATGTGCTGATGCACTCACTGGGCTATTTTTCAAAAAATCTTTCAGCAAAGGAAAAAGCCTTTTTCCTCGAGATACTGGAAAAATACCGCAAAGAGAAGATCCCGCTCAGCGCTGTAACAAGCATCATAAACTCCTGGATTATTCGCTTCGAAAATGAGTTCCTGATGAATCAGACTTTCTTCCAGCCCTATCCGGAGGATTTTGTCGAAATCACCGATTCCGGTAAAGGAAGAGATACTATCCGACCATGATAATGTTCATGCAAAAATTATTACGTTCTATCAAAAATAAACATATCCTCATTGGTATTTCATTATATTATTATCGGTCAAGTAATTGTTATGTGATAATTGCTATTCACTGCTCCTATGGAGGAAATGAAGGATGAATAAAAAATCCAAGTCTCCCAAAAGCTGGCGAGAAAAATTTGAAAATCCGCCGGAAGACCTGCCCAAGATTGTTGAGGGTACTGAGAAGTGGGTAAAGAGATTTGGCGGCAGAAGAATATTGATTGCTACACCGCTTCTCATTGACGAGCTCATACGAAAAGTACCAGAATCAAAGCTCATTACCGTAAATCAAATCAGAGAGCACCTGGCGAAAGAATTTAAGGCAGATGCCACCTGCCCTCTCACCACTGGCATTTTTCTGCGCATTGCCGCTGAGACTGCTGAAGAGGACTCACATGAAGGGCGGGAGCCGATAACGCCTTACTGGCGAGTGCTCAAAGCCGACGGCAGACTGAACGAAAAATTTCCCGGCGGCATAGAAGCCCATGCTAAACGCCTACAGGAAGAAGGACATATTATCGAACCCAGTAAAGGCAAAAAACCACCCAGGGTCAAAGACTACGAAAAACATCTTTTTACTCTTTGATTTAATAAAAAAATCCCCCGGGAAAATCCCGAGGGATAATGAGCAAAATACTATAGATGCTTTAATATTCTATTGAGCTTCCGTTTCCTTCTTTTCTACCTTCTATTTGAATTTTGGTAGGATATCCTTCAACAAATCTTTATGCACCATATAGCCCAGCATTTTGAGTTTGATATAATCATCCCGGAAGAAGTAATAACCCTCGAACTTTCCATAGCGGGCGCTGCGGCCGGAATCTTTTATCAGGTACCAATCATGCTCTCCCAGCCTGGTGTAGCCCACAATATGGATACCGTGGTCATCAGTGCTGGTTCGGTTGTAAAAACGAAACTCCCGGGCGCTCTGATCAATATACTCCTGTGGTATATCAAAGGTGGGAATAATAGCAGCATCTTCAAAGCCATTCTTTCCCGGCTCGCTGGTATCGCCGCCAATGGCAACGGTATAGCCCTCCTTCAGCGCTTTCTTTATTATCCCGTAAAACACCTCCAGCGGAACATTATGGTATTCCTTGCTGTGCCACCAGTTGTCCGGTACAGCGAATTCTCCCTTGGTGTAGAAGGGAACGGAGAGAGTGGACATCACTGCTACATAGTCCTTAGTATTCAATTTAAGAACATCCTTGAGGAACTCAAGAGGCGTCATCTCTTTGTCTTCAAAGGTGAAGGTTTTGGGTGGTGCTCCCATATATTTGTTCAGGATAGTTTTAATCTGCGCTACTACCGTTTTCTCGCACCAGTAATCGTTCTCCTTGATGTACTGCAGGTAGTTGTACATCTCCATGTACATATCCGAATGGTCATATCTTCCGTCCTCTTCCAGCACTCCCGGATATACATCGTAGGGTACAGCTCCGTATTTTTCCCACATGCGGATAACAGAATTGAGCTCCGCACCACGGGTGAAGAGCGAGCTGCCCCGGGTCTGCACGAAGTAGCGCGTTTTCTCCACGAATTCATAATAGGCAGTATGCATCTCGGAGAGCTTGATCTTCTTCTTGTGCAGGCGATAGAGTTCGGACTCCAGCAGAGAGGTAGCACAGAAGGACCAGCAGGTGCTGGTGAGATATTGAGCAACCGGCTCGAAATGGAAATGCGGCTTGAAAACATCAGGCGATGCTGGCTTTTCAATAGCGCTCATGTCGAAGAGCAGGGTTTTCCGCTCCTTCTTTATTTTCTCCTTATACGCCTTTATAATTTCCTTTTTCTTAACAGCAGCTTCTTCTTTGAGCTTCTCGTTCTTCTCGAACATCTCCTTTATCACTGGATCGACGTACTGTTCCTTGTAAATGACCTTGTCCTTCTTGACCTCTTTCTTTTTAGCCTCCTGTGCATAAACCACTACCGAAAAGCACAAAACAAAAATAAGCATAAAAACAAATAACTTCTTCATAATAGAACCCTCCTAATAAGTATATAAATAATATACTAAATTAATTCAGAAAATTTTCCCTCAATTTTATCTCTCAACTCTTCTCCAGATTTTTCAAATACTCTTAATTGCTCTTCATAAGCTCCATCTCCACCCAAGAAATCCCAAAATGGCTTGCCAATTAATAAATCTTCACCTATATTAAAATATTTTAGAGTAAATGACCAAGAATAGTCTTGAGGCTCATATGGATTATATGCCATACCTACAAGAACTTTAACTGGCTTATTTATTAAAGAAACAATTTTAAGCATAGTTCTTTTCGCTTTTTCCGCTTCTCCTTTATTTGGTTTAATAGTTTTAATTTCGACATATATCTCATTATTTTCTAAATCGGTCAAAAACAAATCAGATATCTGACTATATTCTTCACCTTTACCTGAAACTTTTATGACTTCTTCAATTTCTTTATCGATATTGCTTATTGAGGCATAACGCACATCTAATCGCAGTCTAACAGCATAATTTAAAATCATCCCTCCACCAACGTTATAGTTAAAATTATTGGTTTTTTCAGGAGCAGCAACAATAATTATACAACCGCGATCTGATGTGAACTCTCTCTCATAAGGCGAAAGAACATTTACTCCCGCACCAGCGGTTACATACGTGTGAATAATTCCATAGGCAAATTTATAGATAAAATTCCCTGTAATTGAATAGTTGTTGAGCGTATCAACATCGACTTGTTCCCGGTCAGAGGGATCGGTTAACGTTATGCTTGTTCCTTTATGATATCTACAGTCCAACTCTATGCCCATGTTTTTGGGGATAAAACGAGCATAACTAAGGGCTACTAAAGTGTCTCTATGGCCAGATATTATGGAAAAATCATTAACACCCGGCTGATAATCACTCCCACTTCCGGATTCATTGATAGAATTAATACCAACTAAAATGCTGACTTGATTTTTTTCCTCATCTGCCAAACATGATGTTGATATGAGAAGCAACACTATAAAAGCAATACATATTTTTCTCATATCTTCTCCCTATCAAATTAATCAGTTTATATACTATAGTTTGTCACTATTATAAAATTTAAACATCTTATAGCTCTATCTTTACTTGCTATTTAAGGTTTGATTGTGATTCTCTTTACCAGCATGATAGGGATTACCGAAGTCATGGAAACCCTTCCTCCGAAATTTGTGTAATAATACCAATAATGATCTCGAGTATCCCAGGTATTGTGATTTATTACATAGTTATCCTCGGTGTAGCCAATAGCAGCTACGTAATGATGGGTATATCTCCTGGCGTATGCTAAATAATAATCATATACTCCCCAAATGAAGGGTCTTCCTGCATCTATCTCGCTTCTAATCAAATTCCAGTTGAAATTATTTTCCCGTTCACCTATAGGACTGATATAGGAATAAAAATGGTAACCATTTATATCATTGGTTACATGCATGATCCCCGGAGGGATATCCCAGGGCCATACATATCCAGTGGCTAAATTGGTCCTAAAGGCTATGGATAATTCTTCCTGGACATTGGGAACATTATAATCCCATTCCTCTTCCACAGGGTCCCAGCGGTCAAAATAATAGTCAATCAAATCGGGATATCCACGAGCGTCATAATAAGCCAATATCATAGCAGCGGAGGTAGGCCCACAGCCATAGCTCCAATCGAAGTAAGGAAGCCCCTCTATCCGCCTTTCTGCTCCCTGCTGATTTATTATACGAATACCAGATTTTATTCTTCGCCAAGCATCCCTATTATGTAGTTGAATGAAATTGGATGCTTCAGTTACCTTAGTCTTCTCTGGCTGTCTTATTAAGATATCCTCTGGCTTATAGGCTTCCAATGAGTAAATATCGACGAGAATTTTTCTGCCATTATTGGCAGTGAATTCAAACCATCTGTCAAGATGTCCGGCAAAGTACATTCGGTTTAATGTAATATCTGTCGTGCCTAAATATCGAGCTGCTCTCTCCTTAGCCAAATCCCCTGTAGTATAAAAGCGGGAAAGACCTGTGGAATATTCAAGTATAGGATACATATCATAACGAGCAGCTACAATCATCGTCCTGTACGTATCAATACCCCATGCGAGCCTGCTTCCTTTGTTTAATGATGACTTATCTCCCCATTTACGGCCTTCTTCCACTAACGCTCTGCCCTGGCAAACTAGCTCCATAATTTCGCGATAACTGGCAAATTCAGCGTGCTTTACAGAAAAGGAGATTTCATACGCTACAATATTTCCCTCCAAATCCGCTAACGGTATCAATGGACTCTCGCTAACATTACCCCAGAGAACTCTGCCGTGCATCATGGCTGCTTGGCTAACAATTACCTCTTCAACCTTCCCCTCAATGTTGGTTCGAGCGGAAGGAAGAGTGAGCTCTTGCGCAGCAATAATTATAGTGCAGTAAAGAAGGAAAATTACCATAAAAACCAAAAATTTTTTTATCATTGAACCCTCCATACGAAAAAAAATAATATTATGACCCTTATATAATTACCTTATTGAAACAAATAAATCAAATCAATATTAATATTCTGTTATTTATAATAAATTTTTAAGTCTGTTTCTTTATAGCCACGACCTTTTAATAAGCTATTAATAACCTGTATAATACCATCAGAACTCAGATTAGCCTCTATAAATAAGCCATTGCTCAATTGATGCGGATTTCGTAATAAACTTTTATTTTTGGTTAGATAAGGAGATTTTTTTCCCATCATAATTTCCGAATCAGGCAAATTATTGAATGCGCCTGGATTTTGGCTCATCAGTTTTTCAGCGACTTTTATTAGGAGATCTTTCCAGGATTTAACTTCGAAGGACTCATTTAATAACTGAGCTTTTTTGGGTTTTTTCCTTATGCTTTTTGGTTCTTTCTGAATTTTTATTTCAGCCATATCAGCTAAAACTTCTTTGTCAAACATATTCTTTAATGCTTTAGCAATATCTTCTACTCCAACCTTGACATCTGCATCACGATTTACTTCTGTTCTAATCTTTTTCAATACATCTTCTTTAAATAAAACTTCTGAAAGAGCATGTGGAATAAGCAATAATTTCTTTTTCCAGAATTTTTCTAATTCTCCTTTTACAAAATTCTTCCTATGAAGTAATTTGAATTTTTCAATAACGTCTTTAGGTTTTTCTTGAAAACTTTTCAATAGATCTGTTCTAAATGCTAATGCTCTGTCGATACCCTCCTCTTCATTAAAGCTGAGATGGAATAGCTTCCATTCACATCCATTAGTTAAAAGAACCCAATTTGTTCCGCTTTTTGCAGCGTAGCTTTCAGCTTGATCAATATGTTTATCTGCTAATCTAGTGCCTGGTTGTTTGGCTTCTATAATCAATTCAAGCTTCCCTTTTATTTTGATTGCTATATCGCAAAATTTATCTTTAATCCTCTGCTCTTTGCTTATTTCCTCGAAAACATCATAGCCAAGAGCTTCTTCCAAAAATTTAGTAATATAAGTAATAACATCGGCTTCTTTTCTACCTTTCTCTTGAGCATCCTTAAAGATATTAGAATATTTTCTTAATTTCTGTTTTAACTCCTTCTCCATGTTTACCTCCGAATTTCGTATAGTATCATTTATTACAAATCAAAATATCTAATAGTAACAGATATTAATTTTTTTGTAGATTTTTAGCCAGTTAATCTGTTTGTTTAATGCTATATTTTATTATACTAACGATATGCTTTGTTGTCAATTTTAGATTTTACATAGCTTATTTATTAAATATTGATAAATACAGTTTTAAGAGAATTATAATAAATGAAGGCAAATCGTTAATTGTATGAAATCTTATTTTTTCATTCTATATTTTCTATTTTGTATAACCATAGAAAAAATAAAGGCTTATAATATGAAATTAGATTGATATATAGGCATTCTATTAGCTAAACTATTTTAAAACTATCCATTTTTGCAAAGATAACATTCTTACCTCTAATGCAGTTTTATCTCTTTCATGGGTTGTTCACAGCAGATGAAGATGTGCTCCTCGTAGCAGCCGCATTCGTCTACGGTGAAGCTGAAACCGCAGATTTCGCACTTGTACTTCTGGCCTTTTTTAAGCTTGGCTCCCATCTGCTTTTTTACTGATGGTTTAGCTGGCTTCTTGGTAGACTTCTTTTGTGGCATAGTTTTCCCTCCCGATTATTTTAAATATTATTAATTATCTTTTATTAGAATAACAGAAAATATATATATAGTCAATACATCAATAGATTTATTTCGCTTATAAAATAAATAGTAGAAGATTTCTAATCCACCTCTATTCAAAATTTAGGGAAATAGAAGCCGATTGTCACAAGAAATAACTTTAGAGAAGAAAATTAGAAACAGCACTTGAGGGTAAACAGAAAATTTTCCCCTTCGTGAGATTTCATTAGTAACAGCGATTATTGCTAAAAATTAAAATCAATTCGAATGAAAAGTGGTGGGGTATGCATAATAAGAGTGTTTTAAAACTTAAAAGCAACGCCTCCCTTTAATTGAATACCCTTCACATCAATATTATTCACTCCAGCATAGTGCATATCCAATCCAAATCTCACAGGATAGCCGGCCATTACATCTGCTCCCCCATTATGTCTTGAAGTATTACTTCTTTTCGACTTTGCAATTATTATCGTGATACTGTGGCTCCAATTAAACTTCTTATCTACATCAGGGTTTAGGTTTAATTCTCTTAACATTCATGACCGTTATTTCCACATCCTCAAAATCGCTATACTCGCCATCGGAAATGCCAAATCTAACCGTATAGTTCCCCGATTGCGTGTAATTGGGCGTCCAGGAGAAGGTTCTCGTTGCCTTATTAAAAGCAGCTCCACCAGGAAGGTTCTGCACTGAGTAAGTGAGAGTGTCATCATCAGGATCATTTCCTTCAATCACAAAGCAAAGCTCCTCCCCTTCTCTGATGGATTTATTTCCGATGGGATTTAAAATTGGTGGGCGGTTTCCGCCAGGAATAATCGAAATGATCCAAATATGGTGTAATGGTCCACCAGGTGCGATAGTATGACCCCAATAATGCTCCTGAGCATCCTCTGTAATATGAACAATAACAAAATTACCTATATAGCCTACAGCAGTTACAGAACGATCAGCTATAATTCCTTGTTCGTATGACCAAGAGTCATATATATTCCAAAAAAATGGTCTTCCTGCATTTATTTCACCTGTTATTAAATCCCAAAGAAAATTGTTTGAAAAAGTTGCACGGCAGCTCCTGTGTATGCTAAATCGATATCCATTGATATTGTTAGTCACATATGTTATCCCGGGCACTA
>CAZYAF010000045.1:0-22470 GCA_964645975.1 uncultured Acidobacteriota bacterium
GTCCCCGATTGACAGAAGTTTACGATCCGAAGACCTTCATCCTTCACACGGTGTCGCTGCGTCAGGCTTTCGCCCATTGCGCAATATTCCCCACTGCTGCCTCCCGTAGGAGTCTGGACCGTGTCTCAGTTCCAGTGTGGCTGATCATCCTCTCAGACCAGCTAACCATCGTCGCCTTGGTAGGCCATTACCCCACCAACAAGCTAATGGCACGCGGGCTCATCTCCGAACAGTAGCTTACTTGTAGAGGCCACCTTTAATCCCGACGACCGGAGTCGCGGGATACTATCCGGTATTAGCGCCGCTTTCGCGAAGTTATCCCGGATTCAGAGGTAGATTACCCACGTGTTACTCACCCGTCTGCCACTTTACTCTCTCCTGCAAGCAGGAGATTTCTCGTACGACTTGCATGTGTTAAGCACGCCGCCAGCGTTCATTCTGAGCCAGGATCAAACTCTCCAGTTAAATCCTGAAGCCATATTCATATGGCTTGTTATTCGGTTTTGCTTTGATTTTTTAGGCTGAAAAAGGCAATATCATAACGGGTACGCACTATTTTATTTTCAAAGATCGAAGTCTATCGACAAAATTATATTTTAAGGTTTAAAAAAGCTTTTGTCAAGAATTATTTTATTTTTTATTAAGCGCCTGTCTCGGCTTATATATCTAAAATATAATATATAAATGCTATGTTGTCAACAAAAAAGAATATATGCGGTTAAATTGTTTAATAATAATTGAGGGCGGCGGGGGAGGACAGAATTTATTAATCAAAAGGCTAACATAAGCTATCTCCTTTTGAGCCGCCTCCCCCGCATAAATTGAGCTCAAAAAGAAAGACAGTTTTGCAAACTGTCTTTTTTTAAGTAATAGAAGATAAAAGGAAAAATTATGGATGTTTATTGTTCAATAATAAGGCGACAGAATTTTCTTTTTCCTACCTTTATTATTATTTCCACAGGTTTCGATAGGTCAAGCTCGAAATTGGTATCTTCTATCCTCTCGCCATCGAGGTAAACTCCGCCCTGTTCTATCAATCGGCGAGCTTGAGAATTTGAGGATACTAAGTTGAGGGTTACCAGCAGCTTGGGAAGCCATTGTGGTTCGGGCTGGCATTTCAATTTTTTTTTCTCAATTTCCTCGGGTAACTCGCCCTGGGAGAATACTCGCTTGAATTCCTCCTCAGCTCCATCTGCATCTTTTTGGCTGTGGAAGTCAGAGATAATCATCTTCGCCAGGCGAATCTTCAAATCTCTTGGATTGATTGCATCGTTATCGATCTGCTCTTTCATCTTTTCTATCTCTTTCTGCGGGATATCAGTGAGCAGTTCATAGTAGCGCCACATCAGGGAATCGGATATGGACATGATTTTTCCGAATATTTCTCCTGGTGGTTCCTTTATGCTTATATAATTATTCAGGCTTTTGCTCATTTTTTCTACTCCATCGGTTCCCTCTAAAAGCGGCATGGTCAGCACAATCTGAGGGGGTAATCCGTATTCTCGCTGAATGTCGCGTCCTACTAATAGATTGAATTTCTGGTCTGTACCGCCCATTTCTACATCGCATTGCAAGAAAACCGAGTCGTAGGCTTGAGCCAAGGGATATAGTATTTCATGTATGGCAATTGGCTGGTTATTGGCCATCCGATTGGTAAAGTCATCTCGCTCCAGTATTCGCGCTATGGTATACTTGGATGCCAGCTTTATAAATCCCTCAGAGCCCAACTCACCCAGCCAGCGGGAGTTAAAATCGACTATAGTCTTCCCCGGGTCAAGGATTTTGCTGAATTGCTGTTTATAGGTTTCAGCATTTTTGTTAATCTCCTCTCGAGTGAGGGGTTTTCTTATTTTGGAGCGCCCGGAGGGGTCACCAATGAGCCCGGTGAAATCTCCGATGAGGAATATCACACCGTGTCCCAGGTCCTGAAAATGTTTCATTTTTCGTAATATAACTGTGTGACCGAGGTGAATATCAGGTGCAGTAGGGTCAAAACCTACTTTTATTTTCAAAGGCTTTTTGCTTTTAATGGATTGACGCAATCTTTCTCTCAATTCTTCAAGCTGGATGATTTCCACAGCACCTTTCTTTAAGTATTCCAATTGCTCATCAAGGCTCATTTCTTTCATTGCTTTTCTCATTGCTTCAGAAAAACTACTCCTTTTTCTCCCTTGATAATATTGCCAATAAGATAGCACTCTTTAGCTTTGCAGCCCACCTGCTCTATAAATTGATCTTTATGATGAGGGGAGACTACTGCGATCATTCCTATTCCCATATTAAAGGTACGAAACATTTCCTTTTGGCTGATGTTACCTATTTTTTGCAGCAGGTTAAAAATGGGTAAAACCGGCCAGCTTCCCAGTTCTATTTGTGCCTGACATTCTCTTGGCAGAATACGAGGAAGATTGCCCCTGAAGCCTCCGCCGGTTATATGGGCTAATCCTTTTATAATTTTTTTAGGCAGAATATCCTTTAATTCTCTCCAATAGCAGCGATGGATCTCCAGCAATTCTTCTCCAACAGTTCTGCCTAATTCCTTAACATAGGTATCGACTGCCCAACCTTTGATTTGTAAAAAAAGCTTGCGGGCTAATGAATATCCATTTGTATGCAGTCCGGAGGAAGCTAATCCAATTAGTACATCTCCTGGTTTGATAGGTGAACCGTTGATGATCTGATCTTTTTCTACCAGGCCGACGATAAAGCCAGCTAAGTCATACTCACCGGGTCCATAAAAATCTGGCATCTCAGCGGTCTCACCACCAATGAGGGCACAACCCACTTCTTTGCATCCTTTTGCCAATCCTGATATGATGTGCTCTACCACTCCGGGGTTCATTTTGCCCATTGCCAGATAGTCCATAAAGAAAAGAGGGCAAGCTCCTTGCACCAGAATGTCATTGACGCAGTGATTAACCAGGTCAATACCAACCGTGCGATGGTTACCAGTAAGGAAGGCAATTTTTAATTTGGTGCCTACACCATCTGCACTTGAAACCAGCACAGGAGATTTCAATCCGGCTAAGTTAGGTTGAAAAAGGCTCCCGAAACTACCGATCTCGCTCAAAACTTGGGAGCTGAAAGTTTGATGAACGAGCTTTTTTATGCTTTCTTTGGCTTGATCTGCTGCTTCAATATCAACACCAGCATCCCTATAGCTAATCTCTTTGTCTTTTGACACTTTTATGCCTCGATTAAAATTAATAGCTTTTAATCTTTATTGATTTTCTTAAAAAGATGAAGCTGCGAATAATGCTCTCTGGGAAAATCCTCCGGGTAGTTACCGGTAAAGCAGGCCACGCAAAAGGAATCTTTACATGGTTTGACACAGCTCAGCATTCCATCAATTGTTTGATAAGCTAAGCTGGTAGCTCGGATGTACTTGCCTATTTCTTTTACTGAATGAGAGCTTGCGATCAACTCTTTTCGTGTGGGAGTATCAACACCGTAAAAACATGGAGCGATAAATGGTGGACTGCTAATTCGCATATGGATTTCTGATGCGCCCGCTTGTTTGATCATGGTAACAATTTTCCTGCTTGTAGTTCCTCTTACAATTGAGTCATCTACAAGAACTATTTTTTTGCCTTTTAGCAAGCTTTTCACCGGATTAAGTTTAACTTTCACGCCAAAATGTCTGATGGATTGTTTTGGTTCGATAAAGGTTCGGCCGATGTAATGATTTCTCACCAGACCAAACTGGAAGGGTAATTTTGCTTCGGCAGCATAGCCAATAGCAGCAGAGACCCCGGAATCAGGCACTGGAACAACTAAATCGGCGTCTACCGGTTCTACTTTGGCTAGCTCTTTTCCCAGACAATATCGAACCATATCTACATTAAAGCCAAAAATATTGCTATCAGGTCTGGCAAAATATATAAGCTCAAAAATGCAGAAGGAATGTTTTCTTTTCTTGAAAGGCTTTATTGATTCTAAACCATTTTTGTCGATAATGACAATTTCACCCGGTTCAACTTCTCTTATAGGCTCAGCTTCAATGAGGTCCATAGCAGTGGTTTCTGATGCCGCCAGATAGGAATTCCCTAATTTGCCGATAATAAGAGGGCGGAAGCCCAAAGGATCTCTTGCTGCTATCAATTTTTTATTAGTAAGCAATACCAAGGAATATGCTCCCTTTACCTGCTTAAGAGCCTCTATAAGTGCATCTATTATTGATTTTTTTTGTGAACGTGCTAAAAGATGCAAGATTACTTCAGTATCCGATGTGGTAAGAAAAACTGATCCTTTCCTTGACAGTTCCTCCCTCAACTCCCAGGCATTAACCAGATTTCCGTTATGAGCTAATGCTACATCACCTTCTGGTCCGCGGCTTACTATTGGTTGGGCGTTTATTAATTGACTTTCACCAGAAGTGGAGTAACGCACGTGACCAATAGCTGAAGGAGCCTCTATCTGCGCTAACTTTAATTCATTAAAGACATCAGCAACTTCACCCATTCCTTTTTCCACAACGACACGGTGTCCATGAGTAGTAGCAATACCAGCACTCTCCTGCCCTCTATGCTGCAGAGCAAAAAGCCCCAAATAGGTTATGTGCGCAGCTTCCTGATGTTCATAAATTCCGAATATGCCGCAGTGATGCTTCATTTTATTGTTAATCATACTCATTATAAAAAATACTAAATATTATAATCCAAGACTTTGCTCTAAGGCTTTATCCCATATATCAAATATATGCCTTTGGTCCATATCAAGCAATTTTTTGCCATTTACATTTATGGAAAATCCGTTCTCTTTAACCTTTCCTATGATTGAAAAGGGAGCATTATAATGATGAGCTATTTTTTCAATGTGCTTAACTGCATCCTCTGCTGCGGATATTATAATACGTGACTGAGATTCCCCATAGAGAAAAGCATCAGCTCGTAATTGAGACTGCAACGAAATATCAACACCTAAAAGTTTATTGGGATTAAAACAGCTTTCGGCTAAGGCAAAAGCCAATCCGCCTTCTGAGCAATCATGGGCTGATTTTATAAAGCCTTTTTTAATGGCTTCGAGACAAGTTGATTGAACAGAAATCTCTCGATCTAAATCCAACAGAGGTGGCATACCTCTCTCAAGCTTGTGGATTAATGCAAGGTACTCGCTCCCTCCTAATTCCTCATACGATTCACCTAATAATATTATAACATCTCCCGGTTCTTTAAAATATTGGGTGCAGTGACATCTATGGTCTTCTAATAATCCCACCATGGCGACTACCGGTGTGGGATAGATGTTTTTATCCTCCGTCTGATTATAGAAGCTTACATTACCGCTTACTACTGGAGTTCGCAGTGCCTGGCAAGCCTGGCTCATCCCATCGATGACCTGAGCAAATTGCCACATTATATGTGGGTCTTCGGGTGAACCAAAATTGAGACAGTCACTGAGCGCTACAGGCTGTGCACCGGTACACACCAGATTCCTGGCTGCCTCAGCCACGGCAATCATCCCTCCTTGAAGTGGGTGGAGATAGCAATAGCGGCTATTGCCATCTACTGTGAGAGCCAATCCCTGAGGCTGTCGTTTTATTCTGATAACGGCTGCATCAGCACCGGGGAAAACCACTGTATTTGTTCCTACCATGTGGTCATACTGCCTATATATCCATCTTTTGCTGGACAGAGAGGGTGAGTTAAGTAATTGGACAAAAACCTGATTATAATCTTCTGGCAAGGATATCGAAGATAAATCAAGCTCAGTTATCTCCTTGATATAAGGTGGCTCTTTTATGAGGCGATTATATACTGGTGCTTTTTCGGTAACAATATCAATTGGTAAATGAGCAACCTGCCTGCCATCTTTTTTTATTCGCATAATACCGTTAGCAGTAACCTTTCCAACCTTAACAGCGTCAAGGTCCCATTTTCTGAATATGCTCTTTACCTGCTCCTCGCTACCTTTTTTTGCTACCAGGAGCATTCGCTCCTGGGATTCTGAAAGCATCAGCTCGTATGCAGTCATACCCTCTTCTCTGCAAGGAACCTTATCAAGGTCCAACTCCATTCCACAGCCACCACGACTGGACATTTCAAAAGAGGATGAACTTAAACCGGCCGCTCCCATATCCTGAATCCCGACGAGGCAATCGCTTTCCATGAGCTCAAGGCAGGCCTCCAGCAGCAGCTTTTCCATAAAGGGGTCTGCCACCTGTACTGTTGGCCTCTTATCCTCGGAAGATTCGTCAAAGGCTGCAGAAGCTAACAAGCCAGCTCCGTGTATACCATCCCTCCCTGTTTTAGCGCCCACGTAAAAAACCGGATTCCCTACACCCTCAGCTTTTCCTTTAAAAATTTTATCAATGGATGCCAGCCCTAAGGTAAAGGCATTGACCAGAATATTTCCATTATAGGATGGATGAAAATAGACCTCCCCACCAACTGTTGGAATACCCATGCAATTTCCATAACCGGCAATCCCAGCTACAACACCTGATAAAAGGTGTGGAGTTCGAGGATTGTCTATAGCTCCAAAGCGTAAGGAATTCAAAGAAGCTATAGGGCGAGCTCCCATGGTGAAGACATCTCTTAATATACCACCAACACCGGTTGCTGCTCCCTGGTAGGGCTCAATAAAGGAGGGGTGATTGTGGCTTTCGATCTTGAATACAGCTGCCAAGCCACCGCCAATATCTACGGCTCCAGCATTTTCACCGGGACCTTGAATAATCCGCTTACCAGTGGTGGGAAATTTTTTGAGCAAAGCTTTTGAGCTCTTATAGCTGCAATGCTCGCTCCACATAAGAGCAAAGATGCCCAATTCAGTGAAATTGGGCTTTCTGCCCAGCAGCTTAACTATACGCTTAAATTCCTCGTCAGTGAGTCCCTGATCCAGAGCTTGTTGTAAACTTATCTCTTTTTCAGCAATGTGATTATCTTTCGATTTCTCCATCGCCATTTAAGCGTTTCCTTTCTTAACCCAGTTAATAATTGACTGGAAGATCTTCTTCCCGTCTTGACTGCCAAGCAGGACTTCACAGCAACGCTCTGGATGAGGCATCAAACCCATTACATTACCCTGCTCATTACTAATACCGGCGATGGCATCCAGAGCCCCATTAGGATTAGCATCATCGCTCAATTCTCCTTCGGGAGAACAATAACGCAAAATAATCTGCTCGTTTTTCTTCAACTTTTTTAAGCTATCGCTATCGACGAAATAATTACCCTCATTGTGGGCTATGGGCATTTTTAGCACCTCACCTTTTTGACAGGCATTTGTAAAGGGAGTGTTAATCTCCTCCACTTTTAAATTGACATAATCACAGATAAATTTTAACCGTCTATTGCTCAGCATTGCTCCAGGAAGAAGACCGGCTTCCATTACTATCTGAAAACCATTACATATACCAAGCACTAATCCACCATTTTGGGCGAAGCTAATTACAGATGTCATAATGGGTGAAAAACGGGCAATGGCGCCGGTACGCATATAATCTCCATGGGCAAATCCTCCTGGCAGCACGACACAATCGCACTGTTTTAAATCAGTATCTTTATGCCAGAGAAAATCAACTGTAACACCCATCTGCTCTTTAAGCGCCCAATAGGTGTCATAATCGCAATTAGTGCCCGGAAAAATAATTACTCCGAATTTCATAAAACCTCTTAATGCAATAATGAATTAGCTTATTCCAGCCTATATTCAAACTTCTCAATTATGGGATTTGCAAGAATTTTCTCAGATATCTCTTTTATCAACTTATCGGCATCAGGGCTGGGCAGATCTTTAAGATTAATCTCAAAATATTTACCCTGACGTACTTCTTCTACACCCTCATAGCCCATACTGGATATTGCATTTTTAACTGCCAAACCTTGAGGATCTAAAACCCCATCCTTATAACTAACATATACTTTAGCTTTCACTTTTTTACCCTTTTAAAAAGTAAAAAATAATTAACTTCATAGATTACTATATTAGTGATGAGAATGCGAATAAAAAATTCTTTTGGATAACATCAAACTGCTATTTCAATAGTTAACCTTCAATTAACCTTAAATATTAGAAGAAAAGACTCGTTTAAAGATATAATCTACGTTACGTAAGTAGCGCTTAAGCTCGAAAACCTCCTCAATCTGGCTTGCCGTGAGGTGACGGTTTATATCAGGGTCTTTGAGTACAATTTCTTTGAAATCTCCTCCTTCTTGCCAGGCTTTCATTGCTGGCTGTTGTACTAATTTATAAGCTTCTTCTCGGGAAAGCCTTTGTTTGGTTAATCGCAACATAAGGCTCTGAGAGAATATAAGTCCTCGTGTGCTTTGAACATTTTCTTTCATTCTTTCCGGATAAACTAACATATTTTCGATAATATTAGTCATGCGGCGCAGCAAATAATGCATCAATATAGTGGAATCGGGAAAGATTACTCTTTCTACAGAGGAATGACTTATATCTCTCTCATCCCATAAAGCTATGTTCTGCATGGCTGCCAGCGCATTAGAACGAAGCAATCGAGCTAAGCCACATACTTGCTCGCAGGCTATAGGGTTTCGCTTATGTGGCATGGCTGAGGAACCTTTCTGTCCTTTTGCGAAATATTCCTCTATTTCCAAAATCTCCGTACGCTGCAAGGTTCTAATCTCGGTGGCAAACTTCTCCAGTGAACTTGCTGCAATTGCCAGGGCTGATAAGCATTCGGCATAACGGTCTCGCTGGATTATTTGTGATGATATTGGTGCAGGTTTCAATCCCAAGAGCTCACATGCTCGCTCTTCGATTTTTGGAGACAAATGTGCAAATGTCCCCACTGCTCCGGATATCTTACCGTAATTCATAGTCTCCTGGGCCTGTTTTATACGGCGATAGTCTCGTCTACTTTGTGCATACCACAATGCCAGCTTTAGACCTAAAGTGATGGGCTCGGCATGTATACCATGAGTACGTCCCATCATAACGGTATCTTTATGTTCAAAAGCGCGATTTTTTATAGCTTCGGATAACTGTTCTATAGATTTAAGTATGAGATCAAACGCTTCGCAAAGCAAAAGGGCATTAGCAGTATCCAGTACATCGGATGAGGTCATACCCAGATGAATATAACGAGATTCCGGGCCCACATTCTCAGCTACATTTGTGAGGAAAGCGATGACATCATGCCTGGTTGTTTGTTCTATCTCATCAATTCTTTCGATAGAAAAGTCTGCTCTCTCTTTGATCTTAATCGCAGCTTCCTGAGGAATTTCCCCCTGCTCGGCCATTGCCTGACAGACAGCAAGTTCAACCTCAAGCCATTTGCTGAACTTATTTTGATCACTCCATATGTGTGCCATCTCTTTGGTGGTATAACGTTTAATCACTGTTCAATCGCCTATATTGAATCATCGCTTATTATTGTCTATAAAATTTCAAAAAGCTCGGTCGGCTTTTTTTGCTCGGCTATAATTATTTTAGTATGATTGCTGTTAAGTTCTTCAAGTACTGATGAGCAGCTTTGCCATGCCAACTGAGGATGGTTATTAGTCTCGCTAAGATGTGCGAGGAAAATATATTCAACTCTGTCCGATAGAATCTTTCTTAAAAGCTCGGCCAGATCGGTATTGGATAAATGTCCCAATCTGCTCATTATCCTCTGTTTAAGCTCCCAGGGATAGGGACCGCTCATCAGCATTTCTGGATCATGATTTGATTCCAGTATCAGAGCTGAACAATCTCTCAGTTTTTGTTCTACGAGCTTAGATGGAAAACCAAAATCGAGGGCTATTCCGATCTTATGATTATTAAATTGAATTACAAAACCAAGCGGATCTATGGCATCATGTGGCACCGTAAAGGGATGAAAATGTAAGTCACCTACAGTAAAAGGATTTCCAGCAGTAATAAAAAAATTTTTTACCGAATGAGGAAAGCGAATTCTCGCTTCTTCGAAGGTCTTCTTGCTTATAAAAAGTGGAATTCCATATCTTCTTATTAGAGTATTGACCCCTCGTAAATGGTCATGATGCTCGTGAGATATTATGATTCCATTAACTCCATGAATGGTTTCTCCTATTAATTCCAATCTTTTTTCTACCTGAGCGCAGCTAAATCCAACATCCACTAAAACATGCGTTTGAGGGCTGGCGATAAAAATAGAATTACCTTTGCTTCCACTTCCTAAAACTGCTATTTTCAATGTCTCTATGCCTCTTGAATCTTCTCCCACTCTCTTCTCCTTTTACTATTAGACTTTTGTATGTCCAAAACCACCTGAGCCACGGCTGCTGGTGGGCAGTTGATCAGTTTCCTCCCATTCTATTTTTTCTACTTGACTTATTATCATTTGTGCAATGCGATCGCCTCTCTTAATAGTAATGGGTTTCTCACCTAAGTTCACAACAATTATCTTTATTTGACCACGATAATCAGAGTCAATGGTTCCTGGTGTGTTTAATAAGGTCAGGCCATATTCCATAGCGAGTCCACTTCGTGGTCTTATCTGAGCTTCAAAACCGTGTGGTAACGCTAAGCGAAAACCTGCGGGAATGAGAGATCGTTGTCCTGGTGCTATTGTTAGTTCTCCCTCTATGGCTGCCATTACATCCATTCCTGAGCTACCCTCGGTAGCATATGTGGGAAGCTTTAGTCCCTCACCTTCGGGAGTACGTTGAATATATATCTTCACTTATTTTTAAACTTACTAAATACTACTTACGGAATTAAATATTGTGGATTAATAAGATCTCTCTTAATATCTCCAATTACGGTTAAAGCGAGTTGTTTTCCTGTGAAAAGTTCCTGGGCAACCCTCTTAATATCTCTCAGTCGAACAGCTTCAATTCCCTGAATTATTTCATCAAGTGTGAAATTACGCTGGAAATAAAGCATTTGCTGAGCCAATTTGATCATTCTTGTAGAAGTACTCTCCAGGCTTAGCATCAACTGACCCTTTAGATGATCTTTTACTAAATTGAGCTCTGAGGATTCAACGTTTCCTTCAATGATATCCCTTAAATGTTTTATTATCAGTCTTACTGTTGTTTTTATATTTTTTTTGCCCGTACCTACATAGGTTGCCAAGTAACCTGCATCACTGTAAAGATTAAGATATGAATAAACTGAATAAGCCAATCCCCTATTTTCTCTGATATCTTGAAAGAGTCTTGAACTTATTCCTCCACCGAGCAAAACGGCTAAAATATTGCTCACGTAGCGATCCGGATGATTTATTTGGTGAGCAGAGGCACCCAGGCACATATGAGTTTGTTTTAGTCCTTTTTTCTTGATTAATCTTAAAGAAGCGTTATGTTCAGGAGGTGAATTATCTGGCAAGCCATTGACCCCATTGAGAGTACTGAAATATCGCTCAGCTAATTTCATTACCTCATCATGCTGTAAATGACCTGCTGCAGAAATCATGATATTCTCAGGGACGACGCACTTTTTGAAATATTTAAATATATCATCCCGGTTTAAATGGGAAATGATTTTTCTGCTTCCGAGTATTGGTCTCCCTAACGGATGATTCGGCCAAAATGAGGAAATGAATAAATCGTGAATATGCTCATCGGGTGTATCCTCCACCATTCTTATCTCTTCAAGGATAACCTTTCTTTCATTCTTCATATCCTCTTCTTTAAAAAGAGGATATTGCACAATGTCACTGAGCAGGTCAAAAGCCAAAGGAAGATGCTCATCCATCACTCTAGCATACAAACAGATATATTCCTTGCCTGTCATGCCATCCAATTGGCCTCCAATAGAATCTATTGTTCGAGCTATTTCTATGGCACTTCTCTGCTGAGTTCCTTTAAAAAAAAGATGCTCTAAGAAATGAGATATGCCATTAATGTCAGCATCTTCATTTCTCGCTCCCTTTTTTAGCCATATCCCGAGCGCTACTGACCTTACATGGGAAATCTGCTCGGTAATTACTTCTACACCATTTGCCAGTTTATTATTATAAATCATTTCTTTTAGCTAAAATCACCGTACCAATAGAATAGAAAACCAGTTTTTAAACCATTATACACTTTCCGTTACAATGGTTCGAGTATTAAATTATAGCATACTTAAAAGAGAAATAATGGTTCTCTCAGCTTATTGTATTTGATTTAGAACGATAATGGTGAAAAAATAATAAATAGCACTAGTATACTATTAATTATCTCCCATTAATTTGAGCATTATAGCTTTTTGCACATGGAGCCTATTCTCAGCCTGGTCGAATACTACAGACTGCTCGGAATCCACTACTTCATCGACGACTTCCTCACCCCGATGGGCCGGCAGGCAGTGCATGAATATAGCGTCCTTTTTAGCTTTTTTCATCAGTGCTGGATTTACCTGATATGGTCTCAGATTCACCAGTCGTTTGAGCTGTTCTGTCTCCTGTCCCATGCTGGTCCAAACATCAGTATAAATAACATCTGCGTTCCGGATACCCTGGTCAATATCCGCAGTTACCTCAACTGTAGTTCCTTTCTTACTCGCCTCTTTATTGGCTTCATCAACTATATTCTTATCAGGAAAATAACCATATGGTGAAACTACTGAGATATCCAAACCAGCTTTCGGAGCCCCATACAGAAGAGAATGAGCAACATTGTTACCATCACCTACATAAGCAATCTTTAGCTTTGCTTTTTCTTTCTTTTCTCTAATGGTCAAATAATCTGCCATACCCTGGCAGGGATGAAGAAGATCGGTCAGTCCATTTATTACCGGAATTGTACCATTTATAGCCAAATCGAGGATATGCTGATGGGAAAAAACGCGAGCCATTATTCCATCTACATATCGAGACAATACTTTGGCAGTATCAGCAATGGTCTCTCCTCTGCCGAGCTGCAAATCGTTGCTGCTGAGGTATAGTGCAATACCTCCCAATTGATATATCCCCACCTCAAAGGATATGCGAGTACGAGTGGAAGGTTTCTGGAAAATCATGGCTAAAGTTTTTCCTTTTAATGAGGTGGCATAAGCCGAGGGATTCTTTTTTACTTCAATGGCCAGGTCAAGTATTTGGTCAAACTCTTCCTGGGTTAAGTCGTTAATGCAAACAAAGTTCTTCTTTTTCATTATATTCACCCCTGGGCAATAGTATTTATATTATATATAATATTAGACTATTTTATGATTCGAGTGCCGGTTTTAGCAGCTAAAGCATCTTTAAAATTTGTAGCAGAGGTTATCAAAACTTCTTTACCTCCGTCTTGTATAAACTCTATTGCAGCGTGGATTTTGGGTCCCATACTGCCAGGTGGGAATTGTCCTTCGTTTAAATGCTTTTCCGCTTCATCGATGGTAATTTTAGCTAAAGGTTTCTGATTTTCTTCTCCAAAATTTAGATAGACCAGATCAACTGCTGTCAATATAACAAACAGATCTGCCTTTACTTTTTGTGCTATAAGGGACGCGGTATAATCTTTATCAATTACAGCTTCTACACCTTCGATCTCTCCCTTTTCATTAATACAAACAGGTATTCCGCCACCTCCACCCGCAATTACGATGGAACCGTTTTGTACCAATTTTAGTATAATATTTTCCTCTATAATCTTAATAGGCTTGGGTGAAGCAACTACTCGACGCCAACCCTCCTCTTCCGCTCCTTTGTAATGTTTCATGACCCACTTTTTCTCCTCACGAAGTGATTTAATAAGGTATTGCTTTTTATAAACGGGTCCTATGAATTTCGTTGGATTTTGAAACATGGAATCTTTTTTATCCACCACTGTTTGAGATATTACAACTGACACATCCTTTTTAATATTACTCTTTTTGAGTTGATTTCGCATAGCACTGGCCAGCATATAGCCCATGCTACCCTGCGACATAGCTCCGCACACATCGAGAGTAAAGGGTTTAACTTCATGCTTTGCGTTTTCCACTTGTATGAGGATATCACCGACCTGCGGTCCATTACCATGAACAATTATGAGCCCATAATCTTGTTTAACAATATCTATTATCCTTTGACAAGCCTCATCTGCATGGCTTAACTGCTGCAATTGGCTATCAGATTTGGTTTTTTTAATAGCATTACCACCGAAAGCAATGACAGCTGCTTTATTCTTCATATCTATAAGCCTTCAAATTGTTCGGTAAAAATGCTTAGCAGGAGAACTTTTTAAGCACATCTGTGAGATCAGGTTTGCCTATTTCTTGTAATTCATATCTGACTCTTAAGGCCGGCTTTTTCAGCTTCACAATACGACGGAGATCAATGGGGGTGCCGATAACTATCACATCGCAGTCAACTTTATCGATGGTATCCTGAAGGTCTTTAACCTGCTGGTCACTATATCCTAATGCAGGTAATAGGATTCCAACGTCAGGATATTTCTTAAAAGCATCAGCTATTGTTCCTACGGCAAAAGGTCTTGGGTCCACTAATTCTTTGGCACCGTATTTCTTGGCAGCTACTACTCCAGCTCCGTATTTCATCTCTCCATGGGTGAGTGTTGGTCCATCTTCAATGGCCAATACCCGTTTTCCCCTGATCTGTTCCGGATTTTCCAGGTAAAGAGGAGAGGCAGCATCTATAACAATAGCATCAGGATTCTCTTGTCGAATATGCTCTCTAACAATTGCTACTTTTTCACTGTCGGCGCTATCGAGTTTATTGATGACAATAACATCTGCACGGCGGAAGTTGCTTTCCCCTGGGTAATAGCCAATCTCATGATTAGGCCGATGCGGATCCACTACTACTATCTCCAGATCTGGATGATAAAAGGGTAAATCGTTATTTCCACCATCCCATAGTATGATATCTGCTTCTTTCTCTGCTTCGCGTAATATGGCCGCGTAATCTACACCAGCATAAATAATCATCCCTTTCACTACATAAGGCTCGTATTCCTCCATCTCTTCAATGGTACACTTATATTTTTTCAAATCATCTAACGTGGCATAACGCTGCACTTTTTGAGCTACAAGATCTCCATAGGGCATGGGATGGCGTATTGTTACTACCTTTTTCCCCATGTTGCCCAAAATCTCTGCCACCTTTCTGCTGGTCTGACTTTTACCACACCCTGTTCGTACGGCGCAAACAGACACGACTGGTTTGGAAGATTTTAGCATGGTTGTATTGGCGCCCATCAATCTGAAATCAGCTCCTACTGCAAGTATCTCAGAAGCCTTATGCATTACCGTATGATGGGATAAATCGCTATAAGCAAGAATGACCTGCTCAACTTTCTCCTTCTCTATTAAATCAAACAATTCTTCTTCGGGGTAAATAGGAACTCCCTGGGGATAAAGCTCTCCAGATAATTCCGAAGGATATTTTCTGTCTTCAATAAAAGGTATTTGAGTAGCAGTAAAAGCAACTACTTCATAATCTGGATTATCACGGAAAAAAACGTTAAAATTATGAAAATCTCTACCAGCTGCTCCCATTATTAATACTTTTGTCTTAGCCATTGTTGTATCCTTTCATCTTATAAATTTATCCTCTAAAAAACAAAAAAGGGAGCTGCTCTAAGCGGTTAACTTAGCCCCCTTGGAAAAAGCTTTGCTATACCAAACAACTTAATTACAACCTAATACTAAAGTAATTTGTTTTTAATGTCAAGATATTATATAAATAAAATCTGTTAGTCTGAGTTACTATTAGCTAATAATCTCTACTATTCTTACTTTAAAGCTTCGTCTATCTTTTACTTTATTATGGTAAAGCCTAATACTTACAAACCCAATTACTAAACCTATCACAGCTCCAGCAATTTGAACTACCTCTTTATCAAGGGATAAATCAACCTGATCATAAAGAAAGCTTCCTAAAAATAGCCCAATGAACATGATAATGAGAGGAACTATATATACTATGAAAGAATAGCGTAAGAGAATAGAGGGTTTCAGGTAAATTTTTACTTTCTGCCCTTCTTGAGCGCCAATTTCATTAAGCGCGGTCACCTTCATGGTATCACAATCATCAGGGAAACATATCTTATGTACTGGGCAATGTTTGCAAGCAGAATCTCGCTTCACCGCTACTACAGCATCTCGGTCAAGAACTTTTTTAACTGTGCCAGTCTGAAGCATAGTGATCTCCAAAAGACTTCTTAAGTTCCGAGATTAGGCAGCTGATTTTTTCTCCTCAGGTGTTTTAAAATTTATCACCTTTACTGGACAAGCCTCAATACAAAGACCGCATCCAATACACAGCTCTTCATTAATTGTATAAGGTTTTCCCTCTTCTCCTGTAATGCATTTCTTGACCGGGCACACTTTAGCACATTCACCACAGCTATCGCATCCTTCGCCAATATAAGCTTTTTGAATCTCAGTTCGATAATCGATAATTGATTTAGTAGGACAAACAGCAGCACAAACTCCGCATACCTGACATTTTTCTAAATCCATCACTGCTAAATTATCTTTTACTTCAATTGCCTCATGGGGACACTTTCTGACACACATACCGCAGGCGATACACCCAGCTTTGCATTTTTGTCTCACTTCTTTTCCTGGGTCCAGTGAGCGGCAGCTGATAACAAGCTGCTTTGACTGCGGAACAAGTTCTATTACGTTTTTTGGACAGGCCTCAACGCAGGAGCCACAAGCAGTACATTTCTCTTCTATGACGATAGGAAGCCCTTTTGCACTCATATAAATGGCATCAAAAGGACAAGCCTCTACGCAATCACCAAATCCTTCACAGGCATAAATACAGCTTTTTCTACTGTCGCTCATGAGAAAAGCTGCTACGCAACTGTTTATACCACGGTACTGAAGCCTCGGAGCACAATTATCAAAATTACCCTGACAGAGAACACGAGCTACCATTACCTCTTTAACCTCAACTTCCTTTCCTAATATGGCGCCTATTTGCTGAGCAACATCAGGACCACCAGGAGCACAAAGATTTGGTTCTGCACTGCCTTCTGCCAAAGCCCTTGCATATCCGCTGCACCCAGGATAGCCGCAACCACCACAGTTAGCCCCTGGCAGAATTTCTAATATCTTCTCTTCTTTAGGATCAATCTTAACTGAGAAAACTCTTGAAGCTATACTCAATATAATGCTGGCAATTAAAGCCACTCCACCTAATACAATAACTGCAGTTAAAATTCCTTGAGTCAATGAAGTAATTTCCTCCTCTTAAACTAGCCAGGCTTTATATTTAATTTAATAAATGCATTATTTAACTAAACCAGAAAATCCCATGAAGGCAAGTGACAAAAGCCCAGCGGTTATTAGTGCAATAGGAACCCCTCTTAAGCTTTTGGGAATATTAGCCAACTCCAGTCTTTCTCTAATTCCAGCATAAAGCACCAGTGCCAGGGTAAATCCAATGGAAGAGCCAAATCCAAAAATAGTAGCCTGCAAAAAATTATATCGGAGCTGTATATTTAGAATAGCAACCCCAAGCACGGCACAATTAGTAGTAATCAAAGGAAGATAGATGCCAAGAGCTTGATAAAGCACTGGAGAACTTTTCTGGATTACCATTTCAACAAACTGGACAAGAGTCGCAATGACTAAAATAAAGACAATAGTTCGTAAGTACTCAAGGTTCCAGGTATCAAGAACATAGGTATATATAACCCATGTAATTACGGAGGCCAGGGTCATAACAAAAATGACTGCCATCCCCATACCAATAGCGGTATCTATCTTCTTTGAAACGCCTAAAAAGGGGCAGATGCCAAGAAATCGTCTCAAGACAAAATTGTTGACCAGAACCGCACCAACAATGATAAGAAAATATTCCATCTCCCCTCCTTCAGCTTAAAAATCTGTTCTTGAGGCCCACCATTATACCTAATGAAATAAAGGCCCCTGGTGGGAGTATCATTACCAAAATTGGCTCATAACTTTGCCCCATGAGCTGATATCCCAGGATGGTGCCGTTACCCAGTATTTCCCGTACTGCTCCCAAGATGAAAAGAGTCAAAGTAAAACCCAAACCCATACCAAAACCATCTACAAAAGAGGCTGCTACGGAGCGTTTTGAAGCAAAAGCCTCTGCTCTACCTAAAATAATACAGTTAACCACTATCAAAGGAATGAAAAGCCCTAATGCTTTATGTAAATCATATAAATACCCATGCATCACCAGATCGACAACGGTAACAAAGGAAGCTATTACAACTATATAACATGGAATCCTTACTTTTGAAGGAATACTATGACGCAGAAGGGAAATAACCAGATTCGACATCACCAAAACAAAGGTTGCGGCCAATCCCATAGCTGCTCCGTTAATAGCGGAAGTAGTAACGGCCAGTGTCGGGCACATCCCCAAAACTAAGACTAAAACGGGATTCTCTTTAATAAAACCTTTTGTAAATTCTTTTAATAAGCTCATTTTTTAAGCCATTATTATTTATTTATATATTTTTCTTTAAAAACCTCAAGCCCTTCCTCAACAGCATAAGCAACTGCTCGCGAGGAAATAGTGGCTCCGGTAATAGAATCTATGTCTCCACCGTCTTTTTTGACAGAGAGTTTATCTTTGCTGGCTGATTTTCCAACAAACTGTTTTTTGAACCATTCCTCATCGATTTTGGAACCTAACCCTGGTGTTTCAGCATAATTTAAAATGTATAAACCTTGAATCTCTCCCTTCATATTGGCTCCTATCATGAGCGCAATATCACCGCCATACCCTGTCTTACTTACAGTCTGAATGGCCACACCCACTAATTCCCCTGTCTTATTTTTTCCGGGATAAAAATAAATATCCTTCTCTACTTCTGTTTCCCTGTCTTTAACAGTAATTTTTTCTTCCTCTTTATCAGGTTCATTGTTAAAAGGGGGCAGGACAATTTTGATAGCTTTCAATTTCTCCTGGCGCTCTGAAATTGCTATTGGTTCTTTGGTGATAGCATAAACTCCTGCCAAAACTACAGCTGCTACTATGCAGATTAAAGTAAGTGTAATCATATATTTTGCTATGTCAGGCATTTCATTTAGCCCCCAAGGTTTTAGGTCTGGTATAATAATCCAACAAGGGAGTGAATGCATTCATAATTAATATCGAAAATGATACTCCCTCTGGATAGCCACCAAATAAACGAATAATTGAAGTTAGCGCGCCACACCCGACCCCGAAGATAATCATTCCCAATGGTGTTACCGGGGTGGTAACCATATCTGTTGCCATGAAAAAGGCTCCCAAAAACAAGCCACCTGATAGCAAATGAAATATCGGACTGATATACTTGCTGGGGTCTATCAGCCAAAAGATAGCTGTTATGACAAGAACGGTTCCAACAAAACTAACAGGTATGTGCCACCGAATGATCTTGCGAGCAAGTAGATAGATAGCCCCTACCAATAATGCAAAAGCTGAGATTTCTCCGATGGAACCACCAATCTTGCCCCAGAAGAGGTCAGCATAGCTGATTTGATTCGCTGTTTTAATCATTTGATAGGTAGTAAGTTCGGTTTTAAGCACTCCCAGCGGGGTTGCCCCTGTAATAGCATCCAGCTTCATTCCAAAAAGCGGCTCAGGTTTGACCCAGGTAGTCATCTGTGCTGGCCAGGCAATGAGCAAAAAGACTCTGCCTACAAGCACGGGATTAAAGGGATTATATCCAAGTCCACCGTACACATGCTTACCAAGTACCATTGTCACCAGCACACCAGCCAATATAAGCCACCATGGAGAAGTCGAAGGGAGGTTTAAAGCTAATAGAAGTCCTGTAACTATAGCACTCCAATCTCCCAGTCCTCCCCAGTTTTTGAAAATTTTAAAGCAGAAATATTCTGCTACGAGACAACCAATAATAGATATAATTATTACTTTTAAAGCATGTAAGCCAAAGAAATAAATACCGGCCAAAGCAGCTGGTATAAGTGCCCAAACGACTCCTCTCATTATTTTTGGCACATCCTCTGTTGATCTCATATGAGGGGAGGACTCAAACCATAGTAGTTCAGTTACCTTTGGCTTTTTTTCTTCAGGCTTATTTGCTGGAGCCTTTTTTGGCTGCTTCTTTTCTTCTCCTTGCATTTATCTCCGCCTTAGCTAATCTAAAAAATTGTACTAACCATCTTTTTGATGGACAGATGTAACTGCAAGAGCCACACTCGATGCATTCCATTACTCCCAGCTCTTCTGCTTTGTCCATCATGCCGTTTTCAATATAATTACCTATTTCCGATGGAGTCAGCCTTACAGGGCAGACTTCCACACATTTACCACAGTGGATACAAGGTTGTGATTCAAATTCCCCAATTTCATCTTTAGTAAATATTAATATTCCTGAAGTACCTTTAAGAACTGGTACCGTCATATCATATTGGGCCAAACCCATCATCGGCCCGCCTACAATAATTTTTCCAACTTCCTCTGTCAAACCACCACAAAATTCGACAACCTCATGCAGCAACGTACCAATACGAACTCTCACATTTTTAGGTTCTTGAATTCCGGAACCAGAAATAGTTACAATTTTGTCTATGAGTGGCCTGCTGTATTTTATCGCCTGAGCAATTGAAATGGTGGTTGCAACATTATGAACCAGACAAGCAACATCCATAGGTAAACCTGGAGGAGGAGGCACTTCTCTTCCAGTAAGAGCTTTAATAAGCTGTTTTTCTCCGCCCTGCGGGTATTTCACTTTAAGAATTGCTACTTCAACATCTGGCAGATGCATAGTAGCTTCTGCTACAGCATGTACTGCATCCATTTTATTCTGCTCTATTCCAATGAATATCTTCTGAGGATTCAATATTTTCTTGAGTATTAGGGTACCATCAATAAGCTCCGTTGTCTGCTCCAACATTAAACGATGGTCTGCAGTAAGATAAGGTTCACATTCTGCGCCATTAATAATAAGGGTATCAATAGGTTTCTCTTTGGGTGGAGAAAGTTTCACATGAGTGGGAAAGGCAGCGCCACCTAAACCTACTAAACCCGCTTCCTGTACTATCTTTCGAAGTTCGTCATTTTCCAGTTGGAGATATCGCTCTCTTTCAACTACGGATGGGATATCACCTTCTTTTCCATCACCTTCTATTACAATGGATTCTGCCAGATGACCGTTAGGATGGGGAAAGCGCCCGATTGATATCACTTTTCCACTAATTGTAGCGTGGAGTGGAACCGAAACAAATCCACCTGGTTTAGCAATCTGCTGCCCAACCTTAACCTCAGCCCCCACTTCAACAATAGGCTGAGAAGGAGCTCCCAGATGCTGAGATAAGGGAAGCACGACCCTCTTCGGTATAGGCATGCTTTCAATAGCCTTATCCTTGGTGTAATCCTTAAAATAGTGGAGATGAACTCCACCTGAAAAAGTCCGCCTTTTCTTTATTTCTATCATTGTTCCTTAATATTATATTTATAAGTTTGTCCCTTCCCCTCTATTATTAAGAAAATGCTTATATAAATTGATTAAAGGGCTAATTTGCTCTATATCTAAAAAAAAATCTCCAAGCTTTAAATCTGGCTCTAATCCATGCCAGTCAGAACCACCGGTAACCATTATGCCGCATTCATCAGCTGCAGTTAAAAGACTATTTGTTCTTTCAGTGCAGCATTGGGGAAAATATACTTCTAAACCATCAAGACTATTGTCGACTAATAAGCGAAGCATAGAATGAAAATTTATTTCAGAAGGATGGGCCCATACAGCAATCCCATCTGCTCGATGAATGATGTGTATTATCTTTATGGGGGATATTTTAGTCTTAGGCACAAAGGCAACCGCCCCTTCTCGCAGGTAACGGCTGAAGGCATCCTTGATATCGGTGGCGTGCCCTTTTTCTACCAGTACCTTAGCTATGTGAGGTCTTCCAACAGATGATGCTTTGCTTTTGTTTACGACTTCTGAAAGATTAATATTAATGCCAATTGAATTAAGCTTTACCACCATCTCTTCTAATCTCTTCATGCGAACGCTCTGAAATCGTTCCAAATGTTTTACCAGCTGTGGATTATTATAATCAATAAAGTAACCTAAAATATGAACATCGTTACCCTCGTACGCACAACTAAATTCAATTGCTGGTATAAATGCTATATTGTGTTTTGCCGCTTCTGCTTCTGCCTCTTCTAATCCTCCAACACTATCATGATCAGTAATGGCCATTATCTCTAAACCGGCAGTCTTTGCCTTTTGAACAATCTCTTTGGGACTATATAACCCATCAGAGTAACAACTATGGATATGCAGGTCGGCTTTAGTCAATCTGCTAATCTTTAGTTTGAGGTTGCATTATTTTTATTTTTAAACATCCTTTAAAACCGTTAAATAGAATCACCATCTACGATAGCTGGACGCTGGAGCTATTCAAGATATTGGTTTTAAAGCAGGCTATTTTATCATCTAAGAAAAGAAAATAGCAAGCATAATTTTGTTTTTTTTCTTGATTTATCAAAATATTTTGAATCTTTGTATACATTGCTATTAAATTACTCTTATCTAAACCAAAAAAAGAGTTAGAGGGTTGAAAAGATTGCTAACCCCCTCTTGTTTTAGGATTTTAAGGTGAGTATACTACTCACCAAAAAGGTGAAAACCAAAAAAGAGGGGGGTAAGGATATGATAAAGCAAAGCATTTTACCTTTCAAGTTAA
>CAZYAF010000046.1:0-22124 GCA_964645975.1 uncultured Acidobacteriota bacterium
GTTTAGGGATAATCTTTTTAACATCTGCCACTGTTATCTCCACATCTTCAAAATCAGTAAATTCTGAATCAGAAACGATAAATCTCACTGTATAGATTCCTGATTGAGTATAGTTAGGCATCCAGGAAAAGGTCCTGGTTCCCTGATTAAAATGAGCACCGGCAGGAAGACTTTTTATCGAAAAAGCAATGGGATCATTATCCGGATCTTTTCCTATAATTCTGAAAGTCAGCTCACTCCCTTCCTGAGCGGACTTACTGCCAATACTCTCCAGATAAGGAGGACGATTTCCTCTGGGAATGATATTAATCACATAAGAAGACGAAATCTTTCCTGCAGTATCGGAATAATAGTACCAGCTATGCTCTCTGGTATCCCAGGTATTATGCACAATTACATAATGGTTATTAGTATAACCCACTGCTGCTACCGAATGGTCTACATGGTCTCTGTGCTGCGAACTCCAATAGTCAATTACCACCCAATGGAAAGGCCTATTGGCATCAATCTCTTTTTTTATCAAATCCCAGTTGAAATTATTCCATGATGTCCCCCAGGTGCTTCTGTTCGATTCAAAGCGATAGCCATTAATATTATTTGTTACATAAGTGTTACCGGGGGAAATATCACGGACATATGTAGAGCCATCCGCACTGGTTTTCATTGCCTGAGCTAATTCTCTCTGCACATTAGGGATACTGTAATCCCATTCATTTTCAAGCGGATCCCAGCGATCAAAATAGTAATCAATCAAATTATGATAGCCTTTATTGTTATGGTAGCCCAGAATCATGGCCGAAGCTGTGGGCGAACAGCCAAAACTCCAATCGTAAAAAGGCACATTGCCTATTTGAGCAGCTGCTCTCACATCGCTGATTATTCTGGCGCCTGACTTCAGCTTTTCCCATGCAGCATTGTTGTTCAGCTTAATAAACTGAAGCTCTTCTATATCCTGTTTCTTATCTGCCTGACCATTTAAGATTGCTCCTGGTTGAAATGCCTTTAAAGAATAAACATCTATAAGAATTCTTCTGCCATCATGAGCGGTAAATTCAAACCACCTGTTGAGATGTCCCCCATAGTACATCCTGGTAAGCTTAATCTCTGAAGTTCCTAATATTCCAGCGGCTTTATGTTTTGCTAAATCGCCAGTGGTATAAAAAGGAGAGAGACCGGTGGAGTATTCAAGTATAGGATACATATTATATCGAGCAGCGATTATTATAGTTCTGTAGGAAACTACTCCCCATCTCAATCTTTTTGCGAAATTAGATAGCCTTTTATTTCCTGTTATATATCCTTCTTCAATTAATGCTCTTCCTCTTCGAATTGATTCCAGGATATAATCATAACCGGGAAATTCAGCGTGCTTAGTAGAAAATGATATCTCATACGCTACGATATTCCCCTTAAAATCTGATAAGGGTATAGCAGTTCCCATGCTAACCCTACCCCAGAGGAACCTGCTGTGTAATAAAGCAGCCTGATTTACAATTTCATATTCAGTTTTTTCTTCAATGTTGGTATTAGCAGAGGGGATAGTAAGCTCTTGCCCAGAAGCTACCATAGAAGATAGAATAATACAAGCAATTAGTATTGTTTTCATTCCTCTCATTACCTAACCTCCTCAAGGATGCTTGAAAACACCTTCATTTTTAGTCTGGTATAATAAACCTATGTCAGAGCTTTATTTAGCATTTACCTTCTTTCAGATTTCCTCACTATTATCTTCTTTTGGTTCTGGAATAGGAGCAGCTGGTGTTACCAGTAATACACAATCTTTTGCGCATACAGTCAGAAACATGTCCGGTAATGACAAATGTTTTTTTGCTTCTTCCATAAGTTGGTTGCCTTTTTCGCTTATCTTGGATACCCAATAAACCTCACTGCATCCCTCGCAGGTAACATTGCAAGGTTCATAATGCTTTAGAGTCTCAAGATTCTTTATATCAAACTCTTGTTTCTGACCACATTCTGGACATTTAATCATGACTATCTCTTGTTCTATCTCTGATGTCATTACAAACTCCTTAAGACAACTCTTACACTTTTTATGAAAAAATCAAAGAAGATATACTAATTACCTTCCTGATTGTTACTTACCACCTTATTCTAATTTCACGAAGAGTTCCTTCTTCGTATTTCCCGTATACGGTATAGTAACAGCCAGTTTTAGTACCACGGAAACCAAGAGCAATTCCCTCATCTTCCCGAGTCAAACCTTTATATTTTATGCGGGAGAAAAAAAAGGGCCCTATGATATTATTAAGGACTTTATTCTGAGATAAAGTATGTAAATCCCCGGGATCAGCGACTATAAAGTTTCTTGTCTTGGTACAAATTTCCCCTAATGGAACCCAACCATCTTTCTCCTTCATTCTACGGGCATCAAGTATTTCTAAATCCCCTGACATTTTTTAAATCTCCTTGCTCATGTCTAATAGATATATTAACATATTATAAATGAGATACGTTATTTCTTTTTATTATATGGCTAAAAAAGCTGAATCGATACTTCTTATTATTCAGCCTTTAGGTTTTGCGCATTTCTCCCTGAATTCTTTTATATAATTATCTAAATCTTTTCGTGAATCCCCTGTAATTTCGCTTTTAACAATAATCATTGCTAAATGAATGGGTATCTCAAGATTTCTTGAATCTCGATAAAAGTTATCTAAGCCATCAACATATTGCTCTATATCCACACCACTATAGTTATCATTTGAAATGATTTTATCTAACAGTTTATCAAATTCCTTTACAAATATATAATTGGAATTGCTTAATTTGTTTTCTTTAGACAAAGAGGATTTCAAAAAATATGCCATGCGAGCAGATATATGCTTTCTATTAATTAGAACATTAGTCACTTGTGCATATTTTGAAAATTTCCCATAATAGCCATAAATATCATATTTTCTCCACTTATAACCATTAAAATCTTTTTTACTTTCTAACTCCTGCACATAAGCGCTCTGACAATAAAAAAATAAACAAAGGCCAAATATCAAATATTTTAAATTCATTAATTGTATAATAATCCTCTATTTTTTCAAAACGACATAATAATCCACTCTTTATTATAATATTAATTTTATCATTAAAGAAGAACAATAATGAGGCGAAATTATTGGGATGAAACCGGACTCTCTTTTTTAGAGGTAATTGCTTTTTTATAGAGCTGTATAAAAATTTCTATTATGTAAAAACTTCAATTGTAAACAGATAATATTTCTTATTATTTTTATCTAATAGGTCCTTTAAATTCCTCTTTCCGCCTATTGGCTAAGACTAAAAGAATCAGATTTTTTATTACTTTTATTAACTAATCCTCAATAAAAATTATGCTTACTTCAGAAATTTGCAGCTCTTTTTTGCCATAATCTTTGAATTTCCCATAAACTTGATAAGCATTATTATTCTTATCGTTAATTCTCAATTTAAAATGGTCAATTATCGTCTTATGCGATCGTTTTCCCTGTATAAGATTTTCATAATTGAGTTTCTCAATTGAAGAAGAAATAAGCTTTTGCCCAATTTGAATGCAGAACTCACCCAATTTCTTGATGTTATTAATTTCCTCGTCCATTATATACTCCTTCGCTGTGCCAATAAACTGGCGTTTTCTCAATAAGCTTATCAGCTCTTTCCTTCACTTTCATCGTTCTTTAAACTATTAAAGTTGATTTTCATAATATTTATGATGCTACTTAAATATGGTTTTCATTTACTTAATAATAATCTTTTATTTTATAATAACTGAAGTTAAAAGTATAGCCAGAGTATAGAATTTATTAAATATAATTTCGCATAAATTGCTTACCAGAATAAATTTTTTATTAAGTATATATTAAAATATTTGCTAATAACTGTTCCGATTGAGAATGGCAAATTTAAATATTATATTAAATAGTGGGATAGACTACTGTGTTTTGAGTAAGCATTCTAATTGCTTATTTACTCAATTTACTTACAACAACTGCACCTAAAGCAGAAATGGTGACATTGCCAGCTGTGCAGATCATATCTCTTATTCGATCTATTCCCATGAGGATCGATATTCCCGCCATAGGAATGCCGAAGCTGGAAAAAACGATGGCAAGAAGCAGGGTACCAGAAGCCGGTACTCCAGGAATATAAATTATACTGATTAATAATACCAGCAAAAAAAGCTGTAAAGGAGACAACTCAACTGCAAAAATTGAGGCAATAAAAATAGTAGCCAGCCCCTGATAAAGAGCAGTACCTCCTTTAGCTATATTAAAACTAATCATAAAAGTTGCTGCATCTTTAGGCACAGAAAGCTTTTCTACAGTATTCTTTATATTAATTGGCAAAGCAGCTCCTTGGCTGCAGGTACTAATCCCCACTATAGCTGCCTCACTCACACCTTTATAAAAATTCAAAATAGGAATCTTCCCCCAAAGCTTAAGCAAAAGAGCAGAATAAAAAATTAAAAATCCTATTATTCCCAACCAGACAGCAGCGAGAAAACCGGCCATTGGAAGAATGAGCTTACTACCATGTTGAGCAAAGATATAAGCAGAAAGTGCAAAAACCCCCACAGGAGCAATTTTCATAATAATATCAACCAGAGAGAAAATCACCGCGGATAGGGAATTCAATAGTTCGGCAACTGCTTTTCCTTTTTCTTTGGAAAGCAAGAGAGCGATACTGAAAAGAATTGCAAAAAGAAGCACTGCCATAACATTATTTGCAGAAATATCTGCAACAAGATTTCCCGGTATTAGATTCAGGATAACCTCACGTAAAGAAGGAGGAGCAGCGGTCTGAACCTGCTCCATAGCAGGAAGATGTATGGCAATTCCCTTTCGATAGAAAAAAATCAAACCGAGGGCAATACCGATAGAGGTGGAGATGATATTGGTGGCATAGGAATATATGACACCCCATAAACCAATACGCCCTAAACGTCGGATATCACCCAACTGCGCAATCCCTGCAGGAAGAACAATAAGAATGAGAGGAAAAATAAGGAGTGTAATCAATTTTAGAAAGATATCTCCTAATATCTTAATCTTCAGAGCTGCTCCTGGGGCTAAAAGTCCAAATACAATACCGCCGAGCAATGCAATAAAAATAATAAAAGTAAAGGGTATTTTTATTTTCATTTTCTTAGCTGCTTATTGAAAATATAATTAAGCTCTATCTCCAACAAAAAAATTTATAGTGGTTATATTACATCACTTTTAATACTTATCTCAATGGAAAAAAGCATAATTTCTTTTTCTCTCTTGTTATTACTATGCTAAAATCTCCTTGATCAATAATCTAACTTTTAATAAATATATAAACTGAGCTCTATAAAACTAATATGAAAAATAATAAGAACTCAATTATAACCCTTTTAACAGATTTTGGCCTTGATGATCCTTATGTAGCAGCTATAAAGGGGATTATTCTGGAAATTAATCCTAACGCTCATATAATTGATATAAGCCATCACATTATAAGCCACGATATTATTGAAGCCTCGTTTATACTTATGACAAGCTACTCATACTTTTCATCGCAATCCATCCATATGGTAGTAGTAGATCCAGGTGTGGGAAGCCAGAGGCGACCTATCCTCATTCGGACAGAAAAATACTTCTTTATTGCACCTGATAATGGAGTGCTATCTTATCCTCTCGCTCGCGAGAGGTTGGAATTAGTAGTTGAAATAACCAATACCTCTTACTTTTTAGAAGAAATGAGCTCAACCTTTCACGGCAGAGATATTTTTGCCCCGGTGGCTGCCTGGCTCTCTCGTGGAGTAGCAGCCCAAGAATTTGGCCCAATAATAAAAGATTTTCAAAAAATAGCATTCCCTCTTTTAAAATCCTTGGGCAATAATCAATGGGAAGCCGAAGTGCTTCATGTCGATAAATTCGGCAATATAATCACGAACATAGACCAAAAGCACTGGCTGCAGTTTCAGACTGAATCTCATACTACCTCTTTTACCATGCAAATTGGTGAAATACAAATAACATCTCTTGTTAAAAATTACCTTGAAGGAAAAAGCCAAAAGCTTTTTGTCCTCTTTGGCAGTAGCAATTTTCTGGAAATAAGCTCTTATTGCCAATCAGCAGCTCAAACCATAAAAGCAAAACGGGGAGATAAGATTAAGATTACTTTTATTTAACAGCAATTGCTAAAATTTTATTGCCTTGGATACCTCCCACGCCTGCACAATTTCACTGGTGAGCGTTAAATAATGGTCCGCTTTTTTAGGGTAATAGCTCATATAGCCCGGTGATTCCAACCAGGCCATTACTGGCTCTATTTGTGTTCCCTCATGAAATTCATTAAAAGATGTTATGGTAAGTATATCGGCTCCTGAATCTATTGCCGCCTCAGCAGTCTCTAAGTAGCGCTCACCACCTTTTCTTGGCATTACTCTGGTTTTTTCGTCAACATATTCCTTCGCTTTTACGTCGATGTAGCCGGGAGATATGCTGGGACACCAGAGAAGTCCTTTTTGCTGCGCTTCTGTGCCTATGCTTTTCCAAACTTTTATGTTGTGGAAAGCTCCATATGTATAAATCCCATCAAATGTGCTGTTAACAGCTCTCCCCAGGTCTGAAGTATGACCAATAAAGCTGGAAGTGCTTTCCTTGTCGCTCCTCAATTGATTGAGCATATAAACCCATTCATCATCAGCAATATAGTTCGGAGAATTCTCGCTAAGAGTACTATTGTAAATATAAAATAAAGGCTTTCTATCTTCGGTTCTATAAAAAGCAGGATGATCGCCATACTGCTCCAACAGATAAATAATATCTTCCATGAACGTCTGCCTTCGCCAACGATAAGGTGCCAGGTGAAAGGTAACCTTTAAGCCGTATTGTTGAGCAACATCCATTACAACTGGAATGCGCAAATCAGTGTAGCTATACCGTCCCCAGAAGGAGAGGCAAAGAACCCCAGCCCTGCTCAACTTTATCCATCGTATATGCTGACGCAGCACAGCTCTATCAATTGAGCTGTAAGGGCCGAAGAGAGGGAAATAGTTCGCCGCAATATCTGCAGCAGGTGTATGCCCTTTATCATTCCAATGGTGCCATGCACCATCCTTTGCTAAGCTGCCATACCACTGATAGTAAAAGATATGAACGTTATAATTCGGTTCCTCTTCTGCAGATTGGGTAATGCCTAAAGTATTGATACTTGTGATACCAAACAGAAGAGACTTTAAAAAATTTCTTCTTGTAAGGAATACTACTGAATTTTTCTTCATTTATTCTAAAATAAAGAATGTTATGAATTATTACATTTAAATGTCCAGTATAGAATTACCATGTAATCTATGATAATATAAATTAAAGCTCATTTAAAGAGCATTCCATTAAGGAGAATTGGTTAATGCTTGCGCTATCTTTACTCCTTTTTTCTTTTATTATCAATCCTGTCTCATATAAGACCATTAATATAGACATTGCGATATCTCAAGAAAAAACATCAGCCGAAAGCAATAACTATGCTCCCTCTCAAGAGATACGACAGCTTGAGCTAAAGATGCTTCAACTCTTAAATCAAGAAAGACGCTCAAAAGGATTACAACCATTGAGCTATAATGAAATCTTGGCCGTGATAGCGCGTAACCACAGTAAAGAAATGTCAGAATATGATGTCGTTAGCCATTATTCTCCCGTTTATGGTTACGGTTTAAAGGAACGGCTTCAACCGACTTTTCCTGTATTTAAAACCATGGCAGAAAATGTTGCCCTGGGTAAAAACCTGGATGAAATCCATCAAAACCTGCTTAAAAGCCCTTTGCATTATGAAAACATCATTAATCCAGAATATGATATAGTGGGCATTGGCTTAGTCAAAAAAACCCCTTTTCTCTATTATGCTACTCAGATATTCAGCCCCTCATTACTAAAACATCAGATCCCCCCTAAGCCTAAATATTATTTCGAAAAAGCCGCACCATTCCGACCAAAAGTACTTACCAGGCGGTGGCAGCAACGGTATAGTTTCACCATAAGCGAAGAAGAGAAGCTCGTTTCTCAAGGGCTTGATTTTTATCAGGAAGCTAATTATCAGAAAGCAATTAAGAAATATAAGGAGGCTTTGCAGATAAACCCTCAATACTTTTATGCATTATTTAATTTGGGATTGTCTTATCTGAACGCAAATAGATTAGATGAAGCTATGGAATTTTTTAACCGAGCACTTCTTCAAAAGCCTGAAGATGCTCTCACAAAATTCTATATCGCCTGGATTCATTTTAGCAAAGAAGAATACGAGAATGCCGAAAAAAAATTGCTTCCCCTTCTTAAGGAAAACTATGAAAATAAATCTGATTTAATAATGAATACTCATTTTATGCTTGGCAGGGTATATGATCAGATGGGCAAAAGAAAAGAAGCAATTTCCCATTATGACACATATATTCAGCAAGCTAAAGTATCTCCTGATAAGGATATACATAATCTTGCACTGGCCATCAAAAGATTAGCTCTTTTAAAAGAAAGGGAATCTCGCCGCCCTAAAAATAATCCTTAGCTTCCAGGGATGGTTTCATCTTCTCTTTTACAAGGTGCCATTGTAAACCCGGTAAAACCGTAGAGCACCGCAATTAACGCACTTAAATAACAAAAAAATGCCCATTTAAAGTATTGAAGTGTAGGAACGCCTAAAGTACCTGCCATAAACACACCTGCCATACTCCAGGGCACCAAAGGCACAATAACTGTTCCCGCATCTTCTGTTATACGTGATAAATTTTTAGCAGCTAAGTTCATTTTCCTAAAAGCTGGGGCAAAAAGCTCCCCTGGGATTAACACTGAAAGGTAAGAGCTTCCCGTCATCATAGCAACAGTGATGCATGACGCTACAGTAGAGGAAACCAAAGAAGCTGTGCTTTTGGCTACCTTCAGCAATCTATCTAAAAGCACCTGGAGCATACCGGCTTTCTGGATAATCCCGGCAAAGGAGAAGGCACAGAAAGCGATTAAAGTTACTGCCATCATGCTTTGCATTCCTCCACGAGAAAGCAGCGTATCTACAGCTTCAACACCGGTATTTGATTCATATCCTATTGTCATTGCCTGAACTACTTTGCTCAGGCTTTCTCGCTGAAAAATCATAGCAAGAATAGATGCCAGAAAAGCAGAACCTATCATTCCTGGAATTGTTGGCAGCTTTGCAATGGCAAAAAATATTATTATAAAAACTGGCAATAGAAGCCAGAGATTAAGATTGAAATTTTGCCTAATGGCATTAAGAATAAGATCCATTTGCGGAGAACTGACTCTTCCTTCACCATAGTTAAGTCCCATTAGCCAGTAAATCAGCAATCCTGTTCCCCAGGTAGGCAAAGTAGTCCACAGCATATGTTTAATATGATCAAAGAGATTGCTACGGGCAGCTACGGGGGCTAAATTGGTAGTATCGGAGAATGGAGATATTTTGTCCCCAAAATATGCACCTGCAACAATAGCTCCAGCAGTAGGTGCTAAAGGTATACCGAGACCTTGAGCTACTCCAATGAGTGCTACTCCTAAAGTCCCAACAGTACCCCAGGAAGTCCCCGTACAAACAGAGATAATACTGCAAATAAGACAGGCAGAAAGCAAAAACAATTTTGGTGAGATTAATTTCATTCCATAATATATCAGCATAGGAATAGTGCCACTTGCTAGCCAGCTTCCGATAATGAGGCCAACAGAAATGAGAATCAACATCGCCGGCATAGCCTTGGCTATATTCTCGACAATTCCCTCCTCCAGCTCTTTCCAGGTACATCCTAATCTAAAGGCTAAAAAACCAGCGACTAATGAGGCACAGATTAATAATATCTCGGGTTGTAAATGATAAACACCATAGCCTACACCAAGAAAAAATCCCATAAAGATCAATGGGAGAAGAGCTTCAAAAAAAGTTGGTTTTCTTTTTTTTCTTTTCACTTTGCCCCCTACGTTTTGATTAAATAAAATGGAGGATAAAAATTATGAAGGAACACTTATTTTAGATTGCTTTATAAAATATGTCAATAAAAGTTTTGCTCAAAATTTATTTTTATTATGAAATAAAATGCTAAAAATCGATTGAGGGGAAATATAAATCCTATTTTTTGGGAAAAGATATAAATTATTATAATAAAAAAATAAAATATTTTTTATGCTTTCTCTTAAGATTAAGAAATATCAACGAATGCTAATTTAAAATTTAATCTCCTCCTTTATATCTTTTTATAATTTCTTTTGCTGCACTATGAATACCAATGTTAACAGGACATACGTCATCACATCTACCGCATTTAACACAGCCAAGAACACCCCAACGCTCAGGATCCCAGCGTAACTTGTGTTCTATAATCCGACGATATCGCTCCCATAAATTCTCTCTTGGATTGTGGCCACTTGCTTCTTGAGTAAAACCTTTTAATATACAACTATCCCAGCTGCGAAACCTCCCTCCTATTCCATCTTTGCTTCGGTCCCAGACATCAAAGCAGGTGCATGTGGGACAAACCTGGCGACATGAGCCACAGCTTATGCATCTCACAGCCATCGACTCCCAGAAGTCATCATCCACCTTACCTGCGCGAAGTAAAGTAGAAGCCTGGTTGATTTCCTCCTTTGAATCCACCTGCAAATTCTTTTCTTCAAGAAATTTTTGGATGGAATGCTCATCCTCTACTTCTTCAAAAAAAGATGCATAATTGTTAAGCAAAATAATACCAGCATCTGATCCAGAAAATACGAAGGCTTCATCTTCTAATGCTGCAAATTGCAAATCATATCCATCCTGTGCCAGGGGCTCAAAGTTCTCACCACCCGTTTCACCCACATAGGTGATAATAATAGAGCGCTCCCTGCGTGCAAAATATAAATTATCAAGATACTCGTCTCTGAAAAAAGTATCCATATAAATTAAGCCAGCAGCATCAGCAGCTGATAACCCGAAAATGAGAATTGGTTTCTTTGACTTATTAATTGGCGATTCTATATTTGCTTTATCAAATGCAAATAGTCGTTCAGAAAGAGGAAAGAATATAAAAGCTGGGCTCATGGGAAGCTGACCTCCCTCTAATGCCAGGGGAGCTGAATCAAGCTTCCCAAAAATGCGGGTACCACCCTCTGCCTTTACTGGAGCATACACTTCATATATTTCTCTCAATTTATTAAGCAGCTTTGGGATAATTTCTTTAGAAATTTTTTTCATAAGTATACCTTTATTTTAACTGCACAAACCTTATATTCTGGAATTTTGGCTATTGGATCGAGGGCATGATTGGTCAAAACATTAGCTGCTGCCTCACAAAAATGAAAAGGAATAAAAGCAACTTTTACTGGTACAATATCAGTTACTTTTGCTTTAAGATTGATTTCACCTCGCCTTGAAGACACGCAAACCATCTCACCATCTCTTATTCCAAGAGTATCAGCATCAGAAGGATTTATCTCAACATAAGGTTCAGGTACTTCGCGATGAAGTGCAGTTGTCCTGCGCGTCATGGTGCCTGTATGATAATGATAATACATTCTCCCGGTGGTCAGAGTAAAATTATATTCTTCGTCTGGAAGTTCCACTGGCGGCTTATATTCCGCTGGAACGAAGTAACCTTTGCCCCTGGAAAAATTCCCATCGCTATGGAGCACTGGAGTACCGGGATGTATTATATCTGGACAGGGCCACTGCATCACATTCTCTTCGATACGCTTATAGTCAATACCAGCATAGATAGGTGTTACTGTACGAATTTCCTCAAAAATCTCCTCAGGGTGATTATAGTCCATATGCTTATACCCAGCAGCCTCCGCAATATTGCAAAGTATTTGCCAATCAGGTCGGCTTTCACCTAAAGGCTCTATTGCCTGGCGTACTCTTTGAACGGACCGCTCTGTATTGGTAAAGGTTCCATCCTTTTCCGCATAGCTGGCTGCTGGTAAAAAAACATCGGCCAATTGGGCTGTTTCACTCATGAATATATCCTGCACCACAAGGAATTCAAGCTCAGCGAGTGCCCTTTTCACGAAGTTTATATCAGGGTCAGAAAGCATTGGATTCTCACCCATGATAAAGAGACCTTTGAGCTCTTGCTCAGCTGCGGCCTGGATGGCTGTTGTAACTGCATAACCTGGAGTTGCGGGGAGCTCGCTGACTTTCCAGACAGCTTCCATTTCTCTTCGCACCTCATCATCTGTTACCTTGCGATAACCTGTATATACATCAGGAAGCGCTCCCATATCGCAGGCACCCTGAACATTATTCTGCCCCCGCAGAGGATTAACACCGGTTCCTGGTCGACCGATATTACCGGTAAGCATGGACAGATTAGCACATGAAGTAACATTGTCAACACCGTGGGAATGCTGAGTGATTCCCATGGAGTAAATAAGCGTAGCCTCCTTAGCTTTTCCGTACAGTAGCGCTGCTTCTCTTAGTTGCTCTGCTGGAATATTGGTGATCTCAGCAGTATATTCGGGAGTATATTTTTTTACTGTCTCCCTTAGAGCTGCAAAATTCTCAGTATGCTGATTAATAAAATCCAGGTCCGCCAGATTCGCGGCAATAATGACGTTCATAAAGCTATTCAGCCAGGCCACATCCGTACCGTTACGCTGGCGCAGATGCATAGCAGCAAATTTTGAAAGCTGTATCTTGCGATTATCCACCAGAATAAGCTTTGCTCCCCTTTGCACTGCATTGATAATTCTGGTACCGATGAGAGGATGCTGTTCAGTAGTATTAGAACCGGTTACCAGTATAACTTCCGCTTCCTCAATATCATTGATGGAATTAGTCATGGCCCCGGAGCCGAAAGTTGATACCAAACCCACAACAGTTGATGAATGGCAGAGCCGCGCACAGTGGTCAACATTATTGGTTTTAAACACAGCTCTTGCCAGCTTCTGCAACAGATAATTTTCCTCATTGGTAGCTTTGGCAGAAGAAAAAAACGCTATAGCATCATTCCCATATTCAGTCTGTAAAGAACGGAGCTTCTTAACCACAAAAGATAGCGTCTCTTCCCAGGTCGCTTCACGAAAGACTCCATTCTCCCTGATCAAAGGCTTAGTACATCGGTCAGGGTGCTGCACAAACTGCCAGGAGTTCCATCCCTTAATGCAAAGCGCTCCCCTACTCACATGATGCTTATTACATGGTAGGACTCCGATTAATTCCTGATCCTTTGTTACTAAATAAAAATTACAGCCGCAACCGCAGTAGGGACAGGTAGTCAGGGTATATCTCATTACAGCGCTCCCTCATAGTGCTTAATTTCTGAGTAGAAAAAAACCGGACCATCGGTGCAGCAGTATTTATCACCGATAGCACAATGGCCGCATTTACCCACCCCACATTTCATCATCCGTTCCAGGGAAAACACAATGTGCTCCTCATGAAGGTTTTTCTTTATTAATAACTCCTGTATCACAAAACGATACATTACCGGAGGACCTACAATAAGCGCATACGTTCGAAGTGGGTCAATTTTTAAAGGGGGAATCAACGTTGTTATCAAACCGACATTTCCCGTCCAATTATCATCGCCTTTGTCCACCGTCATGCGGAAGTCAACATTGCTCAGCTTTTTCCAGCGTTCTAAATCAGCATACTTTAAAATCTCCGCTGGCTCTTTACAGCCATACAGAATGGTGAGAGAACCAAAATCCTCGGACTTATCAATGATATAATTAATCATCGACCGCAATGGAGCCAATCCAATACCACCGGCAATGGCGAGGATATTATGGCCTTTCAATCTCTCAATATCAAAGCCCCGTCCGAAAGGACCGCGAATGCCCACTAAATCCCCTGGTTTAAGCTCATGGGAGGCGGATGTTAGGGTTCCAACCTTGCGGATAGTAAGCTCAAAAGAGCCCTTTTTTGTCGGGGAAGAGCAAACGCTGATAGGTGCTTCACCCACACCTAAAATGGAAAGCTCAACAAATTGACCGGGAGAATGACCAAGCTCTTCTCCCTTAGGCATTCTGATTTCCAGCAGTTTTTCCCACGCAGTTAGGGAAACAGTGCTTATAACTTCACATATCTGGGGAACATAAATATGTTTGTTCCCTGGAAATCCAGCAAATTGTACCATTACCGTCTCATTCTAATATTTGCAACTTCACCTTATCCACTTGAAGCAATCTCTTGTTTTCAACTCCTCCATATTATATTTCATCTCCTTTCCCTAAATCAAGAATACTTAAGCTTTTATTAAATTAATTTTAAACATTATATAATTCTTGATTTTTTTTTATACATAAATGCATATTCTTTGCAATTACCCTCCAGAAATCTCACTATCAAAAGGTTTTTATATAATCGTTATCATAATTACCGAAAATTTTTATTTGTCGATAAAAACTTGCTCTCGGAAGGAAGCTCTTTTAAAATAGTAAAATGTAACCATATAATGCATGGATAAATAATATGTCTTTAAGAAAAGAATTGAGAATATGTATTTGTGGCACTCAGGTGCCTTTTGTACAAGGTGGTGCGGAAAAACTGATTAGTTCCCTAAAAGAACAATTAGAGAAAAACGGACACCTGGTAGACATCGTCCAGCTTCCTTTTAAATGGTACCCTAATAAAGAGGTGCTGAACAATTGCCTTGCCTGGCGGCTGCTGGATATCTCAGAGAGCAGCGGAAAGCCCATTGATTTGGTCATTGGAACGAAATTCCCCTCCTATTTAATACGCCACCCAAAAAAGATAATCTGGCTGGTGCATCAATTCCGGCAGATTTATGACTATTATGATTCCTCGTATTCAGCTTTTCAGAACAATCTTCTGGATAACGAACTGCGGGAGCAGATAATCCAGCTTGATACCCAGGCTCTCAAAGAAGCGAAGCAAATTTTTACTATCTCTGATAATGTAAGAAAACGCTGCCAGAAATTCAATGGTATTGATGCTCACGTTCTTTACCCTCCCCTGGATAATGCGGAAGAATATTATTCTAATGACTATGATGACTACATTCTCTCCGTTTCACGTCTTGAAGAAGATAAGCGAATCGATTTGCTCTTGAAAGCTTTAGCAAAAACTTCTAATAAGGTCAAAGCTTTCATTGTGGGAACAGGAACTCAGAAAAACAAGCTGATTGCTCTACGAGATAAGCTGGGCTTAACTGATAGAGCAACCTTTCTCGACTATATCAGCCGGAAAGAGCTTCTCAAACTTTATGCCAATTGCTTTGCCGTATTCTTCTGCCCGGTGGACGAAGACTATGGTTATGTGACATTAGAAGCATTCCAATCTAAGAAACCAATAATAACAGCCAAGGATAGCGGAGGAGTATTGGAATTTGTCAGGGAAAACCGCTGCGGTTTTATTTGCCATGCAGGCCCCAAAGCTCTGGCCGATAAAATTGAGCTGCTCCACAAAGACAGAAAGCTCTGCCGCACCTTTGGGGAAGCTGGTTATGAAAATATTCAATATATAACCTGGTCAAATATTCTTAACCAGCTATTGTCAGCAGCGGAAGAGATTTAATGAACCTCGTTATTAAAAAAATAATCTACAATTTCTGCTTTTAAATTACGATAATAGCAATATTTTTCGCATTAAATAATTTATTATTTTTTTCTCGACAAAACTTAAAATATTAAGTATAATCTATAACTATTTTAATAGAAAAGTAGCTAATTCCTATGCAAAAAGCTATGAACGGAAAGAACACCAAAAACAAAGGGAACAAAATGAACAGCAAGGAATTAAAACAGTATGAAAAAATTCTAATTAAAAAACGGGATGAAATAATCGAATCAAAACGAAAAGCAGCTCTTGAAAATGAAGATACTGACAATACAAAAGGTGATTTTGTTGACCAATCAGAAAGAAATGTCCATACAATGATAAATATTAGAATCCAAGAAACCGAATACAAGCTTCTTAAAGCTATAGAAAATGCCCTCTTAAGAATTGAAAGTGGCACTTTTGGCATCTGCCAGGAATGTGGTAAGCCTATTGCTGCAGCAAGACTTAAATCCGTTCCCTGGACAAGGCTCTGCGTGAAATGTAAGGAGCTGCAATATAAATAAGAGCCTGCTTACTAATCCCAATGATTATTTATTAAATGTATACCTTAACCTTAACTTCCTGCCTATAAGCAAAAAGAAACCATCATTTTATTTATAACAGCTATCTTTCTTTACGGAATATGTAAAAAGATAAAACTAATGATTAATATAATATTCTATTGTTCTGAAAATTTAATTTGATTTTCATACCTGCCGAAATACAAGTATAGAAAATAAATTCTCTATCTGGCTAATTATTTTTGGCAAAATATTATCTTACTGGAAATTAAAATAAAATTTGACTTTATAAATAAAAAGCCATAAGATTAGCATTATCTAATCAAATCCCAAAAAATAGGAGTAAAAAGAGATGAAAGGTAAACTTTTAATAGCTAGCCTTCTCTTTTTAGCTTCAACCTTTTTAAGCTGTGATTACAACGATCCTGCTGCACCATTCGGAGGTTATGCTTATTGTACTCAGGATGGTGAAGCACATTGCCATGTAGTAGGTTCAACGGGTACTTATTGGGGTTCAATAAAAAATACCGGTGGAAGTACAGCTTATAATGTGAGGCTTGTATTTGAATGGATAAAAACAGAAGATGATTCAATAGTGAAACAAAAAACTGCTTATGTCAAACCATCAAATTTAGAAGCAAATCAATCAGGCACTTATTATCTCGAAGTAAAAGGATTACCACGTTATTCTTGTATTTGTCAATCTACTATAAAATGGAGTCCACTTCCATGAAAGCAAAATATTTAATAGCAACGTTGATTTTAATTAGCTTTACAATTTGTTTATTTGCTCAACAATCAGATGATAAACATAATGGATATAAATGGGAAAAGATTAAGTTTACTTATATTTATGGAATGGATTCTTCATTTTTAGCTCAACTTAATCAAGAAGAGAAAAATGAGCTTATAAAACGTGGAGAAATGTTTCAAATTTTCTATATACAAGGAGTAGTAAATTCAATTTCTTCTATAAGAGAATTTAATATTCATTTAGGAATTTTAAGTATTCCAATACCTGCAGAAGATATTACCGCTGAGGAAGATTTAAATATATCTCAGCAAGACCCTTCTGCATTGGATGTATTATTATCTAAATTTGATTTTACAAACTATCCATCTGATTATTGGGATTATTCAGGAGTTACTTATGGACAATATAGAGATGGTTTAGATGAATTTTATGAAGACTATAGGAATATGAAAATTCCAATAGTTTTAGCTATGAGAATTATTAAACATGAAGTTGAAGGAACTTCACAAAAAGAAATTGATGAAATAATTAGAATTTTGAGAGAATATTATTCAAAAAATTAATCCTTTCCTTTATGGAGATAAAATAATGAAAAAATTAAATTATTTGATATTATTATTAGTTTGTTTTATCGGCTGTTATGATGTAAAAATAACTCCATTGCCAATACCGATAGAAAATAAATTTGAACCTATAGATGAAAAGGAAATTATTTTATATAAATACGACCATTTTGTTAATGAATATATTGGTATAAAAAAAGATTCCGCAGGAAAAGAAATTGCAGTCTATATGAAACCAAATTTTATGATTTTAGCAAAACTTCAAGTTTCAGGTCTTTACAAATCGATAAATAAAGTTGAAAACAAAATGAAAAAAGAAGCTGCAAAAATAGGAGGAGATGCAATCATAATTCCAGAGCCTGGTTCTGAATCCATTTTTGAAATATATAAACCACCAACAAAATTTATTAGCGATGGTGCAGATGGATATAAAGTATATCAAGAACAACCTGTTTATGGTATGGTATCAAGTCAAATTGGATATGTTATAAAATGGATAAATTAATGAAAAAACGTAGAAAGTGCTAAAGAAATTACAGCGAGTATTTATATGTAATCAGGTTGCTATTAAGCTGTGATGAGCTCCTTGAGAAGGGCATGAGAAATATTCCCACCGCTAATCACCAAAACAATCTTCTTCTCCTTGGGGCTCAGTTTTCTTGCCAAAAGGGCTGCAGTTCCAACGGCAGCAGCGCCTTCCACAATTAGTTTTTCGTTTTCCAAAAGATATACAATAGCTTCTTTAATCTCATCCTCTTCTACCAACACCATATCATCTAAAAATTTAAGGCAAAGCTCAAGACCCAATTTTCCACCCCATTTTCCAGCCAAACCCTCAGCTATTGTCGGTAATACAGGAGCTTCAACCATTTCCTTTGCCTTATAAGATTTATACATTGGCGGTGAGGCTACTGATTGTACTCCGTATATCTTTATATCAGGGTTCAGGAGCTTGGTAGCCACGGCGATTCCTCCAATAAGCCCTCCTCCCCCTACCGGTACAATGAGGCATTCTGCATCAGGGAGCTGTTGGAAAATCTCCAAACCTACGGTTCCCTGGCCTGCTACTACAATCGGGTCTTCAAATCCGTGCACAAAAGTGAGACCTCGCTCTTTTTCTAACCGGTGAGCCTCATCTTCGGCATCTTCATAGACCGCACCATGCAGCACCAGGTTTGCTCTATAATACTTCAGTGGTTTAGTCTTGGCATCGGGAGTATTTTCAGGGAGTACTATGGTAGCCTTGGTACCATAAATCTGAGCAACAGCAGCAACGCCCAGCCCATGATTACCACTTGAGGAAGTTATGATACCTCTATCCCGTTCATCCTTGGAGAGCAGGCTTATTCTGCTAAGCGCCCCCCGAAATTTGAAGGCACCGGTACGCTGCCAGTTCTCCAGCTTCAGAAATATCTCTTTCCCCAGTTGTTTGCTTAAAATATGACTGTATCTCAAAGGAGTGTAATATTTATGGTCTCTTATTCTTTTTTCCGTAGCAAAAATTTCTGCCACATTTAACATTTTTTCACTCCCCCTTCTTATTATTCCAGGATATAAGTATGAACTATTTATTATTTAGCGTTTTTTCGATAATATCCCTCGCTGCTTCATAGTCCTCTTCCGTTACCATGATCTTTATTTCGCCCAAACCATCAACCGTGAAAGGATGCACCGACTGAACTATTAAGGATTGAAGCGCTGCTTTAATGCCGTAGCTTTCTAAGAGGCTCTTTACTACTTCAGCTTCTACAGAACCCATTACTTTATGAACTTCCTTGAGCTTATCATCATTCTTCTTTTTCATATTTATTCCTGTAAATACTATTTTTTTACGAACATATTAAAACCAAATTCCATTTTACTCTATTTAACTTATATTTAAAACAATAAAAAGACCTGGAGCTCACTCCAGAAGATGAAGCTTTAATATCCTTAACTTCATTTCTTATTTAAGCTTGAGCTTCTAACGGACAGGAAGCGTAGCTTCCTTGCTATTAGATAATTAAAGCCAAACTTTTTTCGAAATTGTATAAAAGAATTGTGCTGTCTAATTACAAAGCGGCATGGCCGCCTGTTCCTACCCTGCTTGCCGTTGAAGGTAATAACAGACCAGCGCTGCTGGCAGACAGGAAGAGAGCGGCTTCCTCGTTATTTAATTATCAAAATTAGAAGTTATTATATACTAATACAGTAGTTTAATTGAGTAATTACAATACGGCTGTGCCGACTTTACCTATGTTTTTCTTTGGAACGAAGTGACGTAGGGACAATCCCTTGTGGTTGTCCGAAGGAGACGGAGTCTCCTTTTTCTTTGATTGATTCAAATTTCTATTCCAATTAATTTCATTATAGGATGATATCGCCATAGCCTTCGGCTATGACGATCGGACAGGGTCAAGCCCTGTCCCTATATTGGACTCCTTAGTGAGCAAATAGGGACAACCAATAGGTTGTCCCTACACGGATTGCCTTCGCAGGGATAGAGCTTGCATATATCAAATGGCTAACAACAATACCCATACTAAATATAATTTTGGGGAAGTCCAGTAAAAAACCAGTTCTGCAATAATATGCAATTAGAAAAATGGAATATACAATGCAGAAAGATTTTGTTACAATTAATTATTAGGTTAAAAGTATATGGAATGAATATACTTAAAAAATATATTAACAATAAGAGATTAGCCTTTTATTTATGTTTATAAAATGAATGAGCGTATTTTAGTAATAGATGATGAGCAGTCCATCAGAGAAAGCCTTAAAATGGTGCTGGAGTATGAAGGTTATGAATATCTCTCCGCAGCTGACGGAAAAGAAGGAGTAAAATTAGCAATAGACCAGGCACCAGACCTAATTTTATTGGATATAAAAATGCCAAAGATGGATGGCCTGGAAGTACTAAAAGAGCTTAATAAAAAACTATCTGAGCTTCCACCCATCATCGTGATATCTGGCCATGGAACAATAACCACAGCCGTGGAAGCTATTAAGCTGGGCGCCTTTAATTTCCTGGAGAAACCTCTGGAACGGCAGAAAGTTTTATTAGATATAAAGAATGCTCTGGAGCAGCGACGCTTGCGAGAAGAGAACCGCGACCTTAGGATTCGCTTTGAGCAGAAATATGAGATGATAGGCAAGAGCGATGCCATGCAGAAACTGTGGCAATCCATTGAACGAGCAGCCCCCACCTCAGCCACCATCCTTATTACCGGTGAAAGCGGCACGGGAAAAGAACTGGTTGCGCGTGCGATTCACAAAAACAGCCAGCGCAACGATCGCCCCTTTATTCAGGTGAACTGTGCTGCTATACCAGATGATCTTATCGAAAGCGAACTCTTTGGCCACGAAAAGGGGTCTTTCACCGGAGCAACGGAGAAAAAATTGGGCAAGTTTGAACTGGCTGATAAGGCTACCGTCTTCCTCGACGAAGTAGCTGACATGAGCCTCAAAACACAGGCAAAGGTGCTGCGCGTGCTGCAGGAAGGCGATGTGCAGCTTATCGGCTCATCAAAGATCATCAAAGTAAATGTTCGGGTAATTGCTGCTACCAATAGAAACCTGGAGCAGGAGATAGAGCAAAATCGATTTCGTGACGACCTTTACTTCCGCCTCAATGTCATCCCCATTCACTGCCCACCATTACGTGAACACACATCTGATATAGCGTTGCTGGCGAACCATTTTGTGCTCCGTTTCTGCCGACAGAATAACTTTAAGGAAAAGAAAATCAGCAAAAATGCTATAAATTTGCTCATGAAATACTCCTGGCCGGGAAATGTCAGGGAGCTGGAAAATACCATAGAACGATTGGTTATCATGACGCCGGGAGAAACTATAGAATCCGAACAATTGCCGCAGAATATCAGCGGAAAAGCACCGATTTTAAAGAACACTATTAATTCCGCATCTAATCTAAAAGATTTTAAGGAACAAGCGGAGAAAACCTTCATTCTGGCAAAGCTCAAGGAAAATAACTGGAACATATTGAAAACCGCTCGTCAGATAGGCACCCCACGCAGCAACCTCTACAAAAAACTCAAGCAATATAATATTGAGGTCTCAAATAAAAATGATTTGACATAACAAAAGCTATTATATGAGAGAAACAATTTATTAAATTACTAAATATTAAGCTATCAATTGACTATATTAATAAAAAGCAAAAAATCATAGTATGATATTTTGAGATCTTTATTATCACAATTTTTAATAAAAATATTATTATCCATATCTCTTCTTTATTTATACATTTTTAAAAGGAGAGTGGAAAAATGTTCGCTAAATTAAAAAAAATATTATTCGTACTTTTTCTTTGTTTTTTCTTAGTTTTGCTAGTTGCCATTGGCCAGGCGCCGATTTCTCTGGTTGCAGACCTGGATAAAGGGAAAGAGAACATCAGGATAATGGGAGACGATTCTTATGATGAATCTGGTTATTCCGTTTCCAGCGGCGATATCAACGGCGATGGCTATGCCGATGTCATCATCGGTGCTCATTGGGCTGATCAAGCAGGAGCTTCTTCTGCTGGTGAGACCTATGTCATTTTCGGCAGCTCTGCACCGCCAGCAACAATAGATCTCAACAGCAGCTTCGCTGATATGATTATCTACGGCGATGATGCTAATGATTGGTCTGGCAATTGCGTTTCCAGCGGTGATATCAACGGTGATGGCTATGATGATGTCATCATCGGTGCTTTTTCTGCTAATCCAGCAGGGCGTAGTGAGGCAGGGGAGACCTACGTCATCTTCGGCAGCGATGCACCGCCAGCCAGCGTAGACCTCAACAGCACCGCCG
>CAZYAF010000047.1:0-22000 GCA_964645975.1 uncultured Acidobacteriota bacterium
GCACCGATGATGACATCATCATAACCATCGCCGTTGATATCTCCGCTGGAAACTGAAAATCCAGAGAAATCTACAGCATCATCGCCGCAGATAGTAATATTGGCTGAAATAATATTTAAATCTACAATTGCCTTAGGAGTCGAGCGGCCAAAAATGACATAGGTCTCACCGGCACCATTACCGCCTGCTGAATCAGCATAAGGAGCACCGATGATGACATCATCATAGCCATCGCCGTTGATATCTCCGCTGGAAACGGAAAGGCCAGAACGATCATCAGCATCATCGCCCAGAATCCTGATGTTCTCCTCCCCTTTATCCAGATCAATTACCTTTTCAGAGGGCGGCTGCCCGCTGGCAACCATTAAAATGAGGAGAAGATTGAAAAAAACTATCATTATATATTTTATAAGTTTTTTAAGCATTATCACTATCCTCTAAAATATTATTAATAGAATAAAATATGTCTTCTAAGTATATTATAAACATAAGATATACAGTTATCAAACATCATTTGCTGAAATAAATATTGAACTAAAAAACGTCATGACCATAAAGCAAATATTCATCTCAGTGCAAACGTACTTGTTTATTTATTTTTTCTCATTTATACTAACAAGGGCAATTTCTCAGAGGCATATAGTTGATTCTATAATAGCGAAAAAATGATAACGCTCATTAATTTATTAAAATAGTACAGATAATTATGTGTGGTATAGCAGGTATTTTTTACCTCGATGGCAGACCAATTGAACCTGAATTGCTTTATGAAATGAGCTTCACCATGAAGCATCGGGGACCTGACTCGCAAGCTTACGCTTTCTTTCCTCTGGCAGGAAAGAAATTTGTAGTTACCGAACAAGAGGAAAGCCAACTACCTTTTGACTGCTCCCTGGGATTGGCTCATCTGCGGCTGGCTATTCTTGACCTCTCAAGCAAAGCTCACCAGCCGATGTCAAATGAAGACCAGAGCCTCTGGCTGATATTTAATGGGGAAATATATAATTATAAAGAACTCCGAACCGAGCTTAAAGCGGTCGGGCATCAATTTCGTTCTAAAAGCGATGCGGAGATAATCCTCCACGCTTATGAAGAATGGGGCATGGAATGCCTGAAGCGCTTTAATGGCATGTGGGCTTTTGCTTTGTGGAATAGCACTAAAGGAACTATTATTTTGAGTCGAGACCGCTTTGGTATTAAGCCACTTTACTATCTCTTCAAGGACAACAAATTCATCTTTGCTTCAGAGATAAAAGCGATTTTGAAAATATGCCCAGAAGAAAGAAAACCCAATTATCAGTCAATTCACCACCTTCTCAGCACTGGCATACATGATGATAGCCAGCAAACCTTTTTTCAGAATATCAAGCAGCTACCTCCTGCAAATTGCCTTGAAATAAGTTCGCAAGGAAGTAAACAATGGAAATACTGGCAGTTAGGGGAGAATAGTGATAGAGTTATTATAGAAGAAAATCCTTATGAGCAGTTTCTTTATTTACTGAGGGATGCAGTAAGATTAAGGCTGCAGAGCGATGTTCCAGTAGGCACTTGTCTCAGTGGTGGCCTGGATTCAAGCAGCATCGTTGCCTTAGCCACAGAGATAGTTCAACAACCTATGCATACTTTCTCATCAATTTATGAAGAAGAAGCTTATGACGAAAGTTTCTTTGCTCATCTTATAATAAATCAGTGCAAAACCAAATCATTATTTATTAATCCTAAACCTGATGATTTCTTCGAAATCTTGTCCACTATTATCTGGCATCAGGACGAGCCCACATATGCTTCAGGAGTATACTCCCAATGGCATGTAATGAAATTAGCTGCCGGGAATGTAAAGGTACTCCTGGATGGCCAGGGAGGAGACGAAATCTTAGGCGGCTACCACAGCTTTTTTCTTCCCTACCTGGCGGATTATGCGCGTCATTCATTGAGTCCAAAAAATTGGATTAAACTGGCTCAGCTCGTAAGTGAAATCCGCTCTATTAAAGCTCATTCTAATCAAATTCTTCCTAAGCTACTGCTGGCTCTTATATCACCACAATTAGTGCATGGAGTTGAAAGATTTGTTGACAAAAAACGGGCCGCCATCAACCCTGAATTTGATAAATCTTTCTCAAAAGGAAGGTACTATCCATCAATCAAAAAACCATTTAAAAGTAAGCTGAATAACTGGCTTTATCATACTCTAACGCAAACCAGCATACCGGCTCTCCTCCATTATGAGGACAGAAACAGCATGGCTTTCTCAATAGAATCCCGTACTCCCTTTCTGGATTGTCGCTTAGTAGAATTCATGTTCCAGCTTTCTTTTGATTATAAGATAAAAAATGGGATGACAAAATACATACTGCGACAAGCAATGGAAGGGATATTGCCGGCTGAAATCATTAATAGAAAGGATAAGAAAGGATTTCCTACCCCGGATGCTCTTTGGTTTAGGGGTAAATTAAAAGATGAAGTCAGAGACCTCCTGGCATCAATCAGCTTTAAGAATCGGGGAATACTTGACCAAAAAAAAGTACTGCATTTTTTTTCAAAACACTGTCAAGGGGAAACGGACTACAGCTGGTATATATGGCGCTGGATAAACCTGGAACTCTGGTTTAGAGAATTTATTGATAAACCTTAATTTGAAATTTTGAATAATTGATTTTCCTATAGATAATTATCCAAAAGTCTTTTTATAATCAATTTTATACTGCACAAATTTTTCTTGTGAAAATGGTTTTATATCGGGGTCTTTAGCAAAACATTCATCACAAATTAAATCGGGACTACCTGATAGATCTAATAATTTTCCTTTAATACTCATTCCCATTAATCGGGGCTCTGTAAGGTAGCCTTGATTTCGAGCTACCTTCCTATTGCACCAATCGCATAAACCTTCTGATTTATCAGTAAATTTCCACCATTCTGTAGCCAATTTTTTAGCACTCTTTTTATTTATTTCCCTCTCTTTGTCTAAATTCTTAAGAGCCTCCTCAGCCTCAACAGTGGCAATTTTTTTTAATCCTTTTTCGGCTGCCTCTCGCACTTCTTTATATTCATCCTTTAAAGCAGCAATAAGAGCATTGACTGCAGACTGTTTTAATCTTTTTCCTGCTTTCCAATTTTTTCCAGTTATCAAGATCCCAAAAGGATGAATTTCTGTTCTTCCAGCTATCTCTCCTAACGCCGCTACAGCTGCTCGTCGAATCTCCCAATCTACATTTTTCAAGTAATCAAGTAGGAATTTATAAGCTTTTTCATTTTTGATTCTGCTTATGGCTTGGTAAACATCTGTTTGGGTTTTACTATTTTGTTTCCACCTATCATCTGGCAAAGCCTGAATAAGGATTGCTAATGCACGCTCTACATTTAGCTCCATTAATGCTAATTGTGCTCGTTTCTGAATATCTTTATCTTTATATCCTGTAGCTTTAATTAATCCTGAATAATCCCTTTTTGCTTTCAGTTTTTCTATATTTGGCTTAAAAAATACCATTAAAAAATCTCCATGAAATATATAAATAGTGCTTTTATGCTGTTTTCAAAAGTGGCTTATTCTTTTATTATAATGGTAGCATAATTTAAGGCTTTTATTAAATAGATAAGCTCATTCGCTTTACTGGCTTTTTTAAAATGAGGGATATTCTGCGGAAGGGAGATTATAAAAGGGAAGTTCTCCTTCTTAGAAGAGCAAAAAGCTTTTATTATTAAGGATATATCGCTATAGCTCTATCTAATTACTATTTATTAAAGATAGCTCATTAATGTTTATTCTGCTTCCTCAAATAAGTGGGTACATCAAGAGCTTCCAAATCCTCATTGCTTTTCAAACCAAAACCAGGGCTAAATTCCAATACTTTTTTCTCTTTTTCACCATTTTTCCGATAGAAACTATCTGAAAAAGCATCATATTGATCACGGTTGAGTCCGGTTATATCATATTTACCTTCACCTGAAGCTAAAGCAGCGCGCGCTCTTTTCATTTGCTCAAACCCCGTAGCAATAACCGTAATCTTAATAGTGTCTTTCATTCCCTCGTTTACCACTGCTCCAAAGATGATATTAGATTCGGGATCAGATGCTTCATGAATAATCTTACAGGCCTCATTTACTTCATGCAAGGTTATATTATTACCACCAGTAATATTCAGCAGGACTCCCATTGCGCCTTCAATAGATACATCTTCTAACAGAGGACTTTTAACAGCTCTTTTCGCAGCCTCTACAGACCGGTTCTCACCTTTAGCCACGCCGGTGCCCATAATCGCCATACCCATACCTGACATAATTGTTTTCACATCAGCGAAGTCCAAATTTATCAAACCGGGAACGGTGATAAGATCAGAAATACCTTGCACACCCTGACGCAGCACGTCGTCAGCTATGAGGAATGCATCCCATAAAGGGGTGTTTTTGTCCACCGTACTGAGCAGACGGTCATTGGGTATGGTAATTACTGTATCTACGCACTCTCTAAGCTCCTCAAGTCCGTTCTCTGCGTTATGCATTCTTTTCTTTCCTTCAAAGCTAAAGGGTTTAGTAATAACTGCCACAGTGAGAGCGCCCAATTCTACGGCAAGACTGGCGATTATTGGTGCCGCACCCGTACCTGTTCCTCCTCCTAATCCCGCAGTAACGAACACCATGTCAGCTCCTTCAAGAACCTCTATAATCTTTTCTGTATCCTCTAATGCAGCCTGTTTTCCCTTCTCTGGTATACCTCCAGTACCCAGTCCCTTAGTCAATTCAGCACCTAATTGAAGCTTTATGCGCGCTTTTGAATTTCTTAAAGCTTGCATATCAGTATTTGCAGCAATAAACTCTATACCTGCCATTCTGGCCGATACCATTCGATTTACTGCATTTCCACCTCCTCCACCCACGCCTATGACTTTGATTGATGCTCCAGCCTTGGAGCTATCTTCGAGGGAAAAATTTACTTTTCGTGAGGAGGTATTTTTGTTTTTCGACATTTTTTGGACCTCCTTAAATTAATAATTATTTTCATTATTTATTTAAACAATTCAGTAAACCACCTGGTAAATTTTGAAGCGGTTCTACCAAATATATTTTCTCTTTTATATTTAAATGCTCTTTCCTGACTCTGATTGCGATAGGCATATAATATAAGCCCGATAGCGACAGCATAGATGGGGTTATTAACCACATCAACCAATCCACCAATTCCCATGGGATTGCCGACCCTTGCTGGCAATCCAAATATTTCTTCTGCTACTTCAACCATTCCTTCCATAACAGCGCCTCCCCCACATAATACTAAACCGGCATTCAGGCTTTTCTCATAGCCTATCCTTCTTATTTCTTCCAAGACTAAATTGAAAATTTCCTCAGCCCTGGGTTGAATTATGTCCCCGAGCATCTGCCGAGATAAAATCCTGGGTTTCTGTTCTCCCACTCCGGGGACTTCAACTACTTCTTCATCACTCAAAAGTGAGCTCAAAGCACAGCCATATTTTTTTTTAATCTTCTCAGCTTCAGCGATTGGAGTACGTAAGCCTACTGCAATATCATTGGTAAAATGGTGCCCTCCCGAGGGTAAAACAGCAGTATGCCAGATACTGCCTCTTTCGAAAATAGCGAGGTCCGTTGTCCCGCCACCTATATCGATGAGGGCAACTCCTAATTCTTTCTCATCCAGTGTGAGAGCTGCTTCACTGCATGCAAGCTGTTCTAAAATAATGTCGGCCACTTCGATACCGGCCCTATTAATGCATGAGACGAGGTTTTGAATGCTCATGGAAAGGGCGGTAACAATATGGACATTAGCCTCAAGCCTTGAACCTCGCATGCCCAAGGGTTCGGCTATACCATCCTGACCATCTAAAATAAACTCTTGTGGAATGATGTGAAGAATTTCTCTGTCTGCCGGGATAGAAACCGCTTTAGCTGCTTCTATAACACGGTGTACATCTTCACGGCTAATTTCATGGTTCTTCCCATATATAGCTATCACACCTTTGGAATTGAAACCTTTGATATGACCTCCAGCAATTCCTGCATAAACCGACTCTACAGTAACACCGGCCATTAATTCTGCTTCTTCCACTGCTCTCCTGATAGATTCAATAGTCTCCTCCATATTAACAACCACTCCTTTGCGTAATCCTTTTGATTCACATTGTCCAATGCCCACAACATCAATCTGTTCCGCTTCATTGACAAGACCAATAGCAGCGCAAATTTTTGAGGTTCCCACATCTAAGCTCACTATATACTTATCCTTTTTGGGCAAATATATCACCTACCTTCTAATGCCTGGTGCAATATTACTTGATAATCAAACCTTAAATCAATGTAATCAATAAGGGCTATTTTCTTCTTAATTTCAGGAAAAATGAGCTGAAAATTTTTCAAATGCTGGTTAAAATTATTACTTCCCAAATTCACCAAACATTTAGATTGTCGCAAACGGAGGCTTACGTTATTTCCTTCAGATAAATCAAACTCTGTTATTTGTGCTAACATCTGAGGGTATTTAGTTTTAATTTCTTTTATTGCTTCCATTAGTAATGGAAGTTTAAGTATTTTAATATTATACTGTGATCGATTTGCGATCAGTGGTAAAAATAAGCCAGAAAATTTCTGGGCATCATATTTTTGTAATAATATTCCTTTGCTACTGATGAGATATAATCCGCTGTTATATCTCAGAAGCGCAGCCGGTTTTTCTTCGGTTATCTCAACAGTTAGTTTATTTGGCAGTACTCGCTTAATAAAGCAATAATCCACCCAGGGATTCTGCTCAAACTTCTTCTGAACCTGATTTAAATCCAACAAAAAAATATTTCTCCCTTTTATTTCAGCAAGCGAAGCATTAAGGGTTTCTCTATTTAAAAAGTTAGTAGTATTCATATGAATCGATTCAATATTGAAACGAGGACTTGTAATTAAATAAGCATAAAATCTCCAACCTGCTACAGCCATCAACATCAGGAATAGTGCTGTAAATATAAAATAAGAAACTAAATGCTTAAAAGTTTTTATCCTTTTTCTTCTACGTACACCTCTGTTGTCAGCTACACGCATTAGCAGGGAATCTTTAGGATCTCGATAATCCCAATCCCATGTAATTCTTTTTTCAACAGCCATGATTAATTAATCCATTTAAAGTGAATTAGTTCCAAATCTCAACTTCTTCTTCCAACTCAATCCCCATAAGCTTTTGTACCTTATCTTTTATCATATCGATTAAGCGTAAAACGTCTTCAAAAGATGCATTATTCCTATTTATAATATAATTTGCATGTTTTTCTGATATTATTGCCCCTCCTGATGACATTCCTTTTAATCCTAAAGAATCAATAAATTGACCTGCAGAAAGACCGGGAGGATTTTTAAAAATACATCCTGCACTTTTTTCACCGATTGGTTGCGATTCTTTTCTTTTATTTAAATAGAATTCTAATTCCCTTTCTATATCCTTTAATTCCTTTTCTCCCAATCTAAAATGAGCACCCAGAACAACATCATGTTTTCCTATAGAAGATGAACGATAATCGAAATTAAGATCCTTGGATTCTTTTTCTTCCTGTCTACCGGCGGCAGTTATAAGCTGAATATGCGATATGATTGCTGAAATTGATCCCCCATAAGAACCTGCATTTATTTTTATCGCTCCACCTATAGAACCAGGAATACCGCTCAAACATTCTGCGCCACCAAGTCCACGTTTGGCGGCCTCTTGGATAAATTTTCCCAGCAGCATCCCACCTGGCGCCCATGTGCTTTCGCTTTCAAATCGAGGCTTGACATTTATTTTTCTTAAAGAAATTATTATTTCTTCTATCCCATTGTCATTAACAATAAGGTTACTTCCTGCTCCTAATATTCTCCAAAGAAGCTTTTCTTCCTTTAGAGTTGAAAGCAAAGCTGTTACATTTTTTTCTTCAAAAGGAAATAGAATAAAAGGAGCCACACCACCAATTCCGATAGTTGTATATTGTCTAAAATATTGTTTCTCTCGCAGTTCACAATTAAATTCACGAGCAATAGCAATGAGTTTATCTTTTTCTTTCAGGATAGCATAACCTTTTTTCATGGTTAAAAATTCTCTATTTTTTTGTATCTTTTAATAACTTGAGAAAAGTTTCACCCACTTGCCATATATTACCTGCCCCTAAGGTAAGAATAATATCTCCTGGTTCTGCAATTTCTAATAACCTGGGGGCGACATCTTCAAAATTCTCTATGAAGATAACATTTTTGTGGCCAAAGGCTTTGATTTCATCCGCTATTAACTCTCCTTTTACACCGTTGATGGGACTCTCTCCTGCAGCATATATCTCTGTTACGATAACAATGTCAGAATCATAAAAGGAGCGACCAAAATCCTGATGCAAAAATTTCGTACGAGTATAGCGATGAGGCTGAAAAACAGCGATAATTCTTCTATTCCATCCTTTGCGCAAAGCTGATAAAGTAGCCTGAATCTCCGTTGGATGATGACCATAATCGTCAATTACCAGAATACTATCTATCTCACCTTTCTTTTGCATCCTGCGGTCTGCGCCTTTAAACTCCTCTAATGCTTCCTTTATTAAAAGAAATCCAATTCCAATATCCAAACTTGCTTCAATAGCAGCTAATGAATTATAGATAGTATGGATACCCGGCACCTGAAGATTGACTTCACCTAAATTTTCCCCTTTAAAAGCTACTGTAAATTTTGCTTTGAAAGCATCGAGTTTTATGTCATCAGCCGTAAGGTCTGCCTGGCTGGATAAGCCATAGGTTAACCTCTTTCTCTTAATTTTGGGCAGTACGCTTTGAATGTTTGGCTCATCCAGACAAAGAATTACTGTTCCATAAAAAGGAACTTTATTGGCAAAATCTATGAAAGCCTCCTGGATATCCTCTAAATCACGATAGCAATCTAAATGCTCCCTGTCAATATTAGTGATGATAGCTATGGTGGGGAAAAGTTTCAAAAAAGAACGATCGCTCTCATCTGCCTCAGCAACCAAAAATTCACCCTTACCTAAACGAGCATTGCTACCTAAAGTATCAAGTCTTCCTCCCAATACAATAGTAGGGTCGAGACCAGCCTTATCTAATATTACAGCTAACATAGATGTAGTAGTTGTTTTTCCGTGAGAACCAGCTACTGCAATGCTAAATTTCATTCTCATGAGCTCTGCTAGCATTTCAGCTCGGGGTATGACCGGTATCCCTTGCTGGTGAGCAGCCTGGAGTTCACAATTATCATCTTTAACTGCAGAAGAGACCACTACAACATCTGCTCCTTCAATATTCCCCTGCTGGTGCCCAATTGATATAAAAGCTCCCAATTTTGATAATCTCTCCGTAACAGCGGTGGTTTTGAGGTCTGAACCGGTTACCTGGAAACCAAGGTTAAGCAAAACTTCAGCTATCCCACTCATACCAATACCTCCAATTCCAACAAAATGGATATGCTGATATTTCCTGAGCATCTCATGACTAATCAATCTATTTTTCTCCTATTTGCTACTTTATTATCTCCACAGCTAAATTTACAATTTTTTGTGCTGCTTCAGGCTTAGCCATTTTTCGTGCAGCCTTACCCATTCCCATAATGCGTTCTGGTTTTTCTATTAAACTAATAATTTCCTTAGCAAGCTTTTCTCCAGTGGTGGTGTCCCAGAGCACTATTGCAGCTCCTTGCTGAGCAAAAGATTTCGCATTAAGATGCTGATGACCATCTGCTGATCCTGCCAGAGGAATTAATAGTGCCGCTTTACCTGCTGCAGCGAGTTCAGCTATAGTGGAAGCACCAGCACGACAAATAATTAAATGTGCTTTTTTAAATTCCTCAACCATATTATGTATATAGGGAACCACTTGAGCGTTAAAATGCTCTTTTTTATAAGCCCTGACCACCCAATGCAAATCCTTCTTTCCGCTTTGATGAAGAATCTTGAGACGGTCTTTATATTCTCTCAAAGAAGGAAGGGCAGATTTCATAAGGAGATTAATGGTATGAGCCCCCTGGCTTCCTCCAAAAATCAGCAGGTCAACCGTTATCCCCTTAAGACTGGGCCTAATGCGAAAGAAATCTTCTCGCACCGGATTACCAGTAATCTCTACCCTTCCCTTCAACCAACTCTTGCTTTCCCCAAAGCTAACAGCTGCAGCTTTGGCAAAGCGAGAAAACAGTCTATTTGCTAAACCAGGATATAAATTTTGTTCAATTATTATAAATGGTATTCTTAAAATAAAAGCACTCAGCACACCTGGAGCAGAAGGATAACCACCAAAACCCATGACTAAATGCGGCTTAAATCTATTAGTAATCATGATTGCCTTAATTATGCCAAGGGGTAGAATATAAAGACTTTTGAGCAATTGCGCTATGCTTTTACCTTTTAAACCCTTTACAGGAACTGTCTTAAATGCAAGTTTTTCCTTGCTTAATATATCTTCCATCACATTACCTTGAGCTCCCAAAACTAATAGCCTCCAATGAGGAAAATGCTTTTTTATAAAATGTGCTATTACAATAGCTGGATATATATGTCCACCAGTACCTCCAGTTGCCAATATGATTCTCTTCTCTTCTTCCTGCACATTTTTGAATCTTTCTTCTGCTTTCATATAATTCAAAATTGCTACAATTATCAGCCATAATATCTCGAAATATTAAGCAAAATTCCACCAGCCAAAAAATTAACTGCTAAAGATGTTCCCCCATAGCTTATGAAAGGAAGCGGAATTCCTTTCGTTGGCAATAGATTTAATGTAATGCTAATGTTTACTAAAGCTTGCATAACTACCATGATCGTCAGACCAAAAGCAAGAAAAGAACCAAAAGTATCTGATGATCTCCATGCTATTCTCATACCTCGCCAAAAAATTAGAGCAAATGCAATTAAAAGCAAAAGTCCTCCAATTAAGCCAAGTTCCTCGCAAATAACGGAAAAAATAAAATCCGTATGAGCTTTAGGTAGATAAAAAAGCTTTTGTTTGCTTTGTCCTAATCCAATACCCAGAACACCTCCACTTCCAACCGCTACCATTGATTGAATGGGTTGAAAGCCATAACCCTGAGCATCCCGCCAGGGATTTAAAAAAACTGATATTCGTTCCATAGGATATTTCAATTTAATGATCAGCACATACAATGCAATGAAACAGCTGCTCCAGATGTAGCATATATAGCGCCATTTAAGACCGGCTACTAAAAGAATGATAGATGCTATAGTAATCAAAATAGCTGCTGTGCCTAAATCAGGCTGAATTGCGATGAACGCTGCTGGTGTGAGCACTAATAATATGGTAAAACAAACATTGCCAACCTGGTTAAGCCCCTGGCCTTTTTTCGCTACCTGATAGGCCAGGAAAAAGATCACAGCAATCTTCGCAAGTTCAGATGGCTGGAAAGATAATGGTCCCCAGCGAAACCAGCGATGTACATAATTAATCGGATTCATGAAAAGGACCAAAATAAGCATCATGAAAACAAGCACCAGAAATGTATAGATAAAAATACCTTTCTGATAACGTTTATAATCTATATTCATAATCCCTAACATTGCTAATAGACCTAAAATCCCGCTAACAATCTGCTTAATAAAAAAGTATAACGAACTCCTCCTAAACTCAAATGCGACAATCGCAGATGAGCTATATACCATAATGCATCCAAATACCGTTAAGACCACAAAAAGAGAAAAAAGGATCTTATCCGATGCAAGTTTCCGGGGCATTCTTCCTGTACTCTTCTTTTAAAGTTAATAACCTGTTTTTTAAAATAATTGCCTCTCTCTTCAAAATTAGTGAACATATCATAGCTGGTACAACCTGGTGAGAAGAGAAAAATATCCTTTGGCTTAGCATGTTTGAAGCCAATTTCAATAGCTTCTGAATAGGTCTGAAAGCATCTTATGGGCACAATACCTGAGAGGGAGCTGGCGATCTTGCCAGAAGCTTCACCTACCAGCAAGAGCAGTTTAACCTTTTCTTTAATTAATGGACCAAGCGAAGCGAAATTTCCTCCTTTATCCCGACCACCCATGAGAAGAATAAGTGGCCTATTGAAGCTCTCCAGAGCTTTGCTAACAGAATCTATATTTGTGGCCTTGGAATCATTATAAAAAGTGATACCTTGAATAGTGGTTACTTCTTCTAAACGATGTTCCAAACCGGCAAAATAGCTGAAAGTCTTCCTCATGCTTTCAATATCTGCTTTGCACATTAATCCAACAGCAATAGCAGCCATTATATTTTCAATATTATGAACTCCTTTTATTTTAATCTCCTTAATGGGTATTATTTCCAACTCCTCACTATTAAGACGAGCAACTATTTTTTGATTTTTGAGATATACTCCCTGGCTAAGCTCTCTTTTGCGAGAGAAGAGAACTTTTTTAAAAGGTAGTTCTTGGATTGTTTCCCTGCAGACAGCATCGTCTTCATTTAAAATGGCGATATCCTCTTCTTCTTGATTTAAAAATATTCTCCTTTTCGCCTCAGCATAAGCATTAAAGTCAGGGTAGCGATCCATATGATCAGGAGTCACATTTAGCAGCACGCTGATATAAGGCTTAAAGAACTCAATGGTCTCCAGTTGAAAACTGCTCAACTCTACCACAAAATAATCTATCCCCTTTCGATTTACTAAATCAATAAAGGGATTTCCTATATTACCGGCAACCGCAGCCCGAAAACCGGCATGATGCAGCATATCACCTATAAGACTCACAGTAGTAGTCTTTCCATTAGAACCGGTTACGGCTATTATCTTGCTTTTGCAAAAACGATAGGCTAACTCCACTTCGCTAATAACTGGTACTCCCATTTCCTGAGCTCTTCTCAAGGGAGTGATTTCTTTAGGTACTCCTGGACTCAAAATGATTAGATCACTGGTTATAAAACTATTTATGTTATGTTCTCCAAGTTCTAACTTCACTCCTGCCTGTCTCAGCTTATCGGCAGATTCTTTAAGGCTTTTCTCTTTTTGAATGTCTGTCACAGTAACGGTAGCTCCATGCTGCAAAAGAAAATGAGCAGAAGAAAAACCGCTGCGGCCCAATCCAACTACTAAAACCTTTTTATTCTTTAAATCCAATGTAGTAGCCTTTCTTTCTAATAAAGGTAATCCTATTTGCATTTTTACCTCAATTTAAGACTGCTTAAAGCTAAAAGGGCAAATATTATTGCTAATATCCAGAAACGTACTATTACCTTTGGTTCCTGCCAGCCTGAAAGCTCAAAATGGTGATGTAATGGAGCCATACGGAAGACTCTTTTACCATAGAGCCTAAAGGATATTACCTGAATTATCACCGATAGTGCTTCTACTACAAAGAGCCCTCCAACAATAAGAAGCAAAACCTCCTGCTTTATTAATACAGCTATGGTTCCGATTGCTCCGCCAAGAGATAATGAACCTACATCACCCATGAACATCTCTGCTGGGAAGCAATTAAACCAAAGGAATCCTAAACTTGCCCCAACAATGGCACCACAAAATATTGAAATTTCTCCCACATTGGGTATATATGGCACCAATAAATAATTTGATGCTATACTATGCCCTGCAATATAAGCCAAAATGGCATAGGTAGCAGCTCCGATTAAAACTGAACCTACTGCTAAACCATCCAGACCATCGCTTAGATTTACTGCATTGCAACAACCTACAATTACTACAACAACAAAAGGAATATAAAATAAACCCAGATCAGGATTTAATTGTTTTATAAAAGGAAAACTAATCGCTGTGGAAAACATACCTTGTTTTGCCAACAAATAGAGGACTATCCCAAGCCCACCGGCTATAACTGTTTGCAGAAGAAGCTTTAGCTTAATGCTCAATCCTTTAGAACGTTTTTTAGCAACTTTGATATAATCATCAATAAAACCTAAAAAGCCAAACAACATAAGAGAGCCTAAAACAATCCAGCTATATTTATTTCTGAGGTCTATCCATAAAAGAGTTGGTAATAATATGGCTGCGATGATCAGTACTCCTCCCATTGTCGGAGTTCCCGCTTTGGAATGATGCGACTGGGGACCATCTGTCCTAATGCTTTCCCCAATTTTTAGGGATTTAAGCTTCCTCACAATCCAAGGCCCCATCCAGAAGCTCAGTATCATTGCACTCAATGTTGCCAATGCAGTCCTAAACGTAATATAACGAAATACATTAAGAGGTGAAAAATATATATGACAGGAATATAATAAATGATAAAGCATTGATTTAAACCTTCTTATTAAAATACTTTTCTATAGCTTCAACTACCTTATCAGTATGAATACCTCTGGAGCCTTTCACCAGAATTAAATCACCTGATTGAAGCTGTTGAGGTAAATATTCGCCAACAGCATCAGCATCTGCGAAATGAAGCACATTCTTAGCATTCATTCCAGCATTAATAGCAGCATCCACAGTAAATCGAGAAAGCTCCCCTATACCGCATAGTAAATCTATGCCACTGTATGCAATGAGCTTGCCCAGATCCATATGGGCACTTTGAGCGATTGAACCCAGTTCAAGCATATCTCCGGAAATAACAATTTTACGTTTATAACCATTTACTTCTCTCATATACCCCAGTACAACCTCCATGGCTCGAGGATTAGAATTATATGAATCATCTATTAAAGCGATACCTCCATCAAACTTTACTACTCGGCTTCTCATGGGATTTAGTTCAATTTGCGAGAAAGCCTCTATCAGCATATTGAGCTCCAGCCCTAAAGCTCTGCATATCCCTAATGCTGCCAGCAAATTATAAACGTTATGAATCCCAATAAAATCTATTTTTACTGAGCGCTTTTCACTTTGATAATTCAGATTAAAAGTTATTCCATCCAACCCTAACGGCTTAATATCAGTAGCCATAACATCTGCTTCTTCTATAATGCCAAAGGTAATTCTCCTACCGTCGAAATCACAAGCAATCTCTTGCACTAATTCGTTGTCAGCATTAAGAACAGCGATTCGCTCCTCTATTAAGCCCTCTAATAACTCCTTTTTAGCTTCGGCAACCTCCTTCATTGACGGGAAAAACTCAGTATGGACAGGATGTATATTTGTTATTACTCCAATATTGGGCTGAACAATTTTCGCCAGTTCTGCAATTTCTCCAGCTTCACTCATAGCCATTTCACCAATAAAAATCTCATCATCCTCATTCAATTGCAAAAGACTAAAAGGCAGGCCATAAAGATTGTTGTAATTACCCTCAGTTCTTCTCGTTTTAAAATGGTCCTTCAGTAAAAAATATGCCATATCTTTGGTAGTTGTCTTACCACAACTTCCTGTTATTCCTGCCATCGCTATAGAAGAACGTCGCCGAACGAAAGCAGCCAGATCCTTAAGAGCCTGGTGCGTATCTTTCACCATGATTAACCTTTTATTCCCATCATCTACGTTCAAATCTACTTCCTCTTGCACCACTGCACCTACAGCACCTTTCCTAAAGACTTCAGATAGAAAGTGGTGCCCATCATAATTCTCTCCTTTTATAGCAAAGAAAAGCTCTCCTGACTGAAGGGTACGCGAATCCATAGAGTAAGAACTGACGCGATTGTTCCAATCAACCGCTGCCACTTTCCCCCCTATTGCTTCGGCTATTTCTTTAAAAGATAGTGTTGCCATATTATGAACCCGCCATTTTCTCCACTATTAATTCCTTTGCTATATCCTTATCACTCCAGGGGATTACTTTATCCCCTATCAGTTGATAGGTTTCATGACCTTTACCGGCAATTACCACTGCATCATCTTTTCTGGCTATTTCTATTGCTTTTTTAATTGCCTCTCTTCGATCAAGAATAAGCATATAATTACTTTGAGGATTTGCGCGTACAATACCCTCTTCTACTTCTTTAATGATCTGCATGGGATCTTCACTCCGAGGATTGTCCGAGGTCACAATAGCAACATCACTAAGTAAGGCTGCATAATACCCCATAAGAGGTCTTTTTCCTTTGTCTCGCTCCCCGCCGCAACCAAATACCGTGATAAGCTTACCTTTAGTAATATGCCTCAGACTTTCCAGTAATCTTTTTAATGCGTCACCGGAATGGGCAAAATCGTCAATCACCATAAAATCCTGACCCACTTCTATTTTCTCAAAACGCCCTGGTATATATGATAGGCTTTCTATACCCTTTTTAATGTTCTCAAGCTTTATGCCCATGCCAACAGCTGCTGCTGAAGCTGCCAATATATTGCTGATATTCGGTTTCCCGATCAGAGGAGATTTTACCTCCAGAGACCCCAGGGGAGTATTTATCTCCACCTTATTTGCAAATGCTGATAAATGAAACTTCACAGCCTTAATATCAGCTTCCTGATCTAAGGCAAAGGTAACGCACTTATTTTTAGATAGTTTCAGCAACTCTTTTCCATGCGAGTCGTCAAGATTGATTGCCACTACACCTTCTGGTTTATTATTAAGCATGTAAAAAAGGGATTTCTTTGCGGCAAAATATTCCTCCATGTCCTTATGAAAATCCAAATGCTCCCGAGCGAGATTTGTATAAATTGCTACATCAAAATCACAACCCTCTACTCTATGAAGAACAAGAGAATGTGAGCTCACTTCCATTGCACAAGCATCACATCCGGTTGTTCGCATTTCTCTCAGATAGCATTGAATATCCACTGCTTCTGGAGTAGTTAATTTTGCCTTAAACTCTTTATCACCGGTGTGATAACTTATTGTCCCCAACCTACCGCATTTCATCCCTGCTGCCTTCAATATTGACTGTAGCAAGTACGCTACAGTTGTTTTTCCATTGGTTCCTGTAATACCTATTAGTTTTAATTCTCTACTCGGATATTGATAAAATGCATTAGCTAATAGTGCTAGAGCATAACGACAGTTTTTCACCTCTATCCAGCTTACTTCTTTTTTGCTTTTTTCCGCTGGAACATTTTCTGTAAGTATAGCCGCTGCTCCGTTTTCAATAGCCTGATCAATAAACAGATTACCATCTGCTTTCTGACCTCTTATAGCCACAAAAAGGGATTCTGATTTCACCTGTCGAGAATCATAGACTATTTCCTTTATTTCTTTTTTCAAATCTCCTTCAACCTTTTTATAGTCTAAAGAAGAAATAAGATCAGAAAGAAGCATAATACATTGATCCCTTTTTGTAGTAATATTATTTATTATAAGTCCGTTCATTTACTGTATGCATGGCTACTTCACTTAGGTTTTTTTCTAAATACTCAACACTATCTGGACTAATTCTCATATATCTAATAACAAGCTTCGCTATTTCCCTGAATACTGGAGCAGCCACTGCCCCTCCATAATACTTTGACTTTGGCTCATCAATCACAATTACAATGGCAATCTGTGGTTTACTAACAGGTAAAAAGCCAACAAAAGAGGAAGTATAAAGAGAGTTAGAATAACCTCCTGAAGGGTCAAGCTTCTGAGCTGTGCCTGTTTTACCCGCAATTCTATACCCTTTGATAGCTGCTTGTTTACCAGTACCACGCACAACTACTCCTTCCATAATGCTTTTAAGTATTTCTGCGGTCTCTTGAGAGAATATTTGCCTCCTAATAGTTTTAGAGAATTCTTTTTCTACCGCTCCATCAATATTTATTATTTTTTCTATCAATTTGGGCTCAAGCAAATAACCACCATTTGCTACAGCAGAAATAAAAGATATTAACTGTATTGGAGTTACTGCAATTTCATAGCCAATCGAAATAGCACCTGTTGAACTATTTGACCAGCCGTAATAGGGTCGCAATATACCGCGACTCTCTCCAGGAAGGTCTATACCACATTTCTCACCAAAGCCAAATTCTCTCAATTTTGAGCAATAATCCTTCTTATCCATCCTTTGGCCAACCTTAATTGCTCCTACATTGCTGGAAAAAACAATTATATCTCTGAAGCTCAGCTGACCAAAAGGTCTATAATCTCTAACCTTATGTTTAGCCAGCATAATCGAACCTTCGCTACAGTCAAAAAACTCCTCCTGGTTCACAGCTCCATACTCCAGCGCTGTTGTTGCCATGGCGATCTTAAAAGTCGAACCGGGTTCAAAACAGTCGGTTATTGCTCGATTTCTCCTATATTCTGCTCGAAAATGACTGAATCTATTGGGATCATATGTTGGAACATTCGCCATGGCCAGGATTTCTCCATTATTTGGATTCATTATGACCGCTGAACCAGATTTTGCAGCATTGATTTCTACAACTTTCTGTAACATAACTTCGGTTGTATGTTGAATTACCTCATCAATGGTTAACACTACTCCTTTACCACCTGTCGGTTCTTGGAGTATTATTCCTTCGGGCAGTACTCCGCGACGTCTGGCATCTATATAATTGAGCATCTTCCCCGGCTCTCCCTTGATTTCCGCCTCAAGGTGATGTTCTAATCCCTCTAATCCTTTGTTATCTATTCCAACAAAGCCGATAACATGGGAAGCGAGCTCCTTTTTTGGATAGAAACGCTTGTTTTCTTTAAGCAGACCAATACCATTCGTTTCAATGGCTCTTACTTGCTCTGCTTCCCATGGTGAAACCTTGCGTTTTACCCAAACAAATCGCCTTTTGCTTTTTAAGGTATTCAATAGCTGAAAATAATCCACAGATAAGATCTGAGCCAGCTTATGCGCTGCGGAAGATATATTCGTTATTTGAGGTGGTAGCGCATATATAGAATGAACATCAATACTAATAGCCAATTCTCTACCTTGTCGATCAAAGATGTGACCTCTTTTCGGGTTTAATTCTACTATCATTTCCTGCTGTTCTTTTGCCTTCTCAAGCAAAAAATCTCTCTTAAAAACACCCAATTGCACCATACGAGCTGATATTAATCCAATCCAACAAACTACTATAATAAACAAAATAATGAGGCGATGTTTAGCCTTGCTTTGTTCTTTACTGGTCATATCTTAATCAATCAACTACCTTGTTTTGTTTTATTTTTTGTATCTTTAACATTTTTATTTTTCTCTGTTTGCTTTTTTCACTATAATCACACAATTATCCTCTGGTTCTACCATGTGTAATTTTTGCTTTGCAATCCTCTCTATTCGTTCCAATCTCCTTAAATACGAGCGCTCCAATTTGAGCTCTCTATTGAGTTCTTGCAGCACTCCTTTCTCTTTCTTCATTTGTTCGATTTTGTAGCCGAATTTAATCATCTCAACCTGCTGCCAAACATAAAACATTACTGCACCTGCAATGAGCAAGGTGAGCATCAACACCAGCGCCATATCCTTAAACCACTTCCTATCTTTCTCTCTGACAATCTGGTTTTGATATCTTTTTCTTTTATAGTACTTCTCCATCTTTCCAATTTACTAAAGTTTTTGCTCATTGCTTATTAACAACTCCCTCTCTGCTACTCGCATACGAGCACTACGACTTCGACTATTACCTTCTATCTCCTCCTTAGACGGTCTAATAGGTCGCTTAGTAATTATTTGAAATAAGAGCTTTTTCTCTTCACTACTATGTAATTCTGCAGGCGATAAATAATATGTTTTAGCTAACAACTTGAAAGCAATCTTAACCTGCCTATCCTCTAATGAATGAAAACTAATTATTACTATCCTACTGCCTTCTTTCAGTCTATTCGCCAATCCTATAATAGTTTCTTTCAATCCTTCTATCTCTTTATTTACTGCTATTCGAATAGCTTGAAAAGTCCTGGTTGCAGGATGAATTCTCGATCTTCTCTTCCTGGGTACTACTTTTGCAATAAGCTGACTCAAATCTTTTGTTGTCTCTATTTTTTTATGAGTGCGATACCGCACAATCTCTCTCGCAATCCGCTGAGCCCAGCGCTCCTGACCATATTTATTAATAATTTCGTAGAGCTCGGACTGCGATAATCTATTTATTAAACCAGCGGCTGATATTTTTTCACTGCGGTCAAATCGCATATCTAAAGGACCATCACGCTGAAAGCTAAAACCCCTTTGCGCATCAGCTAAATGATATGATGAAATTCCCAAATCCATTAATATACCATCAACTAAATCTATATCATATAAATTCAAGATATTTGTAAGGTTGCGAAAATCCTCCTTGAACAAAGAACACCTGCTACCATATTTTTTTAGCCGTTCCTGTGCTCCTTTTAATTGCTCTTCATCTCTATCAATCCCTACGAGCCTTCCTTTCGCGGAGAGGTTGGTTAAAATAGCTTCGCTGTGACCTCCCTCTCCCACAGTACAATCTATATAAATCCCATTTTTATCTCTAATGAGATAATGCAAAACTTCCTGCAGAAGCACTGGCTTATGAATCGCTTGATAAATCATTGCTCTATATCAAGAGTAATAAAATAGTTCTCTTTTTCAGGCTTATATTCCCAGCTCGGAGAGAGTGGACATATCGGAATCAGTGATAGGCTCTGACTTAATTCTCTGCTCAAACTTCTTAACATTCCATACTTCAAGATAGGTTAAATGTCCGATTATTGACACCTCTCCATCCATCGATGCTGTTTCTCTCAGTAAGGACTTTATAAGAACTCTTCCTTGCTTATCTACACTCGCTTCCTGACCATAATAATTACAGCGATTTAAAAATTTCATCTTAACCGGGTTTGTGGTTGGGAGATTTATCAATCTACTCTCAATCTCTTCCCAAACATTTAATGGGTAAATATGTACATTATCACCAGTAAAACTGGTTATGTACACTTCAGGACTGTATTTTTCCAGAAGTATGCGCCGAAAAGCTGTAGGAATCTTCAATCTTCCTTTATCATCTATTTTAGCTGGGTAGTTTCCTCTAAACATAATTTATACCCGGAATAACGATGATTTTTTACCAAAAATGTCCACTTTAGTCCACCTTTATCGTATTATACAAAAATTCCTTTGTCAAGAAAAATATACGGTTTAATTTATTAAAGCTTTTCTGTAAGATCGATTATTTGATGAGCAAACTCATCAATCATTGCTTTAGATTCAACTATAAAACTCTGCCAGCGTGCTTTGTTCCATATTTCTATTCTGTTTGCTACTCCAACAACAACTACATCCTTTTTAAGCTCCGCATACTGTCGAAGTTCAGAAGGGATGAGAATTCTTCCTTGCTTATCCAACTGGCATTCAGTTGCTCCTGCATAGAAAAAACGCATAAAATTCAATACTTTGTCCTGAAAAACCGGTAATGATTTAACCTTTTCTTTAAGCAGTTGCCATTCAATCAAAGGATAAGCTACTAAACAAATATCAAAATTAGTAATCACCATTCTACTGTCATAATCATTCTGCATAATTTGCCTGAAAGGTCTTGGTAAACTAAGCCTCCCTTTGGAATCTATTTTATGCTCATATTTTCCTTTGAACATCAGGATTCAACTATAAATTATTGAACTTTTACAAATTCTTTACATAAATTCTAATTTACAAAAAACCTAAATATATCAATCTAATTCTCGAATATTTATCCCACTTTATCCCACTATTTACTAAAGATTAAAATAAAAAATTCCCCTTGTCAAGCATTTTTTTAGTTATTTTTAGAATTTTTCGCTGCATTTTATTATTGTTTTTAATACATGGTGCTGAAAACAGCTTTTTGCGTTTTTATAGTAGCGGAGTAGAATTTTCATATTTATAGTAAATTTTTTATAATCACTATAAAATTTTCTCAAAATATCTTTCTTTTTCAATCAAAAATTGATATAATTGCAGTGGTAATCCAATTTTTTGGAGTTTATTTCCAATTTATTGGATATAATAAGCATATCATCAGTAAAAGCAAGTTAATAACTATAATGATTACAACTATTTACAGTTTTTGCTTATCGATATAATATGTGGTATATATTTTGCTTATAGATTAGATGGATAGGTATATTGATGAAATCGAAAATAGTTTGGTTAACAATTTTTTCTTTCTCTCTTATTAACTTAGCGTGGATTACTATCCCTTTAGATACAATCCCTAATTGTACTCTTTCTGGTCGGGTATTGGATGCATCGGGGCAGCCGATACTGGGAGCGTTGGTAGAGCTTGTGGGTGAAAGCGATTATGTGGTGTTGACTGATCGTGATG
>CAZYAF010000048.1:0-2861 GCA_964645975.1 uncultured Acidobacteriota bacterium
AATAAAACCAAAGAAATTGCTAAACTAAGTTTATAGATTAGGTTTTTCATTTACCTCTCACCCTCCTTAATATAAAGTTTGTATAAAAACTATTATTTAGGAATGTTTTTTTATATAATACATCACCTCCCCTTTTTTTAAAATTTTAGGCACCTCTTCGTATGCATACTCAAACACAACTTATACATATGCTCTTCACGGAATCCTTTATAAGAAAAGTACCTAAGCTTAAATAGAGTATGCAAGATTAATGCCAAAATGATTTTTCATATATAAAATATATAAATGCAGTAATATCAGGCAGTTGAGAAAGCCGCGAAGGTTTAGGAGTAGCGCTACAAAGAATAAATATTTATATTTTTGAATTTCAATTCAAATAAATGGATTAGGACTAAATTTAAATTTTGGTTTTATTAAACAGCGATTTGCTGAATATTGTAGATTCTTTATTATTGTTTAAATTATTTTAAATTCAATTTAATTTCTCACTTTATTAACAGCATTATTCTCTGCTATGAATTCACTTAATTGAATAGGAATTCATAATTATGTATGTGTTTCCCTGAAGACATGTATAGCTTATTATTTTTACAAAAATAAGTCCTTTTATTACTGTAAGTTGCAATTTGTTTTTTTAATTGAATTAATAGAGTACTTGGCATAAAATTTGTTTATTAATATGATGTGCCACTTTTGCAGAATTATTTTTTAAATAGTAGTTAGTAATTTTACATGAGTTGAAAAATGATATTATTTCGAGGTAAAACAATGGAGAAAATTTGCATACTGATGGTGATTGTTCTTTTAGCTCTCTATTTCGCTTGTGTTTCTCACCCTAAGACAGTGGAAAAATCCGAGACATCCGAACAACAACAATTTGTCATACTTATTGAAAAAGCTAAGGAGTTCATGCAGCAACAGCAATATGAGAAAGCTATTTACGAGTACAGAGAAGCAGTTAAAATGAGGCCTGAATTGCCTGAGCCCCACAATTATATTGGTATCTGCTATTTTCAGTTGGGTGAGTTCCGTATGGCGAGGGATACTTTCAAAAAGGCAATCAGCCTCAAGCCGGATTTTGCTTATGCTTATAATAACCTGGGCACCGCTTATTACGCTCAAGCACACTTTGATGAAGCTGAGAAGGCTTTTAACGAAGCTTTGAAGCTGAATCCTAAAATAGCCTCAGCCTATCATAATCTGGGAAATATCTACCTGGCACACAATGAGAGGGAAAAAGCCATTGAATATTACAAAAAAGCTTTTCAAATCAATCCTAATTATCTGGCTGATTCTCAGACGAATATAGCGAAAGTAGAACAATACCAAAAAGGTAAAGGCGAGGTAGAATTTTCCTCTGCCTGTGTGTTGGCTTCATTAGGAAAGACGGATGAGGCTCTGGATCATCTTGAGAATGCTGTCAAGAAGGGTTTTTCCGACCGGGAGAGAATTAAAAGCGATCCGGATTTGCAGGGACTAAAAGATAATCCTCGCTTTCAAAAGCTCATAAAGAAGAAATAATCTTTTTGCTTCTTATAAGCTTCTCTGGCTTCTGCTCAGGATAGGTGATGTATCTGGCTGAGAGAGCGTGGGTCTAAGTTGGTCAGACCCGCTTCTTTAGCCCATTCAATTGCCTGCTGGAATTCTTTCCTGGTGATGCGTCGGTTAATTTCCGCATAGTCGAAGGCTTTGTACATGGGGCGGTACTGCGCCATAAGGTTCACAAAGGTATTTTTCGGCAGGTTCTCGCCTATCCATGCGAGCACCTGGTCGGTACTGGAAACGTTGTTGGGCATTACCAGATGCCTGACGATGAGCCCTCTGAGAGCGTCACCGTTTGAATCGGTTTTCAGTACTCCCACCTGGCGCTGCATTTCCTTAATGACAGTAGTGGCAACCTGCGGGTAATCATATGCACCGGATGAGTATTTGTTCGAGTTTTTGCCATCCATATATTTGAAATCAGGCATATAGATATCCACGATCCCGTCCAGCAGCTTTATGGTTTCCAGTCCGTCATAAGGGCTGGTGTTGTAGACCAGCGGTATGTTGAGCCCTTTTTGGCAGGCCATCTGCACCGCTTTAACCATATTGGGCACATAGTGAGATGGGGTTACGATATTAACGTTGCGGCAGCCCCGCTTCTGCATCTTGAGCATGTGGTTTGCCAGCGCTTCGTCGCTGATCTCACGTCCCTCGCCCTCCTGGCTGATGTGGAAGTTAATGCAGAAGACACAGCGCAGGTTGCAGTTGGAGAAGAAGATGGCGCCGGAGCCGTATTTGCCCACCAGGCAGCGTTCCTCGCCGAAATGAGGATAGGCGGTGGCGAACTTGACTTTCGAGCTGCCCTGGCAAACTCCCTTCTCGCCCTTTAAGCGATTGACGCCGCAGGTGCGGGGACAGAGGTGGCAGCTTTCGTAAATGGACCAGAGCTGCTCCACTCGCTCCGTGAGCTTGCCCGCTTGCTCTAACTTTTTATAACCAGGAACGAAGCCGGGCTCCTCCGCATTGGCTGATGACAGAGCGCTCTTATTGCTGCAGGAAGCTAACCCCGGCAGCGCTACAACCGCACCCCCCAGCGACAGCGACCTCCTGATAAAATCCCTCCGCGATACTTTCATAATTATTTATCCTTTTTGCTTTATTATACAATCCTCCAGCAATAATATCAAATCATATAGCAAACAATAAAAACAGTTACTTTTTCAGCATTTTCTTAGCTTCCTCAAGGTTTGAAATTACAGCTCTATAATAATTTGGATATTCATCAACCGTGTATATTTTCAGAGCTTCTTGATAAGCAGAGGTAGCTTTTTTCAGGTTATCCTCTTTATCGCGCACCTCAGAAAGTCTGCTGTAGG
>CAZYAF010000048.1:2961-21313 GCA_964645975.1 uncultured Acidobacteriota bacterium
CATTTCCCAGATTATTCTGTGTGGTAGCATAATTTACCGGGAATTTATCAACCGTTCTTATTTTCAGAGCTTCTTGATAAGCCGAGATAGCTTTTTTCAGGTTATCCTCTTTATCGCGCACCTCAGAAAGTCTGCTGTAGGCATTTCCCAGATTATTCTGTGTGGTAGCATAATTTACCGGGAATTTATCAACCGTGTATATTTTCAAAACAATTTCGTAAGCTTTTATGGTTTTTACTGCATTTTCTTCTTTATTTCTAACTTCAGAAAGTTCGCCATATGCATTGCCAAGATTGCCTAATGTATTAGCAAAATCTATTGGGGATTTTTCATGGTTCACAATCTTTAAAGCTTCTTCAAAAGATGCTATCGATTTGGTAAGGTTCTCTTCTTTATTATTAAAGAATGCTAATTCATAGTAGCAGATTCCTTCGCTGCTTTTAATAGAGATGTACAACTCAGGTTCATCATTTTTTGATATTGACTTTTTTAGCTTATTATATGTATCAAGAACTTCTTTTATAACATTTTCTTTTTGCTTTCCAAATAGTTTTTCTATCTTTTTCAATACTTCATCAGTATCATTAATGTTAGTAATAAGAATGGCTTTTGCAATCTTTTCTTTTCTATATTCATATAAATAATAAAGGATAATACCTGCTAAAATTGCCCCTAAACCTCCACCAATTATAGCAATAATAAATGGATTATTCATGACATTTAAGCTCCATAAGTATAATCTTATTATTCAGAATATTAATATTATGGTTGATGAATAAAATTGTAGATTAATAATTGTAAAGAGTCAAGAGTTTTGGTGAGGTTTGATTTTGGGTAAAAGGAAGGATTTATAAAAGTAGGGACAGCCTATCTGGCTGGAGGCATAGCCTCTTTGTTATTGTGATGGCAAAGATTATTTTTATGTGATGGTATTTTGTTATTCAGGCAATCGAATGGCAAAGCAACTTTGTTGCCAAAACAGCGGTGCTGCCTGTCCCTACACGGTTTGCCGTTGAAGCTAAGCCGGGTAATCCTACCGGGTGTTCTTACATTAAAGATTATTTTGATTTGCTGCGCCAGTAGTGGTGAAAAATGTCTTCGAAGATGGTGAGGGTGGTGGTGCATTCAATAATGGCACTTAATCAATCTGATATTTGCTATGAAAAGAGATTTTACAAATAATTGCTAATATTATTGTATATAGGGTAGTGATACTATGCCCTTTGTTAGTCTGGTGAAATTGTCTTGAATGATTTGTTCCATTTCACGCGAATCCTTCTTCTTTACCTCAGCAATTCCTCTTATAATATCTTTAATTAAAACTGGCATCCCTTTTTTCTTAGTCAAATAGGCAAGTCCGCCGGGATTATCGGTTTCCGAGAGGATTTGTTTAAGGGGGATTGTTGCTACTATTTTTTTAATATGGTCTGAATATAAAACCTCAGCGCTAATAGAAAAGCAATACCCCTCATCTATCATTTTCTTTAAAGTTGATAAATTCCCAGAATACCAGTGGATGATAACCCTATTATTTCCATAGTGCTTGAGTAATGTCAGGGAATCTTCCTCGGCTCCAAATGTATGGACAGAGAGTATTTTATCTTTTGTTTGAGATAAAAAGAAGGAAAAAAGTTCTCTTTGCAAGGGATGCCTATTTTTGTTCTTTTCAAAGAGGTAATCCAATCCTATCTCACCGATAATGTTATTTTCAGCAATAAATTTCTTTAAAATATCCTGTTTATCAACGAATTTATAAGCACTCAACGGATGAATACCAAAGGCGGGGAAAATGTACGGGCTCTTTTTGGCAATTTTTTTATTATCATTAAAGGATGTTATATTTAACGATGTTGTAATCGTGATTATTTTATTATTCTCGATTTGTTGCAGAACTGTATCCAGATCACTACCAAATCTTTTATAGCTATACATATTCAAATGACTGTGAACGTCTATGAGCATAGTTAGTAGTATCCTCTCAAAATATAGCATTAATATTATGTAACTTTTTTCAGCCAGTAGGGGTGGGAGATGTCTTCGAAGATGGCCTGGACTGCTGCAGCGCCTTCGCCCACGGCGATAACGATTTGCCGCAGACCAACGGTTACATCACCGGCAGCGTAGATGCGAGGGATGTTGGTTCGGCCATTGCGGTCTGCCTGGATAAAACTGCCTTCGTTCATGCTGATCCCGATATCCGCTGCCAGTTGGCTGTTGGGCGTCTCTCCAATGGCGATAAAGACACCATCGGTCTCCAATTCCTGAGTGGTATTGTTCTTGGTATTTTTTATTTTGACTGCCTTAATCTCGTCATTACCGACAATTTCCTCCACCGCTGAGTTCCACATCACCGGGATACCCTCTCGCTCAACAGAATCCTGCAGGTGTTTATCCGCTCTAAACTCCTCCCGGCGGTGGATGATGATGACCCTGGCTCCCAGATTCTTCAGGTGGAGGGCATCAGTGAGAGCAGTATTTCCACCACCGACCACAACCACTTTTTTGTCTTTAAAGAGATAGCCATCGCAGGTAGCACAGTAGCTGACGCCGTGGCCAGAGAACCTGGCTTCACCAGGCACATCTAATTTTTTATACTGCGCCCCGGTTGCCAGCAGCAGCGCTTTGGCAGCATAGCGAGCCCGAGTGGTGATGGCTTCTATCCGCTTTCCCACTTTAATCTCCCTGACCTCCTCCCCTTCGTGGATATCGACGTAGCCGCGGGCATGAGCGGCAATCATGGCCATCAGTTTTTTGCCGGGGATGTTCTGGAAGCCGGGATAGTTCTCTACTATTGGTGTGACAGAGACCTGACCACCGACGGTATCCTTCTCCAAAATGATAGTATTCAGTCCGCTGCGCCTGGCATAGATTCCAGCAGTCAGCCCTGCAGGACCGGCACCGACGATAATGAGGTCAGTTTCAATCATCTCCTGTTCAACTGGAGCTACCTGGCTCTCTGCTGGCTCCATAGAAATAAGCTCAGAAATGAAGCGCTCCTCCGACTCGTAGCCCAGGCTTATGGTTTTTTCATTTATGATGGTCTGGGGGACAGAGCCCACATTATATTTTTTTGCTAAATCCAGATGTTGGGTGGAATCAACGCATTCGCTGGACACCACTTCCGGGCGCTCGATGGCTGCTCTGAAAGCGTTTATCACCTGCCCCGGGCAATAGGGGCAGTCGGGTGTGATGTAGATTTGTGCGTGTCGTTTTTCATCGAGCTGAGTGAGCAGTTCTTTTGATGTTTGGGAAAGACCACTCTCCCGAAGGGAAACCATCATGATAGCCTGCAAAAAGGATACTCCCTCTTCACCAGCGGGAGCTCCGGTATATCTGATATGATACTGCTCAGGATTAATGAGCACCGTTGGGGAACGAGTGACATCATATTTCTTTGCTTTAGCATCGCCGATTTTATTTAATCTAACCTCTATCTTATCTGTTAATCTGCTCAGCTCAGTAGCGAACTTGATAGCCAATTCATTATAAGGCTCATTCTCACCCGTTTTGGTGAAGATTTCTATGATGACTTTTTCTTTCAGCGCTTTAAATTGCTCTTTAAGATGTCCCCTGCTGTCTTTGGGAATAAACCATTGTTCTCCATCTTTTTTCCCGGATTTTTTTGGCATCTTTTCTACTCCTCAATGCTGCTATGTAGCGATACCTTAATAATAAAGAATTGTCTGTAAAGAATGATTTGCTTTTTAAAAAATGTTTAATATTTCATCTATCCTATTCATTCTTATACCATTTTCGTTGAAAGGAATCAAGGGAGCACTACTCCTTATGTTATTAGCTTTTTCAATATAGTATTAAGTTATACGCTGATATTTTTCCATGAGAGTTATGAAGCGTTTCTGAGAGGGAAGATAGACAAATTTGAGAATAAAGCTCAGAGCAGCTATGATGATGAACCAGTGTAGTTCCTGTGTTAGAACATAAATAGTTAGTCCATAAATGCCGATGGAGTCCAGAATGGCTAAGACCACGATGGTATAAATAAAATATAATGACAGGTTCGATGCGATGGGAGAATCAATATTAGAGAGGCTGAAGGAAGAACCTTTACCCACTTTTTTAGCCAGGAGAATGCCAAGCATAACCGCAGCACAAATACTCGCAAGACTAACAAGCAGTAAAATATTTCGTACGGCAGCGGCTAATTCGATGATCTCAGGCTCCTTCAGCAAATAGATAGATCTTATAACTCCCGAATATTCCAGAACGAATACAATGACAGCATATATAAGAGAGAAAAAGAGGATGGCAAGAGAAATTAAATTGAGTTTGACCCAATATCCCCTCAGTTTATCTGAGGTAACTTCAGTGACCAAATCAATTTTACTCATATCAATCCCCTACTTATAAATATTTATAAAAGCTGTCGATATTTTTCCATAAGGGTGATGAAGCGGTTAGGGGTTGGGAATTGAATCATCTTCATTATGTAGCTCAGAGTTATCAGTATAAAAGCCAGTTGCAGGTCCCTGGTAAGAAAATAAGCTACCAGGCCATACAGTCCAATAGAGTCCGCTATTGCCATGGTTATAACTTTATAATTAAAATATGCTGCTAAATGAGGAGCAATAGATGAGTCAATAGCAAAAGGGGCCTTCGAGGAGCCTTGAGCCACTTTTTTGCCTAATGCTTTTGCTACAACAATTATCACAATGATGGTCATGAGGGTTAAAGCTACCATTACAGTACGTATTATAGAATTAGAATCCTTTGTTTGCTGCTCAAGAGCCGCAATAGGTAAGGAACCTGATTGCTCCAAAACATATACAATGATGCCATATATTACTGAGGACATGAGCATGGCAGCGGTAATGAGTTTAAGCTTTGCCCAGTATAGTTTTAGTTTCTCTGAGTTTACTTCAGCACTAAGATTAATATTTTGCATGATTCACCTCCTTTTGATAAGAAATATATTAAGCATAAAGGGGAGAGTTTGACAAGCAAAAAATTTGATGTCTGCAAGATTGAATTGATATAAATGTTATTAAGAATGAAGGTAATAGTAGAAATATAGAAGATACTTATACTGCTTCTTCAACTTTTGCTTCTTCCGAAGGGAATTTCAGGATAAAGGTTGTTCCTTTCCGCAAGCTGCTCGTAACCTCAATGCTGCCATTGTGTCGCTCTATGATGCCATAGCTCACTGATAAGCCAAGTCCAATTCCTTTTCCTACCTCTTTAGTAGAATAGAAGGGATCAAAGATCTTGGATATATCCTTTTGTCTAATACCGTAGCCGGTATCGGCAAACCGAACTTCTACATAACCATCCTTTTCAGCTGTCCTTATTATAAGGGATCCGCCTTCAGGCATAGCTTCCGCAGCATTTAGTATGATATTCATAAATACTTGCTCTAATTGGTCAGCATCAGCATTTATATGCGGGCAATGGTTATCAAAGTTTTTAATAACTTTTATGTTAAAGAAAGCAGATTGGTCTTTCATCAAAGTGAGAGAGTGTTCAATAAGCCGATTTAAATCGACTTTATGCATTTCCGGTGGAGCTTCCCGAGCGAAGTCGAGTAAGCTCTTGACAATCCGAGAACAGCGAGTGACCTCTGAAATCATCATCTTTAGGTTTTTGCCATAGGCTTCCTGTCCACCAAGACGTCTCAACAGGAGATAGCAATAGTTTAATATAATAGCGAGCGGATTATTGATTTCATGTGCCACACCTGCAGCCAATTTTCCCAGAGAGGCCAGCTTTGCCGAGCGTATCAACTGCTGCTGGGTTTTTTTCAATTCATCTACCTTTTGTTGCAGGACGCAGGCCCTATCTTCAATTTCTTGATGAGCGGTTTTCAATTTATCTGTCATTTCATTAAAGGATCGAGCTAACATACCAATTTCGTCATCTGAGTAGACCGGTATCGCATGCCTGAGGTTGCCATCAGCGATCTTTTGTGTACCGATGAGGAGTTCCTTGACCGGTCGATTGACAAACCGTTGCACAAATACTCCACTCACCAATACAACGGGTATAAGAATAGCGAAAGTAAAAATGAACATAATTGAACGGTTGCGGCTGATGGTTTTATCCAGCTGAGCTAAGGACATGTTTATATCAAGAACACCAAGGATTTTTTGAGTTTCAGGATGCGCATGGCAATCGGCTGTGTAACAGTCCCGTTCGTTATAGATGGGATTTATCATTCCCAGTACACGATAGCCTTTGGAGGAGCGATAAATTCGGGTTCTTTCAGTGGTCGTTAGTCTCTCAAGAGGTTTTTCTTCTGCGTGGCAGGCGTAACATTCTTCTTGCTCTTTATCCAGGAGAGTATGCATTTCTTCTTTATCATTGGAATATATAATGACTCCAATCTTGTTAAAAATACGAATTTTTTCTATCCCCTGTTGTTCGCCGATAGTGTTTATTATTTCATGTACATCCTCTGGCTCATATTTGAGCATGTCGTACCGGGTGCTCCGTTTCACCGTTTCGCTTACCCGACCAGCTCCTTTAATGACCTCGTCAATGAGATGTTTCTTTTGCAGATTTGCCACTAAAAATGCAATGACTCCTACTGCTACAAGTATAACCAGTGTGATGGAGAGGATGAGTTTAGATCCTAACTTTTTAAATATAGCTAATCGTTTAAACATGCTTATAACATCAAAGTTTAATTTTTAAATTTCCTTTAAATACATTATAACTTTTGCAGCATCAGAAATAAAGATTTTTTTCAATATAGATTTACTTAAAAGATGCGTTAAAATTAGCTTACCGTTATTCAGTATTCAAAGTTGTTATATTAGGAGGTTGTAACTTAATTTAAGCTAAAGGAGCAACTCGACTCCAGTTATTGGAAGCAGGCCACTCCTCTTGCTTTTTATGTTCATTCCATTACTTTTGCAAGAAGAAAGTGTCAACAATATTTTGCCATTCTTTCTGGTTAAGCATACTTGGTAAATTGCTGACCAATCCACCACCATCAGCGATAATTGTTTCTTTCTTTTCTCCAACTATTTGGTGGAGTTTATCCCATTCATTTTCCATCCACTTCATGGCTGTATTTATCCGCATCAGCTGCTTGAGTTCTTCATCCTGATTACTTGCTTTCATATCATAAATCCATCCGCGATTAAAGGGGTCATTGGTGATAAGGGAAGGATAATCAAGAATATCTTCATTAATATCTACAATATTACCAGAAAGTGGGTAGAGCATCTTGGCCTTTTTGCCATTTGAGGTTACCTCAATGGCTATTGCTCCTTTATCAACTGTATCTCCTACGCAGGCAACAGCTACATCGTCCACCTGACAAATTAGCTTTGCAGCAAAATCATCAATACCTATTCTCATTTTTCCGTTCAGTCTTTTCACCCATACATGTCCCGGATTGTATAATAGTGAAGGTAAGAGTTCGAAATCTGCAACTTTGGCCGATGCTTTGGCTACAGCTGGTTTGGTTATAAAAATAGGATGGGTGCCAGAAGCATCCTCCACTCTCTGATCAACTTCACAACTCCAGCAATTATAGCTATTAGGGCATACTTTATAGGGAACAAATCCCATACGCATGTAGCGGCACCAGCGTTGAGCTCCCCAGTGATTGCGGAATTCTTCCACTGCCTTAGCTTCTTGCGCCATTAATCCTGTGGGACATACGTATGTGCAGGCCCCACAACCCAGACATTCATCGGGATGCATATCAAAGGGGGTTGCTACTTCTCTTTCCGCACCACGATTAATAAAACTTAAAGCCGTTGGACCCGCTACCTGCTCGCAGACTCTGACGCAAAGTCCACAGAGAATACAATCTTCATATTTGGGTGAGAACCTGCTGGATGTTACTCCAAATTCTGTTGCCTTCTCCTGAATCATTTTAGATTCGGGGCAACGAGCAAGGAGTAACTCCATAATCATTCTTCTCCCGTGCTGTATCCTTTCTGTATCGGTTTTTACTTCTATGCCTTCCTCAACAGGATACATACAGGAAGCGGTAATGAAAGTGCCGTTCCCCTTACTTACTTCAACCGAACAGAGTCGGCATCCACCATATGATTCAAGCTCCTGATGATAGCAAAGCGTAGGTATATAAATCCCCATTTCTTTTGCTGCTTCTAAGATAGTTGTTCCTGGAGATGCGTTGGCTTTTTTACCATTAATGGTGAAATTTAGCATTTTCTGCCTCCTTTCAAAAATTTTGTTCATTAATTATTAAATTGAGCATACTCCAGCGGGACATTTTTTATCTTTTATGTGAGCCTGGTACTCATCCTTGAAGAAACGCAGGCTGTTAAGGACAGGCTCAGGAGCTACGCCTCCAAGGGCGCAAAGGGAGAAGTTTTTCACTACGTCCCCTAACTCGTGAAGAAGATTCAGGTCTTCCTCTGAGCCTCGACCACGGCATATTCCATCTAAAATTTGGTACATTCTATCAATTCCTTCCCGGCAGGGAACGCATTTTCCGCAGGATTCTTCCCTGAGGAATTCAAGAAGATATCGCGTCCAATCAACCATACAGCTACTCTCATCGAGGACGATGAGCGCCCCGGAACCCAGCATTGACCCTGCTTCAGCTAAATGCTCAAAATCTACCTGGACATCGATAAGGCTTTTCGGCAGACAACTACCAAAAGGGCTGCCGGTTTGCACTGCTTTAAACTCTTTGCTATCTACCATTCCACCACCGATACCGAATATCAGCTCCTTAAGCCTTATCCCCATAGGAACTTCTATAAGACCGCTATTTTTGACTCTTCCGACGAGAGAAAAAAGCTTTGTTCCTTTGCTTTTTTCTGTGCCAATTTTTGCATAGGTTTCTCCACCTTTCTCTATAATAAAAGGAACATTGCTCAAGGTTTCAACATTGTTAACATTCGTTGGTTTACCCCATAAGCCGATCTGAGCAGGGAAAGGTGGCTTTTGCCTGGCTTCACCGATGGTGCCCTCAACCGAATCCATGAGGGCGGTTTCTTCACCACAAATATAAGAGCGGGCTCCTTTTACCAGCTTTATTATAAAATTGAAGCCGGTGTTAAATATGTTTCTGCCGATGAAGCCATAATCCCGGGCTTGTTCCACCGCAGTTTGCATGCTCTCAAAAGCTCGGGGATATTCCTCTCTTATATAAAAATATCCTTCATGTGCTCCAATGGCGTATCCAGCCAGGAGTAGCCCTTCTATTATCCGATGTGGATCGCTTTCCATAAGGGCACGGTCCATAAAAGCTCCTGGGTCTCCTTCATCAGCATTACAGATGATGAATTTTTCTTTCCCTTCAGCCTTACGGGTGAAGTTCCATTTCATACCGGTGGAAAATCCAGCACCTCCTCTTCCCCGTAAACCAGATTTGGTTACTTCATTGATTACTTCCTCGGGACTCATTTGAGTTAGTGCTTTATATAATGAGTAATAGCCCCCCATAGCGATATATTCGTCGATATTGCCAGGGTCTATAAGGCCAAAGTTGTTCATCATAATTCTTTTCTGGGAAGCAAAAAAATCGAGCTCATTTAGCCGAGGAATTCCTTCAAAACCTTTCAAGACATCTTTTACCTTGAGGTTTTTTCCATTTAACTGACAGAAAGCATAATCTTTTACTATTTCACCTTTTTTAATGGCTGAATACAGATCAATAGTTTTTTCAGAAGTGATATGATGGAAGAAAGCAATCCCTTTTCCAGGTTCCCAATATGTAAGCATAGGTTGCTGACCGCAGGGGCCCAGGCAGCTGGTTTTGCTTAAGATACAGTCAACTCCCAGTTTATTTTTTTCTTCTAATAAGTTTTGCCAGACTGGTTCAGCTCCTGAAGCTAAAGCGCAACTGCTAAAACTTAAGCTTAGCTTTGGCTTATTGGGAAAGAGACTTTGTATTCCTCTTTCTTTAGCTTTATCAAGCTCTTTTTTATTGTTTATTTTCATTTGTTCTCCTTATTTATATTTGCCCAATAGCTCTTCGATTTTTTCTTGAGAAACATTCCCATAGAGATCGTCATCTATGGAGATAGTTGGTCCTACTCCACAACAGCCAAGACAGCGTACTTTTTCCACAGTAAATTTCTCACTATTACCCCCATTTTCTTCCATCATGCTCAGCGTTTCTTCTAATTTTCTTAAGTTTTTCTTTGTTCCGTTAGCCTGGCAGGCGCTACCAATACAGTATTTAATTTGATGTTTGCCTCGTGGTTTCAGGCTAAAAGCTTTATAAAAGGTGGCAACGCTATAAATTTGACTTAAAGGAATATCAAGGCTTTGAGATACTTGGATGAGAGCATCCTGGGGAAGATAATGAGCTTCATCTTGTATATCCTGAAGAATAGCTAAAAGAGCTGATTTGTCGAACTTATGTCGTTCAATTATTTTTTCCACATTTTCTCGACTAATCAATTAAAACCTCCTTTCTACTTTTTTTGAAATCCTTAAAAGTTTATTTCTAATTAAGAAAGTGACCTCTCGTTCTGCGCTCTGCATTTTTTTATTCACCTTGAGCAGCATAAAGACCAAGATAGCTCTGGCGTATCTGCAAATAAGTAGGACAATGCCAGCATTCGTAATTATAATGGCAGGGTTGAATAGATACCTTTCCCATAAGCATATATTTGCACTTTCGCTGGGAAGCCGGTTTCTGTTTTAATTTTTTAATTTCCTCTATTATCTCGGGTGGCTCACTGTATTTGCCATTTCGATCCATTAACATCTGCTCAAATTCACAAGTAGCGCAATCGTAATTATTTGTGCAGAGCCGATAGGAAACTATGGTCTGTTTGAGCCATACACAGGGTTTTTCCTCTAATGCTAAAGCTTTCGTTTTTTTCCGTGCTGACAAAGAGCTTTGCTCTGTAGAGTTATCCAGGAAAACTGGACAGTTCTTATGTTTTTCACTTAAACATGGTGAAGCGGCAAGCAGTTGCCTTCGCGGAATCATTTTCTTGATCGGATAGGCCTGGCAATATGCCACCTCGATTTCTTCTAAAAAAGGGCATTGCATAGTACACTTCTCCTTTTCAAATAAAAAGAGTGGTTACAAATTAATAGAGCAAAAATTATGCCAGAGAGAATAAAAACGTATAAATTGGAACGGATGTTTTCTAACTAATTGATAAGAAGAGAGTTAAAAGTTAGTAGTTATTTTATAGCTGAGATATAAATAATTGATGCTTTTTCGGAGTGATTTAAAATGCTACAGTTAATATGATTATGAGTTAAGTTTCAAGAGGATAATTAGCAATATGAGTGTAGCAAAATGTTATAGCAGATAGCAATATGCTACACTAATGCTGTTTCATATTATATCTTTTCATCTTTCGGTAGAGGGTCATTCTGTCAATTTTAAGAATCTTAGCGGATTTTTGGATATTCCATTCGTTTTCTTCTAATACATTAGTGATGTGCCATTTCTCAATCTCTTGCAATGAGAGGTCGGAAAATCTAACAGAAGGAGTTTCTCGGGTTTGGATTATATGAGCAGGGAGGTTTTCAGCTTGTATTATTGATTCCTGACAAACTACCAGTGCTCGTTCAATAGTATTTTCCAACTCTCTCACATTTCCAGGCCAATCATAGCCGAGCATGATATTTATCGCCTTTTGAGATATGCCTTGCACGTGTTTTTGGTTTTCTATTTTGTATTTTTCCATAAAGTGTTGAGCCAATACAGGGATGTCTTCTTTTCTTTCTCTAAGAGGAGGTAAGTTGATGGTAATTACATTGAGCCTATAGTAGAGATCCTCTCGAAATTTTTCTTGTTCAATAAGTGCGTTAAGGTTTTTGTTAGTAGCGGCTATAAAGCGAGCCTCCACTTTGATGAGCTCCTGACCGCCAACTCTTCGAAATACTCGATTCTGAAGAACGCCCAAGAGGTCTACCTGAGTTTTAGGACAAATGTCACCAATTTCATCTAAAAAGAGGGTACCTCTCTCTGCCAGTTCTATTTTTCCTTTTCGTAGAAATTTTGCATCAGTAAAGGCTCCCTTCTCGTGACCAAAGAGTTCAGCCTCAAGCAAGGATTCACTCAAAGCACCGCAGGAGAGCGATATGAAGGGTTCAATTCGACGAGGACTGGAGTTATGAATAGCTCTTGCCACCAATTCCTTACCAGTTCCGCTTTCTCCAAGAATAAGAACGGTTGATTTGCTATTTGCAATTGTTTTGATCAAACGAAAGATCTCTTGCATTTTAGGACTTTTGCCTAATAGGTCACCAAATTTATAGCTTTTGCTCAATTCTTTTCGTAGAAGGATATTCTCTTTAAGGAGCTGCTGTCGTTCCACTATCTTGTTAATCATTAAGCTTACTTCTTCTGGATTAAAGGGTTTCACCAGATAATCATAAGCACCTTCTTTCATAGCCATCACAGCAGTATCTACGGTCGCATAGGCAGTTATTATAATTATCGGAACTTCAGGTTTGAAACCTCTTATTTTCTTCATAGTCTGGATACCATCTAAGCCGGGCATTTTCAGGTCTATGAGGAGGATATGCCAGTTTTCTTCTTTCACTTTTTTAATAGCTTTACGGCCACTTTCTACCGCAAGAACCTGATACCCATCTTCCTGCAACCACTCAGAAATGGAATCACGCATTCCAGGCTCATCATCGACCACTAATATTTTTATTTCTTCTTTCATCAATTATTCTCCGAAGCAATTCTTCCCTCTATGAATTCTTTACAAGAGGGACAATAGGATGCTTTTTTATTATCAATATCTTTTGCATTAGGAGAAAAGTGCATAGCACATTCATAATGCAGGCAGTGAACCAGACCAAAGGTGTGGCCGAGCTCATGCAAAGCTTCTTTAAGTGTTCTTTCAAGCAATAGTTTCTCGTTAGCTGGCTTATTATAAAATTCTGGTCGCAGCCGATGTGTGGAGACAATGGCAGCTTTACCATCCAACTGGGCAGCGCCAAATACATAGTCTAAGATAGGTGTGCAGAGATCAATATTGGTAACAGCTAATATTTTTGCTGCGTCTGGGGGATGCTTTTCGGCTAATCGAGATAAAATCTTGGAAGAGTTATATTGACCTCGAAAGGTATTGTAGGCATATTCTGGTAGATCAGTTTCAGAGAGCAATTTGAATGGTGGATTTGATGGATTAAGAGGTTTTTTTAATCTCTCAATTAGTGGTGAGCACAGCTCTTTAATATCTATTCCAAGGGAAAGGATATATATATTTTTCATAATATCTTATAGTATTGGATATATTAAAATAGCACCTCAACATACCAAAAAAAATCTTAAGTGTCAAGCAGATTTGACCTGTGATATTCGCTCATTGCTTGGGTAAAAGGCATTATTCTTTTGTTAGTAGTTTTGTACTTATCAGGGAGTAATAGAAAAAAAGAGCAATAATTTCAATTATGAGGGAGCTGATTATATTGTAGTTTTTGTTTCAATGTGGTCTTTTTCTAATATCCATAACATTGTGAGAGGTTTATTCTAATTTATTTTTCTATGAACGAGATAAATACGGCTATCTTTCATTGCTAAATAATGGAGTGAATTCTGTGAGTCGAAAACAATTTTGCTTTTAAATATGATGCTATCAAATGGTTTGCCCTCCTCTCCATCTATAACTAAAAACCAGCTTCTCCCGCTTTTAGCCATATAAGCTGCTTTTTTACCATCAGGACTAAAAGTAAGATTAACTATCTGATCATATTGCTTGCCTTCGTTGCCATTTTCTACTAGTAAGCACATATTATTTTTTACAGCAATATAGGCGAATCGTTTACCGTCAGGACTAAATATGAGAGTATCATTAGCAATAGCGGAATATGGTGTTTGCTCTTTTCCATCCAGCACGATAAATACTTCATTTCCTCTGCGGGCTAAATAAGCTAACTGCTTACTGTCGGAGCTGAACGTAGGATTTGCTATATCATCATACTGTTTCCCTTCTACATTATCTACAATCATAATCCATTTATTATTTTTTAACGCAGCATAGGCGAATCTCTCACTATTAGGGCTGAAGATGAATGTTTTATCTCCAAGTGCTTCATATCCTTTTCCTTCTTTTCCATCCACGATAACCAGCCAATCCTTACCCTTTCTTGCTATATAAGCCACGCGGTTGCTATTAGGGCTAAAAATAAGAGAATCTATTTTTATTTCTTCGTATGGCTTCCCTTCTTTACCATCTATATTGCTGAGCATCTTGCTGCCGCTTCGAGCCAGATAAGCCATCCTCATACTATCGGGACTAAAAACAGGAGAACTTACTGCATCGTATTGTTGCTTTTCATTTTCATTTAGGACTAAAAATTGTTTATTATTTCTGATGGCTACATAAGCTATACATGTGCTATTGGGGCTAAAGGTGAGAGTTCTTGGTAAAATGGCGTGGTATTTTTTTCTTTTCTTTCCATTTACAACAACAAACTGGTAATTTCCCTGTTGCGCAATGTAAGCTATCTTTTTGCTGTTTGGGCTAAAAACCGGAAGTCCAATACCCTCATATTTTTTTTCTTCAATACCATTTATGACTACAAATTCTTTATTACCTTCGGCAGCACCACAAGCCAGTTGGTTGCTATCAGGGCTAAAAATGAGGAAATTTTCATAAATGTTGTGGTATTTCTTTCCCTTTTTTCCATTCAATACCGCACATTTCCTGTCATCTATTCGAATCACATATGCAATGTGCTTGCAATCAGGGCTTACCCTGAAGCTCTTTTCTATCATTAAAGAAAGGTCAATTTTATCAATAAATATTTGGCGACCTTTTTGCTGACAGCCAGTTATTGATAGGAGCAAAAATAAAGATAACAATGCAATTTCAAATCTCATGTTTTTACTCATTAAAGATATGGACTAAGTTAATTGTTAAAATTCTTTATAATGATTAAAGTATAAAAATTACTAACAATATAAGTCAAGAGGAATAGTTCTGTGCTAATAAAGAAAAGGTTTTATGTAAAAAAATACTTTTTACTATTAATCTATAATCTTTGAGGATTTAATCTCTTTAAGAATAGCTCGAATCAGGGAGGAAAGGTTTTTCTTTATTTGTGCAGAAAGTCTATCTGATGGTAAAGGAGGCTCTTCGATAACCATTCCAATTATTACGGTCTCACTTTTGTAACCTAATTGAGCGGCGAGTTTCAGTACATCAACTATATTCATTTGGTGCAGGGATAACCTATCCTTATTAAGTGCAGGCAGTTCTTCAGCAGGAATACGAAGTATGGTTCCGAGAGGTTCGTCGGCTCTTAATGCATCGACGATTATTATTTTTTTTCTATTCCCCATTAGTGGAAGGGCATCGATGACGGCAGGCCCTATCTCGGCTAATTCTACATCAGGGGAAAGTTTCATATTTTTGAGCTGCTGAATGACCTGGGGCCCAAGACTATCATCTCCCATCAACCAGTGGCCGATTCCCAGAATTAATATCTTTTTCATGCTGTGAAATTACGATTATTACTTATGGTTGTTTGAGTCTTTTTTCGCCTCAACGAGGTGAACAGAGCAGGCGATTCAGGGGTCAAAGGAGTGGATAACCCGCAGAGCTTCCAGGGGTTGGGGGGCATCAGCTATTTTTAATCCTTCAAGGGCTTGCTCAATTGCACCAGGCTGCTCTTTATCATCACGAGGGCTGGCATTCCAGGTTGTGGGAGGTATACATTGGTAATGGGCAATTTTCTTTTCTTCTATTTGAATCCAATGTCCCAGGGCTCCCCGGGGAGCTGAAGTTATGCCAGCACCTGCTGCCTTTTCCGGGAGCTCAAAACTTTCTCTGGTTGCCATACCCGGTTTCAACTGCTCCAGCCAGGAGAAGCATTGTTCAGCCAGTAGTTTGGCTTCCAGTGCTCTGGCAATGTTTCTTCCCATAACCGAAATGAGGCTTTTCAGGGGAATCTTAAGCTCTTTTAGTATCTTTTCCAGACTTTGAGAAAGCGGGGATTCTGGATCCTTCTTATACGTTACCATTCTTCGTGCTAAAGGACCTACCTCCATAACAGTACCATTATACCGGGGTGCTTTAATCCAGGAATAGGCTGTTTTCTTGTCCGCTATATTTTGTAATGGGGTTGTCTCTCCTGCAGAAGGATGTTTACCCGAAGCAGAAGAATAATAGGAATGTTCCACCTGCTCATGCAGCATTTTAATATTCAATTCTTCCAGATTATTATCAATAATTACCCCAGAGTGGAAATAATTAATACCATTTTCTTCAGGAAAACCTCCATACGATAAGAAATTTTGACACCCTCGGCCTATCGCTAAATAGTCAGGATAATGTTTTGCTAATTCCAAGCTATCTGGTAGATAGCAATTATTGACGAAGGTTTGTAATCTCTGCAGGAGCGATTTATAGGCAATAATTTTGTCTATGCTCACTTTCACCAGCGCTCCTCCAGGAAAGATGCTCTGCTGCATAGGCATCCTTCCTCCAAAAATAGCTACCATTTGATGGGCCAGGGCTCTCATTCTGAGGGCTTTAAGGTAATGAGATATGAGGGCTAAATTGGCGTCTAAGTCTTCTATGTAATCACCTTCATAACGTGGCATAAATGGAGCAAGGGGAACTCCTTTAATTTTTTTGTTTTCTTCCATAGCCCAATCCTTAAGCTTCAAGAGCTCCGGTTCTTTTCCCATATATTTTAGGATAGCAGTAAAATCCAGATAATCGGGAAGAGCCATGGTATAAAAATGTAATATATGAGATTGAAAAAAGTTGGAGGCTAACATGAGATTGCGAATAAGCAATCCATTTTTGGGAGGTGTTACACCGATAGCGCTCTCCAAAGAGAGGGCAGATGCCTGCGCATGGGCTGCGGAACAGACGCCGCAAATGCGCTGTGCAATTTGCTGAGCATCCAGAGGGTTTCTACCTATCAGGATTTGCTCAAATCCTCTGTACATCTGACCGCTGATATATGCTTTAGCTATCTGTCCCTTTTCTATGAGCAGTTCAGTTTTAAGATGTCCTTCAAGACGAGTGATGGGATCAATAGTAATTTTTTTAGTCATTATGAGTTGTTCCTTTTGTAGATTGAGCTCTCTTTATAACTTCTTGTGTTTCACTAACGGCTGAGAACAAGCCATCGCCATTATGATCGGGGAAGCCTGGCTCAGTACAGCCGATGCAAATGCCACCACTTTTAATACAGGAATTTACCCCACTATTCCAGCCTCTAATGGGAATATCACAAGCGCTGATAGGGCCTTTGCAACCTAATTGATAAAAGCATCCTTCTCCACCATAATCCGTAGCAAAGGCTCCAATCTCAAAATAACCCCGACGAGGGCATAAGTCATGTACTGTTTGACCAAAGAATGATTTAGGACGTCTGCAGTGGTCTAATGATGGATGACCATATTGAAGCAGATAGGCAATAGTTCCACTGATCCAGTCCGGATGGGGAGGACACCCCGGAATATTGATAAGATTATCTGAGCCAACAATTGAGCTAAGCGGCTGAGCTCCTGTGGGATTGGGCTGTGCAGCAGGAATTCCGCCAAAAGCGGAACAGGTTCCTACGCTGAGTACGGCTTTGGCTGCAGGAGCCAGTTTTTTAATCCAGTCCAGAGCGGTTATAGGTTTTCCTTCTTCTTCCCCAATTATAGAAGCTGATTGGATTTTCGTGGGAATAGAGCCTTCCACAAGCAAGATAAACTCCCCTCTCTGTTCATTGTGCGCCTTATCTAAAATATGTAAGGCATGATTACCTGCGGAAGACATTATGGTGGGAATAAATTGTAGACTGATGATTTCCGTAATTATCTCAGCAAAGAGGGGAGCTCGACTATTTGCCAGACTAACCAGACAGCCTGAACATGTTTGTGCTTGAAACCAGATAACTGGAAAGCGTGGATTTTTGGATGGTAAGAATATCTTTAAAAGCCATGGTTGAGTGAAACCCAGGGATGAGGCTGCTACTAATCGCAGAAAATTCCGCCGGTTAATTTCCATAATAGGCTTCGAATTTATTATATTAATACAATATTTATTTTTTAATAATAAATCTATTATGATAACTCAAATTTATATTACAACATAATTTTTCAGATTAAAAGCATTTTTAGTATTGTTTTTCAGAAAACATGATTTTTTGGGCAGTTAGATCATTTTAACTTAATATCATAGCTAATGAAAAATAGTATTATAAAACATGATAATTGGGGGAGTCAAAACGTGATAATAGCGTTTTTAAGGGGATCTTTAGTTGAAAAAATAGTAAAAAATAGGAATAAAATAGAGAGAAATCAACAGATTATTGATAGAGTCAATAGAAAAAAGAGCGAAAAAATGAAAAGGAGTAAGCTATTTTAAATGAAATTTTTAATTTTATTGTAGAAAAATGACCCTGTCAATAATCTTGTATTACCCAAAATTGCCGATAGGATTTAGTTGCACTTATTTTCTTCATCTGGTAACGA
>CAZYAF010000049.1:0-19861 GCA_964645975.1 uncultured Acidobacteriota bacterium
GTATAATTGGGATAGTGCTTTATTATTTAGTGGATAAGTTAAAATTAAAATGGTCAGAATCCTGAGGGAAAATTTACATAAAAGATAGTTTTAACTCTCTGACTAAAGCTAGGCAAAAAATACATTTTCTCTTCCAATAAATAGCTAAAGTATTATTTAATATAAATTTATTTTAACTTTTATTTGAAGTTTATGTCAAGGTAAATATTACAAAAATTAAATGAATTTCATGAATTATTAAAATGAATTAAAAAGCTATTTTTTTGAAAAAAGGTTGTATTCGTTATATCTTGTTTCACATGGATTTCCTTTTGTAAGCCACATTGTAAGAGAATTTAGATTAATAATGATAGAAAATGTAGTCTTCACTTTTTTCCCATGACGACAAATTGATTCAGGGTAATTCACGTGGTCGGATAAAAATAGCTTCAGCTTTTCTACATTGATTATGCCTACATTATTTTTAAGCAATTTTACTCCCCGATTATACCGAACAAGTGAGCAAGATATGCGAGAAGGGTCAAGCTCATATTTTCTCATCCAAGGAGCAATATAATGGTTTGTATGGACATGGTAGCCTTCCGTTGCATAAAGGGGAGCATAATCTGTTGCTGAACCTTCTATACTGTAAATCTCTCCATTAGAATCAGTGATGACCTTTTTATAGTTTGATGCCCTGTACTTTAATAAAGCAGCGTCAATGGCTTCTCCAATCCGTGTAGCAACCAACATCTTGCGACATATTAGCTGCCGAGGAACTCCAACCCTCATATCATTAGAGTTAACTTGATTTCCTGTAAAACTAAGTCCTGCTGAATTAAATGCAGAGCTGATACCTAATCCTCCATAACCGACAACAACAATTTCTGGCTCGCCATCTACTTGATAATGGATAAGTGTTACATACTCTTGCGAACCTACTGAGGTATCGTTGTTATGTGCAACTAAAACCGAGCCATCTTTGGTAACATCATTTGATGCTACCAGATCGGTGCAACCTGCGGTATATTCATAACCCCAGGAGCCTATTTCTTCACACATAGTGAGGAAAAGCTCCACTAACTCTACTCCTACGGCATCCGCTGCTCCTTTTATCTCGGTTACATATTCAGGCACATATTTTTTGGAATAAGCCAGAAATAAATACTCCTCTGCCCTCTTTTTTTTCCAGTCATCCCTTTTTTTCATTCGTTCAATTTGCCTAATGAATTTTTTTTTAATTTAGTTCCAAGTTGGTATCCAACCTCATAGTGGCTCCCCTTAACATGGATAATCGGTATTGGAATTTCCTTCAGCTCCTTTGATCTTTTTTGTATCACGGGCATTTCTGCATAACAAAAGAGAGTCAGAAAAAAAGTGAACCAAATAATACTTATTAGAATGTTACAAATATTCCGAGAATTTCTCCTAATCATTTTGGTTCTCCCATTAACATGAAGATTTCTTATTTTAGGTTGATATATCCTGCTATTAATTTAGCAGCTTTCTCTAATCTCTTACCGAGGGATTAGTGGGAATATTATATTTGAGGGATATTTTTCATTATGATAAATAATCTGCGTAGCACTGCTTAATTCTGTATCCTGGCCAAAAGGATGCCCGGTATTAGGATTTCTGTCTATATGTGGGAAATAGCTGCTGGTAACGGAACACCTGATACGATGTCCAGCTTTAAATACGTGGCTTGCATACATCAGATTAATGGTAAATTTATAAACTTTTTCTGGCTCAAGTAGTTTTGGACTTGACTCTGATTCACGATATCGCGCTCTTAGTATTCCTGATAAAGGTGAGGTTACCGTTTGGGAATAACCATTAAGATATACATCAGTTATTTTAACTACGAAATCAGTATCTTTTGCTGAAGAAGAGGCCCATATTTCAGCTTTAATAGGACCAGTAATCTCCATACCTTTTTTTAAAGGTTCCGAGGTATACACCAGCACATCGTTTCTTATCTCGACAGGTCTATTATCGCGCGGGCCGGGCTTTTCAAAAAAGTAGTCCGTAACAGGATTGGCAGGGTCATAGATATAACGGTCAGAATTTTCCGCTACTGGCTTTTCTTTGCTGAGAGAGCCGTCGCCATATAAAGAATTTGCTGAACCCTGGCTGTGTAAATAAAAGGGAGTAAATTCTGTTCGTTCTAAGGGCCATTCTTTCTCGTAGCGCCATTTATTATCCCCCATGACAAAAATTTTAATCGGCGGTTCATCCATTATGCCATTATCAATACCTTTTGACCAGTAATCAAACCAGCGAATTACCAAGGAGTTTATGTCTATTTTTGCCTCGTATCCGAAATCCAAATCTCCTGCTTTAGATGATCCAGGGCTGCAGTGAGTCCAGGGTCCCACTATGAGCTTTTGCCCTTCTCGTGCTAATCTGGTTCTGCCATACTGTAGCATGCCACAGAAATTAGAAATGACTCCAGCCACCCCATAGCCGTCATCAAACCAGCCGTTAAGATTATAAGCAGGAACAGTTATATCTTTATGTTTATCCTCGATATTAGCGAAGTCCCAATAGGGACCGTCATCAGGATGTGCGAGCCACTCATAATAGAAAGGATAAAAATCTTTGAAAAGAGGAAAATCTTTCAAAGGGAGAAAAGCAAGCCATTTCCATTTATTTCGCTCCCATTGGATTTTTGCCTCCTGTTCAGTTGTATCTTTCCTCCTGATCCCTTTTCGCCGCTTGGAATCAGGCAGTCTTCCATTTAACCATGGAATCCAGGTCATATCGAATGCGCCGCCAAAGAAGAAAAATTTTCTTCCGTTTGAGGAGGTACATTGAGGAAATATAGCAACTAAATGAGGAGGGCCTGCAGCTGCAATTTTCCACTGTACTCCGCCACAAGATAAGAGCATCCTTGAGTTCCTATCTTTCCATTGCTATATGGAAGCGATGCTGCCCATTCCACTGAATCGTAACCATCATTAAAATCCGGCTTATAAGGTGAAAATTCTCCTTCAGATTTATACCGACCTCTTATGTCCTGAATAATTATTACATAACCTCTTTGCGCTGCATAAAACGGAAAGAAAGAATATTCGGAATATCTTTCTTTATTATAGGGTGTGCGAATTAGGATGACCGGAAATTTACCCTTTGCATCCGGACGAAAAATATCTGCATAAAGTTTGACATTATCTCTCATGGGAACAGCAATCCCTTTCTCAATTTTCACTTGATAATCCTCTTGAGCTTGAGAAATTATCCAGCATGGGAAAAAACTCAAAAAAACCGCCCGGATAAACATTCCCATAAAATGGATAATTTTTCTCTTAGAACTCATACTTTTTCCTTTCCTGAATTTTAAAGCTCATTAAAAATAGCAGAAAATATTATTCAATAAATGAGCTGCTCATTGGACCGTAATAAAGTGAATTAAAAAAAAGCTTGAAGGTGCTATGAGGCCATCCTCTAAATTTAACTCTGAATCCGTGGAGGATAATCTTTCCTTTGCCATAAGGTACTTCTACTATTGCAGCTTTTCCTCTCATATGTTTCTCTCCTATGAGCCAACCACTCATGAACAATCCATCTTTTGCATATCTGGTAATTATTGTTGGTGGCTTTACGCCTTCTGGTACTGGCATGATGTCAAAGACACTGTTATTCCAGAAAAATCCAGCACAGGATTCTTCCATTCCATGAGCAACCGGGTGGTTTACATCAGATTCAATTCGCACAAGAGAACCGGAACAGTAAAAGTCTTTTGTCTCCATTCCGAGTACTGCATCCTTCACCGGCAAATGGAATTGTTCGATAGCAAACAGACATGAGGTTCCTAAACAAACTAACGTACCTCCTTCATCCACGAATCGACGCAGATTATCAGCTCCCAACTCTGTAATGCCTCCAACATATTCAGGTGGAACAGTTCCAGGGGTATGCCCTTTGAGTATGGTCATACTCTCCTGCACCACACCTTCATGTACTCCTAATTCAGCATAACTTGTCATTGGTCGAGCATTAGGTCTGCTGGGGAACAATATCACATTAAAGCGTTCTCGTAAATTCCCAGCTTTTATATCAGCATCATACACATTTTCATAAGGAAATTCATAGTTATCCAGCAGCCAGCGGGTAAAACCTTCATCCATATTGGGCACCCAGGATCTATATAATCCAATGTATATAGGTTTGAGTTTAAGGCTTGGTATTCGGGGTAAGTTGTTTACAGCAACGAATTTTAGAGAAAGCTCCTTTGCTAATTCCCGAATTTTATTATAAGTAACTTTCAGGGGATTTATTATTATTGTCCCAACTGGATAACTGTTTCCTTTAACACTAAACTCCCTCTTTGCCCAGGATACCTGAGCCCCAGCTTTCATGAGTCGGCTAACTGCAATTAAAGAGGCATTGGTCTCGTGGCCCAGAATATATCTTGCCGTTCCCTTTCCTGATATTTCTCCTGGAGGAGGTACTATTTTCTCAACTTTTTCCATCTTGACAGTAAGCGGTTGGTCAGCGGTCACTACCTTCGAACTGAAGAGATAAGGAAATGTCCACCCTACTACTTCATCGGGTTCTGTTGGAGGCCCTCCTGGCCATTGATAAAGCTCCGGATAATGTTGAACTTCCATTACTGCCTTAACATATAAAGCATAAGGCTGATTCATAGGGATGATATAGCTTCCTTTTTTGTATTTCTGACCGTTGAAAGCAAAATCCTCGGTAGCTCGATAAATATCAATATCAAAGGGTTCGAATCTACTGAGCATATAGGCTGTCGCAATAGGATCTCTTTGTTCGGTGGGTATTACATAGGCAAAAGGAGGTTCCTTAGTAAAACGATCTAAGGTATTCTTCCCTTCCAGATAAACGCTATATAAAAGCTTTTCTTTTAATTCAGCTGCAATCTCGCATACGGCAAATGAGGCAATTTTAACCACATTAACTGCATCCATCAACCTCCACCATCCACCTTCCCAGGGGCTGGGATAAAGTGTACTTTTTCTCAAATCTTTCGCCCAAGCAGGAAAATTGCGCACAGAGTAATATTTTGGAGTGGCATACCCCGAACCTGCGGTCTCTGTGAATACCGTATGCGAGTTGAAATAATCTCCAACTGTATCAGTGTAGCCAAAAAACCAGGTATCCCACCCATTCCAGGTTCCTTGCGGCGCGTATAAAGGAGAAAGGGATATTGTTCCAGGCATTCCATGATAGTCCATATGCAGTGCCATATTGGATGCAATGAAATTTCTCCACCGTATTACAAGAGGATTGGAGTTGGGATTTATAGGGTCCTCACCCGGATATACATATAGCCTTGCCGGGAAAGGAGCAGTCTGATGGTGGCAGAGCTGTATCATTACATGCCAGCGCTTAATTTTGAGAACTGTTTTATTTAACACTTCATTTGTGAGCATCATGGAATCATGGTTATTATCATGTCCGGTATACTTGTTGTAGATCCAAGGCATGGGGCTTAATTCATATTTTGTGCCTAAATTTTGCTGATACCAATCAGCGATCATCTGCTGACCGTCAGGATTAACATTGAGCAAAATGACGATAGCATTTTCCCGGATATTCTTTATATACGTATCATCAGATGTTAGCAGCTCATAAGCAAAATGGGGGAGTGCCTGGACTGCAGCTATTTCATTTGCATGCATTCCGGCGTCAATATACACTATAGCTTTTCCTTCTCTGGCTAAGGCCTTAGCCTGCTCATGGGTAATATCTTTTGCATGTGCAAGCTGCAAAGAAATTTGACGATACCTCTCCAGGTTCGCCATATTCTCGCTGGAAGAGATGATTAACACTACCATTGGCTTTCCCATGCTCGTAGTACCAACTGATTCAAGCTGGGCCATATCCGTAGCATCAGCCAATGCTCTATAATATTTAATGGATTGATCATAGGTTAAAAGATGATAATCAGTTCCCGGTTCAAAGCCGATAATTTCTTTTGGCCTGGGAATTTTTTGCGCGTGGGCTGTTGAAATTGATAAAAATGCACAAATGACTGGTACTATTAACAGTAGTTGATATTTCTTAGGCAGTATCATCTTACCCTCCCTATTGTTCTGTAATAATTATTTAACTGTCTATATATTTTTATAATAAATTTATTTTTTCTCCATTTTTCTATCTCTTTATATAAAAAAGGGCGAAAGATACATTTTGTTATTTTCGACTTTTATTTTTTGTCTCTTTATCAGGTTGAAGATATTTATTAAACCATTGAATTATCCGCTTCAACCGATCAACTCTAAAATCCAGTCTTGAAATCCCATGAGATTCACCTGGATAGATAATAAGTTCTGTATCCACTCCTAAACGTTTTAGGCTTAGGTACATCTTTTCCGATTCAGGTAATGGACAGCGATAATCATTCTGTCCGCACATAAAGAGGGTTGGAGTCTTCACGTTCTTAACATCTTTAATGGGCGATAATTTTCTATAGAGCTCGAAGTTCTCCCAAGGTAATCCAAGCTCTGTTTCCCAATAAATCCGTTCATCATCATAACCATAGCTGCCAAAATAATCAGCAACACCCGCACCTGAAACAGCTGCTTTAAAACGATCAGTCCATACTATGCCGAAGTTAGTCATCATTCCGCCATAACTCCAACCTGAGATCCCTATTCTCTCAGGATCCACGTAACCCTGATTTATTACAAAATCTACTCCAGCAACAACGTCTTTTAAATCCTTGTTCCCCCAACCTCTCCAAATAGCTCGACCAAACTCATATCCATATCCGCTACTCCCTCGAGGATTTGTGTATAGCACTACATATCCTTCTGCTGCTAAGAGTTGAAATTCATGGTTAAAAGAAGTCCCATATTGAGCATTAGGTCCACCATGAGCTTTCAAAATCATTGGATATTTTTTTCCAGGTTTAAAGTCTATTGGTTTTATTATCCAGCCTTCTATCTCCTGTCCATCAAAGCTTTTATAATGGATGTTTTCTGGTTTGCTCAGCTTGAGCTGAGACATGAGCTCATCATTCAGTGAAGTTAGTTTCTTTAATCCTTCACCATTGGTTTGTGCAATATAGAGTTCGGGTACAGATAAAGTATCTTGAAGAGTAAAGGCAAGATACCGTCCGTCAGGCGAAATAATTAGGTTGCCTATTGTTCGCTCGCCATCAATTATTCGTTCTATTTCTCCGCCAGCAGAGGAAATTCGGCATAAATGCCAGTTGCCGCTGTCTTCAAGGATAAAATATATATATTTATCATCTGTCGACCATACGGGTATGCTGGAAATATTTCTGTCAACATGAGCGGTAAGATTTTTTGGCTTTTCACCAGTAGCTGGCACTACCCAAAGATAATTTATGCCGTAAAGACTGTTGAAGATGGTATTTGCTGTATAGGAAATATAGCTGCCATTGTGTGACCAGCGAGGATTAGAATCTCCTCCTCTATTGGTAGTGAGCTGTCTGATTTTGCCACTAGCAATATCTAATGCCCAAATATCCGTATTATAGTTCGCATCGGGATTCTCGGTGTGATTGGAAGAAAATGTAATCTCTTTTCCATCAGGTGAAAAGCTTATGTTCCCCTCATCATATTGGCCATCGGTCAACTTTTTAGGTTCTCCATCTGCTACTGACATAAGCCATATATGGTTATGTCTATTATCGAGATATCCCCCTCCATCTCGTTTATGCTGCAGTCGATTTACTACAATTACCTCGGGCTTCTTTTTTTTCTTATCCTTTTCATCCTCTTTTTCAGGCTCCGCGTCCTTGGTAATAAAGGCTAACTTCGAGCTATATGGCGACCATACAAAGTTGCTTACTCCGTTCTTCATCTTAGTCAGCTGATATGGTTCTCCACCAATTGTGTTAAAGAGCCAAATCTGGGTCTTCTCTTTTCTTCTTGAAAGGAATGCTAAATATTTCCCATCAGGCGACCAGCAAGGACTGCTGTCTCCTGCTTCATTATTGGTAATCTGTATAGCTTCTCCGCCTTGGCTCGGAATCATCCAGATGTCAGATTTGTAGCTGTTTTTTTCCTCATTCAAAGTAGTTACGACATATGCAATCCACTTACCATCAGGTGAGAATGTGGGCTGTCTTATCGTCTTGAAATTAAAAATATCCTCGGTAGTTATATTCCTTTTCTCTTCTTCTATGCCAAAAGCTAAGGAACAAACAAGAAGTAAATTTAGACCGAAAATTATATATTTTTTCATCACCATATCTCCTTTTTATATTTAAAGGTAATCAGGGTTAAATATATAATTAAATTTTATTAATGATAATTTAATCATAGCTCTGTATCTATGCTTGTCAAGAAATAATAAAAGATACAATATAAAATTATAGAGATTAATGCGTTTCAATTATGAAATTATTAAATTCTAATCCAAATTATAGTGCAGTAGCATTTTTTATGATGGTAATATTAAATTGATGAAAGCGAATAAAATATGTGTTATTTATCTTCCAAAAATCAGCTATTTAAAAAATTTTTTATTTCAAAAAGCCACCATTTTGAAGGAGTTTTTTTATTGTCTTTTTTCCTTCATCATGTAGTGGTAAGAGGGGACTTCGAGGAAGACCTCCGAAATATCCCATCATGTCCATTGCTGCTTTTCCGCCTGCTATTCCATAGGTGACGGTAAGTGCTTTCGAGATTGATACGAGTTTCATCTGCAATTGCCTGGCTGTGTCATGATTGCCATTTATAGTCTCTTTGTAAAGATTGCAAAATTCCTGGGGGAGTACATCTGCCGGTGCCACTATGCCACCAGATGCTCCCAGAGTAAGACCGGCATATAAGATTGTAGCTGCGCCGAGGAGATAGTGAAAATCATTACTCACCTGATTAACCACTTCTTCCATTTGAGTAAGGTTGCCCGAACTATCTTTGGCCCCTGCAATATTGGGATGTTCGGATAAATTAATGATTAGATCAGGAGAGAGGTTAATGCCGGTAAACCGGGGCATATTATAGACTAATATAGGTATTGCTGCCTCTTCAGCAATCTGCCAGAAGTGTCTATGAAGAGCATCTTCGGTCATTGCACCTTTGTAGTAGCACGGGGTGCTTATCATCGCTGCATCGGACCCGATTCCTGCTATCTGATTAACAAATTTTATCGCTTCTTTCGTAGATTCTAAATTCACTCCTGCTATTAGAGTTCTTTCCGGTGGAGTTTCTTTTCGTGCAGTTTCCATTATTTTTAGCTTCTCCTGCTGGTTAATAAAAAACGTCTCACCATAGGAACCCAATAGAACATAACCGCTTAAATCTGTTTTATTGTAGATATTAATGTTCTCTTTTAATTTCTCGTATGCTACCTCACCATCTATAAAAGGAGTGGTTAAAGGTGGAATTATACCGTTTAAATTCATCATTCCCCTCCAAAAAATTAATTATTATGTTGATAATAACTTATCGCTGCCAAGACTCCATTTCTTCCCTGTAGATTGTATCCCTCTTCAGTCAATATATCTTCCAGTGCTGCCAGTAATAAGAGAACATTGTTTTCACTCGAAGAATGTCCCATAAGACCTATACGCCATACCTTCCCTTTAAAATCACCTAACCCCGCGCCAACTTCTATGTTATATCTTTCTAATAATTTTTTCCGCACGTTGAGCTCTGATATCCCATCTGGTACCCATACTGAATTTAAGCTCCAGATGCGATGTTCTTTTTTTACTACCATCTGGAGGCCAAGAGCTTCGAGGCCAGCCACCAGGGCAAGATGATTTCGTTTGTGCCGATGAAATCTTTTTTCTAATCCTTCCTCTTTGATTATTTTTAGACCTTCATCAAGGGCAAAAATCATAGAAATAGGAGCGGTATGGTGATACACTCTTTCAGAGCCCCAATATTTGGAAATCATAGTAAGGTCCAGGTACCAGCTTGGCACAGAACTTTTTCTTTTATGTATTTTATCCAAGGCTCGCTGATTTAGGCTTATAGGAGATAATCCTGGCGGAATACTAAGACACTTCTGTGTACCGCTATAGCACATATCAATATTTCTTTTATCCATCTCCAAGGGTATTCCTCCCAGCGAAGTCACCGCATCAACCAAGAACAAAGCATCATGTTCCCTTACAATTGTTCCAACCTGCTCTAAAGGCTGAAGTGCACCGGTCGAGGTTTCAGCATGCACCAGTGCCACTATTTTTGCTCCAGTTTTCTTTATTGCGTTCTCAATTGTTTCGAGTGAAATTACATCGCCCCAGTCCGCTTCCAAACGATGGAGCTTTCCTCTGCAACGATTTACTATATCACTCATCCGCTCTCCGAAAACACCATTCACGCCTACCAGCACATCATCACCTTCTTCAATAAGATTACAAAGGCAGGTTTCCATTCCCGCGCTTCCTGTCCCAGAAATGGCGATAGTAAATTTATTCTCAGTCTGAAAGACATAGCGCAAATGCTCCTGAACTTCCTCCATAATCTCTAAGAAAATTGGATCTAAATGACCAATCATCGGGCGTGCCATAGCCTGAAGCACGCGAGGGTCTACACAACTCGGACCTGGGCCAAGGAGAATTCTTTCTTTGGAGTAGGTTATTTTATTCTTTCCATTCATTCCATACCTCCTTAAAACTAATTATATTTTAATATATATTAAAATAAATCCCAATGAAATGCCAGATGATTCGAACACATACATACTACTATTTAAATGGTATAATTTTTCATTAGATGATAACTTCAAGCATTTGGCAAAGAAGAAGTTGTTTATCAAAAATTCTAAAAAACGAAATGAACATGTTAGCATGCTTTATTATAAAACCAACCCAGCATTTTTACGATGAGTTTTTGCAGCATATGCAGCATATGGCGTGCAAACCAATGTGTTTTAGTTCTCTCTTTATAATCAACAGGGCATTTATTTTTACTATAGAGCTATTCGATGCAACTTATTTTCCCAATTTGTTAAAAAATGTTTGATTTTATGTAAAATTCTGTTTAAATGTTATATTATAATTAAAAAATAAAATAGTAATTTTTAATTTAGGAGACAAAAACGTTTTCCATATTACAGATTCATACCCAATTATTTAGTAAAAGTATAAAAAGAAGTTGAAAATTCATAAGTATTGTGTAATGCTAATAATAAGCTGTTTGAGTTATATCAAAAAAAGATGAAGGCAAAAGGAAGTGATAATAATGTTTTTTCCTTTTTAGTCCTGCTATGTTTTCTTATATTTATTATCTCCACTGCAAACAGCATTCTAAGCTTTCCTCTGCAAAAAAAGAATGATCATTTAAATCATCCTATAACATACATAATGACAGAAGAAGAAAGTGAAATCTTTCTTGGGTTAAAGAGTTCAGCAGCAAAAGAACAATTTATGAACCTTTTTTGGCAGAAAAGAGATCCAGATTTAACTACTTACGATAATGAGTATAAGATAGAATTCGAAAAAAGAGTAGCTTTTACAAACAGATATTTCTCCACCTGTAAAAAGAAAGGATGGAAGAGTGATAGAGGCAAAGTTTATGTCTTGCTGGGACCTCCAACTGAAACAGAGATCGAAAGAAACCCTGCTAAGTCTGGTGAGCCAAAAAGTGAGGTATGGATTTATCATAATATAAAAAGCGGATCAAAGTTTAAAAATTTAAGAATATGTTTTGTAGATGAAGATAGGAATGGTAACTATAAACTATCAATTCCCAGAAGCTATGGGCTTGAAGATATCGCTTTGCAAACTGTTAGATCAAAAGATGAGGGATTTATTTTTAGTTTCTCCATAATTAATAAAAAACCTCATAAGCTTAATACTTTCAGTTCATATTCCATAACCTCAAAATCCTTCAACATTTCTCCTATAAAAGACCTTCATTCGATTGTTGATATAGTTCATATTCGTCGCATCTTTCACATCGATCAAAAACCGTCCTTTCCTCCATCAAATTCGATGCAGAAATATGATGCTATTCTCCCTCAGTTCCAGGTCGACTTTTTCCAAAAAACACCTGATTTAAGCTATATTCCAATAACCTTTAAATTATATTATCGCGATTTCATCTATAAAAAACGGGGTACTAAAAATTATGCAACTATGGATGTATCTGCGTTGTTATATGATAAAAATGGTACTTTAGTTAATTTTACTGGCGACCGAGTATCCTTTGGTCTATCAAAAAAAGACAAGATAGGGGATCTCGGTGATAAATCTTTTAACTACCAAATGGGAATGATTGCTCCATCTGGTGAGTATATACTCCATCTTTTTGTTATTGATAAAGTAGATAAAATGAAAACACGATATGTTGCTAATTGGGTCCGAGACATTGAGGTACCTTGTTGGGAAAAATCTGGTATTAGTATAAGCAGTTTAATTTTGAGCAATCAGATTGAGAGCATACCACCAGATCAAATGTATTTAATTAAGAAGCAACATCCTTATATTTTCGGCAATTTAAAGATCATTCCTAACGTTAGCAGAACATTTCATATGAGGGGTAATTTATCTGTCTTTTTCCAAATATTTAATAATAATATATCCGTAAAAAAACAGTTGAACCCCTATAAAATAGATTATATTTTTTATAAAGATGGAAGATTCTTTTCTAAAGCACCGAGCCAAATTACGCCAAAAACAAAAGGCGCGATTAGAAATATTTTGATTAATTTTAAATTAATTAATTTTACTTATGGCAAATACACTTTAGGTATAACAGTATCTGATAGGAATAGTAATAAAACAGCAAGTAATGAAATAGATTTTATGATTAAATAGCCAAGCTATTATTAACCATCTACCACTTTAATTTATATGATTCATGCTATTTTTTGATTTTATTCCATAATCCGCGCTTATTATTTCGTGCTTCCCTTTCCATCTCCTTTAGCATAGTTCGGTATTTTTTATTATGAGGATCATCATAGAAACAAGCTAATCCGCTCTTCAACAGCTCTGCATTTACCATCATATCTTCAACGAAAACATACGCTAACAGCCTCCCATACTGATCTTCTAATTGATTATCAAATTCAAATATTACCTTTCCCTTGCTTAATAATTTTTTATTTTCTTTTTTGGCTAAGTAATAATATGGACTTCCTTTCTCGGGACAATCTATACCTATATAGCGTAACCTAAGCCTTTTACCTTCATCTGATCTGACATATATAGTATCACCATCAATTACTTTAATTAATGCATACTCTTTTTGGGGAAGATAGCTTTGTGTGTAGACAAAAAGAAAGAAGACTATCACAATATTTAAAACAGTATAATAACTCATCTTTAAGATCTTATTTTATCAGATTATGCTGTATTCTGAGTATTATATGCTTAATTTTATGAAGGAACAAAAAAAGTGGCACTCTTCAAGGAGGATATTAAAATTGTTAAGAGCACATTAAATAAAAAAGTATAGTATATTAAGTGAGCTCCTTTTTTAAACCTAAAGCATATTTAATAATTAAGCTTACCCCTAAAGCCAATAGAAATAATGAGAATATAAGCTTCATCACTGATGCATTAGGTGCAAAGATCAATATAAAGAAAGAAAATCCTATTAAAATTATAGCTGGTTTCATAGCCCAAGAGAGTCTTTGACCATTTATCTTAACAAAAGATAAAACAGCAAAAACCATACCTATACCGAAAAAGAAAATAAAAGCATATAAAATATCATAACCCCAATCAAATCCGACTAATATGGGGAATAATCCCAAGACGAGTAAAATTCCGCCGGGAATAATTGACCACCAAGCATCTCTCTTTTTAAAATATATTGCAATAAAGCTTAGCCCGGCACCCCAGAGGCATACACTTCCTGCTAATTCTTCATAATCGGTTACTGCTGCAGCAACTACTCCTGCTAAGGTAAAAAGCAGGAGCGAAACAAAAAGTGGCCACCATTCCTTTTTCTTTCTTATATAATATGTCAAAAAAGCCAAAGCTCCACCAAGAAATAAAACAGAGCCACCCAAACCACTATCGAGCCAATAAGCAAATTCCTCTAATTTCTCTACCAGCACAACAAATCCGAGCACAATAAAACCCCAAGAAATAATGAGGGACCATAGAGCATTTTTTTGCTTTAAATAAACTGCAAGAAAAGCCAGGCCTGCACCCCAAAGAAAAATAGAACCTAACCACTCGCCTTCAACATCAAAATAACTTAATAATGCAATGGCACTGAGCGTGAACAGAATAATTGAAGGTATAAGAGGCCACCACAAGCTTCGATCCACAATCATATAGAGCAAGAAGCTAACACCTAATACGAATAGAATAGAAGCGCCTATAAATACACTTTCCAGCCAAATTATACCCATATTATTAAGGAGAAATAAAACACCTAAGGCTATTAAGACTAAACCCATTACTAAACTGGCAAAGATTTTATTCATCTCAGGAACTCCACGAAATTTTATTATACTTTACTTCCATTTCTCTATATATTATAACGAAAAAAAGAGAAAAAAAGTTTCAATCAATAAAAAAAGGAGGAGAATGTTATTCTCCTCCTGGTACATGAAATAAGGTTAGATTATTATCGTTTCTCTATAGTAATACTGCCGCTAAATGTAGTAAGCTTGAGCAGAGCTCCTCCTTGATTGACTATACCACTGATTTGACGAGATTTAATCCTGCCAGTTACAGAAACCTCAAAATCACAATCAATATGCCCGCTGTATGTTTCTGCCTCCAGTTCAAATCCTGCATTAGCTGGCAGCATTACTTCAACATCTCCGCTGTGAGATTTCAGAATATATCGCCCCTGTGGATTTATGTCTCCATGATATGTAATATCGCCGCTGACTGTCCCAGCTTCGACATCTCTAGCCATAGAAACCTCTCTCAATTCGATTTCGCCACTGACTGTCTCTGCATCAACAGAACCTTTTATCCTGTCGAGTACAATCTCTCCGGACACTGTTTCTAAATTTGCATCGCCATTAATATCTTCAAGCTCCAAATCCCCACTTACAGTCTCAATATCTACTCCTTTATCAGCTTTGTTCACATTGATATCGCCGCTAACAGCATTTACTTCAAATAATCCTCCAAGTCCTTCGGCTTCGATATCACCACTTATCGTTTTGACTTCCATGGAAGCCTGTTCGGGTATCCATAAACGATAATCAACAGACACATTTATGGAACCAGAAAACCACCTATCGATCCTTTTGGGATATCTTGTTTCAATCCGAAGAGTCTTGCCTACCTTTTCTACTTCAATCTTGACTCTATCTGCATTCTCTTTTGCTCGCTGCGAAGTAGAAGCACGAGATACTTTAAGGGCGTCTATTTTAACGCTATTGTTATTCCAGGTTTTTATCTCAACATCTCCCGATATATTGCTTAAGTAGACATGTCCATCTTTTGCCAAATCGACAACTTTTTGAAATTTCTCTTCGTATTTCTCTTTACCCCAGTCATCATCTGCCCTTAATGTACCTGGATAAGCCCACAGAAGAAAAAGTACTACAATGAAAAGCGTAACCTTTTTTGATATATTTAATATCTTCATCTTAAGCCTCCTTTCTTAAAAACTCTTATTCGAAGTCATCAAAAAGGTTAACTCCTGTTAAAGTGATTTTTGCTTCATTTTTATAAGTTCATTTAAAAGAGAAATCTTTTGCTTATATATTGAAAGCAAATAATTCCTGATCTCAAGATTATCGGGTTGCTCTTTTATTGTCTGACGAAACACTTCTATTGAAAAATCAACAATTTCAAGGTTTTTCTGATATATTTCGGTGAAGGGAATCTCTGAATCTGTTTTCCGTTCAGTAACTTCTCTATTTAAAGCCTCGACAGCTAATTGATAATGACGTTCAGCTTCCTTCAAATGTTTTAAGGCGTATTTTTGTACATTCTCCTTTTCTTGATTTTCTCTTCCGCTCCAATAAAGCATTCCGTAAAATACCGCACTCATCACAGCAATTAATAGCACTATATTTAACGCAAATCGTAACTTTGTTTGAGGATAGAGATAGCTGATTAAAGCTCCTTTTCTTCGAGATGTCGATGCTTTGCTTCTTTGTGGTGTTTCTCTTAAATTAGCCTTGATTTTAAGCCAGACATCAGCAGAAGGATTGTATGTCTCCAGACTGCTTGTTTGATAAACAATATCCTTGAATTCTTTTAAAATTGCCTGGCAATCTGGACAGCTCTGCAAATGCTGTTCAAGCTTCAAACTCTTCTTTTTTGAAAGAAGACCATCAATATAATCGCTTATTAATTTTCTTGCTGTGGAGCACCTCATTTCGCTCCCTCCTTAATTAATTTATTGATTTTCTCTTTAAGAACTGCCTGATTTTCATTCTTGCTTTGAAAAGCTGAGATTTTGATGTCCCGACTGAACATCCTAATATTTGAGCAATTTCTTTATGTTTAAATCCCTGAACATCATGCAGCAGAAAAACACTTTTTAGTTTTTCAGGCAGCTCTTTAATTGCTTCATCGAGCTGATATTTTATTAATTTATTATCCTCATCAAAAGCATCTTTTCCAAGTTTCCATTCCATCTGGTTAATGGAAATTAATTTTTTATTTCTTTTTTTCCACACACGCAAATAGCTAATACAAGTATTTATGGCTATACGATAAATCCAGGCTTTAAAAGCTTCTTCTTTTCTGAGTTCTCCCAAACGAACAAACACCTTAAGAAAAATCTCCTGCAGCAAATCCTCAGCAATCGCATGATCATAGCTTAAACGATAAGCTAGATTAAAGAGTGGAATCTTATAGTGCTGGTATAAAGCTTCCATAGCCAATTCATCTCCCATTCGGCATCGTGTTATTATATCGTTATGGTTTATTTCAGGGTTATACTGTTGCCGACTTGATTGTTCGTCTTTTAAAGCCAATTTTGCTACCTCTAAGCGCATTGAATTATTTTTTCTTCATATCGTTCTTATTTTATCCCAGTTTTTACTATTTTAATAATGTAATCTTCTTAGTCTCATTTTTCCCCTTTTAACTATATAATGACGATTTACGGCAAAAAAAGGTTGCCTGGCTTTTTTTTATGCAATTTAGTCCACTATTTTTCAGGAAATATAGAAAATGGTGAGAAAAAAGGAGTATTTATTTGGAGTTTTTTATATAATCTTTAATTTATAATTTCCAGATAAGCTCGTTTTTTATTTTTCTAATTTTTTTATCCACAGATTTGCATATTCTTTGAGCTTTTTATTTTTCTCTTTTTTTGCGATTTTTATCAAATATTTCCTTGCTGTATCGTTTCTTTTCTGGGCAAAAATATTAATTATTCGCATCTTAGTATCTACGCGAGATATAGTATAATATGCATCTGATAAAGCCTTGAGGCTCTCATTTGAATTACGCCTTCCCAACCAATAAATTGCATATTCTCTTAGATTCTCATTCTTTTCATTTTGAGCAATATCAGCTAATTTTTTGGTTGATTTAATAGTAGAAATTCTACCTAAGGAAATTACTACATTCATTTTTATGGAAGGCTCTTTAGTTTCTTCATAGATTCTTACCAAAGGCTCAAAGCTCCCTTCGCCACCAATTTCGCTAATTAGCCTCACTGCGTTATTGCGCAACATTGGGTTTGGATCCTTTAATGCTATATTCATGAGCACAGGAAAACTTTTTTCTTTAAGGTGGGTACTTAAAATAAAGGCAGTACTCTCTATAAAACCTTCGCTCAAGCTTTCCCTGAATGTTTCGCTGACAAATTGTATGGCTTCTGGTTTTGATATTTCATCGGGCACATGGGGCTTAGTCTCCGGGACAGTGTGGCTGCGCTGTGTTGATTTTACAATAATCCACTGTGAATCTGTTTTTAGCAGTTCATCGAGAGCCTGGATAGTAATCTCGAACTGTCTAAAGGCTTTTTCCTTCTCCTGAAGAGCTCTATCATGGTTCTTTACGGTTTTCTTAATAATTCTTTCATGTTCCCTAAAGTTCTTTTCATGTTGTAACATCGCTTTTTTCAGATTTAATAGAGAATTGAGGGTCATGAGCCTGACATTTACATTTTTTATTTGTTGATTTATATTTTTAATCAGATGGAGGCTATATTCCATCTCTCCGTTCTGAACTAAATCCTCTGCTATACTAACCATCAGCATTTGAGCATCATCACTCCAGGGGCTGTGGGGAAATTTCGCAACTAAATATTCCAAATTTCTAAAAGCCTCCTTCTTCATATTCAGCTTATTGTGACAATATCCCAGCCAATAGTAGGAAGCATCTATGTAATGGCTCTTGGGATTTGTAGTAATTAACTCATTGAGCGTTTCTACAGCTCGAGGCCAATCTTTGAGATAAATATATTTCCTGGCTTGTTGATATAATTTATATCCTTCATCCCAGGGATAACTAATTTCTCTCTCTTTTATAAAGTGATATGATATAGTAACACTTGACGAAAGATGCTGTTGAGCGAATAACATCGCAGAAGAAAAGGCAATTAATAGTAATACTGGAAGCAATTTTTTAATGCTCATTTCTTTACCATTCTCCTCATTTAATATAGAATCCATTTTAATATCTATCTGGCTAAATTAGCAGTAACCAGGTCTATCTGCATAGATAGATCATTCATGTTTTCTTTTAAAAAGGTAATAGATGACCTGCTATCATCTTCTTCTAAATTAGATACATCTATTAAAAACAACTCGATATCCTCAAAAAGAGATTGTAGTTGAGGATCGAAACCCTTACCTGCAGCTCCTCTTAAAAGTTTATTCTGTAACAGGAGCTGTTGTGAGGCTTCTTTCTCCAGGCTAAAATCCATCCCCTCACCTTGAGAATTTGGCTGCGCATTAGCAACCTGGAGCACTATCGGTTTTACTCCATATAAATAATCAACAGTAGCTCGCTTAACTTGAGCAAATGGCATGGAAAGCTCTTGCTGTTGCTTAATATGAGCCACATTTTCATCAATTGTCTTGATATGTTCTCGAATTACAGCGAACCAAAGCCAGCTGATTCCAATAATAAAAAGAAATGCAGAAGTGGCTGCTATTAACGTCCATCGAGGATATCTTTGTTGTCTCAATCTGGGTAGAAAAAGACGCCAGCGAGTAAATGTACCTGTTTTTAATTTAGGTTTGAGCTTATTCCAATAATGATTCCAAAAAGTGCTCGGAGGTTCCATAAGAGTTCTTTGATCCATTAATTGGAATAATTTTTCTAATTTTTTCTGCTCTTTACGACAGTCCGGGCAGGTCAATAAATGTGCTCTCACTTCCTCAGATTCCTCTGGAGATAGCTCTCCGAAATGAAGTAATATTAGTTTGTCTTTATAATGCTTGTTTTTATTCATTGCCATTGCCTATATAATAGCATTAAGCTGTTTCCTTATGCCTGTAACCGCCCGGAAGAGCTGCTTTTTTATTGTACCTTCGGCACAACCTAATGTCTTTCCGATTTCTTTAATAGAAAGATGCTGATAGTGCCTTAGCACAAAAATAATCTTCTGCTTATTGCTTAAACATTCAAGAGCTTCTGCTATTTTATACATCATTTCTTTTTCGAATATTTGCTTTTCCGGATTAAAGCTCCTAACATGTTTTCTGAGCTGCTTATGCCCATCATTATATTTCTCTCTTATTGAATCAAGGCTTTCTTCTCTAAAATTACCTCTTTTTCGTCTAAAATTCAAGCAGCAATTAATAGTTATTCGGTAAATCCAGGTGGAAAAACTGCTTTCACCCCTGAAGGAATTAAGAGAGTTATAAGCTCTAATAAAGGCTTCTTGTGAAATATCCTCCGCATCGTGATGATTTCCTGCATACTGATAAGCTAATTTAAATATTTTTTTCATATTATTTTCAACCAATATACGAAAAGATTCTTCATCTCCTTTTTTAGCCTGGGCAACCAGTTCAGCTTCTTTCATAATCCTATCTCAATTCTCTTCATTAAAATTAGACAAATTTTTATTATTAAGGGTTGACATAATAT
>CAZYAF010000050.1:0-19063 GCA_964645975.1 uncultured Acidobacteriota bacterium
TTATTAGAGAATAGTTCTTCTATAATGCGCAAATCATGATTCTCCCAAGCTTGCTTATATTTTGAAACTAATCTTGCAGCTTCCGACCAAGTTATGTCTTTACTATTTTCTTCTGGTATTAAAATTGTTTTTAAAAATTTTACATCATATTTATTATTCATTAATTGCTGAGCATCAAGTATCTTGAAATTCTTAAGATTAACCTCATGAAAAAAATCATCCCATCTCGAACATTCAAAAGAATTTACAGTTTTATAATAGTTTTTGAGTTTCTTAGTAAAATCTTTAATAAAATTAGAAGTATTATAATAATCATAGTCAATTATTAGAATTGTTGCTTTTGATTTGATTAAATTATCAATCAATAATTTTTTGTTTACTCTATGATCTCTTAACATTTCAGTAAGACTATTACTAAAAACTATTATATCTGGATTATCACCTAGATTAAGGAATTGTCCTTTAAGCAATTCATTAAAACATCGGACATTTATTTTCCTTCTATTTGGACTATCTAAAATTTTCCAAATTGATTTGAAAATATTAAGGAACTCTTTCGAAATATCTATCATAGTAATATCAATACTATTATTTTGAAGATCAGGATGCTCATTTACCCAGAGAAGATAAGATAAAGCGAATGTACCAGGTCCAGATCCTAAATCAAGTATTTTTCTCTTTGAATTCAGTAATCCTAACTGATAGAGCTCTGAGATCATATAATAATTTTTTATTATATTTGCAAGACCATATTTCTGAAGAAAAGTTAAATAAGCTGATTTATAGATATGCTCTGGCTTTATTTCTTGAGTATAAGATCTAAAGAAATTTTTAAGCCGATTAATATTATTTTCAAAATCGGAAGCTTTTTCATCACTTGCAGAAAAGGATCGTAAGGCTGTTTCAAATGCCTTCAGAATTATATCCTTGCTTGATTTACTTAAGATTTCTTTAGTTAAATTCATAATTCTGACCTTGGATATGCTGAATATAGCATATCATATTCTTTTAAAGCAAATCTATCAGTCATACCCGCTACATAATCAACTACAGCTCTTATAAAGACAGGATCATTCGATAGCTTTTTTATCTTTTGTTCATTCCAATTCCTTATATCTGTATTAATCTTTTTTTGCTTCTTATATATTTCAATAATACTATTTGGTAATTGTTTTGGTGAAGTAAGGTAAACTTTTAATATACGCTTTAAAATATAAGCAGCTTTTCCATCCATTTTGCTGACTCGTTCAGTCGCTAATATGATATTATAAAGCTTTTTTCTTAATTTTTCAAATTCTTTTTCTAATTTGCTAAACCAAATTAATTTTGGAAAAGGTTTACGGTCCCTAACATAATTATTGAAAGACTCTATTTGAGCTTTTTCATTTACTTCACCAAACTGATTTATTTCCCAATCTTCAAGTGCTTTTTTAGAGTACTCAAGAATATCAAGCGTTAATTTATAAATCATTTCACTCCGAATTCTTGACATTAAAAAAGAAATGTAATCTTTATCTTTAAAATCTATTTCTTTTGCATTATAACCTTTTTTTTCTAAATCTTTAATGCATAGGTCTATTATTGGATATTTTGCATGTTTAACTACTAATTCAAAATCTATTGAATTAGATATTATTGCATCCTCAAAATCATGAATTACTTGAGCTATATCATCTGATAATCTGCATAGTTGAATCTCAAATAAATCAATATTTTTATCAAAGGGATTAAACTCTTTTATTATTTCTTTATACATATCACAATAGCAGTTCGAAATGGAATCTTTCGGATAGTTAAGCTCTGTATGCTTTAAGATCGCAATACGAACGGCTTTTGTTAAATCTAAACCATCAATTTTTGGGTAAACTTTTTCAAGTTTATCAACTATTCTGAGTCCTTGCCAATTATGTTTAAAACCATCACAACTTGTATATTTATTATTTTTTAAAAATTCATGCAATGCTCTCTCACCACTATGTGCAAATGGAGCATGTCCAATATCGTGAGCTAAGGATATTGCATCAACTAAATCTTCATTTAATCTTAATTGTCTTGCAAAATGTCGAGCAATTTGAGCAACTTCCAATGTATGATCAAGACGAGTTCGTAAATAATCTGCGCTATGTTCAGGAAAAATTTGACTTTTTAAGCGCAGTCTCCTAAAAGAGCGACAATAGAGTATTTTATCTCTATCGTGTTGAAAAAAAGTTCTATATTGATTTCCTTTTTGATCTTTTATGTGTGAAAATTTTTGATTGTGTTTTCTTTCACTAAAAAAAGGTGTTGTACTTCGGCATGCACAAGGGCGATAATGTTTCTCAAGATTTTCAATATGTCCTAGCTTTTTTATTTTAATCACTAATTCTATTCACTATAAAATATAACAATAACTCGCATTAATATAATATTATTAAAATTATGCCTAAATAGAAAAGCTATTAGTTGATATAATATATCAAATTTAGTAATAAAGCAAGATATTTGTTAACAAGAAAGAAGAAAAACAGTTATGTATAAGCTATTTATTTTAAAATAGCTTCTTTTTTAAATATATTTTTTGATATAATATCGAAGAACTATTTAAACAGATAAATGGTAGCTCTTAAGCGAGATTGTATAACAAGGCAGATTTCTGTTATGAAATGGTGAAAAAGTTTGATAGCTTAATAAAAAGCAGCTCTGTTTTTAGAATATCCAGTGTAATTTTTAGTCACATCACTTTTGACTGGCTTTTTTACTTATCCGTTAATTCGTTATATTAAATACAGAAGCATTGGGCATCTTGATGATCCCAAGCTGAATATGTGGATAATCAACTGGGGATGTCATCAGTTACTGAATAAGCTCTTAAACCTCTATCAGGCAAATGCCTTTTATCCTTATAAAAATAGTCTCGCCTTTGCTGATAATCTGGTGGGATTAAGTATCATTTCTTTACCAGCTTATCTTATAAGCAGAAATCCCGTATTAGTTTATAATACTGCTCTCTTAACTTCCTTATATTCTTATAGGAATTGGGATTTATCTATTAGTATATCGCCTAACTTGTAATTTCTATGCTGCTATTATGGCTGTTGTTATTTACAACTTCTGCCCTGGCCATCTTCTGCGCTATTCCCAGATACAACTTTTTGCCACTCAATGGACTATCTTCGCCTTACTGTATCTTCACAAATTCATGGAAAAATCCTCAATTAGAAATATGCTTTTATTGACCTTCTTCTTTGTGCTGCAAGCCGCATCTGGTGCTTATAATGCTATCTATCTTGCGATCATTATCGGATTTGGGATTATTTTCTTCACCGTAGCAAAGAAAAAACATAGGGAAAAATACTATTTTGTCAAATTAGCGCTTCTCATACTACTGTGCGCTTCCTTGAGCTTCATTCTTTTTTTACCTTACCTGCAAGTTCGTAAGGAATATGGTTTGAATAGGTCTCTGAGTATAGTAGAGGAGCACTCTCCCAATTGCCAAACGTATATTGCTGTGCCCACAAACTTTTATCAAAAAATTGCTGGAGCATCCCCCTGGTTTAAGGAAACGGTGTTCGAGCCAGCAAAAACCTACCTAATTCCCAGGCTTAAAACCCATTATTCTTGCAAGCTTGAGTTCTATTCTCCTTTTAGGCCGGAGAAAAAGCAATAGTAAAAATAGAGAATACAAAATTTCTTCTGAACAACTTTTTTATTTGATTATGGCCATTATATTTGCCATTTTCTCAGCAGGGACACATTTTCCCTTATATAAATTGATATATAAGGGTGTAATCTTCTTCAGATTGATAAGAGTACCATCAAGGATGTTCCTCATAACTATCCTCTCCCTGAGCATATTATCAGGTTATGGCATAGCCAGGATTCTAACTATACGCAGAAAAAAGCCTGTCATATATCTCGTAGCAATACTAATACCTCTACTTTTCTTTATAGAATGCGCTGTTTATCCACCGATACCCCGGCCAGGAATGCCTTATGCCAGTGTCCTCCCGGTCTATAAATGGCTGGAAAAACAAACTGAAAATTTTGCTGTTGTAGAAATGCCTTTCGATGTGAAATATGCTAATACTTATATGCTGCTCTCCACCTTCCACTGGAAAAATTTAGTACATGGCCGAAGCGGCTTTAATCCGGAAGACTATCTAATCTTAGAAAAAAGGCTTAAAAAATTTCCCTTTGACAATAGCCTTAATAGATTGCACAAGATAGCAGGATTAAAATATATAATTATTCATTCTGAACTCTATCCCGAAGAAAAATGGCTCAGGATACATGAAAAACTAACGGAATTACAAAGGGAGGAGAAAATAAAATTAATCAATAAAATAGCTAATGATTACGTTTATGCATTACTTTAAATAAAATCGGTGAAAAAGAAAATTAACTTATTCTTATATCTAATTTTTGTACTGTAAATATATCAAAACAAGTCATAACTATTTTAAAAGCGGTAATAAAATATAATTTTTACTATTGCTATATTTCCCTTAATATGATATAGTTACTATGATAGTAGATATAATATTATCGACTTATTATTCATTAGCAATTATGCTGAATTATTAAAGCTGTCAATCAGCTATGATAAAATTTGGTACTTCTGGTTGGCGTGGGATAATCGGAGAGGAATTTACTTTCCAGAATGTAAGACTAATCTCTCAAGGAATAGCTAATTATTTAAAAAATGAAGAAATTGCTAATAAAGCTGTTATAATAGGTTACGACACCAGGTTTTTATCAGAAAAATTTGCCTTAGAATCTGCTAAAGTCTTCTCTTCCAATAAAATAATGGCTTTTCTTTGCTCTCGAGATGCACCTACACCAGCAATTTCTTTAGAAACCAAAAAGCGTCAAGTACCTTTGGGCCTAAACTTCACTGCAAGTCACAATCCGCCAGAATATAATGGTTTAAAAATTTTTATGCAAAATGGAGCTACTCCTCTTCCAACAATAACGGATAAGATTGAATTAGAAATAAGAAAATTAGAAAAAACTCCTTTTTGGCAGCAATACTATATTGATCCTCTATACCTTCAGGAAATAAGCCTTAGACAAAATTATCTTGATAATATCTCAAAAATCATAGATTTTGAACTGATTAAAAAAGCAAACATGAAGATAGCTGTGGATCTGCTGTATGGTACAGCACGGGAATATCTCGATTGGTTTCTACTGCAGCAGGGCATCGGGTTAGAAGTACTACACAATTTTCGAGACCCCTATTTTGGAGGTTACAGCCCAGAATCAAAAGAGGAGAATTTAATAGAACTAAAAGAAACCATATTAAGTAAAAAATGTCAGTACGGTCTGGCTACTGATGCTGATGCTGATCGTTTTGGTGTAATGGACGAAAAAGGGAACTACATTGCTGCTAATCAAGTAATAGCTTTATTAATTGAATACCTCATTAAAACCAGACAATGGCAGGGTGGCGTGGCAAAAACAATAGCTTGCAGCCATATTATTGATGCAGTTGCCAAAAAACATCATCGACAAATTTATCAAACTCCAGTAGGTTTTAAGTATATCGGAGAGCTCATTCTGCAAGATAAAATATTCTTGGGTGGAGAGGAAAGCGCTGGTTTATCAATTAAAAACCATATTCCGGAAAAAGACGGTATTTTGGCTTGCCTCTTAATAGCGGAAATGCTATCTTACTATCGAAGTAGTATTAATGATTGTATTATTAATATTACAAAAGAATTAGGGAAGATCTTTTACTACCGGAAATTTCAATATCCATATACAGAGGAATTAAAGAAGCGATTTCAAGAAAAAATAGAGAGGGCGCCAAAGGATTTTAATGGATTAAAGGTTATAAAAGAAATAAGAATAGATGGATTAAAGCTTATTTTAGAAGACGAGAGCTGGTTTCTTATTCGACCATCAGGAACTGAGCCAGTTATCAGATATTATGGTGAAGCTGATGATCCGAAAAAACTGGATAAAATAATTAGCTTTGGATATAACTACTTTTTAGGAAGTTAATTTGGGTTATTGCACATAATTTTTATCGGAGGAATTTATGGCTTTTATTGAGGAAATTCTTGCAAGAGAAATCCTGGACTCCCGGGGAAATCCTACCGTAGAAGTTGATGTCATATTGGAAAACGGAATTATGGGAAGAGCATCTGTGCCATCCGGAGCTTCAACAGGTAAAGCTGAAGCGCTGGAACTTAGAGATAACGATGAAAAGCGTTATCTGGGGAAAGGCGTTTCGCGTGCTGTTTATAATGTAAATAGCATTATTGCCAACTCACTAACAGGAACCTACGCTCTTGATCAACGAGGAATCGATGAATTGCTCATAGAATTAGACGGAAGTGAAAATAAAAGCAAATTGGGTGCCAATGCTATCCTGGCTGTTTCTTTAGCAGTATCAAGAGCAGCTGCTGAATTTCTCCAACTTCCGCTCTATCGTTATGTTGGTGGAGTCAATTGCAGGCTATTACCGGTTCCTCTCATGAATATTATTAATGGGGGACTTCATGCAGGAAATAATTTAGATATTCAGGAATTTATGATTGTACCAGCAGGAGCACATTCCTTTGGCCAAGCTCTGCAAATGGGTGCTGAGGTATTCCATCGACTCCAGAAAATCCTTGCTAAAAAGGGATTAAGCACTGGTGTAGGTGATGAAGGAGGATTCGCGCCAGACCTTTCCAGCAATCAAGAAGCGATAGAGCTTATATTGCAGGCAATTGAGGCGGCAAACTATAAAGCGGGAGAAGAAATCTTTATTGCACTTGACGCCGCAGCAAGCTCTTTTTACCAGTCTGATAGCTACCACCTCAAAGGGGAAAAGAAGGAAAATCTCTCTGACAAAGATTTAGTAGAAATTTATGCCCGATGGGTAGATAACTATCCTATCATTTCTATTGAAGATTCCATGGCAGAAGAAGATTGGAAAGGGTGGAAGCATTTTACCGATGCATTAGAAAATAAAATTCAGATAGTGGGTGATGACATTTTTGTAACTAATCCTAAATTGCTTAAAAAGGGTATTGAAAAAGGTATTGCTAATTCTATTTTAATAAAACTTAATCAGATCGGTACCCTTTCAGAAACTTTAGATACAATCGAATTGGCCAAACAATCAGGTTATACCACAGTAATATCACATCGCTCGGGTGAAACTGAGGATACTTTCATAGCTGATTTAGCAGTCGCTTGCAATGCTGGCCAGATTAAGACAGGATCAGCTTCTCGAAGTGAACGCATAGCAAAATATAATCAGTTAATAAGAATTGAGGAAGAATTAGCGGACAGCGCAGTATTTAAAGGCAAAGAGGTATTCTATAGTATTAAATCAAAATAAAGAACAAGCATACATGCCAACAACAAATAAAAAAAATAGATCCATACCTCTTAAAAAGAAGCTTATCCTGCTCTTTTTAGCCGTATTTATTCTGACTCTATTTATCTCATCCTTTAACACAAAAGGAGGGCTGCTTGCCCTCTATCGCCAGAAACTGCTTTATGAGCAGCTTAAAGCTGAAATCGAGTTCCTTAAAGAAGAAAATCGTCGTTTGGCTTATGAGATAAAAGCTTTGCGTGAGGATCCCTATTACATCGAAAAAATCGCCCGTGAAGAACTCACCCTTGCCAGAGAAGGAGAAATAATTTATCTTCTTCCCAAAAAGGAGAAATAAAAATTATTAGGACAATAATATTTTTTTCCTTAATTAAATTTTTTTCAACTAATCAGTAACAGTTATGTTCTTAAAGCAGAAATATCAGAATTTAAAAGCAAATAAATCAATACATTCTGATTTAATAAAAAATTATAGCCGCTGGAACAGCTCTAAATAAACTTATCCAGCGGCTTGATTTATATAAAAGTAAATCGAATTTCTAATTTTGAGGCTTTTCTTCTGTCGATTCCTTTTTTAACCGTTCTATATGCTCCTTGAGCATTTTTACCTGAGGTGCATTGGGCTCAAGCTCGATAAACTTTTCGAAATTCTCAACCGTTTTCTCATTATCACCATTCATATTATAAGCAATCCCCAGTAAATAATAGACATTAGAAAAGGTCTCATCAAGCTCTTTTGCTTTATTCAAAATTTCAATAGCTTCTTCTGCTTTTCTCAGATTACAATATGCAATTCCCATAGAATAATAATAGCTGGGATTGTTCTGATCAAATTCTACACCTTTACTTAAAACATTTATTGCTTTATCAAATTCCTTCCTACCCATATAAGCTTCACCCAGAATGCCATATGCAGTAGTTAGATCTGGTTTTAGTTCTATTGATTTCTCTAAACTCGGTATGGCATTATCCATATCATTCATTCGAACATAGCAAAGAGCGAGATTAAAATGTGCCTCGGCATATTCGGGAACTTTCTCTATTATCGCTTTGAATACCACAACTGCTTCTTTATATTTTCCCTCTTGAAATAATTTGCTTCCATTATCGAACTCTTTAGCTACCAAAGCTCTCGGATTAAACCTTTCTAATGTTATTTTTAAATGCTGTGTCCTTTCAGTAGTTATTTTGACCTCTTGTTTTACAGTACGATAACCCTCCAATGAGAAAGAAATTTCATATAAAGCGGGAAGTATTCCACGACGATAAAAATTGCCGTTTTTATCTGTGTTAAACTCAGTTCTTGTTCCACGTTGAGTATCAACAAGCATTATTTTAACATCAGCCAATCCATTACCATCCTTATCAGTTACTCTGCCTCGAACAGCTGCCGCTTGTTGAGCTGAACTTGAGCATATGGTCAAAGCTAAAACAAATATCACTCCTATTAGCGCCCATCGACTCCAATTAAAATGCTTACTAATCATGCTTCACTCCTTTAAAAACATTACTCCTATAATTTGACCCCATTATTCTAAACCTTTTATAAAGTTTTGTAAAATTTTTTTTATAGTTAGAGGATGCTATCTTACTTTCTTTTTTATTTTTTTATTATAATTTTATGAAAGTCTGCCTCAGAATGGGTGAAAAACTCTTCAGAATATACGCAGGTTCGACATATTAATAAATGATATTATAATTTTATGCCCTAATGAATCGAAAACCACAAAGATATCCAATGAATATACCTCAAACCTTTAGAAACAAATAGATTTTTTAATTATCAGTCTTCTTTTTTGATAACTGTTCTTTTGCCCGTATTATTAACTCTTTAACCTGCAATGCTTCTGGGGCATCGTGTTTCATTTCTAAGAATTTCTCAAAATTCTCGATCATTTTTTCTCTGTTTTCTAACTTATCATAAGCTATACCAATCTGATAATAAGAGTAAGCATATGAATCTTCCAACTCAATTGACTTTTGCAAGACTTCAACAGCTTTATCATACTTTTGAATAGTGCAATAAGCCTTACCCATTTTGAAAAAAACTTCTGCGTTATCAGGTTGAAGCTCTACTGCTTTAGTAAAATATTTGATAGCTGCATCGGTTTTCCCTGTTTCCAAATATATTTGTCCCAGAGTAAGATAATGAGGAACAAATTCTGGTTTTAATTCTACTGCTTTTTCTAAACAAGGAATCGCCTTATCAGATTCATTTGTCTCAATAAAGCAGAGAGCCAGCTTATGGTGGGCATCAGCGTAATCCGGCACGTGCTTTACTATTTCCTGGAAAATTGCAATAGCCCCAAGATATTTGCCTTCCATGAACAACTTATTTCCAATCTCAAAATCATCTCGTAGCAATGCTTGTTTATCGAATTTCAACAAAACTATATCTTGAAGAGGAGTATTGTCTCTTTTGATTTCTACATCCATTTTTATAGTTTGATAGCCCTGTAACTGGTAGGTTACTTCGTAGAGAGAGGCAGTTAAACCCATGCGAAAAAATTTGCCATTTTTATCTGTTTTAAACTGCACTCTCGTACCTTGCTTCTTGTCAAAAAGGACTATTTTTACATTAGCTAACGGATTTCTATCTATATCAGATACTTTACCTCGAATACCGGCCATAATTCTCTGTGCGAAAACTGAGTTTGATACAATAACCAAAACGCATACTACTCCAGCTAATACCCGGCAATCCCGTTTAAATTTTACTATATTCATTTATAACTCCTTATTAAGATTAAATAATGGCTTTTATTTAATTATTCTATGTTTTTTTAAAAACTTTGTAAAATCTTTTTTCTGTATATTCAATCAAAGCTTAACTATTAAAAATGGTATTTTTTTAAAAACTACATAGCACAGGTATCATTATGCTATACTTAACTAAGCTAAAGTAATGATATGAGTATTATAGCTATTGCAAAAAATAAATAAGGTGAACTATGTCACAAAAAGATAAAGTAAATAGCATTAACCAACATTATGGCGATATGGACCCAAATGAATTTAAAATCTTTGGGTATCAAATGGTAGATTGGGTTGCTGATTATTTAGCCCAGCCAGATAAATATCCAGTTCTCGCCAGAACAACACCGGGTAAGATAAAGCAGCAGCTCCCCTCAGAGCCCCCCATCGATGGAGAAAGCATGGAGCAAATCCTTCAAGATTTCGAAAAGATTATACTGCCTGGAATTACTCATTGGAACCATCCAGCATTCTTTGCCTATTTTTCCATTACCGGTTCCGCTCCCGGTATTCTGGCTGAAATGCTGAGCGCCGCTTTGAATGTAAATGCCATGCTCTGGAAAACCTCCCCTGCTGCTACCGAGCTGGAGGAAGTGGTTCTCAACTGGCTGCGGCAAATGCTCGGCCTCCCGACAGAATTTATGGGAGTCATAATGGATACCGCTTCCGTTAGCAGTCTGTGCGCCATAATTGCTGCTCGTGAAGCCAAAGGTGAATTGAAAATACGTCAGGAGGGGATGACAGGTCGTGCCCACATTCCTCGCCTCAGACTATATACCTCGGAGCAAGCTCATTCATCAATCGAAAAGGGTGCCATCGTAGCGGGAATTGGAATATCTGGCGTCAGAAAGATTCCAGTAGATAGCGAATATCGTATGATTCCTCGGGCTCTGGAAGAAGCGATTATCGAGGATAAAAATGCCGGCTGGCTACCCTTCTGCGTTTGCACTACCATTGGCACTACCTCAACCACGAGCATTGATCCCGTCCCCCAAATAGCAGAAATAGCGCAGCGCCATGGCCTGTGGCATCATGTGGATGCCGCTTATGGTGGTTCTGCTGCTATCCTTCCAGAAATGAAACACGTTCTGGACGGATGTGATAAAGCCGACTCTTTCGTGATGAATCCCCACAAATGGCTCTTCACACCCATTGATTTCAGCGCCTTTTACTTTCGCCACCCCGATATAGTTCGAAACGCCTTCAGTCTGGTGCCCGAATACCTGCGTACGAAGGAAGATGAGGTGGTAAAAAATTTCATGGATTATGGAGTCTCCCTGGGTCGGCGATTTCGTGCTCTTAAGCTATGGTTCATAATACGTTATTTTGGTAAAGAAGGATTAATGCAACGAATTCGATACCATATCTCTCTGGCGCAAAAATTCGCCAGGTGGATTGAAGATTCAACCAATTTTCAGCTCTTAGCACCGGTGCCCTTTAGTACGCTCTGTTTCCGCATGGTTCCTGAAGACCTATCGGATTCCACCGAAGATAAAAAGGTTCATAACTATCTCAATGCCCTCAACGAAGCACTACTCCAGACGGTGAACCAGAGCGGCAAGGTCTTTCTTTCTCATACCACGTTAAACGACATCTACACTATCCGCCTTGCCATAGGTAATATAAAAACTACAGAGAAAAATGTCGAAGAGGCCTGGAAGGTATTGAGCAAACAGTGTCCAAGTTTGGACAAAAAAATGCGCACTAATTATCTAAAATAATTATGTCATTATAAGAGGAGGGAATAGATATGAATAATAGGCACCTTCTGTTCTCATTTATTACCATATTCGTCTTTCTGTGTGCCAGCTTATCTCTGGCGCAGGGTGATAGACCCACGGATAAAACAAAATCAACTCGCTCCATGGTGATTGCCAAAAACGGAATGGTTGCTACCAGCCAGCCGCTGGCCGCCATGGCCGGCTTGCGCATTCTCATGCAGGGCGGCAATGCCTTCGATGCCGCGGTAGCTACCGCAGCTGCTCTTAATGTGGTGGAGTCCATGAGCACCGGTATCGGCGGTGATATGTTCGTCTTAGCCTGGGTGGTAAAGGAGCAAAAATTAGTCGGCTTAAACGGTAGCGGCCGTGCCGGCAAAAAAGCAAACCTTGAATTTTTCCAGAAAAAGGGATTAAAACGGATACCTTACCGCGGAGCTCTTCCTGTCACCGTACCAGGAGCTCTGCATGGCTGGTGTACGCTTTTGGAGAAATACGGAACCATGAGCCTGGAGCAGGTTCTGGCTCCTGCCATCGAATATGCGGAGCATGGCTTCCCGGTGAGCGAAATAATCGCCACCAGTTGGGAATATGCAGAGAGGTCACTAAAAGATATGCCTGGCTTTGCCGAAAATTACCTAATTGATGGCAGAGCACCTCAGATTGGTGAAGTATTCACTCAGAAAGCCCTGGCGGAAACTTTTAAAAAGGTTGCTAAGGAAGGAAAAGATGTTTTCTATAAAGGGGAGATAGCCAAAAAAATTGTTGATTTCGTACAGCAGCAGGGCGGATTCTTGAGCCTTGAAGACCTGGCTGAGCACACCTCCACCTGGGTTGAGCCCATCAGCACTGCGTACAAAGGCTATGAAGTTTATGAGCTTCCCCCCAATGGGCAGGGTATCGCGGTGCTGGAGATGCTCAATATTCTGGAGGGATACAACCTGAAATCTCTGGGTCATAATTCGGCTGACTATCTCCACCTGCTTATCGAAGCTAAGAAGCTGGCTTTTGCTGATCTCTACAATTTTGTGTCCGACCCCGAGTTCACCAAGGTTCCGGTGAAGACCATGATATCCAAGGAATACGCCGCTCAGTTAAGGAAACTAATAAATAAGAATAGAGCCGCACGAGAGGTCAAGACTCCACTCATACAGGAAGAGGGTGATACCATATATCTAACCGTAGTGGATAAGGATAGAAACTGCGTCTCCTTTATTAATAGCCTATACGACCACTTCGGCTCCGCTCTGGTGGTGCCGGATACCGGCATTTGCCTGCAGAACCGCGGGGCTCTCTTCTCCCTGGACCCTAAGCACCCCAATTGCATTGAGCCGGGCAAACGGCCTTTCCATACCATCATCCCTGCTATGGTGATGAAGGATGGAAAGCCCTTCTTCTGCTTCGGTGTGATGGGCGGCGCCATGCAGCCGCAAGGTCATTTGCAGGTGCTGCTGAATATCATCGAGTTCGGCATGAACTCGGAGGAAGCAGGAGAAGCACCACGCTTCAGACATTTTGCCAATGGTGTGGCTCTGGAATCAAAAATAGACGCCATCACTCGCTATAAGCTCATGCACAAGGGCCACCGCATCATATGGGCAGTGGGCTCCTTTGGCGGATATCAGGGAATTATGATAGACCCAAAAACCGGCGTGCTCTACGGTGGTTCCGACATCCGTAAGGATGGCTGCGCCCTCGGCTGGTAAAGAGCTCACTCAATTCAAGTTGCTCTTCTCGATCTATCCTATCATTATCAGCGTAGCTGTATAAGCTTAACAATAAAGACCAAAAATTATGTCAATTATTAGAGGAGGCACATCGATGAAAAAAGATATTAATAGGTTATTAATAAGTATTACAGTATTTATACTGCTATCTGCCATCTTGGCTTCCGCTCAAGGGGATAGGCCAACCGATAAGTCCAAAGCTACTCGCTCCATGGTGATTGCCACGAATGGCATGGTCGCCACCAGTCAACCTCTGGCTGCCATCGCTGGGCTGCGCATTCTTATGGAGGGAGGTAATGCCATCGATGCCGCTATAGCCGCAGCAGCGGTACTAAATGTAGTAGAGTACTATAGCACTGGTATAGGTGGAGATATGTTCGCCATGGTTTGGGTAGCCCGAGAAAAAAAGCTAGTGGGTCTCAATGGCAGTGGTCGGGCGCCCTATAAAGCAACTTTGGAATACTTCCAGAAAAAGGGATTAAAACGGATACCTTACCGTGGAGCTCTTCCTGTCACCGTACCTGGTGCTTTAGACGGCTGGTGTACCTTGTTAGAAAAATATGGCACCATGAGTTTAGAGCAGGTGCTTGTTCCCGCTATCGAATATGCAGAGCATGGCTTCCCTGTGAGCGAGATTATTGCTACGGATTGGCAGAATTCGGTGGAAAGCTTGAAAGACCTTCCCGGGTATGCCGATAACTACCTCATTAATGGCAGGGCTCCTCATGTAGGCGAAATATTTAAACAGAAGGCTCTGGCAGAAACCTTTAGAAAAATTGGCCGCGAGGGAAAGGATGTCTTCTATAAAGGAGAGATTGCTAAAAAGATAGTAGATTTTATTCAGGCACAGGGTGGTCTTTTAAGTTTAAAAGATATGGCTGAGCATAAATCTACCTGGGTGGAACCAATTAGCACGACCTATCGGGATTATGAGGTATATGAGCTCCCTCCCAATGGTCAGGGTATCGTAGTGTTGGAGATGCTTAATATCCTGGAGGGTTTCGATTTAAAATCCGTTGGACAAAACTCAGCGGATTACCTCCATTTACTCATCGAAGCCAAGAAGCTGGCTTTTGCTGACCTCCACAGTTTCGTAGCCGACCCGGAGTTCAGCAAAGTTCCCGTAGAGACCATGCTATCCAAGGAATACGCTGCAGAACTGAGGAAGCAGATAAATATCAATAGAGCTGCTCGGGAGGTAGAAACTCCGCTCATGCAGGAGTCAAGAGATACAGCATATGTAACAGTAGTGGATAAGGAGAGAAACTGTGTCTCTTTTATCAACAGCCTTTATGGCGAGTCCGGACTGGTGGTGCCGGGTACCGGTATCTATCTACATAACCGTGGAGTCCTCTTCTCTCTCGACCCCAAGCATCCCAACCGTCTTGAACCAGGCAAAAGACCTTTTCATACTATCCTCCCAGCCATGCTCTTGAAGAACGGTAAACCTTTTCTTTGTTTTGGAGTAATAGGTGGCTCTCAGCAGCCTCAAGGGCAGCTCCAGGTTCTGCTGAATATCATCGAGTTCGGCATGAACGCGGAGGAAGCAGGCGAAGCACCGCGCTTCAGACATCTTGCCAACGGTATAGGTCTGGAATCGAAAATAGACGCATTCACTCGATATGAACTTGCTCGTAAGGGACACCGCATCATATGGACATCATCCTATGGCGGTTATCAGGGAATCATGATAGACCCAAAAACCGGCGTGCTCAATGGCGGTTCCGACATCCGTAAGGACGGCTGCGCCGTCGGCTGGTAATAAAAAAGTGTTGATACAGAACATATCAAAGAGGCCACGCCTCCAACCATAAGGCTTGTCCTTACATTGTTTACCGTTGCAGGATTTAACGGACAGGAAGCCATGCTTCCTTGCAATTAGATTATCAACGTCTTCCATATTCTGAAATAATGCTGAATGGTGCACTGTGTAATAACAAACCAGCTGTGCTGGCAAAGCGGCTGTGCCGCCTATTCCTACATGGCTTCAGTCAAAGATGTTCATAATATTAAATCGATATGCCAGGATTAAAATGTACATAATAACCAAGCGGCTATGCCGCCTGTCCCTACACGGATGCCCTCTGCACGGAAAAAAAGAGACTCTCTTTGGTGCTTGCCCCTGTCCGAAGCAGCTTTAGCTGCTTGTTCTTTCATTTCTTTTGTAGAAAAAAAAGAACGCGGTACATCAATGTCCATTTTCCATATTTTTGATGGCGATGAAGGTGAAAATATAGTATACTATATGGTGCAACATCTCGAATCCCACCATAAAATTGCGGTTCTTTTAATTATTTATCTGCTTTAAACTTGGAATTAAAATGAAAGGAAAATTTATTATTAAAATTAAACTCTATTACTATTTTGTTCTCATTCTTATTATTCTGTTTGCTATTTTTGCCTTTTATTTAAGCTGTAAGTCGAAGTCGCCCACCGAAGCCACATCGGCATTGCATGATCAGGTTTCCGCCCAGAGCACGAACAACACCACCACTTCCTCCAGCACGACAACAACTTCAAGACCAGGGAGCTCCCCTACTAACACCACTACGCTCATCACCTCCCGCACTCTAACCACAACATCAACTCGTACAACCACTACCTCAACTTCCATACCTGCTACCAGCACCTCTTCAAGAAAAACAACTACTACTACACGGAAACAAAAATGCGAATTGAGATGGTGTCAAGTTGTGATAAACGGTACGGATATAGTACACAACGGAGATACCTATTATGTTCAAGCGGGTCAAGATTTATATATTGATCTTGTTGTCGCAAATGATTGGCCAAAAATGATGACCTACGTAGGTACAGCTATTCTTGTACCTCCTCCAGGATTTCTTACTTATACATTGAATTTTCCTACGCCCACGGTGCAGTTCCCACCAGATGGTAGTTGTGTTACTATAGAAGATCCTTTTACTATTCATATCTTAGGATCAGTTAATGATGGGGATTCTTGTACATTTGGTTTTGCATCAAGCGGTAATGATGGTGTAGATCCAGGTAAAAATTGCCATACTCCATTTTTCAATATTATATTTGAAGTTCCAAATAATCCAGAATAGCCTATTTACATCCAAAAACAAACCATTACCAAGGGCTGTGCATATATAACTTCTCTTCGAAGGACTCCCGTGTAGGGACAGGGCTTGACTCTGTCCGAATGCGGCTATGCCGCATTATATCCTAATAAAAATACAATTTCTATAAAAACTTGATACAGCAGCATTGGCAGCAAAGCTGCTTTGAAACATTAAGATAACGCCATTTTTTCGAAATTGAAAATATAACTATTATCATTTCTCTCCCCAAACGTGATATAGTAAAGGCATGACTAAAGATACTGAGCTGATGCTGGACCTGTTCCTCAAGTCCATCTACAAAGAACGGGACATATACCGCACCTACCTGGAAGTCAGGGACCACGTCCAGGACGCGAAGAAAAAAGAAATGCTCACCGAGCTGGCTCAGGAGGAGCGCAAGCACCGCAAGCTCATGCTGCGGGAATTTCGCACCCTGCGGGAGATGATGCAGCAGACGGAATCGGGTAAAGTACAGCTATCGGAAAAGAAGGTGAGCTACCACCTGCCGCAGCGGCTCATCTTCAAAGAGCTGGACTCCATACCCGGCATCGATCTGGCCGGCATCTCGCTGCCCAGCGATTTCATGGGCGGCGACTATCTGGAGAGCTTCCCCTTTCATTACGATGACCAAAGCCATGCCGGGCTGGGGCTGCTGCTGGGCGATATCATGGGCCACGGCATGATGGTGGTACAGCGCAAGGCGCACATCAAAACGATCTTCTCCAACGCCATGCACTCCATCCACCCCAAAAACAGGAAGGATAAGGCACTCTCCACCGCTGCCATGATCCACCACTTTAATGAAAAGCTGTACGGCCCCTGCCAGCAAGCACGCTCTTTTCTCTCTCTGTTTCTCTGCCTGCTGGATCCGGAAAATGGGCGGCTCATCTACACCTCAGCCGGGCACAATCCGGGACTGCTCTTTACCGAGGGTGGCGCCAAACACACCCTGCTGGCAAACAGCGGGCTCATTATCGGAGTGATGAAGGATGTGGATTACAACGAAACGGAAATGAAGCTGAAGAAGGGCGATATCCTGGTGCTCTATACTGATGGGATAACGGAAGCCACGAACAGGAAGGGCAAGGAGTTCGGCCTGCAGCGGCTCATCCAACTGGTACAGCAGCACCATAACCTCTCAGCGCAGGAGATTATCAATCAAATCAGCACATCCCTCTCCGATTTCATCGGCAGCAAACCCCTGCACGACGACCTCACCCTCACCATCGCAAAAATAACTTGATATTAACTTCTTATCATTTTCCTGGCATAAGTAATCATTGCTAAAGCAATAAATATTGCCCCAAGTATTGCTTCTATTGAAACCCAAAATTGTATATTACAATTTGGATTTGGATGCCAATCACCAAGCCCTAAGGTAGTAAAGGTAACAATGCTAAAATATAATGAAGTCCACATCGAAAAATTAGGAAAAGTATCACCTACATAAACAAATTGTCCACGATTGTAATAATATATACCCATAAAAGTAAAAATTATAAATATAATCCAACCAATCAGATAATACGGTCGCATACCATATCCACAAGTGAATTCATATAATAACCATTCAAATATACGAAAGAAAATATTTCTTTGCCTTCTCATAGCCTTTCTTTCAAGGCGATAACACTTATCGGCATCTTTATAATTTCCAACATCTTTGAATAAATTTTTTAGAACTCTATATGAACCCTCTGCCTTCTTATATTCTTCTTTTTCCTTCAAATTATATCCACCGTATTTCAAATCAGAATATAGGATATTATTAAACTTTGCATACCTAAGATCAGCTTGAGATAAATTAGTGCACTCTTCCTCTGAAGGATACTTACCAACTTCTGCTTGATCAATATTTATATTATTCAGATTAGTGTTACTTAAATCTACCCCTCTTAAATCAACTCCTTCAATTTGGGCACCACCAAAATGTGCGTTTCTAAGATTAGCACCAGATAAATCAATATTATAAATGTATATTTGTGGTAGTCTTTCACCTTCAAGATTTATTCCTCTTAAATCTACTTGATGTGTCTCATTTATATAAGGGAAATCTTTCAGATCTAATTTAATTTGGGCATGAGTATGTTTTTTTTTTATTTTCATAAATTTCTCTCGTAGCTCTATTTATTAAATGCTTTATAATTTCTTTTCTTCTCCTTTTCCCATCCTCTGTTTTCCATCGATCCCTTAATTCCTTTAAACTAGTCATACCAAAATCCTTATTGCTACTATGAATTACAAATTAATATTAAATAAATTCTATTTTAATTCATCAATTGAATTAAAAAACCTAACTTTACTATTTCGCAAATCTTCTAAATAAACAAACTCAGGAGGAGATAATTGAAATCCTTTTAAATATACTCGAAAACCATGCCAACCAAATAAAAATATATTTATAATTATTTCAGTCGGTAAGAATTTAGGGAATATTATATGACACAATTCATATTTTCCTTG
>CAZYAF010000051.1:0-17810 GCA_964645975.1 uncultured Acidobacteriota bacterium
AGAATACGATGGCCCTTGTCAATTCATTTCTACTTCATCTTTAATCGAATTTACAAAAAATATGTTATACTACCAAAATAATTAGATGTTTTTTTTATTATTTGGTATAAGATGGAAAATATTAATACTTTGAATTACATACAAAATTGGAAGGAGAATTATGGATGACAAACAATTAAGTATAATGACAGTTGCTAAGCTTCGAGAGTTAGCTCAAAAATACCCATCTATTCAAGGTATTCATACCATGAAAAAAGATGAGCTCATTAAAGAACTCACCGAAGCGATGAAAGAAAAAGGTGATATTAGCGAGAAAAAAGAAGTTGGGATCAAGGAGGATTACATCAAAAAGAAGAGCGAATTAAAGAAACAGATAAAAGAATTGAAACAACAACGAGATAAAGCACTTAAAGCTAAAGACAAAAAAATGCTTAAACAGTGTAGATTTAAGATTAAAAAATTGCGTAGAGCTCTGAGAAAAATCAATCTAAGATCTAAGGATACTTAGAGCACTGTAATAGAACTAAATAATCAGCAGCTATTTTCTTGTGAAATTCTCCAATATAACCATAAATTAATGAAAACAATATTCCTTCACTCTATACAAAGGAGTATATATGGTAGATAAAGAACAATTTGTGAGCGAAATAACGCCTAAATCCGAAGACTTCTCACGATGGTATATAGATGTAGTACGAAAAGCCGAGTTAGCAGATTATTCGCCAGTCAAAGGATGTATGGTTATACGACCTTATGGATATGCGCTTTGGGAAAATTCGCGAGATGGACTTGATCGACGACTAAAAGAAACAGAACACCAAAATGCTTATTTTCCTCTATTTATCCCTGAGAGTTTTCTGAAAAAAGAAGCAGAGCATGTTGAAGGTTTTGCTCCACAGGTAGCCTGGATTACGCAAGGAGGCGAGGAGAAACTCGAGGAACGATTAGCTGTTCGTCCAACTTCAGAAGCCATTATCTGCAGCATGTATTCTAAGTGGATTCGTTCTTGGCGAGACCTCCCTTTGCTCATTAATCAATGGGCTAATGTAGTTCGTTGGGAAAAAGTCACTCGTCTTTTCCTTCGTACAACAGAATTCCTCTGGCAAGAAGGTCATACGGTTCATGCAACTGAAAAAGAAGCGGAAGAAGAAGCCCTCAAAATTCTTGATATTTATACAAATTTCGTTGAAGAAGATTTGGCAATCCCTGTAGTAAAAGGTATTAAGAGTGAAAGCGAAAAATTTGCTGGAGCACTGAGAACTTATTGTATTGAAGCACTTATGTCAGATGGTAAAGCCTTACAAGCTGGTACTTCCCACAACCTTGGACAGCATTTTTCTAAAGCCTTCGATATTAAATTCGAAGATAAAGACCAACAGATTAAATACGCCTGGCAGACATCCTGGGGAGTTTCTACCAGACTTATTGGAGCTCTTATCATGACGCATGGTGATGATTCGGGACTAATAATACCTCCTGTAGTTGCTCCAATTCAAGTAGTGATAATTCCAATTCCGGCAAAAGATTGGGAAACTAAAGTCTTGCCAAAGGCTAAGAAAATTCTTGAGGATTTAAAACATGCTGGAATTCGGGCAAAGCTTGATGACCGGGAATCATATACTCCTGGATGGAAATTTAGCGATTGGGAGATGCGTGGAGTTCCGATAAGAATTGAGATAGGCTTAAAAGATGTGGCTAAAAACCAGGTAATTATAGTCCGAAGGGATACGAGAGAAAAATCTCCTTTGAATATGGATAATTTATCTCCTAAAATAGCTACCTTATTAGAAGAAATGCATAACTCCCTTTTTAAACATGCATCTGATTTCAAAGAGAAGAATACTTACTATATTGAAACTTATAAAGAATTCAAGGAAATTTTAAAAAACAAAGGCGGATTTCTTGTGAGTTATTGGTGTGGGGATAAGCAATGCGAAGCTAAGATAAAAGAGGAAACCAAAGCTACAATCAGATGTATTCCTTTTGAACAAAACGAAGATGAAGGAAAGTGTATCTTCTGTGGTAAATCATCAAAAACCAAAGCTTATTTTGCTAAAGCTTATTAATGTTATTTGGTTTTTGATTAGTTCTTTCTTTTTGATTCCTTTACTTCTTTACTTTTAGTCCCACTAAATATACTATTGAACCAATTACAACTAATGAACTTATTATTACATCAAAAATAATAAGGTAGTATCTCATTTGCTCAGTAAAATTTACCAATGAAGGAGATTTAAATTCTCCTAAAAATCCAAAAAACAAAATTTGAATTAACATTAACGGGCAGAAATATCGTAAGAGAAAAATCCATATTTTCCCAAATATGAAACCTGGATTCCCTTGTTTTACCTCTTCAATGGCATATCTGGACCCCCAAATATATGCCACAAATATAGAAATTAGCACACCTCCTAAAGGAAGCATATAATTATTAGTCAAGCTTTCAATCATACCGAAGAAATTTTTTCCGGCCAATTCATATCCTCGCAAAACTCCAAAAGAAAGTGAAGAAGGAATACCAATAATGAAAATGATGCTTCCCATAGTCCAAACTGCTTTCCTTCTCGTCCATTTCTTCGTATCGACAAAATATGCAGTAACTACCTCGAGCAGTGATATTCCCGAAGTAAAAGCTGCTACTGCTAATAAAAAGAAAAAGAGAGCTCCGAATAAGATACCTAAAGGCATAACATTAAATATATTAGTAAGAGAGCGAAATACTAATCCCACACCTAAATCGGGTGTCATACGGAAAGCAAAAACTGCTGGAAATATTGCAAAACCAGCCATGAGAGCTATGAGGGTATCCAATGATGCAACCATTATTCCTGAAGCAACAAGATTGTCCCTTTTATTCAAGTAGCTGCCATAGGTTATAATGCAGCCCATCCCCAAACTCAAGGAGAAGAAAGATTGGCCTAACGCATTAAAAATAGCATTGGTATTTAGCTTGGAAAAGTCTGGTTTAATAAAAAATAAAATCCCTTCAAAAGAGCCCTTGAGAGTAACAGACCTAATTATGAGAATTATTATTATCCCAAGAAGTGCAGGCATTAATATTTTGCTCCATCGCTCAATACCACCTTTAATACCTTTAGAAACAATAAGCATACACAAAATCATGAACAATGCATGATAACCCACTGCTTTATAAGGATTGGCAGAATATACGTCGAAATAGTTGCTTATTGCCTCAGTGGTCGCTAAGCGTTTGAATACTCCAAATAAGGTTTCAAAGAAATAGCCAATAGTCCAGCCAGCAACAACACTGTAATAGGATAATATTAAAAAACCCGCTACTACACCTAAAGAGCCAGTAAGAAACCATGAGCTTTTAGGCTTTATCAATTTAAAGGTGCCTACTGCATCCTTTTGCGCGTGGCGTCCTAAAGTCAATTCAGCAAGCATTATGGGAAATCCTAATAATAGTACACAGCCCAAATATACCAGGACAAAAGCGGCTCCCCCATTAATCCCTGTCATATAAGGAAAGCGCCATATATTTCCCACACCAATGGCTGAACCTGCTGCTGCTAAAACAAAGCCTATCTTAGAGCCCCACTGCTCTCTATTCCCAACATCATTACTCACGGTGATCCTCCTCAAAATAAAATTAATCTTTAGCTTCTTACCTTCATTCCCCCATAATCTGAACAACGACATTACGACTGCGAGGACGATTGTCAAACTCTAAAAAGACTATTTGCTGCCATGTACCGAGCATGAGCTTCTTATTGTCAAAAGGAACAATTAATGACGGGCCGAGTAACGCCGCGCTTACATGAGAGAAACCGTTTCCATCGCCCCATCGTTCGTTATGTTTATAATATATATCACGGGGAATGAGCTTACCTATACGGTCGGTTAAATCTCTAATAGCACCGGGCTCAAATTCTATGGTAGTTACTCCTGCTGTGGAGCCGGGAACAAAAATAGTAACAATACCGGAATTTACTGGAGATTGGTTTATTAACTGAGCAATATCAGATGTTAAATCTTTGACATCTTTATCTCCAGCAGTTTTAAAATGTATTTCTTTATTTATTACTTTCATAGTTATTATTATTCTTTCCTACTTTTACTTTTTTCTTTCTCTTTCCTTATTGCTAAATTAATAGTATAAATAAATCCTCCGAAAACTCCTCCTAATATTATTAGCATCATAATTATGGTGCCTTTTTCCATAATTTATTTTTCCTCTATTTATGTTTTGATAATGTCTTTTTGGCCAACCAATTATTAAAAATAATAAATAGTATTATCGCAATTCCCCATTGAAATAGGCATGTACCGAGGCTGCTTGTTTTGAAAGGATTCCACCAGGTACCAGGATTACTAACCACTGCCTGGTAAAACCACCAAACGAGCATTCCACCAAACTCTATAATAATGACAAAGGAAACTATAATTTCCCACCACTTTCCCAATTTAATATCATTTCCTTCTACGTTGATGAGTGTGTTTCTAAATTTGCTTACACCATACTTAATAGCTGCTAAGGCAAAAAACATTCCGCTGATCAATAATCCAATACCCCATACCCAATCCTGATTATTGAAAAAACCGAGGCTGATAGCTGATGGCAATCCCAATAAAAATGTTCCAATACTAACAAATATAATAGCCTTTCGTCGAACCATCCCTGCATCCATAAAAATTCTGGTAGATAATTCAATCATAGAAATTAAGGATGAAAGCGCAGCAAAGGTAAGCGCTAAAAAGAATAAGCTCATAAAAAAGGAACCTGCAGGCATATGATCGAAAAGTCTTGGTATCCAAATGAAGGTAAGACCGAGGTTGTCCGATTGCATGGCAGTCTGGGCATCAGCCTGGCTAAGGAGGGCGAAAGCAGTAGGAATAATTGCTAATGCTGCAATTAACGAAGCAGTATTATTCCCAAAACCTATTATAAAAGAGTTTAAGACTATATCCTCCTTTTTTTTCATGTAAACTGCATAGCTTAAAAGAAGACCCCAACCAGCACCTGTTGACCAGGCCGATTGTGTAAGTGCTTGAAGCCAGACCTTATAATCCAATAACATTTCCCATCTCGGGCTAAAAAGAAAATTCAATCCCTTTTCTGCACCTGGCAGCGTTAAGGACCTGCCAACTGCTATAATTAAAAGAATGAACAAGGAGGGTATTAAAAAACGATTTGCTTTCTCAATTCCCTTAACTACTCCACGATAAATTATATAAGCCCCTATGCTTATTGATATAAAATGGAAAAAAATAGGCTGATATGAGGAGTTGAAAAACTCCCAGTATCTGCTTGAATTTCCTCCTAAAGGGCCGCCAAATATTCCGCGTAAAAAATATTTTATGCACCAGCCCATTACTACAGAATAATAAAACATAATTCCCATGCAGCAAAATCCTACAAAAGCACCCATCCAACAATACTTCTTCCCCATAAAAACGCCAAATGAACCTATAGTCCCTTTACGGCTTTCCCTCCCCATAGTGGATTCGATTATCAACAAGGGAATGGACCATAGAAACAGGAAAATTATCCAAGGAATAAGGAAAGCAGCCCCACCATAAGAAAAGGCTATACGAGGAAAACGCCATACATTACCACAACCCACAGCCATTCCTAAGGCAGCTAATAAAAGCCCCCAGCGCGAAGTAAATACTTCCTTACGTTCCATTAGCACTTTCCCTTCTTATCATATTAATTATGCTCTTAAATCAGCAGAAAAATTGTATTTAGCTGAAGAAAAAATTGTATATTAATTAAATCTGATTATATGCTTATCTTTTCTAAGAACTGAGTGCCAAAATTTCCTGAAATAAATTCTGGATGATTAATGATTTTTGAATGCAAAGAAATATTAGTACTTATTCCTTCAATTATAAAAAATTCCAGGGAGCGATTGAGTTTCTGCAAAGCTTCCTTACGGTTATTTTCCGTTACGATAAGTTTTGCCAATAGAGAATCATAATAAGGTGTTACTTCATAGCCCTGATATGCAGCAGTATCAAGTCTTACTCCTAAACCATTTGGCAGAATAAAAGTAGTAATGGTGCCCGAGCTGGGCACCATGGTTTCTGGGTTTTCAGCGTTAATTCTACATTCTATGCTGTGGCCTCGAGGTTTTAAATTTTTTTGAGAAAAGCTTAATTTCTTGCCTGCGGCCACTTTTATTTGTTCTTTAATCAAATCTATGCCCCAAACCATTTCGGTAATTGGATGCTCAACCTGAATACGAGCATTTATTTCCATAAAATAAAAATTTCTATCCTGGTCAAGTAAGAATTCTATAGTACCAGCATTAGTATATTCTGCTTCTTTGGCTATGTTAAGTGCAGCCTCTGCCATTGCGACACGTAAATCATCGGTGAGCACAGTGGAAGGGCATTCTTCTATTAATTTTTGATGTCTCCTTTGAATTGAACATTCTCGTTCACCTATGTGAAAAATATTTCCATAGGTATCACCAAGTATCTGGAATTCAATATGACGAGGATTTTCAATATATTTTTCTATATATATATTATTATTACCGAAGCTTATTTCTGCTTCAAGTTGTGCAAGCTTCAAATTATCCTCTAATTTATCTTCGGACCGAACAATTCGCATACCTTTTCCTCCACCACCAGCAGAAGCTTTGAGCAGAACAGGGTAACCGATTTTTTTTGCTATAGTTTTAGCCTCCTGAAAGGAATTTACGTCTTCTTCGCTTCCAGAAGTAACAGGTATTCCTTTTTGCATCATCTGTTTCCTGGCTAGCGACTTATCTCCAGCAAGCCTCATGGATTTCGTTGATGGTCCTATAAAAGTAATATTGCATGATTTACAAATCTCTACGAATTCAGGATTCTCTGCCAGGAAACCATACCCAGGATGTATTGCATCAACATTTGTTATATCTGCTGCACTAATTATATGAGGTATATTAAGATAACTCCCAGCTGATTGTGGAGGCCCAATACAAATGGCCTCATCGGCAAAGCGAGTATGAAGGGAATATTTATCTGCTTGAGAATAAACAGCAACTGTTTTGATATCCAGCTCTTTACATGCAGCTATTATCCGCATCGCAATTTCTCCCCGGTTTGCTATCAATATTTTTTTGAACATAGGCATAATTTTAATGGGCTCTATTAATAATACATGACTCTTTAAAAGGTGGCTTTAAAAAGACTAAATTGGTTTGATAGCAAATAGTCTTTCCCCATATTCTACTGATTGCTCATCTTTAGGTATTATATCTACTACTTCTCCTGCTCTATCAGATACAATCTCATTCATTAACTTCATAGCTTCGATAATACAGAGTACCTGGCCTGCTTCAATTCTATCACCAATTTCCACATAAGCTTGTGCATCGGGATTGGGAGCTCTATAAAAAGTTCCAACAATAGGTGAAGTAACATAAGTTAATTCTTCTTTTTCTTCTTCTTTCTCTTTCTCTATAGTTTCTTCGTATAAAGGCTTCTCTAATTTGTTAGGGAGATTTTCACCTATTTGTGATGGCTTATTTTCTTCTACCTTCTGATTCTGTATAATCTGAGGACTCTTCTTTTTTATCCTTAGCTTAATACCATCACGTTCTAACTCAAATTCTTCTATATCATTTTCCTTTAGTATATTTAAGATTTTTTTTATTTCGCTGATTTTCACTGCTCTCTACCTCTTTAATTAAATACTATACTATTTTGATACCCTTTCTATATAATCTCCTGTCCGAGTATCTACTTTAACTATATCACCTTCATTGATGAAAAAAGGTACCTGTATAATAACACCTGTTTCTAATTCTGCAGGTTTGCTCCCACCGGAAGCCGTATTTCCTTTATGTGATGGCTCAGTTTTTATCACTTTAAGTTCAACGAAATTAGGCAAAATTATCGTTATTGGTTCCTTTTTAAAATATAGAACTGCTATATTTATGTTATCGATTAAATATCTCTCCGATCCTTCTAATTGATCTGCTCTCAAAGAAATTTGCTCGTAGGTTTCTAAATCTAAAAAATAGTAATTTTCATCTTGAACATAAAGAAATTGCATCTCTTTTTCTTCTATTTTTGCTTCGAGAACCTTTTCACCAGCTCTGAAAGTACGATCTATCACACTTGCATCTCTCATATTTTTCAATTTGGTGCGAACGAAAGCACCTCCTTTTCCAGGCTTAACATGCAAAAATTCTATTACTATATAAGGTCCACCATCAATTTCAATTTTAAGACCATTTCTAAAATCGCCGGTACTGAGCACTTTTCTCCTCCAAATATAAAAATTATAATTATAATTGCTATATGTGTCAACTATTCATCTTTAGCAAAAACTAAATAGGGGAACAAAATATGTTCCCCTATTCTATTATATATTATTCTCTTAGACCGTGTTTCTAAGAGAAATCTTCTTCTAAATCATATTTTGCCATAAGAAGCTCATAGCGAGCTTTTCCTAAATTAGCGCCAACTCCGGTAAATAATAAGAGATAATAATTTGGGACAATAATGCGAATTATTATCCTTATTTCCTCAGAGTTGAGTATAATTTCCTCCATGTTATTTAATTGAGGATTAGCGGTAAATGTTAAGCTATTTTTTATTAAGCTTGTACATTCTACTGCGAGAGTTTCATAGCTCCTATCGGATGTTGCAAAGGCTTTATCAATAAATAATCCATCCCCATCCATTATAAAAATGCTTTGTGAATCCTTTACTTTTTCTAAAACGCTTAATAGTTTAGCCGAAAACATCACTTTACTTTTATCAACCCAATAAATTTATTATAGCTTTTCAATCCTTCAATTAGGTCTATTTCAATTTGTTAATTCGATCAAGCCATTTATTGAGAGTATCTATTTTTTCTTTTTTCTTTTCTTTCTTCTTTTCTTCGGAAATTTGTGAGGGTTTAGGTTCTTGCATAACCTCTTTTTTTTCTGCTGGTTTTTGGTCTACTTTTTCCTGAAATTTCTTTGCTTCTTCTATTTTTAACTGTTTTTTCTGCTCTATTAACTTATTTAAACGTTCTTTTATCTTATCATTATCAGGATGCTCTTCCAGCATATGTTTATATATCTCTATCGATTTATCAAAGAGTCCCTGCTTTGCATAAAGTTCTGCTAACGTTACACTTGCCATTTCTTTCTTTTCAGCTAAAGGCTCCTCATGTTTTTCCACTATTTCTTCTTCAGGTTTTTTGCTTGGTTTCTCCTCAACAATTATTCCTTCTACTGCAGCAGCTTTCTTAACTTTAGTGGGCTCTTTGGGTTCTACTTTTGATTTTTCTTTAATTTCGGTGCTTGCTTCTGTCACTTCGATCTTCTCTTTTTCTGGTAATAGTGTCTCTTTTTCTTCTGTTATTACTTCTTGTTCAGCTGGAGGCTCTGCAGTTTGTTCCGATACAGTTATTTCTTCTTCAGGAATACCACCTTCTTTTTCAGTTTCAGTGGTTAAATCTATTTCAATAGCAGGAATGCTCTCCGCTTCTTCAGCCTCATCCTCTGGTAATTCAATCTTTACTTCTGGTATTTCTCCTGTGTCATATGACTCTTCCTCAGATGTAGTTACCTCCTCCTTTATCAAACTTTCCTTGTCTTTATCTTCTTCCGTTGTGGGTAACTGTTCTTTTTTATCCTCAATCTTGATATCTATTGGTGTTACTTGCCCTATTTGCTCCCCACTTTCTTCTATTATCTGTTCTTCTGGTTTTGTTTCTTCTTCTATTATAATTTCTTCGGCTTTTTCTTCTTTTTCTTCGTCAGCTATAGCTTCTTCTTCTGGTTGCTTCTCTATAACATCTTTTTCTGCTTTACCCTCTCCCTCTGCTTGTGCAGCCTCAGCTTCTGCACCTTCTTCCATTTTAATTGGTTCCGGCTCAGCCATTTGTTCCTGTAGCTCTTTTATTCTATCTGAAACCAACTGATCGTTGGGATTATACATATTAATGATTCTATAGTGTTTCAAGGCCTCATCAGCATAGCCTTTCATATAGTAAATATCTGCTAAATTTCGATTAGCAACGAGGTTATCAGAAGATTGTTCTATTACATCCTCAAAAATATGCTGTGCATCGTCTGTTTTCTTTAAATCAAGGTATGCTTTACCTAATGTAACCTTTGCAGCAATATAACTGGGATGATTTTTAAGCCCCTCCTTGCAAACTTCTACTGCTTCCTCTGGCATATTCGATTTTCTATATTCTTCGGCTAATTGTAAAAAAAGTCTGGATTTCGGCTCTTTTAATAATTTTTCTTGAAGCTCCTCTATTTTAGGAGATAGTTCAAAGTCTTTTTCCTCAGGCATTAATCATCCTCTAAATTTTTGTATCCTTTCTTTAACAGACTAATAAATCTTAATTATAGTACCATTTTATTAACCAGTGGTCAATAAATTTAATGCGGTGTGCATGCAAATTTATATTCAAAGATTAGGGGTTGCTCCCCTCATGAGCAACCCCTTTCTTTCAATTTCAATCACATTGCTTTAGTAATAATTAATATTTTTAAGCAAAATCCTATGTTATCGTAATGGCAAGTTGAGCTGTATCATATCCTTCACCACCTTGTGTATCTGTGACCTTGACCTGGAATACGATTGTTCCATCAACCGCAGTCGGATTAGCTGTAATTGTGGCGGTGGTTGTAGGACCTGAGCTCGGCGCTATACTTACAGAACAACCAGTAGAATTACTGAGAACTGAGAATTCGTAGATCAAATTTGTACCATCTTCTTTATCGGTAAAACCTGTAGCATCTAATCCTACTGTGGCACTCTGGCTAGCAGCTCCAGCTAATTCAAGATCTGTCGGATCAACTACAAGTTGGCCAGCTGGATTTTCATTCTGCTCAATAAAAATAGTCACCTGATCCCATACTGGTCCACTTTCCGCTTTAATTTTTAAATTTGTAGGAGCGCTAGGATCAGATGGAATACTTTCAATTCTGTATATTGCAACTGCTTCTCCGTCATGATCCGTCATATGGGTAATCTCATTATGACCATTTTTGAAATATCCATATCCAAATGGTGCAGTGAAAGTTACTTTTGCATCCTGCAAAGTCTCACCTTCTCTATTGTATACAACTGCATTAAGGATCGACTCAAAAGGCGCTGAACCCGATGATGGATCTGCTGTTAAATCTATCCTTCCAGAATCCTCGTTGGTTCTGAGGAATCTGATCCTTATGGCGGCTGTTATATCGCCCTGGCGCGCCTCTACCCGGCAGATTGTATCCCTGGTACTACTAATTAGATAACATATCGCCTCACCACGGACGGTGTAGAATGTATACTCTTTTCCTAATTTATTGAAACCATCATCCGATAAATTTCCTTCAGTTGTCCTAAAAGCTACTGGCAATAAATCAGAAACTACCTTGCCATCTTTTCTTCTAACAGTGGCAACTAATCGGGAGGAGGTAATACCGTCAGCGGGCAAAAGACCAGGTTCGGACTTCAATGTTATGCTATTTGTTACTGTACCCGTTTGTGGAGGATTATTAGCATCGCCAATGGGATCGGTTGGTGCTGCCGGGTCCTTTAGATTGCAGCTACTTCCTGATAGAAGTATTGAAATTACTGCTGCGCAAATTAAGTATCTCATAATAATTCTTCTCATCTCATCTCCTCCAATTAATCACCATAATCGGCGAATGTAATCTCAATTGCACCTTCAGCAAATACCCTTTCTCCAGCAAAAGTCTCACCCCAAAATTCAAAAAATGATCTGCAGGTAATGGAAGTATAATTGGTAGAAGGTTCAAAACCTAAATTATATGGTTGCAAAAAACTTAGTGGGGGCTGCGCTTTTTGATGTGCATGGATAAGAACAAGATTTGTTGCTGCATAAGAATTTGTACGCACATAAAAATTCATGGCGGCTTCAAAACCATCGGGAGCTACTGTTCCACCATCAGTCCTGGAAAAATATACTCTGTAATTTTTTACCACAATGTCAGTATATGTAGAATTGTACAATTTTGGTGAAAGTAACACATCTGGGTCTTTTACTCTATTCTGAAACTCCACATTAACATTATCATCGAATATTATTCCATCACTATTGATAATATCTCCAAAGGGTTGACTTCCAGCGCTAATGTTGTGTACTACTAAATAAACAGGAGCTTTTGTTTCTCCGATATCATTATTAGTGGAGCAAGCAGTAATCACAATAACTAATAATAACGGCAATAAGCTTAATATTATTTTTTTCATATTTATGCTCCCTTTAACTATTCTCATATCGTCTTTAATATTTTAATATTCTCGGTGTGATGAATATAATCATCTCATCATTTCTATTTTCTATGTTTCTATTTTTAAATAACCACCCCAGAATAGGAATTCGGTGCAATAATGGTGTCCTTTGCTGATTCAAGATATCCCGCATCTGAATAATTCCACCAATAACTGCTGTTCCTCCATCTGGCACCAACAAGCGAGATGTTGCACTACGTGTAGAAATTTCTGCATTGGGACCTATCAATTTTCCTGTGGGAGTATCATTGCTCACATCCACATCCATAATAATGGTATCATCTGATGTTATTTGAGGTGTGACCGATAACCTAAGGGCAGCATCAATATAGGTAACAGAAACTACCCCTAAAGCGACAGCAGTTTGCACCGGGATACGATATCCACTTCTTATCATACCCGCAATATTGTTCTGAGTAGTTATTTGTGGTCTGGATAATAAACGTGCTTGGTTTGTGTTCTCTAAGAGATGAAGAGTAGCATCTAAATTAAAAGAACCAAGCAAATTACCAAAAGTAAAACCTATTGATGTATTTGCTGCTTGCTGAGTAGGAAGGTTTACGGCATAAGGGGTTTCACCTATACCGAATCTTTGCAATCCAGCAGAAGCACCTTCAGCTCGCATACTATTGGGAAACACTAAACCAGTAGTATTGCCATGCTGTCTATCCATAGCTGCAGCAAAACCCCACTGTATACCTAATCCTTGAATCACCTCGCGGGTAGTCTCCACGATTCGTGATTCAATTTGTACCTGCTTTGCTGGTATATCAAGGGTATCTATCAATTGCCTTAGAAGCGCAATCTGATCTGGTATATCTTTTATTATAAGCGTGTTTGTTCTTTCATCGACAATAACATCTCCTCGAGCAGATAGATTCTTTTTTATTACTTTTTCCAGCTCCATGGCTTTCGCATAGCTAACAGCTCTTGTCATTGTATCCAGTGGTACCGCTAATCTCCTCTCTTCCAACAAAGCTCTCTGTGATTGCGCTTCAGCAGCTAATTTACCTGTAGAAGCAATCCTCATAACATTATTTTCAAAAATTTTGCCTAAACCATTATTTTTTAAAATAATATCGAGCGCTTGATCCCACGGTACTTCTTTAAGGTAAATGGTAATTCTACCACCTACCTCTGGATCAATTACAAAATTCAGATTCGTTATGGTTGCGAAAAGGTGTATTACATCTCTTATGTCTGCATCTCTTAGCTCAAGACTAATAGGATGCCCTTTATACTCTCTTTCCTCTCCTGGTATAGTCTGCGGGAGAAAAGTAGTAGTTAAGGGCTGATAAGGGGCTACTTTTTCTTCTTCCTCTTGTGGCTCTTCTACAACTAATTCCTCAACTTTTGGCTCAATTACTTCTTCTTGTTCTTCGCTGGGTTCTTCGGGGACTATTTCTGGCTTTTCTTCCGCTTCTTCCTGAATTATAGATTTTTCTTCTGCTGGAACCATTTGCTCAACTGGCTCTTTTGCAGGAACTTGTGGCTCTTCTTTCTCTTCGAGAGCTGTTTCAGCAATTGCTTCATCTAAATTCTCCACCCTTTCATCGGTTATGATTACTTTGAGCGTATTATTCTCAGTTACCATTTGGAATTTAGCAAGATAATTCAAATCAAATACAACTCGTGAAACCATTTCTGGCTCGACTTTATATTGGGAAGTTCTTATTCTTTGAAGCTGATCTGCATCTACCGTTATTACTGATGGCGAAATATCGTTTCTTGTATCTTTGATATCAACAATCAATCTTTGTGGATCATCTAATATAAAGCTTTTATAACTAAGCTTTCCGTCTCCTAAAATAGAAATAATCACATCATTCTCTACTTTCCTGACAAGAACTTTGGATACAGCAGTAGCAGGGCTAATCTCTTCTTTCTGTTCGTTTTCTTGGCTTATTTGTTCCTGCTCAGTGGTATTTTCTTGCTCTTCACTTGCTGCTGGGAATACTCCGCTATTCTGTGTAATCTCCGTGCTTTCCTCTATATTAGCCGCTATGGAGGATAGCTGCGTAAAATTCACGGTGAGCTTATTTTCTTCATGCTCAATATTATAATCAAATCCCTCACTTAGAGTCACAGTAAATCTTGTAAGTGGCTTATCGCTTTCTTTATCAAGCACTTCTATTTGTATATTTTTGACAAGCGGATAATCTGATTCAATCCATGATGGCAAATCCGATGGTACTGCTCCCGGTATTTCGATAATTAAATTTGGGAAATTTGTTTCGGCACTATAAGCAGTATACATTAACGAACTATCTGCTTCTATAGTTAAATCAATACCGTTTGTATTTTCAATTAATTCTACATTATAAATAACTGGTTTGGATTCATTATTCTGAATAGCTTGCTGAGAAGATGGCTGATTTACTTTTACACTTGACGAGCATTGTATCAAAAAAGCCAAGAAGAAAATCAAACTAAATATATATATTTTTTTCATTTTATTCATTACCCTCACTGTTCAGTATGTATCTTTTTAATAATCCTTCTGCTCTTTTTTATAGCATATGGATCAGTAATATCTTGTTCAAATACTATCCTCTCCATATTAATTTCTACAACTCTGCCATTAATTACTTCATCATTTACTCGAAGAAAATAGCCAATATTATCTGGTCCCTCGACAACAGCTAAATACTCTCTCCCCATCTCAACAATACCTACTACACTCAATTCTTCAATTGACATAGCAGCTACTCCAACTAGTATTCCCTCCTTCGCCTTTTGTTCAGCAGCTTTATCAATTGGGCTTTTAAAAGGATCTGCTTGATTTTTTAAAATATTCTCCGGCAGAAGTTCTTGCTCTTTACTAACCATATCTTGCAATTGCTGATCAGTCTTTTTCTCTTCTTTCTTCTGCTCTTTTTTTTCTTCTGGCGGTTTCTGCTCTTGAGTAGTCTCCTGTGTTATTGAACTTACTTCATAGGTAAAAACAGAGTTGTCGGCAGTAAGCCCAATAATAAAAATGAACCCCAATAGGAACAATAGCATATTAAGATTTGTTGAAAGCTTATTTCTTTTGATTTTAAGTTTTATATTCATTGCTATGTTCCTTCTTCAATCAAAACAAAAGTAACAGCCGTATAATTAGCTTCGATATTAAAGGGACCCTCTCGCACATCTTTAATTTCCAAATTGTAAATATTTATTATGCGAGGGAGCTTGCTTATCTTAAAGAAAAATATTTTTAAATTTTGGTAGGTGCCAAAAACTCTCATATGGACAGGATATTCAGCATATAATTCTCTGATTACTAAAGGAGCCGGGTCAAATCTTTTCAGCGCTAAATTGCTATTGGCGGTTAGGTTCCTTACTCGTTGCAATAAATCTTGCGTATTTCTGCCTGTAGGAAGAATTCTCTTCATAAGTTCGAACCGTTCCTTCAATCGTTCTATTCTCTGCTTTAATTCTGGTAATTTTGCTGCTGTTCTTTTAGCTTTCATAATTTCCTGCTGAAGAGCATCAAACTCGGCACTCTTTGTTTTAATTTCTGCTGCTTTCTTAGAATAGATCATGAAATAAAAAGCAAGGAAAATACCACCAATTAACACTAGTATTATGGCCAATTGGGCACTGGGCGATAATTTGGCGAATTCCATTTTTGCTCCTTAAAAAATTATTCTTGTTTTTCTTCGCTTGGAGGTTGCGGTTTAACAAATCTGCATGTTAATGCAAATCTCTTCTCTCCACCAGGTAATTCCTCAGCATCTAATAATTCCACATTATTGTTCGCAAAATAATCTGACCGTGTTAAATTACCATCAAATTCTGCAATAGAATTATAGGAAATAGCCCTGCCCTCTATAGTAACCTGTCCACCTCGCTCAGTAATCTTATTAAACCACAAATGATTAGGTTTAAGCTCTTGCAGTTGAATCATTAAGTCTACAGGCGAGGACCGATTCTTATCTAATTCGATTATTAAATTCAGCTTTCGTTCTAATAAATCTTTATCCGTTTGGTATTTATTTACTTCTTGAATAATACTTTCTAACCTCTGCTTTTCGTCCTGAGCCATCTTTATGTTTCTATTGAGATCGTTCAATTTTGAGTTCACTGACCAATACATATATCCTATTGCTCCTGCAGCAATTATAAAAACCAAAAAGAAAAGGAGGTTTCTCTGTTGCTCTCCTTTAGGAACAATTGCTTTCTTCTTTTTTGCTGGAGCAATTTCTTCTTTTAAGAGATTAATCTTAATCATTAACCTCTACACCTCTCTTGAAGCTAAACCCACAGCGATTGCAAAGCTGGGGCCAATTTCATTTAAATATTCAGGATCAAATTCTTTAGGATTGTATGATATATTTCTAAAAGGATTCATTATTTCTACTGGAGTGCTAAATTTCTCAGATATAAACTGGTCTAATCCGCTTATTTTTGTGCAACCTCCAGAGATTACTACCCTATCCAAAGAGGCAGTCTGAACAAAATCAAAGGTTTTTTGCATTTCTTTTACCACAGCCTCTGAAATAGCATTTATAACAGGCAATGTTTTTTGCGATGGTATACCGTCGATTTCATAACCGCGTTTGAGATTTTCTGCCTGTTCATAGCTGATATTTAATTCCTTTTGTAGAGCCTCAGTGAATTGATTACCACCAATTGATATATCACGCCAGAATATGGAGCTCCCTCTCTGGTAAATAGTGATGTTCATAACACTGGCGCCAATATTTATCAAAGCGAAATTTCCGGCGAGCTTCTCGGGATAATTAATCTCGTAAGCATTTTGCAGAGCAAAAGCATCTAAATCAACAACAACAGGATTCTTTCCTGCCTGGGTTATCACGCTGGTATAATCGTTTATTATGTCTTTTTTTGCTGCCGCCAGAATAATATCCATGCTGCCAGGATCCTCTGAAGTGCTCCCTTCTAAGATTTGATAATCGAGATTCACATCCTCTATATCAAAAGGTATATATTGCTCAGCTTCCCATTTTATGGACTCGGCCAACTCTTCTTCACCCATAGCTGGTAAGCTAATTCTTCTAATTATTACAGAACTCCCAGATAAGGATGTCGCAATGTCGTTATTCTTCATCTTTGACTCACGAAAAATCCTATCAATGGCTTCAACCACAGAGGCAGAATCCATAATTGCCCCATCAACAATAGCCTGCGGTGCCAACTCTTCTATTCCCACCGTTAAAAGCTGATAATTCTGTGGCCCCTTAGATATGGTCTTCAACTCAACTACCTTAATAGCAGAAGATCCTACATCAACCCCGATTGGTCTTTTTGTTTTTCCAAATGCCACTTAAATTCTCCTTATAATATCTTTCTAAAACTAGAAGTTTAATTTAAAAAATGTACACAAAAATATTTCTATTTTTTATTTACAGCTCGGCTAACTCCGCCTGGAATTCTAGTATTTTTGTATCTGCGACAATTTTGTATATCTTCCTTCGTCCAAATACGATGATTTTTATAATCTCTATCTGGTTCAGGAATAACGCCTTTTTTTAGCCAGCTGTATAAAGTTTTTTTTGTAACACCAACTTTTTCAGCTACTTGACTTGTAGTATAGATTTCCATTTTCTGATATCCTTGAATATGTAATACTATACACTTCTATATTC
>CAZYAF010000052.1:0-16025 GCA_964645975.1 uncultured Acidobacteriota bacterium
AATATATCTTCTTATCTGAAGCCAAGAAAATAGTCCAATAAAACAAGGATTGAAATTACTAACCTGTCTTAAAATCAAAAAAAAGCTTCAAGAGGCTATTTTTATGTTAAAATTTATTCTCTAAGATTTTATAAAGAAATAAATTAGTAAAATAAACAAATGACCGAGGAATAAAAATGAATAAAGCCGATCAAAAGCTCAAAGAAAAAGCGCAGAAGTGTCTTGAATGCCTGCTGTGCAGCAATGCTCGTGAAAAGCAAAAAGGATTTGCCTATTGGTTTGTGAAATACGTCGATCGAAAAATCTGCCCTTTTTGTAAAGCCTTTGAAAAATTTACCGGCCAGCTTGCTTATGAACCTCTTAACAAGGAAACACTGGCTAAATTCAATAAATAAGCTTCCACTATTTACCCCCTAAAGGATTCAAACATGGTGCGGAGAAAATTTATGATGTGGATAGTGATAATCTTCTTCACCACTTTAATGCTTGCAGCTTCAATAGTTTATTATGCAATAATCTATGCCCCGGGCTATAAAGGACCGGTATCAGACCATTTCGATGGGAAGCGCTTCCACAATCAGTTTCCCACCAGAGAAGCCAGGTCCAAAGACCTGATTAAATGGATGAAAACCCGGGAAATAGGCTACTGGCCAGAGTACATTAACTCGCCACATGGCCCACCACCACCACAACGAGTTCCCAGAGGAAAGCTGCGAGTTACCTTTATTAACCATGCTACGGTTCTCATACAGACGGATAATTTAAATATCCTGACAGATCCCATCTGGTCCGAACGAAGCAGCCCGGTTGACTGGACAGGGCCAAAAAGGGTGCGCCCACCAGGCATTCGCCTTGAGGACTTGCCACCTATCGATTATGTGCTTATCAGTCACAATCACTACGATCAGCTCAATATAAAAACGCTGCGATGGCTAGATAAAAAATTCCATCCCACCATAATAACCGGTCTGGGGAATAGCAAGCTGCTGACAAAAAAAGGAATCGATAACTCCAGGGATATTGATTGGTGGCAAAGTATCGAGATAACTAAAGAAGTTCTTTTGACTGGAGTTCCTGCACAACATTTTTCCAGCCGCGGTTTGTTTGATCATAATAAAACCCTGTGGCTGGGATTTGTTTTTGAAGGGTCTGTAGGACCTATCTATTTTGCCGGAGATACCGGATATGGCCCCCATTTCAAACAAATTAGAGAGCGCTTTGCCCCGATGCACTTTGCTCTTCTTCCTATAGGAGCATATAAACCACGTTGGTTTATGTCACCTGTTCATTTGGATCCACAACAAGCAGTGCAAGCGCATAAGGATTTGAATGCACATATTAGCATGGGAATACACTTTGGCACCTTCATCGGCCTGGCTGATGATGGCCAGAGGGAAGCAGTTGAGGAACTCTATAAAGCCCTCGATGCCGCAGACATAGCCCGATCTCAATTCTGGATTCTCGATTTTGGCGAAGGACGTAATGTGTCATCAAAGTAACAGCGGAGATATAGATTTTTTATATACATATCTTACTCTTCTATTACTTTCAACCTGAATAGAAAAGCACTGAAGGTGTAAAGAATATATATTGATTAGCAAAAAATGTACATTTAAGGAGAGAAAAATATGAAAAGCAAAACTTTATGGGTTGTATTACTATTGATATTAATCAATATTAATCCAAGCGTAGGAGCACAGGAGCTCAGTGAGCCGGAGAAGAATTTTGAACATCTCTGGAAAACCTTTGATCAGAATTATGGAATCTTTGCTGCCAAAAAAGTTGATTGGCATGCTCTCTATAAAGTCTATCGTCCCCAGGTAACACCTCAGACAACCGATGACGAGCTTTTCGAGATTATGTCAAGAATGCTCAAACATCTTAACGACAATCATGTGATGTTACGCTCATCAAACAGTACCTTTATATCTGGTATGTTAGGTGAGCTTTTTGGCGAACTTTCAGGTAAGCCTATAGATGAACTTCTAAATGAAATTCAACTAAACGATTTTTCCCTGGAGCTCATCAAAAATAACTATCTAAAGGGCAACTTCAAGAGCAGAGAAAAAATAAGAAATGAATCCCTTTTTACTTATGGTAAATTGAGTGATTCCATCGGTTATTTTCATTTTGGCGGATTCATAAAGCTCAAGGAAAGCAGAGCTATTATTGATGAAATCATCCAGGAATTAAAAGATTGTAAAGGAATTATTGTAGATGTGCGTTTTAATGTAGGGGGTCATGATCGAATCGGTAAGCTCATCGCCGATAGGTTTGCCGATAGAAAGAGGCTATATATGATCACAAAAATTCGAAATGGCGCTGATCATAATGATTTCACTGCGGCAAAATATTGGCACGTTGAACCTGACGGACCAATGCAATTCACTAAGCCGGTTATCCTTCTCACTCACCGTCTTTCTATAAGTGCTGCTGAAAACTTTGCCTTAGCCATGCGAGTTCTACCGCATGTCACAGTGATAGGCGATAGTACCTCAGGATGTTTTGCAGATGTATACGGGGATAAACTCCCCAATGGATGGGATTTTTTTGTTTCTTACAAGCTTTTTACTGATCATGAGGGATTCTGTTGGGAAGGCATCGGAGTGCCCCCTGATTTACACATAATCAATATAAAAGAGGATATTGAGCAAGGTCATGATAAGGTATTGGAATTTGCCATGGCATTGCTCGATACGGATGCAATCAAACTCCAGGAAGAAAGCAGCAGCCTTAAAAATTTTCGAGAATCATTAGCTGAGAACCTATCCCGCAATATTGATACCAAAGGTATCGATGCCGCTATTAAATCATTTTATCAGGCTAAAAAGAGAGACCCAAAAACCTACCATATTGACGAAGAAGAAATTAATACGTTGGGATATACATTGTTAAGAGCAGATAGAATTCAAGAAGCTCTGGCAGTTTTTGAGCTCAATGTCCACGAATTCCCGAATTCATGGAATGTTTACGATAGTCTTGCTGAAGCCTACATCAAAGCTGGCAAGAAAGAGCTTGCTCAATTACATTACAAAAAGGCTTTAGAATTGAACCCCAGACGATATCCCTGGGAGATTGAGGCCTATAATAAAACAAAAGAGCTTATTGAAAAAAGTAAAATCAAATGATTTAGGAATCAACATTATAGCTTTTTCATATAATCTTTTGCACATATTTGCGATACAAAATTGTACAATAACATGCTATTTTGAAATTGAATCGTCAAAAATCATGCTTTCTAATGAAAGTAGGTAAAATTTAATCCCTCTCATTCATAATGTTGTTAAAATCTCTTTGTATCTATTCATCTTGATTAAAATCCTTTATTTCTGTATAATTATGGTGCATAAGAATAGAGAAATTTTTTATTTTAAAAAAATGTGATTATTACTTATGAAATGTCCCAAATGTCAAGCCGAGAATCCTGAAGGGAATAAATATTGCGGCAAATGCGGAGCTACCTTATCGGATGTAACTACCACTCTCCTTTTACCGCTCACAGAAGATTTGCCTGAAAAATTTGCTCTTGATTTTGCTCCTGGTCAATATTTCGGAAAAAGATATCAGATCATAGAACAAATTGGCAAAGGAGGTATGGGTAGAGTCTACAAGGCTCTTGATAAAGAACTCAATCGCTTTGTATCCCTAAAGATGATCAGACCTGAACTCAGCGTTACACCCTCTATGATCAAAAGATTTAAAAAAGAACTGGTTCTCGCCAGTAGAGTAAATCATAAAAATGTTTGCCGAATACATGATCTCGGTGAAGCTGAAGGAATTAAATTTATTTCCATGCAATATATTGATGGTCAAGATTTAAAACAATTTATAATTCAATCTGGAAAGCTAACGGAAGAGAAAGCCATAGACATTACTAAACAAATTTGTGCTGCCTTACAAGCAGCTCATGACGAAGGTGTTATTCATCGCGATTTAAAACCTCAGAATATTGTATTAGACAGAAAAGGCAATGCATATGTTATGGATTTTGGCATTGCTAAATCTCTTGAAGCTGAGGAGGCTACCAGACCGGGAGTGGTAATGGGAAGTCCAGCATACATTTCTCCTGAACAGGCAGAGGGAAAAAATGTTGACCATCGCACTGATATTTATTCTCTCGGAGCGATAATGTATGAGATGGTAACAGGAAAACCACTTTTCAGAGCCGATTCTATAGCCATCTTGATTCGGAAACAAATTACCGAAGCTCCTAAGCTTCCATCAAAGATAAATCCTAATGTCTCAAAAAAATTAGAAGAAATAATATTAAAATGCCTGGCAAAGGACCCTCTCGAAAGATATCAAAACGTAGAAGAGGTAATTGAGGCTTTAACAAAAGCCAAGCCTAATCTCATCTCATTAGCCAGAACTTCTAAATATCGAAGAACTTCCATTGCAGTTTTGCCCTTTGTGAATCTTAGTCCGCAAAAGGACCAGGACTATTTCTGCGATGGTTTAGCCGAAGAGCTGATAAATTCATTGACCAAAATAAAAGACTTACGAGTTGTTGCTAGAACTTCGGCATTTTCATTCAAAGGTAAAAAATTAGATATTCGGGCGATTGGTAAAAAGCTTGATGTTCAAGCTGTACTCGAGGGAAGTGTTCGGAAATCAAAAAATAAGTTACGTATCACAGCCCAGCTTAGCGACACGGCAGATGGCTATCAAATTTGGTCAGAGCGCTATGACCGTGAAATGGATGACGTTTTTGCTATTCAGGATGAAATTTCACTGGAAATTGTCAATAAGTTGCGATTAAAGCTTGGTGGTAAAGAAAGATCGCTGCTTTTTAAACGCTATACAGAAGACATTGAAGCATACAGTTTGTATCTAAAAGGAAGATTTCATCTAAATAAACGAACAAAAGAAGGACTGCAGAAAGCAAAAGAATATTTCGAAAAAGCTATTGATAAAAATCCAACCTATGCTTTGGCCTATGCGGGAATTGCTGACTATTATACTCTCCTCGGTTGGTTTCGCTATCTTACTCCAAATGATGCTTTCCCAAAAGCACAGGCTGCAGCAGAAAAGGCTTTGGAGATGGATGATACTCTGGCCGAAGCACGCACCTCGTTAGCATGGGTAAGGGCAAATTATAATTGGGCATGGTTTGCAGCAGAAAAAGAATTTAAAAGAGCCATTGAACTTAAACCAAGCTATGCAGTTGCACATCAATGGTTTTCCAACTACTTGGGTGCAATGGGAAGACATGATGAGTCCATTGCAGAAGCTAAACGGGCACAAGAACTCGACCCACTTTCACTCTATATTACATTTAATTTAGGTAATATGCTTTATCTTGCGCGCAAGTATGACGATGCAATTGAGGAATGCCATAAGACACTCGAAATGGATCCTAATTTTTATGTTTCCCGTATTTTTCTACCTCTCCCTTATGCACAAAAGGGGATGTTTAAAGAAGCCACTGAAGAATTAAACAAAGCAAAAAAACTGTTAAAAGAAGAAACGCCAAAGATAAAAGCTACACGCGGATTTATAAATGCAGTTTCAGGAAAAAAAGAAAAAGCTGAGAAGATTCTTAAGGAGCTCTCGGAGCTGTCAAAAAATATTTATGTTTCGCAATGGACAATAGTAGCAATTTATGCCGGACTCAATCAGAAAAAAGAAGCAATGAATTGGCTGCACAAAGCATATGAGGACCATGACCAATGGTTAAAATTTCTAAAAGTAGAGCCCATCCTCGACGACGTTCGTTCACACCCTAAGTTTAATGACCTACTTCGGCGTATTGGACTACATGATAAGCCTTCCTGACATACTAATTTTCATATATTAACTTTTATTAATTTAATCTTTTCCGATTATTTTCCCGAAAATGCTTTTATGACATCATCCATTTCTTTTTTGATACTTTCGGGCAAAGGCTCAGGCTTATGCTTAGCAAGTATTTCACGTACTTTTTCTCTGGCTAATTCAACACGATTATGCTTACCCTTATTAAACCACTTTTCATAACTATCTCTGTCGCTCAATTGAGGAACTGATAGTTCCCTCATGTATTCCACAGTATGTTTTTGGTTTAAAAACACCCCACCAGGACCTAAATCTTTGATAAGATCCAGGGCAAAGGAATTATCACTAAAGTTGACACCTTCTATTATTTTCCTGATCATAGCTGCATTCTCATTATCAAGCACTATGCTTTCATAGGTAAGAAGGTTAGAACCGTCTAAGAGTCCGAGACCAAAAAGAAATCCAGCACCAACCAGGGTTGGTAAAAAGAAAGAGAGAGCATTCTCCCATCCTGCTTGAGCACCTGGCACTTTAGCGCTGGTAGCACCTGCCCCGACAATGGAAGGAATGTTATAAAAATTAGCTTGTTCTGCCACTAACATTCTCAAGATAAGGGCTTCGGGAGAGCTAGCAACGTATGAGCCTGTTCTCAAATCCAGGGTAGCAGGACCTCCTGCATAAAATACCTTTGCTCCTGGTACGGCTAATTGAATAAGGGCCAAAGCACTAATAACCTCAGCATTTAGTACCGCATGAGTACCTGCTAAGGTCACAGGAGAGCTCAATCCTGCAGTTGCCATACTGTATACGCCTACTGGTATTCCGGCCTCAGCAAATTCTAATGCTGCTTCAATTCCTCCCTTATCCTGAATAAGAGGAGAGACTGTACAGACAAAATTACAGAAAAGAGGTCGTTCTCTTAATTTATCCTTACCACCTGCTACTACTGATGCAAATTCAATCTGAGCTCTTGCGTCTTTTGCACTGGTAATTGACTCAGTGACAACATGCTTCGTTGAATTAGTAAAGCAAGCTTCTAATTCATGTACTGCGATTGCTTCTTTAGGTATATCGCGAGCACTTACCGTAGGCGATACAATATCAATATTTTTAAGATAGTCTGCGATTAAAGCCATCTTTTCGATGTCTTCTTTCCGAGATGGTCGTCGTTCTCCGGTGTCGAAATCTATAGTGAAAGCCGCACAACCGTCCTGGGATAAATAGGTGTGATAGCCATCTAATTTGAGGTCGAATTCGGGATTTCGGGCACACAATGTAAAAGAAGCAGGAGATTTATTCAGCGCAGCTTCTATGACATTACCTGGTATTTTTGCTAATTCACCTTCAATCTTCGCTCCAGCACTATCCAATATCTCCAAAGCCTTCTTCGAATGAAATCGAATTCCGCAACCCTCTATAATATCAAGAGAATGATCATGAGTCTTTTTTAATATCCGTCTATCTGCAAGTAAAAAGTCTCCCCATTTTTTCATTTTTAGCTCCTCATAATTTCATACAATTATTAATCCTCTGAAATCTTTTAAAAAGTTTAAATGATAAGATATAAATTTTCCAGATCTATTTGTAAATGAAAAAAAATTGTAAATCCTATTAATTTAAGGAGTAGGATTGAATATTAATTCGTTCTATAACTTTATCAATCGATTACACTTTGAAATATTGAATTAAAGAGCAATTTAAAAGTTCCTACAGTCTGTGCTCTATGCTGAACCCTAAAACCTAATAAAATAATTTTTCCTTCACCAAAAGGGATTTGTAATACTGCAGCTTTATTTCGTAAAAATTTCTCCCCTGACATCCAACCGCTTAACACTAATTCCTCAGAAGGATATAATCCGACAATTTTAGGTAGGTCATTTTCTTTTAATGAAGGCATAATCTTAAAAGTTGGACTATTGGCAAAAAATCCAGCTGCTTCTTTAGGCATCCCGAAGGCGATTGGATTATTTTGGTCAAAAGTAATTTTCAGCAATAAACCTGAGGCAAAAAAGTCTTCTGGCTTCAAAGTTTTTAAAATATTTCTAACAGGCAAGTCAAATTCTTCTATTGGTAAATCACAAGCCGAGCCAAGGGTAACTAATGTACCACCCTGCTCAACAAATTGCTTTAAATTGAGTACACCTTCTGAGGAAATTCCGCCCACATACTGAGGGGGCATGGTGCCGGGTTTATGGCCATTGACAATTGATTTTGCTGGTTGGTGCGGTATTATAATAACATCAAAACGCTCCCACAATCTTCCAGATTTTATTTCTGCATCATGAATTACAGCAAAAGGAAACTCATAATTCTCCAATATTAGCTGAGTCCAGCCACCATCGGGAAAGGTCCAGCCACCAAGGTTCATAACCACCCAGGTTTGATAAAGTGCGACTCTTGGCAATTTTAATGAATAAGTATCAATCGATGGCTTACTTTTCAGTCTTGTGATTTCTAAGGAAAGTTCTTCAGCAAGAGCTTTCATCCCAGTTTTAAAAGATTTATTTTGAGGTACAATTATTGTTCCAGCAGTATATATATTACCACCGACTTTAAAATCTCCTTTTGACCATAAGACATCTATCCCGGATTTAAGAAGTCGGTTTAATACAATTACACTATTACTGTTTTCATAAGGAATGATGAAACCGTAATTACCTGATCCAGAGATCTTACCTTTTATAGGTGTAAATTTCTCCATTCTTTTCATATTGATATGCAAAGGAGCATTAATAGCTACTGTCTTTATTCCCATTTGCATTGGAAGGGTCCATCCCAATACATCGTAGGTTTGAATCGGAGGTATTTCAAGTTTAAGAGGTTCAACAATACTCTGCCATAACATGGGATATTTGCGTATATCGGGATAAGTCTGAACCTCAAAAAGTGTTTTGAGAAAACGACCAAAAGGTTGACTGGTCGGTAAGATATATGTACCCTGAGGATATTCTATTCCATCGGATGCAAAGCGCTCCTCGGCCTGGTACACTTCCAGATCAAGATCAATAAGCTTGCTAAGCAATTGATTCATAACCGTTAAATCTCGCTGCCTTTTCGGAATTATCCATCCATAAGGAGGCTCTTTTTTATACTTTTCAATAGTATCTTTACCCATCAAATATTTGGCATAAAGCAGCTCCGTTCTTCGTTTAGCAGCAAGATCCAGGAGAGACTTGGAAGCCGTAATACAATATTCCACTGAATCTCGCAATCGCCACCACCCACCTTTCCAGGGCGTAGTATGAAAGATAGAGATTGGAAAATCTCTGAAAGGCTCAGGAAAATCGTCTACGGTATAAAAGTGAGGTGTAGCATAATAATAAAGCTGGGCCTCGGAAAATGCAGATATTATATTGTGAAAATCAGCTACCTGGGTTACATATCCGGGAAACCAGGTATCAAACATATATCGAGAAATTACACCCGGCTTTCCCTCTGTTTCAAAAGCTACTGCCATGGCACTTCCTATCAAAGTCTGCCAGCGCAATAGCAGAGGGTGTATATTTGGGTTTGTGGGTTCACAATTCGGCTGAATGAAAATGGTAGTGCCTCGAGGGGCTGTTTGATGATGATTATAGAAAAAATGAGGATACCATTCATGATTCATAAGCTTATTCATGGCTTTGGTTTCTGCTACACTGAGCATATAAGAGTCACGATTGTTGTCGTGACCAATGTACTTCTGGTATAAAAAAGGGAGTGTACTGATTTCATTCGATGTACCCAGGTTGCTTTCATACCATTCAGCCACCATGTCCATACCATCGGGATTGGGTAATACCAGCATGGTTATCACTTCATTCAATATTTTCTGCGTCTCAGAAGAATCATCGCTCAGAAGATCATAGGTAAGCTGAATAATATGTTGAGCCGGAGCTACCTCAGTAGCATGAAGCCCGCCATCAATCCACACAATGGCTTTACCTTCCGAAACCAATTTCTCAGCCCCTTCTTCGCTTACTCCTCTGACCCTTGCCAAACTCCTGGAAATCTCTTTATAGCGATCTATATGAGCAATATTTTCCTCTGAGGAAACCACAGCTAAAATCATGGTTCTACCATAGGAGCTCGTCCCATATTCAAATAGCTTAATATTGCTTGATTCCTCTGCTAATTTCTTCCAATAATTAGCAGCCTGTTTATAATTGATGAGATGATAATCAGCCCCTACCTTATGGCCAAAAAATTCATCAGGCGAAGTAATATGCTGTGCTAAGATTGCAGAAGGGGTAACTGCGAAGAGCAGATACAATAAGAAAGCTATGCACGGCAATTTAATGAGAGAATTAGATTTCATCAATACTCCTTTTTGCAAGATTTATTTTATTATCACCAATAAAATAATCTGTATACTTTTAATAAAACATATCCATTTAAAGCATTCTCTAAATTATGATATGCTTCAATTTCATAAATAAAAGCTAAGGCTCTTTAGATGAAAAAGAAGGAAAAGCTAGCAATCATCCCGTCAACATTTCTCGAAAATAGGCTCAAAATCCCAACACTTACAATCAATAAGAAAGAGACAAAATCGTAATATTCGACTTCCTGTACTACTTAATAGCTCCGTAATAGATTGAATTAAAAAGCAATCTAAAAGTTCCAATTGTCTGACTCCTGTGCTGAACTCTGAAACCTAACAGAATAACCTTCCCTTTGCCCAAGGGAGCTTCAATAACCGCTGCTTTATTGTAGAGATATTTCTCTCCTACCATCCACCCACTCACCATAATGCCTTCACCTGGATACCTTCCCACCACGATGGGTGCAGTTTCCTCTTTAAAGGATGGCATTATGCTGAAAGTAGGGCTATCTGCAAAAAAGACAATACCTTCATCAGGCATTCCATAGGCAATTGGATGAATTGAATCAAAAGCTGCTTTCATTAAAACTCCTGAAGCAAAAAATTCCTCTGGCTTGAGAGATTTCAGAACATTCTTCACTGGCAAACCAAACTCTTCTATAGGTAAATCGCAAGCGGAACCAAGGGTAATTAAGGTACCACCATTTTCTACAAATTGCGCCAGATTATGCACTCCTTCTTGAGAAATCCCGCCCACATACTGCGGTGGCATCGTACCATGTTTATGACCATTAATAATCGAGTTTGCGCTTTGATTTGGCAGGATTATTACATCAAAGCGATCTCTCAGACTACCAGCCTTTATCTCAGCATTATGGATATTAGTAAAGGGAAATTCATAATTCTCTAATATTAGTCTCGTCCATCCCTCATCCATATTCGAAACCCAGGGTTTATAGAGAGCAATTCTGGGTGACTGCAGCTTATATGTTCCACCAGAAATTTTGTTCCCTATGCGCATTACCGGTAAGGACAACTCCTCAGCCAAAGCTTTCATCTTCACTGCAGAGAATTTGGATATAGGAACAATGGTAGTTCCCGGTGAAAAGGTTTTCCCATCTGCTTTAAATTCTCCTTTTGCCCAAAGGACATCTGCACCTGCTTTTAACATACGGTTAATGGCTATAATACTTTTGCTATTCTCATAGGGTACAATAAACGCATAATTTCCGGAACCAGAAATACCACCTTTCAATAGTTGAGCTTCCTTAACGCGATTCATAGTAATATTCAAGGGATTATTCATGGTAACCGCATTAACTCCCATCTGCAGAGGGAGGGTCCAACCCAATACATCATAGGTTTGCAGGGGTGGTACTTTTTTAGTGAGGTCCAAAGGACGGACTATGCTCTGCCACAACATGGAATAACTGCGCAAATCAGGGTAATCCTGAATTTCAAAGAGCGTTTTCAGCAAACGACCAAAGGGCTGACTGGTGGGCAATACATAAGTTCCTTTTGGATATGCTATACCATCTGCTGTAAAGGAATCCTCAGACTCATAAACCTCCAGATCAAGGGTGATTAGATTGCTTAACAACAGCTCGGCAGCGGCTGGGTCTCTTTGTTCCTTAGGTACTATCCAACCATATGGAGGCTCTTTTTGAAATTTATCAACACTATCTTTACCCATAAAATATTTTGCATACAGAAGCTCCTCACGGCGCTTAGCAGCAAGGTCTAACAATGACTTAGAAGCGGTAAGACAATACTCTACTGCATCTCGCAATCGCCACCATCCTCCTTTCCAGGGGCTGGTGTGAAAGATTGAAATGTTGAAATCCCTGAATGGTTCAGGAAAATCCCTCACTGTATAGAAATGAGGTGTTGCGTAGCGATAAAGAAAGGTCTCGGAAAAGGCAGATATTATATTGTGAAAATCGGCTATCTGAGTAACATAACCTGGATACCAGGTATCAAACATAAACCGTGAGATTACACCCGGTTTCTTTTCCAATTCAAAAGCCGCTCCCATGGCGCTGCCAATTAAATTCTGCCAGCGCAGGAGCAAGGGATGGAGGTTAGGATTAGTAGGCTCACAATCCGGCTGAATAAAGATGAGCGAACCATAAGGCGAGGTCTGATGATGGTTATAAAAGAAATGAGGATACCATTCGTGATAGAGCAACTGATTCTGATTCTCTATCTCTGGTACACTCATCATAAAAGAATCACGATTATTATCATGACCGATGTATTTCTGATATAACCAGGGCATTGAGCTGATTTCGTAAGGTGTACCAAGATTGCTCTCATACCACTCAGCCACCATGTCCATACCATCCGGGTTGGGCAGAACCAGCACTGTTATCACTTCGTCAAGGATTTTTTTGCCCGTAGGAGAATCATCCATCAACAGGTCATAGGTGAGCTGGATAATATGCTGTGCAGGGGCAACTTCTGTGGCATGTAATCCGCCATCAATCCATACTATTGCCTTCCCTTCTGAAGCTAATTGCTTTGCTTCTTCATCGGGAACTCCTCGGACTAATGCCAGGCGTTTGGATATCTCTTTATACCGATCTAAATTGGCAATGTTCTCCTCGGTGGAAATGACAGCAAAAATCATGGTTCTTCCATAAGAAGTCTTACCATATTCGAACAGCTTAATCTTGTCTGATTCCTGCTCTAATTGCTTCCAATAATCAACCGCTTGCTTATAGTTGATGAGATGATAATCCGCACCAACTTTGTGGCCAAAAAATTCTTCAGGCGTGGTAATTTTCTGTGCGAATAGTTCAAAAGGTAAGGCTAAGATAATAACAATAAATATTGCAATAAAGAAATTTTTCTTATAATAGAGGGTTTTCATGTTAACTCCTTTCTTTAAGAATTAAGGATTTATTAATTTACTTCATTATATATATTCTTTGTGAAACAAAAACAAACCTATTAATTATTTTAAGAATTGTAATTAGATAATATTGAGAAAAATAAAAATCGAATTAATTAACATAATTATCGATGCTAAAACTTACTTGAATTGTATAATTTAATGGCACTAAAACAAAACATCAAAGGGGGAAGTTTAGCAAAGCTTCCCCCTTGTATGACAGGTTTAATCGAATTTAGAACACAAATCGCAACCCAATCTGAGCTCTTCTGGGACGGTCGTAAGATGTCCCAACCAAATAATTTGAACTAGTCCCCAAAGTACTTACCACGCTGCTGTAAGCGGCTTTATTAAGCAGATTCCAAACATCTATTAGAACTTTTAATTTGACTTCACCCTTGAGGTAAATTTCTTTTTCAATTCTCAAATCTAAGAAAGTTTGACTTGGATATCTCTTACTCCCTCTGGGCTCGGCTGCAATGGTTCTGCCTCCTTGATTCAGCCAGACCCTGACAGCTCGGTTAAACGGTCTTCCTTGCTCATGAGAGAAATAAGTGCTGACATTTATACCGTAGGGGAAGAAATAGCTGGCAGCAATTTTGAACTGATATTCTCTGTCGTAAGAGCCCGGCACATCATACCTATTGATATTATCATTTGGGTCTGAATAGCCAACCGGGAAATCAAGTGCCTTAGCCAGGGTCAAACTTGCATTCATCTGCCAGTTGTGGGATAGACGCTTTTCCACAGTTATTATGAACGCTTTATAGGTGCTATAGTCACCCGGATTAGTGGTGAGATAGAAATTATCATCTGTGGAGTTTGTCTGATTGTAGACCTGCATTGTTTGTCCATTAAATTCATCGAAGTAATCGATCAGCTCATACACCCCGCCGGTATTGTTGGTATCTACCGCATCCCTGGATTTTTTATAGATAAAGGTAGCAGTAAGTGATGCATCAGGAAATAGCTCCCTTTCAATGCCAAGGGAAAACTGGTCAGAATAGGGATTTCTCAAATTAGAGTCAAAGCCAAGATTAGCCAATGGGTCCCGATACCAAAATAAATCATCATAAGCGCCTGTTGACCAATTGTAGGCATATCCATATACAGGCGAATGCGATGGACAACCAGCATAAAATACTTGAAGAAGCATATGGTCATAATATCGACCATAGCTGCCTCTCAGTACTGTCTTTCGGTCGGCTGTCAATTGGTAAGCAAATCCCAAACGTGGTGAGACCGTATCCCATTTGACAAGGTCCATATTCGCCGCAGTCTTCTGTCCGGTAGGATTCGCAGCACTATCTAAGATATTGAACTCGGGATAGCCACCTCTGGTGTGATCAAATCTTACACCCAGGTTCAGTGTTAAACGGTCGCCTACAGTCCAGCTATCGTCAAGAAAGGCACTAATTCGGTTGGTTGCCCCGCCATATTCTTCAGGATCCATAAAATAGGCAGTATAAGGATAATCCCAATAATCGTAATACAATACACCACTGGGATAGCCCCATTTCCACTCAGCCCAGCTATGGTTATACACAACTCCAAACTTGAAATCGTGGTCACCTTTGAGAAAATCATCGGCAAAATGGGATACTGTACCCTGAACCTGGTGAGAGCCGCTGGGCCACTCGCCCCAATACCAATAGTTTCCAGAAACAAGCCCAGTTCCCCAATCATAGTGATACGGAGTTACCATATCTCCATCAGCCGGTCCCGAATACAGCGTGACCCAGAAACCGGAATATTTGATTTCAAAGAAGGTCTTATCACTGAGAATAGAGGTCCAGGAGGCGCTTGGTAGAGGATTCCAGGCTTCTTCACTGCCGGTTGTTTCATAGGGTCTAAATTCTGTTGGTGAGGAGCCCCAGTAATACCAGTTGGTGTCATTGGAAACGTTAATTCTATTTTTTGGAGTTATCTGCCAGTCAATCCTCTGGAACATTGTATTCAAGGTATATTTGGCAGGATAGGCTGGGTCTGCTCCTACTCCGGTGTCTCTATCAGTTATTAGCTGCCCGGCAAGGAAAAACCAGATTTTATCCTTTTTCAGATAGCCTCCGAAAGTACCGGTAAGCTCTCGATAAACATCGCGATGGTAAGGGAATTCCTCGTCGGGAGTGTTATTACCGGTCAGCCAGTCGTACTGCTGATAAAGATTGATAGTGCCATGAAATTCATTGGAGCCGGTTTTGCTGACCATGTTCATGGCCATTCCCTGAAAGTTACCATATTCAGCAGGAGCCCCTGCCTGCATCACACTTACTTCCTCAATCTGATCAGGATTTGCCCACATCCATGGACCTCCATTTTCAGGACTCGAGGTTTCTACCCCTTCAAATAAGTAGGAGTTCGAGGTAGTGCTGGAGCCCATAGATGACAGCCAATTGGTCGCTCTACTACCATCAGTGGTTACACCAGGGCTTGTTTGAGCAATATCGAAAACTGAAAAACGGCGCATTGGCAGATTCTCAAACAGCTTTGAACTGATAGTAGTGGAGAAACCTGAGTCCGTTACATCAACCACTGGAGATTCGGCTGTAACGGTGATGGTCTCTTCTAGGACAGACATCTGTAACGTTATATCTACTGTAACAGTTCTAGCAACATGTACTTGAAGAGCTCCTCGTTTTATTGTCTGGAAGCCTTCTAATGAAACAATTATCTCGTAAGTTCCAGCCAACAGATCAGGAAATCTAAACCTACCTCTTTCATTTGTCGCTACGGTTCGAACTCCTCCCAAAAGCTTCTCGCCTGAAAGTTCGATCGTAGCTCCTGGTAAAAGGGCACCGGTTTCATCTTTTACCACACCTGCTATTGTTCCGGTTCTTATCTGAGCCATACAAATGCTCGATAAAAGCAATCCCGCTAAAGTGATTGTTAGCAAGAAAATAATCTGTCTTCTCATTTTGTAGGACTCCTTTTTAATAGGATTTAAATCTTAATAATTTAATGAGAAGAATAAAATTTTTAAATATTAATCACCTCCTTTTAGAAAAATAAAATTTATAGTTTTTAAATAGTATTACTTATTATTCCGATTAAATTAACAAGGTATAATTGGGATAG
>CAZYAF010000053.1:0-15854 GCA_964645975.1 uncultured Acidobacteriota bacterium
AGGATTTTTTTGAGAGCTTGCTTGCTCGAGGATTGAAAGGGGTAGTATTGGTGGTTTCCGATGCCCATCAGGGATTAAAAAAGGCGATCAGTCAATGTTTTCCGGGCTCCAGTTGGCAGCATTGCCAAACCCATTTCAGCAAACAAATACTGGAGAGAGTGGCGAAAAATGAGCGACAGCGATTTCATCATGATTTAAAGCGACTGTACCATTCTTCTACCATAGAAGAAGCACGGTTTCTTGTGCACAGGATGGCAGAAGATTGGGCAAAAAGCTATCCAAAACTTATAGAGAAGCTGGAAGAAGAGCTGGAGTATGTGCTTGCTGTTCTCAATGTTGCGGAGAACCATCGTAAGAAGTTGAGGACTACTAACTGCCTGGAGCGGCTTAACCGGGAGATCAAAAGAAGAACACGAGTGGTGAGCATTTTCCCCAACCAGGAGTCCTGCCTACGGCTGATAGGAGCATTGCTGCTGGAGCAGCATGAAGAATGGCTGGCTGGGAATCGATATCTGAATATGTCAGCTCTTTCACAAGCCGAAAAGCCAAGCAATTCTACGAATTGCTTGCTTAAAGAAGAAGTATGTTGGAGATAAATTTACAGAAAATTCTGGACACAACTAAATAATATGCTCTCAGTACAATATTATAAGAAGATATAACCAAAACAAAGTGCTTTTTATTAGTTCAGTATAATATAAGAAAAGTATTAAAGAAGACTAATAACTCAGCTTTTTTCAAATTTTTCTTCTAAATATTTCAAATATATATCAGTTAATTGGGGGTCAAATTGTTTACCTCTCTCACGAATAAGCTCTTGTTTAGCTTCTTCATAAGAGAGAGCCTTTCTATAAGGACGGTCGGACATCATAGCATCAAAAGCATCAACCAGAGCTATAATACGAGCACCGAGAGGGATTTCATCATCTTTCAGCCCATCAGGATAGCCTTTCCCATCATATCTTTCGTGGTGATGTCTTATGAGTTTGCTGGCCTTTCTGAATTCTGGAATATTCTTTATTGCATCTTCCCCTAATTGGGAATGCTGTCGCATAATGTGCTCTTCACTCTTATTGTACTTACCATCTTTATTAAGTATATTACCGGGAATTTTTATTTTTCCCAAATCGTGTAGAAGTGCAGCTATTTCAACATCCTTAATCTCCTCTATACTCATATTCGAACGATGTGATAAATATATAGAATCTTCAACAATGCGCCTTGAATGTTCTTCAGTGTACAAGTCTTTTATTTCGAGAAAACCTGCAATAGTCTTTATAAGGTCTTTATAGTTATCTCTCAGCTTATCCTCTAATATTTTCTTTTCTGTTATATCCCTCATAACTGCTTGCAGGCCTACAATATTATTTTCTTTTTTAATCGCATTAGCATTAATATCCACATAGCGAATAACGCCATCTTTCATTATACTTCGTGCAACAAATCGCTGATACTCATCAATTCCATCAATAGCTTTATTGAAATGCATAAGAATGTAATTACTATCCTCGGGATGAAGAAATTGGGAAAGATGAACTTTATTTACATCATTAATATTAAAGCCCGTCATTTCAAAAAATCTTTGATTCGCTAAAGTAATAAATCCACCTCTATTAATAACAACTATAGCATCATTAGCATTTTCAAATATTCCCTTAAAACGCTCTTCTGATTCCTTTAGTTTTCCCTCAAGCTTTATCTGCTCAGTAATATCCCTTGCAATTCCTTGCCCCCCTATTATTTTGCCACTCTTTATTAAGGGAGCTGCGTGGATGCTCAGCGTTCTTATCTGTCCATCCTTTCTGCGTATTCTGAGTGTATAAGAATGGTTTTGCCCGTTGAGCGTTTGTTTGAATCCTTCAAGACCTTTTTGTCTATCTTCCTCAACAAGAAGTGCCATAAAATGTTTTCCTGTAAGCTCTTCCCGAAGATAGTCGGTAATACTCTCTGCCATTTTATTTACAGATGTAATAATTCCATCCATATCAATTGTATAGATAGCATCAGATGCATTCTCGAAAAGATTCCTGAATTTTGCTTCGCTCTCTTTTACAGCTTCCTCCGCTTTTTTGCGTTCAGTTATATCTATTACTACTCCTTGTGCAACGAATTCATTACCGAAACATATTGTGTTTGAATAAATCTCAACAAATTTAATTCTCTCCGTTTTTGTTATCATCCGATAGGTATAGCGAGGGATTATATCTGTATCTCCACGTTGCTTTTTTCTTCCCTGGTCTATAACGAAATCCCTATCTTCTGGATGAACCATTTTTGAATATCCTTCAACTTCCCAACTTAGCATTTCTTCTACTGAATACTCAGATAAATTAGAAAGCCCCTGATTAGCATAAATCAATTTTCCGTTTTTTAAAATATATATTCCGACAAGTGATTGATCAGATAAGGACCTATATTTCTCTTCGCTTTCCTGAAGCGCTAATTCTGCATTTTTTCTACTTGTTATATCAATAACAATTCCGTTAAATCCTTTAATTCTCCCTTGATACCAGAAAATTGTTGGGTTGCAGTACATATGAACAGGATAACCTTTTTTATGCATGACTCTGAACTCTAAATGCAGGTTCTCTTTAGGTGATTTTTGAGTAAAAGCGCTCCAATATAATCTCATTATATCTTTCTTGTCTTCTGGGTGAAGAAATTCGGAGAAATGTTTGCTAATTAATTCCTCTTTTGAATAGCCCATCATTTTGCATAATTCTTCATTAACATAAGTTGCTCTCCCTTTCCAGTTTGTGCTTACTACTCCAGCACCAGCATTTTCAACGAGGCTACGTAATTTGGCCTCGCTCTTTATAAGTTCCTCTTCCACCCTTTTTTTTTCTTTTAATTCCTCTTTCAGCTCTTTATTTACTTTTCTAAGTTTTTTGGTACGCTCTTTAATTTTAGATTCTAATTCCTCTTTATTTTTTTGTAGTTTGTGCTCTATTAATTTCCTCTTAGTAATATCCTGGATAATTACATTAAAACCAGCTATTTTGTTCTTATGCCAAATTACTGAAGGTGAACAAAACAAATGGATAGTACTTCCATTATTATGAACCACTCTAAGTTCTACGTTTATATTCTCTTTAGAGTATCTTACGCTTTTTGAATAAAGTTTTATCGTCTTCTCTTTATCATCAGGATGAAGAAACTCGGCGAAATGCCTGCCCATTAACTCCTTTTTAGAATAACCCATTATGTTGCATAGTGCATCATTGATATACGAACACTTCCCATCAATATCTGTAGAAACCACTCCTGCACCTTCTTTTTCAATAAGACTTAGATATTTGCTTTCAATTTTTTTAAGCTCTTCTTTTAGCTTCACATATTTAGCTTGAGTTGAATTAAGTTGATCTATTTTATCACCTAAATGACCAAATTCGGCACTCAACTCAGATTTTGTTAGGTCTTTATCATTCATACTTATAATTTTATTTATTAATGCATTATAAATAATATCTTCGTGCCAAAAAACTAATTGCTACTACTTATAAATAATCAAATTATTAAAATTTCCTCAACTGTTCCCATGATGAGACCAAATAATGATATACTCCGCAAGTAATTTTTGTCAAGAAAATCAGAAATTATTCAAATCAAAGGTTTTTTATTATTGTATGTTCCATAAAATAGGAGTATAAAACTATACTCCATATACCATTCTGGAATTAATACCGGTTTCCCTTGACTTTAGCAGCTATGTTTTCTATAATTTCTCAAATAATGAAGGATTAATAGTGGCTAATTTTAAGGCAGTTATCCAATATGATGGTACAAATTATAGTGGTTGGCAGATTCAACCTGATTTTCTTACAATTCAAGGAACTATACAGCAAACCTTGTATAAAATAACTAATGAAAAAGTTACCATTCATGGCTCTGGAAGAACTGACGCTGGCGTACATGCATTAGGGCAAGTAGCTAGTTTCAAGATAATAAAAGGGATAAAAACATCATCACTTCAATCTGCTTTAAACAGCCTTCTACCTCATGATATAAAAGTTATTCATCTCAGTGAAGCTCCTGATGAGTTCAATGCCCAATATAATGCTTACAGCAAGGAATATCAATATCAAATTTTTAGTGGCAAAATCGTATCCCCCTTTTTATATAGATATTTTTATCATTTTCCTATTGAGCTTAATATTGCAGAAATGAAAAAAGCTGCAAAAAGATTTATCGGGGAGTATGATTTTTCTGCATTTAAATCAGCTGAAAGCACCTGCAGAAATACTGTTCGCAAAGTTTTCCAATCAGACATAATAAATAATGAAGACATTATTTACTTTATTGTAGTTGCTAATGGTTTTATGCAATATATGGTTAGAACTATGGTTGGAACACTGATAGAAGTGGGAAGAGGAAAAATACCATCTGAGCAAACCGAGAAAATCATCACATCAAAAAATCGTGCTAATGCTGGGGCTACCGCTCCCCCGCAAGGACTCTTTCTGATAAAAGTGAATTATTAGTTTGAAGCATTGTGAATTTATAAATGAAAAAGTTAGAAAAACTTATCGGAGATTTTATCCCTAAGGAGAGTGAGGAGGAAGCATTACTGAGGAAGATAGATTCCTCCAACCTGCCTCAGCATATTGCCATCATTATGGATGGCAATGGTCGATGGGCAAAACAAAGGGGCTTGAAGCGAATTGTAGGTCACAAAGAAGGTGTAAAAGCAGTACGTGAGGTTATTGAGACCTCAGCTCGTCTGGGAATAAAGGTGCTTACACTTTACGCTTTTTCCAACGAAAACTGGAAGAGACCACAATATGAGATAAATACACTCATGAAGCTACTTCGGGAATACCTGCACAAGGAGCTACCAACATTAATGAAGAATAACATTGCTTTACACCCTATAGGCCGAATCTATAGATTACCTAAATTAGTAGTAAAAGATTTAGAATATATTAAAGAACAAACCAAAAACAATACCGGACTAACATTAAATCTTGCTTTAAACTATGGAGCTCGTACAGAAATAACTGATGCTTTTCACAAACTTTACCAAGCACTAACGGAAAAGAAACTCAAAATTGAAGAGGTTAATGAAGAAATTATTGATACTTTTCTATACACTAAAGGACAACCTCACCCGGATCTGCTAATAAGGACGAGCGGTGAAATGAGAATTAGCAACTTCCTGTTATGGCAAATTGCTTATTCTGAAATATGGGTAACATCTACTTTTTGGCCTGATTTTAACAAAAAAGATTTGCTTGCAGCAATTATAGATTTCCAAAAGAGAGAACGAAGATACGGAGGACTTTAACTAAATGCTATATTAAAACAGAAAGGTGAAAAATGCCCTTTAAACGAGTCATTACCGCAATTCTAATATTTTTATCATTAATCATTATCGTACAGTTTCTTCCGCCAATTTATTTTCTTATTATGGGTCTCTTTTGGCTGGTAATTGGCATGCTGGAATTCTATCGGATTGCCGACAGAAACGGTCATAAACCTTTTCGTATTAGCGGCACGCTACTATCAGCTCTGATTCTCTGCTCTTTCTATTTTGATTGGCTCCATTTAGAATTTATGCTGATACTGTCAATTATATTAATATCATTTTTAGCACTTTCAACCATAAAAGATCATGCTTATATACTACCATCAATAGCAATCAGCTTAATAGGAATTCTGTACATTGGTTTCCTTTTAGGATTTCAACTAAGATTGAGGTTAATTAACAATTCATATTATAGTTCTTCTGGCTTGCTCTTATATTTATATGCCGTTGTTGGATTTTTAGATATTGGGGGATTTATTACAGGTAAATTATTTGGCAAGCATAGAATCTTTGTTCAAAGCCCAAAAAAAACCTTAGAGGGAACTATCGGAAGTTTTGTTTTTGCTTTAGCTGCATCATTAATTGCTCAAAAATTTCTTCTCCCAAATTTAGCTTTAAAACACGTCATTATTTTACCTTTTATCCTGGGAGTCTTTGGTCTGTTAGGCGACCTTTGCGAATCCGCTTTAAAACGAGGGGCAAATCTTAAAGACTCATCTGATATTCTCCCCGGGCATGGTGGAGTACTGGATAGAATTGATAGTATTCTCTTCTGTTCTCCTATCTTTTACTATTATTACATCATTTTTATCAGCAAAGACATACTTTAACGATGAAAAATATTAGTATATTAGGTTCAACAGGTTCAATAGGAACAAGTACCCTTGAAGTAATAGAACAACACCCAGATAAATTTAAGGTAGTTGCATTAGCAGCAGGGAAAAATATTGCATTGCTTGCCCGTCAGATAGAAAAATTTCAACCTCTTATTGTATCCGTAGCAACACAACAATTAGCACAACAGCTAAAAAATAAACTCACTAAAAACAAAACAAAAATAGTGTATGGAGAACACGGTCTTATTGAGATTGCCACCTGCCCAGAAGCAGACATGATTGTATGCGCAATTGTAGGCTCTGCTGGACTTTTATCAGCATATCATGCAATTAAAACGGCCAAACAAATTGCTTTAGCCAACAAAGAAACCCTTGTTATGGCAGGCAGTTTAATAATGGATGAGTTGAAAAAAAGAAATGTTCAGCTTATCCCTATAGATAGTGAGCATAATGCTGTTTTTCAAATACTTAAACGAAAAAATCGAAGTGAAATCAAGCAAGTAATTCTTACAGCCTCAGGTGGACCTTTTTTAAACCTACCCAAAGAAGAAATGTCTTTTGTAACTGTTGAGCAAGCTCTTAACCACCCAAACTGGAATATGGGGAGAAAAATAAGCATAGATTCTGCGACCCTCATGAATAAAGGTTTAGAAATCATAGAGGCCTATTGGCTATTTAATTTAGAAATTGAGCAAATTAGTACTATTGTGCACCCACAAAGTATTGTCCATTCTTTGGTAGAACTCATTGACGGTTCACTAATTGCTCATATGGGAATAACCGATATGAAAATTCCTATTCAATATGCCTTATCATACCCAGAGAGGTTACCAAGCCCATCGCGTTATATTGATTTACCCGAATTAGCTCATTTAGAATTTTTACCACCAGATCTAAAGAGATTTCCCTGTTTAGGACTGTGTATTCAAGCTCTTCGGCAAGGTAAAAGTATGCCAGCAGTACTTAATGCATCTAATGAAGTCGCTGTGGAAAACTTTCTACAAGGGAAAATATCTTTTGACAAAATACCAATTATTATTAAAGAAACAATGCAGAAGCACACACCTATAGACTTTAAATCAATAGAAGAAATTCAGCACATAGACCGATGGGCAAGAAGCCAATCTGATAAAATAGCAAAAAAACTTTTCGAAAGGAGAAATTAAATTGCCTACAGTACTAAGCAATATATTGAGCATAATTGTAGTACTTGGAATTCTAATTTTTATCCACGAGTTGGGACATTTTATTGCTGCTAAGCTGGTAGGAGCAAGAGTATTAGTCTTTTCTTTAGGCTTTGGACCACGTCTTATAGGTTTTCGACGAAAAGAAACAGACTATCGCATTAGCATCATACCTTTAGGCGGCTATGTTAGAATGCTTGGCGACAACCCAATGGAGAAACGAACTGGTACAGAAGGAGAATTTCTATCCAAATCCAGACCAGCTCGTTTGCTTATTTTAATTATGGGAGCAACCTTCAACATTCTTTTGGCTATCGGAGTTCTAACGATTGTTTTATATTCTGGAGTCGAGATACCCACTTACTTAGAAAAAGAACCCATTATAGGTGCAATAATAGAAGATTCTCCTGCTAGTAAGGTAGACATCAAACCAGGAGATAAAATCTTGACTATTAACGACCAGAAAGTTAATAACTGGGAAGACTTAATCCTGATTATCAGTACCAGCCCTAACAAGAATCTTAAAACCTCTTTAGAACGCCAGGGGAATATTATTGAGAGAAATCTTACTCCTGAAGCCCTTCCTCCTCGTGATATAGGATATGCCGGCTTTGTTCATCCCATTCCCCCTTTGGTTGAAAATCTCCAGTCAGGTTTTCCTGCAGAAAAAGCTGGATTGAAAAATGGCGACCTCATTTTAAAAATTGGCGATACACCAGTTACACATTTTTACGACCTTCATACCATAATTCAGGATAAAAAAAGTAAAGTATTAAACTTTACCATCAAACGTAAAGACGAAATACTTACAATTCCCATTGAGCCTGTTAGATACGATGGGACCTTCCGCATTGGTGTAGAAGTACCCTGGCAAACAACCATTAAAAAATTAGATTTGTTCGATGCTTTCAAGGAAAGCCTGCGACGAAATTACCGCATGACTTTTCTCACCATTGAGGTGCTTGAAGGCTTAATTAGCAGAAAAATGTCTTTGCGTACCCTATCGGGTCCTATTGATATAGCCAGATTTTCCGGTGCTGCTGCTCGAATGGGTTTAATACCTCTCTTAGAATTCATAGCACTGGTAAGCTTGCAACTGGGTATTTTTAATCTCTTACCGATCCCCATTCTCGATGGAGGGCATATTTTAATACTTATTGTAGAGAGCATAGCAAGAAAAGACATCAGCATAAAGGTAAAAGAAAAAATACTCCAGGTTGGCTTTGCTCTCTTAGTAATCTTAACTATTGTCGTTATATATTTAGATATCGTAAAAAACCTCTAACCAAAGAATAATATTAATGTACAAAACTCAAAAGAGGAAGACTAAAAAAATCAAGGTCAGAAATGTCGCTATAGGAGGAGATTCTCCAATATCAATTCAGTCAATGACGAAAACCGATACTCGAAATATATCAGCTACTGCTCAACAGATAGAAAAATTAGCAGAAGGAGGATGTGAAATAATTCGAATTGCAATTCCCGATATGCAATCTTGCGAAGCATTTAAAGAAATACGCAACCAATCGGACATACCGCTTGTTGCTGACATTCATTTTGACTATCGCCTGGCAATAAAAGCAGCAGAATTTGGAGCTGATAAGATTAGGATTAATCCCGGTAATATTGGCTCCCGCCAGCGAATAAAGAAGATAGTGGATGCATGCAGGATGGCCCGGATTCCCATAAGGATTGGAGTAAACGCCGGGTCTCTGGAAAAAGATATCTTAAAAAAATATCACCACCCTTGTGCAGAAGCCATGGTTGAAAGCGCTCTCAAACACATAGCCATGATAGAGGAAATGGAATTTGAAGAGCTTATTATATCCCTTAAGTCCTCTAACGTGCTAACAACTATTAAAGCTTACCGATTACTGGCTGAAAAAGTTGATTATCCTTTTCATATTGGTATTAGCGAAGCTGGTGCTGGTACAACAGGGGTAATAAAATCAGTTGCTGGCTTAGCTATCCTGCTCTGGGAAGGCATCGGAGATACTGTAAGAGTTTCCCTGACCGGCGACCCCATCCAGGAAGTAAAGGTAGCTATTTCACTTCTCCGATCCTTAAATCTCAGAGAGCAGGGAGCTGAGCTCATATCATGTCCTACCTGTGCCCGCTGCCATGTTGATTTGCTCAAAATAATAGAAGATGTGGAAGAAGAAATCAGCAAAATCAAATATCCTATCAAGATAGCAATAATGGGCTGCGAGGTGAATGGACCAGGTGAAGCTCGAGAAGCAGATATTGGGTATGCAGCAGGTAAAGGAGGTGGGCTAATTTTCAGAAAGGGCGAAGTTATCAAAAAAATAGCTCATCAGAACGCTGCCGATGAGCTTATGCATCAAACCAAAGAATTAATAAAATCCTTAAATAAAAAGTAGCCCTACACTAATTCATACAAATTTTATTCATACTACTACCATAGACTATTTTAACAAATCAATCTTTTTAGTAACTTCTGCTCTATGGACGAAGTGCTTATTTTCTCCTTTACATGATATTGTAACAGGGGTTTCCAAAAAACGTGCTATTACCTCTGCATTTAATGGTGCATCCTTGGGCAATCTAATTTTCAGCTCTGGTTGCAGCGTTCCCTGCGGAAAGCTGTACCAGGTCATTGTAATCCTATTATTTTTCCGTTGATTATATCTAACATTACATTCTTCTACGGAAACAGTATTGTCAGATTCTAATTTTATATATGCAATAAAAGGTTGTTTTTCGAATTCTAACATCATATTAAGATTTACAATTTTATCTTCCGCTTGCGCAATCGGTTGACATAAATATCCCACCTTCAGCCAATTCAAATTCAAAGGATAATCTATTTCTTTTTTACAATCCCACATATTAATCTTTTCTGTTTTTCCATTAATAGTGGTTTCAATATCTTTCAGGTAGTCGCTGCTGGCAAATTCAATAAAGCTTCTATTCTTCTCAGCATCATATTTTTGATTGACCGATACTGTCTGTTCCCAGGTTGTGGTATATGATGGCAGAATATATAGATAAATTGCACCGCCAATAATTAATATCCCAATTGGAATGAGGGCCATCTTATGACGAAATCTCTTGAGCCAGAATAAGTCTCCTGAAAAGCTTCGATACACTGCTGCAAAGCCGAGCAAAAATGGCATTGAAAATAATGCTATAACGAGAATTAAACCAACCGAAACCGCAGCGGAAATTAGAGCACCAGAAATTGCACCGAAAGCTCCTGCTGCTAAGCCCCGATATATAAATTGATAAAAATCTGGAATGAAGAGCCGTAGCATCATATATGGTGAGAGTAGCCACAGCAACCCTTTTAACCATCTCCAGGGAACCAAACATCCTATACTTATCAAGAGCAATCCTGAAGCAGGATAGAGGGCTAATCGAGAACCACCAAGTAGCCAGAAACCTATTATCAAAACAGTAAAATAAATACTCGTTCTAATAAGATAAAAGAAAACATCCTTTCTCAACCGCCATTTCCACAGGATTTGCAGACCTAACCAGATACCTAATAATACAAAAGGAACTGAATAGAGCAGATGAGCACCGGGATGAGTGTACCAGGAAAATCGCTGACCTTTAAGCACTTGCATAAACCATTCAGAAGCAAACATCATAATCACAATAATAAAAAGGAAAATCAGTAATTTAGGCCAGGAAAGCCTGATTTTCTTATCTTCCGCAAAACCATCTCTCCTTTTTCGCACAAGGATCAATACAGCAATTGCTATAGCTATACTGAGGACTATTAAACCAATAATAAAGCCTGGATTGATATAAATAGGCCTCTCCCAGAGCATAAAAAGCATGTAGTGAGCTTTATTTTCTTTTGGCTGTTCCTTATCGAATTTTCTCACCAGCTCTAATATCAGCTTTCCACTTCTCTCCAAGCCGTCGATCTTAAAATTTTCTACCGAATCATTTCGAGTATGTATAGGAGCGGTTATATCGCTAACGAAAGCAATTGCTGGAATACCTTTTTTCATAAAAGGTTGATGGTCAGAGCCTGCACCATCCATGGCATTATTAAAAGATTGAAAATGCGTGGCGTAATCTATATTTCGATACCCTAATGAGTGGAAGATATCTATGCTTTCAGATACCAACCATTTTGGCGTTTGATGCTGCGGAGTATCAATCCAAATTGTAAGAGGTGAATCGTTGTTCGCCATATCAAGTTGTAGCATTAAAGCAATGTTGTCTACAGGATAATTTTCCACAAAATGAGAAGAGCCAATCAAACCAGATTCTTCACCACCAAAAGCAACGAAAACTAAGGTAGATTGATGGGGTTGCTGACACAACACTCGTGCTGCCTCAAGCATTACAGCAACTCCTGAGCCATCATCATTCGCACCGGGTATCTCTGGTCCAGCGGAATCAATATGAGCTCCAATTACTATCTCTTTTTCAGTGAGACCAGGATATCGTCCAATAACATTCCCACTATTAGTATTAAACCGGTTGGATTGCGTAAAGAATTGCCACTCCACCTGACAACCATATTCAGCCAGCTTTTCCGCAGCATACAAAAGGGCTTCCCTTTCCTTGGGTGAGCCCATGGGGCGAGGACCAATGGTATCTGCTAAATATTTAACATGCTCAAAAGCCTTTTCCTTGGAAAAATCATCATCTGCACTGGCATTAAGCAAACATAAAAGAAGAAAAAGTGATATATAAATTAATATACGTTTTCTCATTTGTCCTTCCTTAATAGTAATTTATAAAAGATAAATTTAACTCATTCATTTTGCTCTTTTTTAATAAAATACGAATAAATTGTCAGTATAGTTCCCTGGCATATTAATAAAGTTAATTCTTGCAGGTAATTAAAGAAGCATCTTGCTCTCAGGCTGTCGAGTTTGCTCGGTATTTTGTACATAGATGGCAGGCCGATGTGCTACCGGACATTTATAAGAGCAAATACCGCATCCCACGCACAGTTCGGGATTGATTTGTGGTCGTCTTACTTTTACCCATTTTTCTTTGTAATTGACCATTTCTCTTTCCACAAAGAAGATGGCCTTTTTGGGGGTTGGGCACACTTCTTCACACATCACACAATCCATTCCCAAAGCATAAGGTATACAGCGTCCTTTATCAATAAAAGCGGTTCCTATTTTTACTTGTGCCTTTTCTTCTGGGCTGAGCCTTTTAATTGCACCTGTGGGGCATACCTGTCCACAAAGTGTACAGTAATATTCGCAATAAGAATGAGGCTGATCAAGAATTGGTGTCCATAATCCTTCCAAACCAGCTTCAAACAAAGAAGGCTGAATTACATTAGTAAGGCAAACCTTCATGCACTCACCGCACCTAATACATCTATTAAGGAATTCCTTCTCCGGTAAAGCTCCAGGAGGTCTTATGAGAGTATGGCTCATGCTCTTATATTCAGAGCCTACTTTGAATAAGCCAACGCCTGCTAATCCTGTGACACCTGCAGTAATGAGCTTTCTTCGTGACAAATCAATATAAGGTTCTTCTTTCTTTTTAAATCTTGGGAAGGTAAGCTCTATGGCCTTTTGCGGACAGTCGGAAATACAATTCCAACATACAGTACATTCAGTGGCCCTCCAGCGCAACTCTTTTTCCCCTTCAAAAGCCCCGGGACATTTCGCCTGACATAGATTACACCTGGTGCATTTATCCTTGTTAACTCTTAAGCGCAGTAAGCTGATTCCAGATAATAAACCTAATAGGGCTCCCAGGGGACAGATATAACGACACCAAAAACGGCTTTTTTTCAAGTTGAGCAATAAAACCGAAAGAAAAATTAGCCCAATTATTAATGCCTGTCGAAAGTGAGGCTGATTGAAAGAAAGATAAAAATCTTTAAGAAAATTATAGATTGCTTCAGACCAAACAGTAATCCAACCTTGTTCTGTATAATAGAGGGCATCGAAAGTACCTCGAATTAAATAATTTACTGCTGGGTTCACGCTGATTGCAGTGGAACGAATAAGAAGACAGAGAGGGTCTAATAAACCAATAATTTGCAGAGTAAAGAGGGAGCTTATTAATAATCCAATTAGTAAAAGATACTTCCAGCGCTGTCCAGATGTGTACTTTCCTGCTTCAATTGCCTGTGCAACCTTCCTCTTTTTGAGCCACCCTATTGCCTGATGCACGGTTCCCATGGGACAAACCCAACCACAAAATAATCGTCCAAATAAAAGAGTTATCCCTACTACGAGAAGAGACCAGAATAATGCTTTAGGTAAACCAGAAGGTATTCCTCGAGCCGCCAGCAAAGACGTTAAGGGGATAAGTGGGTCTAAATCAAGAAATTTTTTAACCGGATAATTAATGGTGCTGCTACCCTTATACTCGGTCTGAATTATCAAAAAAATGAAAAGCACCAGAAAAAATATTTGTACAATTCGCCTAAGATTTCTCATTGTCCTTCTTCTCTTTTAAATAGTAACTATAGCCCTTTATTAAGAATTGAAAAATATTTCTTGTAAGAATGCTAAAGGTTAAGCTTCAAGCTGGAGAAAATTTACTTTTTGCAGGTCCATCTGACCCAACCCTCTCTGGTGCGCAATCCTAATGTATCCTATATCCTCTCCTTTTAATCCAAAAAGCGTAGCTCCATAGGAATCAATTGCTACCTGATCTGTTCCTGCGATAATGGTATCCATTTTTTTAACATAGCTGAGACTACCACCTTGCGGACCATTTTCTGTTAAAATTCGAGATGCGTCCAGTACTGTGAGATTCGGTTTGAAAAAGAAGCTCAAATCGGTTATACTCTCGTGGATTTGTTGATGCAGCCGATTCCGCCTTCCACCTATCATGCCTATCCAATTTTTCATCCCCATAGTCAAGCGTGAAAGATTGTGATGCTTGGCTATAGGAAGGTTTATCAACTTATCTGATTCTATTGCATCACGATAAACGGACCAGTTTTTAAGCACCTTTCCTTTAATATTCATATCTTTGAATTTTCTCGCATCAGGATATTCCACTACTGCTCCTGCTTTGCGGGCCGCATCAGCAATACCACTGCGCTTATAGCATCTTCGTGCGTCATTTATGCTGTTGTCAACAACTCTTACTCTTTTAGCACCGGCGTTGAGACAAAGCTCAACTACAGTGGTTACTACTTCAGGATTTGTATTAGCAGCTTGCTCTGGACGTCTATCCCAGCTCATATTGGGCTTTACTAATACTATATCACCCTTTGATATAAATTTTTTAATGCCACCTAAAGCATTAATAGCTGCTATAGTCGACTTTCTTGCAGAAGGTCCTTTAGCAATGGCCATGACCACAGCCTTTTGCTCATCGGACAAATTAAGTACTGTTGATGAGAAGGCTTTTAAATTCCCACCAAAGGCCGCCTGAGCAGTTACGAGACCCATTAATTTTAAAAAATCTCTCCGGTTGCTTTTTCCATTCATAAGAATTCCTCGCTAAAATGCTTATTACTTAAGCAATGATAATAAATTCTGGCTGCTTAATTTATCTTTGGCCTCTAAGGCCAATCCAACTAAAGAGCCTTTATTTATCAATGCAAAATATATATCCTGCTTTTTCCAAAATAGTATATCCTGCTCCGGTTTCAAAACCTTGTAATCTTTATTACTATTAAAAAATTCATGAATACGACCAAAGGCAGCTTGTGCATCAGATGCTGATTCATAACTGATTAAAAATAGTCTGATATCCTGTCCATTAATACGATAATCAGCAAATAGTCCTAAATTTTCATTTCTAAGCTGAAAAATATCTTTTTCACTAAAATAATAGGTATTGCTAATTCCTAAAATCCCTTTCACCAATTTTATGCTTTCTTGAACCAATCCCCTTTCTGGAAGCACATTTACTATGGCTAATCCCTCTGCTTTGCGAGCAATATTCTTAGATATTAATTCGGCAAATCTAACTAAAGCTTCAGAAACTAAGGAGTCTCTTTGAAAGCTTTCCATCACAATAAAATAATCAGCCTGCCAAAAATTAACAGAATAATCTGTCTGAAAACCACCATCACCAATTTTCATATTTTTAAACTTTGCTGATCTATTATTTGAAAAAATGCCAAAGGCTGAAATTTCATTCATCATTTGATATATGTTGGTTACGATAGTAAAATCATCATTTTGATATTCCTGACTAATGACTTTTCGAAATCCATACTCCAAAAATATCTCTGCGCCACCATTAATAAAATCATAAAGATTTTCCCCAACATAGCTAAACGGTTTATCTACCTTTTCCCATGCCCCAATTTCATTATTTGATGGAAGCAATAATTCTAAGCTCTCTTGAGCCGAACTTATATTAAACATTACAAGAAATAATAAAAAATTTATCACTATTAAAAATAATTTTCTCATTGATATATTCTTTAGCTTTCCAATATTGGAAATTTCATTATATAATAAGGAACTGTTAATTTCAATTTTATTGCAATTTACCCATTTGTAAAATTGCGAATAATATTTAAAATATAAAAGAAAATAAAAGTTGTTTCCAGAATTTTCTGTAAATTTATCTCCAACATACTTCTTCTTTATGCAAGCAACT
>CAZYAF010000054.1:0-15160 GCA_964645975.1 uncultured Acidobacteriota bacterium
AAAAACTTGCTCAACCAACAGCAAATTAACTTCTTCAACCTGAGAGAAGATGAGCCTCTGGGAATGCCACGAAAAATAGTAGGAGGTATATCAGTAATCTTCTAATCCTCAGATTCCTTTATACTATTCCTTTTAAAATAAAATTATATTTATATTTTGCCAATTAAAATCTATTTTATTTGACAATGCTAATATGAAAGCTTTTTGAATTATTAGAAAAAATAGAAAGAATAGATTAGAAATTATGGCTAAGCAGTAGTAGAAAAAATAAAAAATAATCTTATTTCGTCTGAATGCCTTCTGGATATGCAACAAACTGACCATTAACAATTGTTATGGAATCGTCAAAATCATGCGTAAAACCTGATACTGCTGCATGTCCACCACCGTCTCTTCCACCGCTCGATAAGCTATAAGCATTATTATCACTAAAAATATCATATATCCACGGTCTTCCCCATCCATCTTGAGTAGGAACGAGACCTAAATAATACGGTTGAATATAGGTATATTGCACAGGATATTTTGTATAGTCAACCATATAGCATTCCAGACCAACGGATATATTTCTCATATCTTCCATGGTTCTCTTCTGTTTTGCTCTTTGTAAAGCTTCTAAAAGCAGTGGTGTGGAAATAGCTACAAGAATTCCAATAATAGCTACTACAATTAAAATCTCAACTAAAGTAAATCCTTTATTGTTTTTTTTTAAGTTCATCTTATCCCTTTAGTTTAAACTTACATTTAAACTTCGCTTTTAAAATTCTAAAGGTTCATATGCATTAAATAACAAATATTTATGTAAATATTATATAGATTTTATTTTAATTGGTCAATGATTTTTTCTAAATGCTATCATCTTTTTTCATAATAAAGAGAATTATTTTGGAATATATTTATTTTTTTCAGCAAGGTATAAAACTGATAAATAGTAATAATCTATTATTGTACAAATTATAAATTCCTTTATTATAATTTATATATTGCAGCTAATTATCATCGCTTCTAAGCTATGAGAATAGTGCTTGACAATATATCGGTAGAAATAATATTATGAAGGCTGATATTGACTATAAGTTATAGAGATAAAAGACATAAATATGGAAACAGAAAATATAAAGATATCTCCTGCATTACTGGAAAAGCTAAAATCGGCCAGAAAAGTAGTAGTGCTCACCGGGGCCGGCGTTTCGGCAGAAAGCGGTGTACCCACCTTCAGAGGAGAAGCCGGTCTCTGGCGAACATACCGCCCTGAGGAATTAGCCACACCCTATGCTTTTCAGAAAGACCCTAAATTAGTATGGGAGTGGTATGACTGGCGAAGAGGTCTTATTGCTCCGCTGGAGCCCAATCCGGGCCATAATTCCATAGCAAGAATGGAGGAGCTTTATCCTGATTTCGCTCTGGTAACCCAGAACATCGACGGTCTGCACAAAAAAGCAGGGAGCAGAAATATTATTGAGCTCCATGGAAATATCTGGAGGGTACGCTGTACTCAGGAAGGAGTAATAATGGAGAATAAAGAAGTCCCATTGAAAGAAATCCCTCCCTACTGCCAGTGTGGAGCGCTGTTGAGACCTGATGTAGTCTGGTTCGGTGAATCTTTACCTCCTGAAGCTATTGAGCAGTCCTTTGAACTCAGCCAGAACTGCGAACTCTTGTTTGTGGTGGGAACTTCAGCAGTAGTACAGCCGGCAGCATCTTTGCCTGTGGTTGCCAAGCAAAGCGGTGCCTATGTGGTTGAAGTAAATATGGAGCCTACCCCCATAAGCTCCACGATGGACCAAAGCTTCTTCGGCCCCGCAGGCAAAATAATGCCTGAATTGATAAAAGCTATATCCTAATGTTTAATTGGTTAAATCAAGATATATTGTTCTGGACACTTAGCACAATTGCCCAGACCTTTGGAGCAATATTAGCTTTAATTGGAGCATTGTCTATTTTCAAAATGCAGATTCTACATAATTCTTTTAGAGCTTCGCTATCAAGATTTAGAGAAGAAACTTTGGCCTTTCCTGGAACATTCATTTTTAAAACAGATAATGAACTATATGAATATCTGAAAGATTATTATGCTAACAAAAAATATGAGCAAAAATCTAAGGAAAATGGAAGATATAATATGGTAATTGCTTTAGAAGTACTCTACAAAAGGCTTTATGATATTAAAGAACATTCAATACCTAATCTTAAAATTAATGTTATCAGATTCTCTATATTAAATATTATGATAATTTTATTATCTTTGATTGGTTTACTAATCAACAATTTATTATCAAATAATATAAGCGGCTTCTTATTTGCTTTAATTACTATTTTATTATGCTTCATTTCTTTAATATTTTCAGTTTATATTATCAAATATTGTTTAAGTATTTAGGTCATGAGTATTGAATATCATTTGACGATTAAGGAGATGCCGGCGGAGGAGCGGCCACGGGAGAAGCTGGAGAAGTTCGGCGCTGAGGCTCTGGGAAATAATGAGTTGATAGCCATTCTTCTGGGACACGGATTCAAAAATGTCAGCGCCATTGATTTGGCTAATTATATGCTTAAGGAACACGGCGGGCTTCATGGTTTGAGTCGGTTAGGCTTCAGCCAGCTCAAGCAAATTAAAGGTATGGGCCTGGCAAAGTCGGCACAGCTCAGCGCCGCCTTCGAGTTAGCTCGGCGTCTTAGCCTCATCAGCAGTGAAGACAAGCCGGTGCTCAAAAGTCCAGAGGATGTCTCTCGTGTATTGCTGGGACGTTACTCCGATAAGAAAAAGGAGCACTTCGGCATTCTCATACTGGACAGCAAAAATCGCCTGAAGAAAGAGGAGATTATCTCTATTGGCGGACTCAATGCCAATCTTATCCAACCACGAGAGCTTTTCCATACTGCTTTAATTGAATTAGCTGCTGCTGTTATTCTCTTTCACAACCACCCTTCCGGCGATCCACAGCCCAGCCAGCAGGACATAAACTTGACCAGAAAAATGATGGAAGCTGGAAAACTACTTGGGATAGATGTTCTGGACCATCTCGTTATTGGAAAGAACTGTTTCATTAGTCTGAGAGAGAAAGGATTACTATGAAAAAGATTTGCTATTTCGATTGCTTTGCCGGTGCCAGCGGTGACATGATTCTTGGAGCACTCATTGATCTGGGACTCGATTTGGAGTATCTTAAACAGGAGCTTAAAAAGCTTAATCTATCTGGGTATACTATCGAAACCTCCAAAGTCATGCGCAGCTCATTAAGTGGAACTCTGTTTATTGTAAAAGTAAACAAGCATATGCATCATCACCGAACACTTAAGGATATCCTCAACTTAATAGATGAAGCAAATTTGGAAACTCCGGTTAAAGAAAAAGCAAGCTCAATGTTTCGCCGTCTTGGTGAGATCGAAGCCTCTATACATCAAAAGCCCACAGAAGAAGTAGCCTTTCATGAGGTTGGAGCGGTTGACTCAATAATAGATATCGTAGGCATTGCCATAGCTTTACACTGGTTTAAGATTGAAGAATACAATTCCTCTCCCATTAATGTGGGTAGTGGTACAGTTGAATGTCATCATGGCACCTTACCTGTACCTGCGCCAGCTACTGTGGAATTACTCAAAGATATTCCAATATATTCCAGCGGTATAGAGTGCGAATTGGTAACTCCCACCGGTGCACTAATTATCTCCAGTTACGTAAAGAATTTTGGTGTTTTACCAGCCATGTCCATTGAAAAAGTGGGATATGGAGCGGGACAGAAGGAATTCCCTCATTTTCCAAACCTTTTAAGGCTATTTCTGGGGAAGAAGGGAAAAAATATAGATGAATTTGAGGAAGATGAAATAATTATAATAGAAGCAAATATAGATGATATGAACCCAGAGAATTTCGGTTATTGCCAGGAAAGGCTTTTTAATGTGGGAGCTCTGGACGTATTTTTTACACCAATCATAATGAAAAAAAGTCGTCCAGCCACCAAGATTACCGTTATCGTTCCTGTGGAACTGCGGGATAACGTGTTCGAAATATTATTTCAGGAAAGCACAACTATAGGCCTGCGTTATTATTCAGCACGGAGAAAGAAGCTCATTCGTGAGAATGTTCAGGTTAACACACCTTTTGGAGAAGTGGAAATAAAGGTGGCACGATTGGGTAAAAAAGTAATGAATGCTGCTCCAGAATATGAAAGCTGTTATAAGATTGCCCAAGAAAAAGGTATCCCACTTAAAGAAATACAACTGCAAGCTATGAAAAGTTTTATTATATTAGAAAATAAGCATAAATCCTAAAAACTTAAAAGGTGTTATATTAAATAAGCTTGAAATTTTATTTAGTCTACATTAATATGGTTATTCTTTATGAAGGAACTTTTTTAATAAAAGATACGAAATAGGGAATTATAAAAAGCAAAATAATAATGGATAAAGAAAAGATTAAAAAAGGTGTTAGGTTAATTTTAGAAGGAATAGGCGAAGATCTTAATAAACCTGGGTTAAAAAAAACTCCTGATCGAATAGCACGGATGTGTGAAGAGATTTATTGTGGTATTAATAAAGACCCATCGTCATATCTGGAAGTGCTCGAGGGTGAAACACATGATGAAATGGTAATTATTAAAGATATACCCTTCTACTCAATGTGCGAACACCATCTCCTTCCCTTTGCTGGAAAAGCTAATATTGCTTATATACCTGAGGGAGGGCGAATAGTAGGAATCAGCAAGTTAGCTCGAGCGCTGCAAACTCTCAGCAAGAAACCACAGCTTCAAGAACGAATTACCACTCAATTAGCTAACGCCATCGTCAAAGCAATTAAGCCTCAGGGTGTTATGGTAGTAATTAAGGCCGAGCATATGTGCATGTCAATGAGGGGAGTTAGAAAACCCAATTCTATTGTGGTTACCTCTGCAATTAGGGGCATTTTCCGTCGCAACGAAGCCTCACGTGCCGAGGCTTTAGAATTGTTTAAATAAGCTTTACCATTTTATATCCTGAGAATTATAGGGAAAAATTATCATGGTTAATAATAAGGAAGAACTTATATCTATCGAAGAATTCCGACGTATTAAACTATTAGCGGCAAAAGTGCTGCATGCAGAAAAAATAGCTGGATCAAGAAAATTGGTTAAATTACTTATGGACCTTGGTAATGAACAGCGTACGGTAGTTGCAGGAATTGGTGACAGTTATGAGCCAGAACAATTGGAAGGAAAAACCCTTATTGTAGTGGCTAATTTGAAACCAGCGCGTCTAATGGGTGTTGAATCTAAAGGTATGGTATTAGCTGCAGAAGTTAAGGGTCAAGCATTTATCGCAACCTTTGAAGAGGAAGTTCCAACTGGAGCTCAGGTTATCTAATAATGATTCGTGGCTCCATAATCAATAACCTATTCACATTAGCATGAGATGAGTATACTGGTAGATTCTCACGCTCACTTAGAGATGAAGCATTTTGCTGATGATTTGCCTCAGGTCATCGAAAGAGCAGAAGATAAAGGGCTTCGCTACATTCTTACTATAGGTGTTGATACAGAAAGCAGCACACGTTCTATCAAGATCGCAGATCGATTTCACATGGTTTTTGCAGCTATTGGAATACATCCTCATGATGCTAAAGACCACGGTTTAGAAAGTATTGAAGAGCTTAAAAAATTAGCCAAACATCCCAAGGTATTAGCAATAGGTGAGATAGGCCTGGATTATTACCGTCTCTATTCTCCTAAAAAGGAGCAACAAAGAATATTTCGCCAGCAATTACGTTTAGCTAAAGAGCTTAACCTGCCAATAATTATCCACAACAGAGATTCTCTTAGCGACCTTCTGGAAATAATGAACGAGGAACAGGGTTGGGATCTGGGTGGTGTTTTCCACTGTTTTGCAGGAGATATAAAATTTGGCCAGCATTGCCTGGAGAAGGGTTTTTATCTCTCTTTTGCGGGAAACATTACTTATCTTAAAGCTCATAGACTGAGAGAAGTACTATCCCATATTCCTTTAAATAGATTATTAATTGAAACTGACTGTCCCTATATAACTCCTCAAGCCTATAGAGGCAGGCGAAATGAGCCCTCCTTTGTATTAGAAACAGTCAAAACTGCAGCTCAATGCAAAAACATTTCGGAAGATAGACTTGGAGAAGCTGTTACTAATAATTTCATCTCGCTCTTCAAACCCGGTGAAAGATAAAGAAAGAATGGAGGAAATCATGAATAAGCATCATCTTCTCATAATTCACCGCTGGGCACCTGACTTTAAAGATTATTTGCAAAAATTGATTCCTGATCTTCAGATAACTGCCTGGACTTCAGCAGAGACACTGCCACCAAATATTGAGAAAATAGATATCATTCTTGGATGGAAGTTTCCTCAGGAGCTCCCGAAAAAGGCAAAAAAGCTTAAATGGATTCAGTCTATCGGTGCTGGTGTGGATCATATCATCGTGCAGCCTGAGCTCTCTAAAAATGTTATAATAACACGAACTATTGGCGACCTTGATGTTCTTATGGCAGAATATGTCCTGGGTTTTTGCCTATACTTTACCCTCCAGGTTCCACGATTATTAGAAAACAAAAAACAGACTAAATGGGAACCTTTCCCTACCAACAAATTAGAGGGGAAAACATTGGCTCTTTTAGGTTTGGGAGCGATTGGCTCCGCTATTGCCTTAAAAGCTAAAGTCCTCGGCATGCGTGTCCTTGGGGCCAAAAGAGCCAAAGGCTCAACTAAAGGTATAGACCAACTATTCGTTGGTGACCAATGGATCAACATGCTGCCGCAGGCAGACTTTTTTGTAATAGCTCTTCCGATAACTCCTGAAACCAAAGGACTCGTCAATGCCGATGCATTAAAGCTTCTTAAAAAAGATTGCTATCTTATCAATATTTCACGAGGAAAAATTGTGGATGAGCACTTTATGATAAAGATGCTCAAGGAGAAAAAGTTAGCCGGTGCCGCCTTGGATGTTTTCGATGAGGAGCCTTTACCTTCAGATAATCCGCTCTGGAAAATGCCCAATGTAGTTATAACCCCTCACATCGCCGGTGTTAGCCAACCTGAGGAAATCTGCCCGGAGTTTCATGAGAATTATCAGAGGTTTATCAAAGGCGAACCTCTGAAATATGTAGTTGACAAGGAAAAAGGTTATTAAAACTTAAAAATTAAGCAATTTTTATCAAATACTTGAAGCTGTTACTTGAAGGATTTTATTTAGTTTTCTTTTTCAATGGGAAATTTTTTCTCCGTCCAATCTTTCCATCCTCCAACATATCTGAAGACGTTCTTATATCCAAGAGCAAGCGCCCAACGGGCAACCATATTGCTTTGTGCTCAGGTTGGCCATCGACAGTAGAAAATAACCTCTTGATCGCAGTCTTCGGGGAGATATTTTAATAGCTCCATCATCTTACTCTTTGGCATATAAACATTTCCGTTAGCTCTATCTTTTAAAATGAGGTCTATCTTTTTGCCCTTTTCTTCAATCATCTTTTCCATAGCAACTTTTATTACAGTATCCTTATCAAATATGCAAAAATATACTGCGAAATTCATGGCTCCAGGAAGGTGTCCAGCATTATATTCATCTTCCGGTCTGCAGTCAATTACAAAGAGCTTTCCACCCTCTTTTATCTTTTCCAAAAGCTGCTCAGCTGTAATGGTCTTAAATTCATCCTTATTAATAATTGCCTTCTCTTCTTTTTTTTCATTTTCCTGATTGTGTCTAAAGCTTTTAGCACTATTGCAAATAATGAAAATGAAAAACAATGCAACCAAAATGATATAAGATTTTTTTAACACCTTATCCTCCTTGTTGTTGTTATTATTCGATTTAACGATAAAATTAATTTGAGGATTAATATTATCTTTTTCTAATAGAAAAATATATCCTCTTTTGAGATGTAATTTAATAAATAATTTCAATGCCTGATTATAAAAACGATGAAAAATTATGGATTAAAGTTCAAAGGCTCTCTTGACTAAGTGATTGTCTTAATTGATGTATCTTTCCCTCCAATTCCTCAATATTCTTTTCTACCAAGGTATCTCTTTTTTTATCAGCTTTAAGGTGATTGAGAGCATCTAAATATTGATCTAATGCTTCGCTTAAATTACCCTTTTTCTCTGCCTCGGCTGCTTTCTCATAGCTTGATAAAAATTTAATATAACCACTAAATTGGTCTCTCACATCTTTGCTGAGGCTTCGTTTTTTGGTTTCGCGAAGTATCTGGATCAAAGCCCACAATACAAAAAATATTAGTAATCCTAAAAACAAAATCCAAAAATGAAACGGCATTTTTCTATCCTTTATCAGCTAAATTCTTTATCCTGAGCAACTCTCTATAAACTTCACTTTTTGAAACATTTAATTGTCGGGCTACTTTTTTCATAGCCTCTTTTTCTGAAAATCCTTTCCTTTTTAATTCTTCTATTTTATCTTTAAGTTCTATATCGCTGATATTACCTGGTTTTTCCTTCTTTTTTCCTTCAACGAGAAGTGTAATTTCGCCTTTTATTTGTCGTGCTTTAAGAAGAGAAATAACCTCATCAGCACTTCCGCGCAGCACTTCTTCATGCATCTTAGTAAGCTCTCGAGCTATAACAACTTTCCGATTTCCTAATATTTCCAGAATATCCTGGAGTGATTTTACAATCCGATGAGGTGCTTCATACAATACCAGAGTAAAAGAATATTCCTTATATTCTTGAAGCTTCTTAATACGTTCACCCTTTTTCGTTGGCAAAAAACCGGCAAAAAAGAAGCTGTCAGTTGGGAGCCCTGATACGGATAAGGAAGCAACAATAGCACTGGGACCTGGTACAGAAATAACCTCAATACCCTGCTTAAAAGCAAGATTTACCAATCGATAACCAGGGTCCGATATTCCAGGCATGCCAGCATCGGAGACAAGAGCTACATCTTTACCGGATAATAATTCATTAACAATCTTCTGGCTCTTATAATCTTCATTATGTTCGTGGTAGCTTATGGTTCTATTTTTTATACTATATTTATTTAAAATCTTCCGTATCTGACGAGTATCCTCTGCTGCTATAAGGTCAACTTCCTTTAGTATTCTTAGTGCACGCAAAGTAATATCTTCCATATTACCAATAGGCGTACCTACTATAAATAGCCCGCCTTTTTTTTCATTCTTTAGCATTTACCATTATCACCATTAAAAATCATAATTTAATATAGACCATAAATCAAACTGAAAATATGAGATATATTACGTATTTTAAAAGTTATTTTATTAATTTGGTATAATAGAAATCATTATTCTCTGGAAGGAAGAAACTTATTTAAAAATTATTATACATTGCGCAATGATTTATTGTATTCTATTTTAATTAAATCAATTCCGGCCTCAGCCAACATCTCCTCTGATAATTCATCCGGATAGCCTGAAGCATAGATAATCTTTTTAATATTGGCATTTATCAACATTTTGGCACAGGTTACACAGGGAAAAGTAGTGCAGTAAAGTGTGGCTCCATCTATCTTCACTCCCATAATAGCTGCCTGAATAATAGCATTTTGTTCAGCATGCAAACCGCGGCAAAGCTCCTGTCTCTGACCCGAAGGAATATTCATTTTCTCCCGTAAACAGCCTACGTCCAAGCAATGTTTTAGCCCAGAGGGTGCACCATTATAGCCAGTAGTCAAGATCCGCTTATCCTTAACAAGCAGTGCACCTACCTTACGACGAAGGCAGGTGGAGCGTTCGGCTACCAAATGAGTAATTTGCATGAAGTATTCATCCCAGGAAGGACGTCTCATAATTTCACCTATCTCGAAAATCAGGAGCTGCTCTGACGCTCTTGCTCCTCTACTTTTTTAACAAGGTCTAATCTTTTTTGATGTCTACCACCCTCAAAATCTGTAGTGAGCCATATAGCCACTATTTGACCTGCAAGTCCTTTGCCCAAAGACCAACCTCCGAGTGCGAGGACATTGGCATCATTATGCTTACGGCTCATCACAGCCGTGTATGGCTCAGCACAGTGAGCTGCTCGTATACCGCCAATCTTATTAGCTACAATACACATTCCAACGCCCGTACCGCAAATAAGGATACCACGCTCATAAAGTCCACCTGCAACTGCCATGGCAACTTCGGTACCGATGGGAACATAGTCAACCCGCTCCTCTGAATGAGTACCGAGATCATCAAACTCAATATTTATTTTTTTCAACACTTCCTTGACTTCTTCTTTCAACTTATAGCCAGCATGATCACTTCCGATAGCTATCTTCATTTTTTCTCCTTAATGCTATAATTAAAGATTTTAAAAAAAATTCTGGAAAAATTTATCTCTTTTCTTATACTAAAATCTTATCACCGTGGATACATTTTCAATAATGAATATATTCTATGATGTTAAAAATAATTAGTCAATGATAATGATAATCATTTGGCTTTTGTTTTATACGATTCTCGATGGTTAAGCATATCTATATACCAGTCATTCCTGGGTGGGGGAGAAAAAGTTTTTCATATTCTCTCAGGGCATATTGATCGGACATCCCTGCTATGTGGTCGCAAATAAGTCTGATGAATCGCAGGTTTTTCTGGTAATGCTGCTTTATCTCTGTATCGAGCTTTTTTATTGGAAGATCACGTAAATATGTAATTCCCTCCATCTCCTTAAAGCGCAGCAGCACATAGCTTTCTAATTGGCGTGGATTCAGATAATAGGCACGGAAAAGGTGCTTAAGGAAATGACGGGCACGACCATCAGCCCGGTTAACTGAAAAACTGTTAATTATATACCGATATATAAAAGATTTCATTTCTGTAAAAAGCTTCTTGCCCTCCGATGAGAAATCTATTAAACCTAGCTTTAACTCTGCTCGTTTTTGATAAAAATCTTCTGTACATTTAATGTCGTTTTTCTCAGCCCAGGTTTTTATGGCTTCAGCAGAATACATAATTATATTGGTAACAAGTAAATGTATGATACCTCTGATGAGCATATTTTGCCGCAGGTAACGATTTTTCTCTCTTTTATAGCTTTTTGATATTTTGCTGATGACCTCCTGAGCAATCTTCAGCATTTGAACTTTTTCTAAAGGAACCTCCTTAGCCATGAGCCCATCCTCCAAGTCATGTGACTGCTGAGCAATCTCATCTGCAATGCTCACAACCTGTGCCTCAAGAAAAGGAGGTAGCTCTAAATTAAGTCCATCAATTTTAAAATCAGCATAACGAATACTTACATCCAGATCAGTATGCTTCAATATTCCTTCTCTTGTTTCATTAGTTAAATTAAGACCATCATATTTGTACCGTTTCTCTAATTTATCTACCACACGAAGACTTTGATAATTATGTTTAAATCCTCCTGCCTGTCGCATTAATTTGGCATTTAAACAGTCAAGTGTCTCCTTACCTTGCATTATCTGATTGAGCAACACCTCTCCGGTGTGGCCAAAAGGTGTATGCCCAAGATCATGCGCCAGGGCAATAGCTTCGGTAAGATCCTCGTTGAGGTTCAAAGCCCGAACTAAGGTTCGACTTACCTGGCTCACCTCAATAGTGTGAGTAAGACGAGTGCGGTGGTGATCCCCCTCATAGGGAACATAAACCTGAGTTTTATGCTTCAAGCGACGAAAAGCGCGGGAATGAATAATTCTGTCACGATCGCGCTGGAATTCAGTACGGTAATCAAAATGTCTTCCCTCATCCTGCAGTGCTATGGTGCGCTGAGCGCGGCTGCTTTTCATAGCATATGGTGCTAAACGCTCCTCCTCAAACCTTTCCAATTTATCTTTAGAATAAATGGGAAGAATGTCTAATATATCTTTTTCTTTCTTTTGCATTTAAATAACTCGGCTAAAGAATAGTAATAGCAGCAAAAAAATTTTAATACAACCTTTACAGAAGGGCAAGAATTTTATTTGAAATAGTCATGAAATAAATGTTTGTAATAAAAAAATTAGTTCGACAAACCATCTCTGTTCCATTAATATCTGAGCTTTAATCTTTTCTTTAAACTGTTGGATGGATATATTTTCATGCCTCTTTTATTTTCATTATCTAATGTAATTATCACTCCATCAATATTATCAAGGCTGTTGAGGAGTTCTAAACCTTTTTCCTTTCCCAGGACAAAAATGCCGGTGGCTAATGCATCAGCTAAAGCCACCTGAGGGGCTAAAACCGTTACGCTGAGTATATTCTGCACCGGATAGCCAGTACGAGGATCAATTATATGGCAGTATTGTTTGTCATCAATAGTAAAAAATTTCTCATAATTTCCAGAGGTAACAATTGCTCTATTGCTAAGCTCAATACTGGCAAAAACTTTATCTTTTTGCATTGGATCTCTTATCCCAATGGTCCAATGCTCCTGGGGCCTTTTTCCACCCAATGCATAAATATCTCCACCAGCATTAATTAAAGCTCGCAGTATTCCAATGCCCTTAAGCACTCTGACGGCCTGGTCTATTGCATAACCTTTTGCTATTGCATTAAAATCGAGCTTTATACCTGATGATAAGAACTTAATCTCCTTCCTGGATTTATCAAATATAATATTTTTGAAGCCAACGAGTTTAAGTTTTTCTTTGATCTCCCTTTTTTCTGGAACCTTTCCTTCATTTTTATAAAAGCCCCAAAGCTTTATAATGGGTGAAGCTGTTGGGTCAAATCCACCAGAAGTCAACTGCCATGCGTTTTGGGAAATCAACAGCAACTCTGTCATTTCTGGTGAAATCGTAATGGATTCTTTTTGTGCAGATTTATTTATGCGAGTCAACTCGCTATCAGATTTATATAGGCTCATAATAGACTCAATTCGATTTATCTCTTCAAAAGCTTGTTTTATAGCTCGGCAACAAAGCTCCTGATCAGGATGCTGAAGTGTGATTTCAATTATAGTGCCCATCATAAGCTGACTTTGCTTATGGATAGACGCCTTATCTTTGTTATCTAAATACTTAGATTCTTTCTGGCAGCTCAACAGAAAGCAGCAACAGATTACAAGAGAGTAAATCATTACTTTCTTACTGCATATCTTTGCGAATATTGTTACAACCATATTCTATACCTTTTTCTCTAAAGTAACATTTTACTCTAATGGCTGCTAAATTAATAGAATTACTAATAATAATCCCTTTTTATCATTTACGCAAACTACAAGCATATGGTTGTTTAATAACAATCCAGATACAAATGGTATCTTTGAGCATTAAATTGAATTGCAAAAGCTTTTGCATGAAGCGTTTTTTTCAATTATAATGTATATTTCAATAAACTTAATTTAAAGTTTATTATTTGAAGTAAGTGCAGATAAACAATCTATGTGGCTTCTTTCATTTTTTAAAATCTGCTTAAATTATTATTATATTAATAAGAGGGAACTCATAAAAAATGAAAAGCAATTTTTATAGAATATTGCTGTTTGCCATTTCTGCATTCTTAATACCATCCTTCACCGTTTATAGTGCTCATAATATAATAAATAATCGAACATCAGAAAACGAAGCCAACGTTTTTTATGCAGTGAAGGTTAATTCACCTCCTAAGATTGATGGACTTTTAGAGCAAGACGTATGGAATCAAGCCAATCCTGCATCAAATTTCATTCAAAAACAGCCGAACGAAGGTAAACCGGCTACTGAAAAAACTGAAGTAAGAGTACTGTATGATAATAATAAGCTCTATATTGGAATAATGTGCTTTGATTCAGAACCTGAGAAGATTATCGCCAATGATAAAAGAAGAGACAGTAGTGATATTTATAATAACGACCATTTTCAAATAATGTTGGATACCTTCCACGACCGTAGAAATGGATACATTTTTATCATAAATCCGCTGGGAGCCAAGTTAGACCTCCAGGTAAGAAAAGAGGGAAAACCGGAAGGTGGGTACCATATTGCAAATCCTAATGTAAACATAAATTGGGATGGAGTTTGGGAAGTTGAATCTGTCATCCATGAAAAGGGCTGGTCAGCCGAAATAGAGATTCCTTTAGTGACCTTAAGATTCAATGAAAATTCCAAAGAAGGCTGGGGAATAAACTTTCTCCGCAATATCAGGAGGAAAAATGAGGAATCAACCTGGGCTCCCTTACCAAGAAATTTTGACCTTTATAAGATATCCATAGCTGGAGACCTGAAAGGAATAGAAGGATTAAAAAAAGGGCTTAACTTACAAATTAAACCCTTTTTTATTGCTGGTGGAATATCAAATAGAGATGAATTTGGCATTTTAACTACAGAAGGAAAGATTGACGGTGGTATAGATTTAAAATATGGCGTAACATCAAATCTAACGTTAGACGTAACTGCTAATACTGACTTTTCCCAGGTCGAAGCCGATGATGAGCAAATCAATCTTACTCGTTTTAGCCTTTACTTCCCGGAAAAAAGAGAGTTTTTTCTTGAGAATGCTGCTATATTCAGTATTGGAAGCCCGGATGATGCGATGATCTTCTTCAGCAGACGCATAGGTATTTCTGAAAATGGTGAAGAAATACCGTTGCTTGGAGCGGTTAAATTAGCTGGTAAAGCAGGCAGATTCAATGTTGGATTAATTAATCTTCAGGCACAATCAAAAGCTGAAATAGCTGGTAACAACTTTACCGTTCTGCGTATGAGCCGCGATATTCTGGGAAAATCAAGCGTTGGATTCATGATGACCAACAGAGACTCAGAGATATCTGGGGATTATAACCGTGCTTTCTGTTTGGATGGTGATTTTATTATAGGCAAAAATTTTTCTATGAGCGGCTATTATGCCTTAACCTCTACGCCTAAACTCTCGGGAGAGAACAGGGCTGCCAAGCTTCGTTTTCAATGGATAAGCGACCTATTCGATATTTATGGCTACTACTTCGATATCCAAGAAAACTTCAATGCAGAGATGGGATTTGTTAAAAGAACTGGCCTTAGGAGAGCCCAAACCCATATTGGCTTTACTCCTGAACCTAATATTAGAGGTGTTAGACGACTGGATTCTCATGTATGGTTTGCCTATACTGCAGATCAGGATAATAACCTTCTGCTGAGAGAGGAACACATTCATACCGTAGTATCTTTTATAAATGGAGGTCATGTTGGTTTCCAGTGGAATCAATCTCACGAATTTGTAGATTATCCCTTTCATATACAAGAAAATGTTACTTTACCCATTGGAATATATACGTATCGATACTGGCAAGCGGATTTTAG
>CAZYAF010000055.1:0-12681 GCA_964645975.1 uncultured Acidobacteriota bacterium
TTTTAATCTTTAGTATGTTGGAGAATACGATGGCCCTTGTCAATTCATTTCTACTCCATCTCTTACTTAATTTTCAGAAAATATGTTACACTATCTATTATTTAATTATCAAAGAAGATTTGTATATTTAATTTTAAAAATAATTTTGCATCGATTGAGATCAATATAGGTATTCACACATTTTGTTGTAACAAAATATTTATCATATATACTTATTTAACTATCTCCATCAATATCAAAATATTTTCATGGAATAAGTTTTAAAATTAATATATTTGTTCCAAATTGAATACAATCTTGAAGAAGCATAAACGAAATGGTATGATTAATACTATCTTTTATTTAAACTATATTTTATATAGAAGACATGTGAAATTCATATGCAATAACCGTTTAGCATTTAGCATAAAATTTTCGCAGCCACTACATTAGTTTTAGTATTTATCTCAATTTAAATTTTGCTATTATTAGTTTGAATTATTAAAAATTACAGAAAAAGCACAAAGTTTATTTTCTATATCATTGAAGTAATAAATATAGATAATAATTATACAATTTGGCTATTATCATTTAATAGTTCCAGCCTATGTAATAATATCTAATTAATAATAAATAGCTTTTATCAATAGTATATAATGTATAAAAATATTAGTTGAAAGAAATGAAGTTAGAAAAAATTGGTCGCTATAAGATAGTAGCTAAACTGGGGAAGGGTGCTATGGGTGTTGTTTATAGAGGATATGATGAGATAATCAAGAGAAATGTGGCCATAAAGATGATTTATTTAGAAAAATTTCTGAATGAAGAGCCACTTGAGGAGGCACGGAAACGATTTTATCGTGAGTGTCAAGCTGCGGGAAACCTTTTACATCCTCATATTGTTACTATATATGATGTCGGTGAATATAAAGGTCAACCTTTTATAGCGATGGAATATGTAGATGGGGAAAATTTAGTGCAGAAAATAATAAAATATAAAGTTGGATTGCCCTGGAAGTTTGTGGTGGATATCTTTATTCAAGTAGCTAAAGGATTAGAATATGCTCATAAGAAAGGCATAATACATTGAGACATTAAACCTGCTAACATATTAATCGATAGAGAAAATCAGGCAAAAATTGCTGATTTTGGCATTGCAAAAATTTCATTTTCTAAAATAACACAGGCAGGCCTAATTTTAGGTACCCCAAGCTACATGGCACCCGAGCAAATAAGAGGTGGAAAGGTAGATAAGCGATCTGATATTTTTTCCTTGGGTGCCTCTCTTTATCAAGCAATTACGGGTGGCAAACCTTTTACAGGCAAGGACATCAGCGAAGTTATGCAAAAAGTAATACATTATGAGCCACCCATAATAACTCTATTCCCACAGGTCATTCCAGCGGCTATCGAAAGAATAATTAAAAAGGCTATGCAGAAAGATCCTGACCAACGCTATCAGCAGAGCTCTGAAATATATGCAGATTTATTGCATCTCAAAAAACAAACACTAAAGGAAAAAGAACATATAGATAAAAGCACTCCTGAGGGTGAAAAAAAGTATAGAAAAGCAGAATCAAAACATTTTGCTAAAAATAAGATGCTATTATTTATTAAAAACCATTATCTTCGTTTAAAAGAAAAATCATATCAAATTAAAAGAATCATTAGTAGATTTTCTAATACAAAAACTATGGTAAGCAAAATAGCAGAAATAAAAAAGTCACATTTGTATATCGTCACATCGATTAGTTTAATAACGCTTATAGCAATAATTTCATCAATTTACCTTTTCCAGCAAAGATTTGATAAAAAAGAAAAAGATTTTAAGAATCTGCAAAACATTGAGAAGAAAGATATAAATACTCATGAATATTTTAAAGAAGCAAATAGAAAGAGAAACAAGGAAGATAAAATACTTTCAAATAATATTAAATCAGCATCGATTAATGATGCAGAGCAGTTAAGTAGGAAGGTCATTAAAAAAGAAGTACTCATTGTCAGCTTTCCTGCACGTGCTTCTATATTAAAAAATAATAAAGATACAAAGCTTATTGCTCCTGCTACATTGGCGGTGGAAGGAAAGAAAGGAGAAAAAGTTGTAATAGCTTTAAAAAAACTAGGATATCAGGATATTATAAAACATGTAGAATTGCGAGATAATACTAAAGCTGAACTAACATTTAATTTGCAGCCAATCATTAAGAAAATAGACTTAAATAGCTATCCTCAAGATGTTAAAGTTTTTGTTAAGGGTAAAGAAATGTCTAGTCTAACTCCTATTGTGTTTAAACTTAAAGAAAATGAGGTGTATGACATTAAATTGGTAAAAAGCGGATATTATCCTAACCAGTTCACTATAGATGCAGCATCTATAAAGAATGAAGTTAATATTAATTTAAAGAAATTGCCTTCTCCCGGGATTATAGAAATTTCCTCTTTTTATAGATTTGATGCATATATAGATGGGAAGCTGGTATTAAGCTCAGAAAAAACAGATTCTTTAGAAATTGCTCCTGGCAGCTATAAACTTCGTCTAATTAATAAAAAGCTTTTAGTTGATAAGACCTATACAATTACAGTATCCTCTGGGGACAAAATTAACATAGATACTTCGCCACTGGGGAAAATAAGCATTAAAGCTATGCCAAGCAGCTGTAAGATATTCATCGACGGATAATTTATTGGATATCCACCAATTTTTAAGCAATTAATAGCCACTGGAGAACACATTGCTAAATTTGAATGGATTAAATTTAATATTGTAAAAGAGAAGCCAATTATAGTGAGCAAAGACCGGGTGACATATATCTATGAGAATATGGAATAATAAACATTTGCACTTAAAATATCAAATAAACTTGTTTTTTTTGAAATTAATAATGTATAATGTTTTCATTAAGCAAAGTCAAATAATATATTGAAATATATTTTAATGCTTAAGGGATAATACTGGAGATGGATGAATATAAACTTATTCTCGGTGATAAAGAAATTGCTCTTTCTCCCGGCATTACAAAAATAGGGAGAGCCCCCAGCTCGGAAATTTTATTAGAGGATAGAAGAGTCTCTTCCAATCATGCCCAAATTGAACTCTATGAAAGTAAGCTGTTTCTAAAGGATCTTAATAGTCGTAATGGTACCTATGTTAATGGGCGTAGAATTCATGATACAGTTGAGCTGTCAGGTGAAGATATTATTCAAATAGCTACCTATAAATTTAATATTAAAATACCCAAAATGAAAGAAAAGCCCTCAGGAACTATCTTAGACTTATCTCGTCCCTGCCCTAAATGTGGAGAAAGAGTTTCTCGTGGATATCAATTTTGTCCATATTGTGGCACTAGCTTGGAGAGAAAAAAAGAAGCAGCAAAACCTGTTGTAGAAGCTCCTGTAGGGGAGCAGGGCGAAATTCTTGCCAGCAAAAAGGAGCCTGCTGAAGCTGCTAAAAAAGGAAAGTCTTCGAAGAGAGACACCGCTGCGATGAAACCAACAAAGTTCTCCTTGGGGGAAGGAGAAACTTATGAGGTAGGAGAAAAAATAGCTGATGAAGTAGCGAAAGAAGATATATTTCAAGCTAAAAAACCTGCAGGATTCTGGCTGAGATTTGCTGCATACATACTGGATGTAATATTTCTCAATATGATTAGTTTTATGTTTGTAACATTACCTATAATCCTCATTATGTATTTAGTTATGGGTATAGATGTGAGAACTTTAGATTTAAATACGGTTATTCAATCACGCCAATACCTTATCTTGTCCTCGATTAATCTTGGACTCCTAACAATTATTAGCATAATCTATTTTTTGTATGGTTGGGCTCGCAAGGGAACTACCTGGGGTAAGTACATCGTAGGCTTAAAGATTTATACAAGTAAAGGAAAGACTCCTATAGGTTGGGGCAGAGCTATTCTCAGGGTAATCGGCTACTTTATAAGTAGTCTTATATTATGGATCGGTTTTATTATTATAGGCTTTACCGATAGAAAACGCGGTTTACATGATATGATTGCCGGCACTTATGTTCTTCGCAAACGCTAAGACATTAATTGATAAAAATATTTACGAAAGAATATTCCTCTATAAATAGAAATAGATAATAAAAGCTTATTTTTAATTTGCACATAATTCTTTTACTATTCTTTTTAAATAAATCTATATTTGTCAGTATATTATACTAAACTGTATTTAACTTCTTGGTAACTCTAAAATTCCAAAAGCAATGACTGAGTTGCTTTTATCATATAATTTAATACCTCATTTTTGTTTCTAATAAGGCTATAAACCTATTAGATTATTACACTCAATCAGCTTCATATTAACACTGTTGCAACAACCTCACTTAATATATTATCTAACAATACTAAGAGAGTTATTGTTGAATTGTGTTAAATTGATATTAAGATTAGAAAAATATTTATTAAAAATATGGTAAGATTATATATAATTTATAAATTGGATATAATGCAATAATATCAATTAAGGAGGTGGTATTATAAAGAAAAGATTAATATTATTATAAACATATACTTTAATATCTGTTAATTTATATAAGGAGTTGAGATATGGGTAGAAAAGCTTTTTATTCTATAAAAAATATCATAGTTACACTGTTAGTACTATTTTTTGTAAATATTGTTGTTTTTACCCAGAGTGTTCCTCCACCTGAAGAAATTATAGGTTTTAAAGTAGGTGCCGATTTCCATCTCGCTTCCTATCAGCAAGCGCTTGAATATTTCAAAGCTTTGGAGAAAGCTTCACCTATGATGAAGCTTTTTGAGATAGGAAAGACCTCTATGGGAAAACCGATGATTTGCGCTGTGATTACCTCTCCTGAGAACATGTCTAATCTGGATCGTTATAAAGAGATATCAAGAAAGCTTGCTTTAGTTAAGGGATTAAATGATGAAACAGCTCGAAATTTAGCTTCAGAAGGAAGAGCTATTGTTTATATTGATGGTGGTCTTCATGCTACTGAAGTGGCGCCTGCTCAGCATAATATTGAGTTAGCTTACGATTTACTTACTTCGAAGAACCCGAATACAAAGCTTATCCTTGATAATACTATATTGCTTCTTTTGTTTGCTAATCCTGATGGGATGGATATGGTATCGGAGTGGTACCACCCCAATGTAGGTACACCCGATGAAATAAGTCCGATGCCCTGGCTCTATCATATCTATGCCGGTCATGATAATAATAGGGATACATTAATGATGAATTTGGTAGAAACCCAGAACATTACTAACCTGGCTTATCAGGAGTGGTTTCCACAAATTTTCTATAACCACCATCAGACCGCTCCTTTTCCTACGAGAATCTGGATTCCACCAATGGCAGAACCAACTAATCCCAATTGTCATCCTTTAATGATCCGTTGGCAGAATCAGATAGGTTCGGCTATGGCTGCTGCTTTTGAGCGAGAGAAAAAACCAGGTGTTATTTCCCGTTTCCGATTTGACAGTTGGTTTCCCGGTTATTTAGATGCTATAGGAGATTCACATAATATGATTTCTATCATGACTGAAACAGCACTTTATCGCTATGCTACTCCACATTACTATACTGTAGCTGATTTTCCAGAAGAATATAGGGATTTTCTGGTATCGCATTTTTATACAAATCCCTGGAAGGGTGGTTGGTGGAAATTAAAGGATGCTGTAGATTATTGTTTAACTGCTTCGAAAGCTGTGCTTCATACTGCTGCCGTTTATAAAGAGCAGCTTCTCTATGATAGATATTGGATGGGTAAAGATATTATAGCTCATTTTCAGGAGACTCCTCCCTATGCCTGGATAATACCTCAGGAACAGTGGGACCCACCTACTGCTGCTCGATTGCTCAATAACATGATAGCTCTTGGAATTGATGTATATAAAGCTAAGGAATCTTTTGTTTTTGATGGTGTGTCTTATGCGGCAGGAACGTGGATTATTCCCATGAATCAGCCTTTTGCCTATTTCGTCAAAGCAGTTTTTGAAGAGCAAAATTATCCTGATCTGCGAGAATATCCTCATGCATGGCAGAGCATTTCAGGACCGAGAAAATTCGATTCTCCTCCCCTTGGCTCCCATGATGTTTGGGGGTGGACGCTTTCTTATATGATGGGAGTAAAGGTTGCGGCAGCAAACTCTCGGCTGGATATTACTTTAGAGCATCTTAAAATTGTAGAACCACCATCTGGTAAAGTTGAAAGTGGTGCAGGTTATGCTTATTTAATTTCTCCTAAAATAAATAATAGTTTTATTGCCATCAACCGAATATTGAAGAAAGGTGGAAAAGTCCAGAGAACAAAGGATGCATTCAGCACTGGAGGAAAAGAATATCCTCCGGGGACTTATGTTGTTACTGCAAACAGCGTATCAAAATCATTCATTGATGAACTGGCCAAAGAGCTCTATTTATCCATTGGTGGCGCTGGTGGAAATATATCAGCAAAGTCCGCCACATTAAAGAACCCTCGAATTGCTCTGTACAAGTCTTGGGTTGCCAGTATGGATGAAGGCTGGACTCGATGGCTCTTTGAGCAATATGAATTTCCCTATAAGAATATTCATGATGCCCATGTCAAAGCAGGCGGGTTGAATAATGATTTTGATGTGCTTGTTGTTCCCGCAAACTCGCCAAAAGCCATTGTTGAGGGTCACAAAACCGGTACTATTCCGCCTCAGTATGCTGGAGGATTAGGAAACAAGGGGATCAATAATATTAAATCGTTTGTAGAGGACGGTGGCACCTTAGTATTATTAAATTACAGCAGTCTTTTTGCTATTGATCAATTAGGTTTACCTTTGGATAATGTATTGAAGGAGCTCAAAACAGCGGAATTTATTTGTTCTGGCTCTCTTCTTAAAATGAACTTTGATCCCAAACATCCCGTGGCCTATGGTATGCCTGAGGTATCAGCAGCTGTTTATGCCCGCAGTCCAGCTTTTAATATCTACCCTTCATTTGAGCAGGAAAAGGCGCCGGTAGTTATTGCTAAATATACTAAAAAAGATGTGCTTATGAGTGGATATATTATTGGTGAGGAATATATCCAAGATAAAGCTTCAATTGTTGAAGTTCCTTTAGGAAAAGGGAAGGTTATAATCTTAGGATTCGGTGTACAACATAGGGCTCAACCTCATGCAACCTTCAAACTATTGTTCAATTCGTTATATTATGCTGTCATGAAATAAAAGAGACTTTTGAGGAAGAAGCTTTGATTATTAAAAGGCTCAGGGCTTTAAGGGCTGCAGCTTGGAAAGATAATCGATAACTATTTTATTGAATTCTTTTGGTTTCTCCATATTAACCATATGAGCAACACCGCGGATTATTACTTTTTGTGCACCGGGAATATTCTTCTCTATTTTGTCAACTATTTCTAATATGCCAGGCATATCTAAGTCTCCCACAACAGCTAATGTGGGCGAGTGGATTTCAGCAATTCTTTCAACAGCAGGGGGATTTAGTCGCAATAAGATAGCTTCGGGATTCCAATTTTTTGCTGAATTTAGGGCCATGGCTCTTACTTTTTCGCGTACGGATGGATCAATTTGTGAGGGTTTTCTGTGAGGGCCATCGGTCCACGATCGCTGAAAAAATTCGATAGCGAGATCAAGGTCTCCTTTGCTCCATGCTTCTTGCAATTTTCCTGAATTTTCAACTACCTGTTTACTCTTAAATTCATAACCACTGAGCCCGGGAGCTACTAGAATTAGAGCGGTTACTTTTTCCGGAAATTCTAAAGCAAAATCAATAGCGATTCTTCCGCCCAGGGATAGACCCATAATAATCGCCTCTGGGATATTCATTTTTTCTAATAAAATGTGCAAATCTTTGTAGTGATGGTATTTATCAGCATTGCTTTTAGAAAGACCATGATTGCGGACATCGTAGCGGACGACTCTGAACTGCTTAGCAAATACATCAAATTGGTCGTCCCACATTCGTCGGTCCAAGAGACCGCCATGTATCATGATTAATGTCTGACCTTGACCCTTTTCCTCATAATATAGTTTTGCCTTACCAATATCAACATATCCGGTTTTGATATCTGCAATAGTAGTGTTTTTTATGTCGGTAAATATAAGCGTACATGAAAAAATAAATATACATAAAATTAGAATTACATCCCATCTCATTGGATAAGCTCCTTATTTTAGTTAATTTACTTGTTATATTTTATCATATTCGTCTTGTAATTTAAAAAATTGGCTGTTAGCATATTATTTAGATCGATCATTTTTAAAGAAGAGGAAGTATATTTCAAATAATATGAAATAAATGATTGTACAAAATAATTTTTTGTTACGAGGAGTATGAAATGAGGAATAAATCAGTTTTGATGTTTGCTATTTTGGCAATATTTTTTCCTTTTTTCCCCACTATTCATACTAACAATGGGGAAAATCTTGAGTCACGGTTAAAATCTATTTCCAGTCCAAGTAAATTTGCAAAGACTGATCAAAAAAGAGGCTCTGAGAACAATTTAGATATTGAAAGCAAAGTGGATGTTTATGTTAAACCGTATATTGATGCTGGAGGATTTAGTGGAGCTATTTTAATGGCTAAAGATGGAAGAATAATGTTGAAAAAAGGATATGGAATGGCCAATTATGAGTTAGATGTACCGAATACAACCAAAACAAAATTTCATATTGCATCGGTTTCGAAATCCTTCACGGCTGCTGCTATTATGATTCTTGAGCAAAGAGGAACACTAAGCACTGATGATTCTTTAACTAAATTCATTTCTGATTATCCCAATGGGGAGAAAATCACTGTTCATCATCTCCTTACTCATACTTCTGGCATACCAAATGTTAATGCCTTTCCTGAATATAGTAGAGAATCAAGGTTTCCTCATTCGGTTGAAGACCTGGTAAATATGTTCAAAGAAAAACCGTTTAATTTCATTCCCGGTGAGAAATATAGTTATAGTAATTCAAATTATAATCTATTAGCATACATTATAGAAAAAGTTTCTGGTTTGAGCTACGGAGAATTTTTAAGAAAAAATATTTTTGCTCCCCTTGATATGCAAGATACCGGGCATGATGGTTATGCAAGAGCAATAATTAAAAACCAAGCATCCGGTTACCAACCTGCTGGAGCGAAGGGAATTAAAAAAGCTCCTTATCTGGACTGGTCAATTAAAACAGGAAATGGCTCAATTTATTCAACAATAGAAGATCTATATAAATGGGACAGAGCAATTTACACTGAGAAAATATTGACGGAGAGTTCTAAAAAGAAAATATTTACAGATCATATTAATGGTGTGGGCTACGGATGGTTTGTACGGAAACGAAATAACAGGCGAGTGACTGATATGAATGGTAGATCTCCCGGCTTCACTTCTTATCTAAGACGTTTTATAGATGAAGATGCATGCATTATTGTACTCAGCAACAATTATTCCCCCGCATCCCATATGATGGTAAATGATCTTGGAGCAATACTTTTTGATGAAAAATATGAGATGCTCGAAGAGATCAAACCTGTCAAAGTGGATGAAAAAGTACTGGATGGTTATTTAGGTCATTATAAATTTGCAGATGATTTTTATACCCCTAATGCGAAAGTAGCAGTTATAAAAGGTGACGGACATTTAGCATTACAGTGGAGTGAAGACTATGTAAGTCCGCTTCTAACTTTGTCTGAAATAAAGTTTTTGGATAGATTTTTCTGGGCCTCCATTATTTTTGTGGAAAACGATAAAGGGGAGGTTACTAAACTTATCTGGCGAGATGAAAAAGACTATATTGCAAAGAAGATAGAAGATTGATAAGGTTAAATATAAAATATCTTTTTCTATCATATTTATTGCTTATTATGAAAGCTTATTTTAGCTATCGAATGCAGATTATCGAGCTTGCTTACCTGCATAAGCTATGGTAAAATATGCTCTCAAAAAAGGGTACACGTTTCTTATTAAAGGTGCCGGGGTGGCGGAATAGGTAGACGCAAGGGACTTAAAATCCCTCGGTAGCAAGCTACCGTGCCGGTTCGATTCCGGCCCTCGGCACCATTTTTGCCTCTAACACTCTTGAATTAAATTAATTACCACAATTAAGACAATATGAACAAAAACTATCCAAAATATAAATTTTAAGCAATATTAGTTTATTTTAGTATATTAATGTCCTTATTTTTTCCACGAAAATACAACCTCATTAAAAGCTCAATTCTTATTTAATCAAGCTAATATTTATAGCAGATTAAGGAATCATTAAAGATCAAATTAAAATTTACATCTATTATTACCCATCTTTATTTAATAGCTTGTTAATTATGCTTTTAATAATTTAATTGATGCTGTAATATTTAATGTTGGGAAAAGCCTTTATATTGAGGAGGAAAAAATGTTTGGAAGAAATAAGTGGTATATTTTGGTTATATTTATAATAATTTTTATTTCAGCTTCCCTCGTCTTGCTATCTGCTCCACCACAAGAAAAAACATTAGATGTAATACCTGAAGAATCAAATGAAATCAGCGCATTAAGAAAAGCAGTTGATGAAAAAATAGATGAGCTCAGTAAACGATTGATCGAGATGAATGATTGGATGTATCACCATCCAGAATCAGGATTTCTTGAATTTAAGGCCTGCGCCATGCTTTCCGAGGAGCTGAAAAAGAATGGCTTCGAAGTGGAAATGGGTGTTCCTGGGCTTGATGCTGAATTTGATAGGTTGAAAATCATAGGCGGACTTCCTGCAGATTATTCAGGTCCCTCTGGAATACCCACAGCCTTTAAAGCGAAATATAAAGGCAAAATAGAGCATCCAGTCATCGGATTTGCAGTGGAATATGACGCTTTACGTGGCAATCCACCATTCCATGGCTGCCAGCACAATATGCAAGGACCTACCGGTATCGGTGCTGCTATTGCTTTGGCCAAGGTGATGGAGGAGCATAATATTCCTGGTAGCATATGGGTAATCGGAACACCTGCGGAAGAGGTAGGACCTCCTACTAAGGCGACTATGGCGAAAACAGGTTATTTAGACGGTATTGATTTCATGTTAAGGAGCCATGGTACAGCTCGTGAAACTTTGCGCTATCCCGGTGGATTTTCCGCCCGAAACATCCGACAGATGAAATATACTTTCCATGGAAAATCAGCTCATGCACAAAGGGCATGGCAGGGAAAGAGTGCCCTGGACGCTGTACTTTTGCTCTTTCATTCAATGGATATGATAAGAGAACATTCTGAGCCTCAGTTCAGGTTCCATGGAATCATCAGTGATGGAGGAGTGGCACCTAATATTGTGCCCGAGTTAGCATCAGCCGTTATATGGATCAGACACATTATTGATGAAACGCCTACTGGTTCCGTGAGTCCAAAAAAAGCGAAGGAAATGATTGAGGAGAAGGTTACCGAGCTGGATAATATGGCCAAAGGAGCTGCTCTGGCTACGGGAACCACAGTAGATATTGACCACTATGGCGAATATATACCAGGAGTAGGCGTCGGCGTGCTCAATGATATTGCTTTTCATTACGCAATAAAATATGGTGGGATAAATATTGAAGAGAGAAAAGTACCAGGACAATGGGAAGAGACCGGATTCGCCACTCTTTTAATACCGGGAGTTCATGTTAGCATAGGTACGGAGGGAATTCCTGAGGTCGCGGGACATTCGCAAGAGAATGCTCAAATAACTATAAGCCCTGAAGGGCACAATTCATCGATCCTGACCGCTAAGGTTATGGGAGCAACAGCTCTAAGGCTAATAATGGATAAAGAGCTGCGAGAAAAAGCAAAAACAGAACATGCCATGTGGTTAAAAAAATATAAAAATGAAGCGAAACAATAATAGCTAATTTTTGATGAGCAGTTGAAAAGAAAAGTATGTTGGAGATAAACTTATAGAAAATAGCGTAAACAGCTTTAAAACGTCTTTTTAATAATAGAAGTAAAGCTTAGTATAGATTTTCTATGATTTTTTAATCAGTAAAGATATTTATTGTTTGGATATGAAATTTTTTATAAGATATAGATTAGAATTAGCATAGGTATGAAAAATTAAATGAATCTTGGAGGAAAACGGAGATGACTCGTGAAGAAGTATTGAATCAATTTGAAGACTTTCAGCATGTATTTTTGGCGACCATGGATGGTGATCAACCCAGAGTAAGACCTGTTACACTGATAAGTTTTGAGGATAAATATTGGATAATGACTGACAAGGGTAGCGAAAAGGTTAAACAGGTACAGAAAAATCCAAAAGTGGAAATCTCTTTTCTGTTCAAAAAGAAAGATTTAGATTGTTGCCTGAGAGTTACTGGTTTAGCTGAAATAGTCAAAGAGGAAATTGTTAAGAAAAAACTGGCAGAGCATTGTGATTTCTTCAGCCTGCATTGGGAAAGTGTGGAAGATCCCAACTATACTCTTTTGCAAATATTACCTTCTGAAGCTTTATATGTGACGCCAGAGAAGACAACACACATAGAATTATAATAGGTAAAATAAAGTAGAAAAAAACCTCGCTCACTAATAATGAGTAAGCTTGCATTCAAGTTTATTTTATTGCATTTAAAAAGGTATATAAAGTTTGCTTTTTATATCTTTTCATTACTCTCAATGAGCAATCTAAATATTCTTTAATCAAATACATAAAAAAAATTTTTAAAAATTTTTAATTTTTTTATTGACAAAGTGAAAAACAGTTATTATACTGTATATATACGATATATTCAGCAAGA
>CAZYAF010000056.1:0-6907 GCA_964645975.1 uncultured Acidobacteriota bacterium
CAATATAAACTTTTCCAATGTAAATCCGGTAATAAGATTTGTGCAAAAAGGCTGGTCTTTTCTGGATAAGAAGGTTCGCAGTTAGTGAAGATTATTTTCATAAGCATTTTTATCAATAGGCATAATAATCTCTTCTAATTCTAAATTAGTCTAAATAATATTTACCTTAAATGAAATCCTAAAAAGAACCTCTAATCCACACGAGTGCGAGTAATTTTTGCCACCAGATCAGCAGTTGGATCGGGACAGCGAACATACTTTGTGGTTATCCCATCTGGGTCGATCACTTTATCGTAAGGTGTTCCCTCATATTTCCAGGTTAAAGTAACACCATGCTCCAAAAGCCGAATAAAATCGTGCATACTTGCTAATAACCAGGGGCATATTTTTCCTATATCTTTTGGATATTCGAACTTATCACCCTTTTTATGACACCAGGTATCTTCCCGCGCCTCATATATTTCAATATCAATTTTGTATTGTGGTCTATTGGATTGTGCGCCTTCACTGCTTCTGCTAAATAAAATTGGAGATGCAATTAAACATGCAAATGCACATCCAGTTTTCCCTAAAAATTCCCTTCTCTTCATTTGTATCTCCTCTTTATTGGAATCAGATATTCTATTGGTTTCATTTTTTCACTATATGAACAATGGTAATAGTAATCTTTCTTGCAAGATGGAAAATATAAATAGATGATGACTTTTCTCTCAAATTATTTCTATAACCTTAATTCTACAAGGTGACAGTTTTTCCAATCCCAAGTTCTCTACCTTTTATAAAGTCTGTTTGCTCTGGAAGTCTCTCATTCGTTTATATTCTTAATATCATGTTAATCTTAATTATTTGCCCTTTTTGCTTAATCTTTTAAAATTAACAAGAAGAAAATAATGCTAAAAAATATCACATGATAAATAATTTCACAAAATCTATATTAATTGCGCTATAATTTTTAGTGTGAGTTGTTAGCAAAAGCTAAAATTTTTTTTATTGATTTAATTATTAAAAACATATTGATTTTTATTAAGGGGGTAACAAATGAGATTTCGTATTATGTGTTTGCTGGCAATAGTATTATTAGCATCCGGATTAGTTCAAGCTCAATCCACTGCCGACCACCCGAAAGTAGCTCCGGCTTTAAAACTCATAGATGTTTGGGTTGAGGCACAATTAGACTATGAGGATATTACTGGCATGTCTATTGGTATAGTCTATGACCAGGAGTTGATATGGAGCAAGGGTTTTGGTTATGCCAACATTGAGAAAAAAATTCCAGCCTCTCCCAGCACAATTTACAGTATCTGTTCCATTTCAAAGCTATTCACCAGCATTAGCGTTATGCAACTAAGGAATCAAGGAAAATTGAATCTTAATGAACCAGTTGGAAAATATCTCTCTTGGTTCAAAATCAAAGATACTTACCCGGATGCACCGGAAATAACTCTTAGAGGAATTCTTACTCACTCCTCAGGTCTTCCTCGAGAATCCGACTACCCATATTGGACCGGACCTGAACACTATTTCCCTACCCGGGAACAAATCATCGAAAAACTCTCCAAGCAGGAAGAGCTCTATCCAGCCGATACTTACTTTCAATACTCTAATCTCGGTCTCACACTGGCTGGAGAAGTGGTTGCTGCGGTTTCTGATCAACCTTATGCAGAATATGTGAAACAACATATACTTGACCCCCTTGGACTGAAGAGTACGAGCCCAGAAATTCCAGCCGAACATAAAGGAGGAAGGCTTGCTACCGCTTATAGCAGCCGCATGCGTGACGGTAATCGCAAGGCTATTCCTTTTTATCTGGTTAATGGCATTGCTCCGGCAGCAGGATTCACCTCTACGGTGGAAGACTTAGGTCGATTTGCTTCTTGGCAGTTTCGCTTACTGGAAAAGGGCGGTACAGAAGTGCTCGCTGCCAACACATTGAAAGAGATGCACCGCGTACACTGGCTTGACCCAGATTGGGAGACAACCTGGGGACTGGGATTTTCTGTCTGGCGACACAAGGAGAAAACCTTCGTAGGACATAGCGGAGGTTGTCCCGGATACAGAACTCAACTTGCCATGTGCCCCAAAGAGAAGATTGCCATTGTAGCTATGACCAATGCTGCTGATGTCAGTCCGAGTTTCTACGCACATCGAATCTTCGATATCATTGCTCCCGCCATTAAAAAAGCAATAGAAAATCCAGAACAAGAAAAGAAAGCACATCCTGACCTTGAGAAATATGTTGGTAGATACGAAAGGCCCATGGGCCGAGAGATGTATGTATTAATAATGGATGGAAAACTGGCTGCAATCTCGTTACCCACCGATAATCCTCTCGATTCGCTGACAAAGCTAAAGCATATTGAAGAAAATATTTTCAGACGAGTTCGTGATGACGAAAATCTGGGCGAAAAAATTGTTTTCGAGTTAGGACCGGATGGTAAGGTAACTCGCCTCATCTGGCACAGCAATTACCTCTATCGAGTTAATTAATAGCCGTACTTGGACTAAAAAGATGTATTAGTAGAATTGTGTTCGTTTCTCTTCAATCAAGTTTTGTAAGAACGGAAATAATTTTAAAAACTTAAAAAAACTATTGAGCCAAATCAGGCTGTAGAAGCTATCAAAAAAGGCACCGCAAAAGCATGCAAGCTCTAATAGAATTAGTAAATCATCATAATGGAAAAAGATATCTCATAATAGAAAACATCGAAACTTCATAATGAACGAAGGAGAATTTCCTTTATACTCAGAGGAGATCAGCATAGGATCAAAGCAAGAACTATCTCCAACTGATGAAGATGTTTTATTTTCTGCTTGGTCTCCTGATGGCAAGAAAATTGCGTATGTTAAAAGAGATGCAACAGATGATGGAATTTGGAATATCTGGGTGAAAGAAGTTGGTAATGATGTTCCGGCAATCCAAATCACACAAAGCAATAATAATAGCAGTTATAAAGTATATTATAGAACACCATTAGCGTGGTCGACAAACGGTAAGCGAGTTTTTTATGAGGCTTATGACACTTCAACCACGAAACATATTATCATGGCTGCAGAATCAGATGCATCATTTGTAAAAACAATTCTTTCTGATACAGAAAATACTTTTCATTGGCCAGATTTTTCCAGAATACCATTAGACAATAAATTATTATATTGCATAAATTTACGGTACCCGTATTCCATAGAGCTAGATATTAACAGTGATCCTATTTATGGGACAGAAATTAATATTATGAATTTTTCAGCAGTACATCCAAAATGGTCATACCCAACAAAAAAGATAGTTTTTATGCAAGGAGTGTTTTCAGATCTTGATATTTATGTTCTTCTAGAGATTGATAAAATAATTAAAAAAGAAGCACAGCCCCCTGACTCCTTAGATGATTCAAGAGTAATTCCTATTATTGAAAATGACATCTTTTCTATGGCTTCTGGATTCTCTTTTGATGAAAAATTAATTTTTTATTTCGAAGATGTTAATGGAGTATTTAGTGAAAATGTGACTCGAGAGAATACCCCTGTAAGTGATTGGGTGAAAGGGTGTGACTTTGACTTATTTGTAACAAATGCAGATGGTAGCGGTGTTGCTCAAAAGATTAATGATCAGTCATATAATCAAGCTTATATGGTGGCATCACCAGATGGAACGTGGATTTCTTTTATTACAGATGAAAACGGCCCTGATTTTGATATCTACTATGCAAGCCTTGTTTTTTCGGAAAATATAACCACCGAAGGAGGAACGGTTGCTGATGCAAGTGGAACTACTGTTGACATTCCTCCAGGAGCTTTAAGTGAAACTCAGAAAATTAGCATCGAAACACCCCTCTTAAATAATTTACCTCCCAGTACTATTCCATTTGTGACAGCCAGAGATTTCGGGCCTGATGGGCTTATCTTTAATGAACCTGTAACCATTACAATTCGCTATACAGATGCATCAATAGAAGGATATAATGAAGAAGATTTGCAAATTTATTATTATGATGAAAACACCACAAGTTGGGAATCTTTAGGTGGAGCTGTTGATAAAGTACATAATAAAATAACAACTCAAGTTTCACATTTCAGCATCTTTGCCGTCGGTGAAAAAAAAAAGCAGAAATAATTCTTTGCAGCATTGATATTGACCCGGATACATTGAATCGAAAATCCAGAGGCAAATGGATAACAGCTTACATTGAAATGCCGGAGGAATACAGCGCAGGTGATATTGATATAAGCACGGTTGCTATGGTAGCTGTGGATGATGCTGATCTTGATGAACCAATTTATGCGCAATCAGCTCCAACAGAATTAGATGATTACGATAATGATGGTATATTAGACCTTATGGTTAAATTTGATCGAAAAGCATTGATAGAGCATTTAGATGTTGGCGACAGAAAAATCATTATTTCCGGAAGCTTATATGATGAATCCAAATTCCAGGGTAGCGATATAATCCGAGTAATACGCTAATCAATATTTTCAAAAAGCAACTTCATATAAATCTGCCAATACATGCAGACAATCGCGGTGGATGTAATACGAAATACAAATAGGGACAGTTCCATTACTGATTATATATAGAATAGAACTGTCCCTTATTATAACGATTTATTCTTTAATACCGAGCTGGTCTAACATGAAGGCGAATATCAGAGCCGTTTCTTTGTGCTGTTTGAAGCGCCCGGAAGCACCGCTGTGACCGGCTTCCATTTTTGTATTAAGTAGCAGAATATTATTATCCGTTTTTATATCTCTAAGCTTTGCCACCCATTTGGCTGGCTCAAAATATTGGACCTGAGAATCGTGTAAACCGGTGGTGACCAGCATGGCAGGATAGTCCTTAGCTTCTACATTGTCATAAGGAGAATAGGAGAGCATGTAATCATAATATTCCTTATTTGCTGGATTACCCCATTCATCATATTCACTGGTGGTAAGGGGAATGCTGCTGTCGAGCATTGTGGTAACCACATCCACATATGGCACTTCAGCAATAATACCCTTAAAAATATCGGGTTGCAGGTTCACTACAGCACCCATGAGCAATCCACCGGCACTTCCGCCCAGAGCAAATAATTTGTCGCTATTAGTATATTTCTGAGCAATCAAATGTTCTGCACAAGCAATGAAGTCGGTAAAAGTATTTTTCTTTTTGAGCAGCTTTCCGTCTTCATACCAATAGCGCCCCATTTCCTGACCGCCGCGGATATGAGCGATGGCATAAACAAATCCTCTGTCCAATAAGCTTAGCCCAGCAGAATAAAAGGTGGGATCCGTGCTATATCCGTAAGAACCATAACCATAAAGCAAACAGGGATTGTTTCCATTCTTCTGCACTCCTTTTCTATATACCAGCGATATAGGGACTTTTGTACCATCTTTTGCTGTGGCGTAGAGTCTCTCCGTATGATAATTTTTGGGGTCAAAATCACCGAGAACTTCTATTTGCTTAAGTAGTTTTTTCTCTTTGGTATTCATATCATAATCGAAAGTAGACCCGGGAGTGGTAAGGGAGGTGTAGTTATAGCGCAGCAGATCAGTATCGAATTCAGGGTTATAAGCGATATAAGCTACATAGGTTTCTTCGCCAAAATCAAGGTAGTGCTCAGCTTTATCCTCCCAATTAATGATTCGAAGTTGGGTCAAGCCATTTTTACGCTCATTAAGAACAAGAAAATCATTAAATATTTCAAATTCTTCTAATAAGACATCATCACGGTGGGGAATAACCTCTGTCCAGTTTTCTTTTGTGGTTTTGTCCATTAGAGTCTGCGTTAATCTGAAATTCTTGGCCTGGTAATTTGTCCGGATATATAATTTGTCCTTGAAATGTTCCACATCATAGAGCAGGTCCTTTTCTCTCGGCTGTATTATTTTGAATTCACCATCCGGCTGGTCTGCGTCGAGATAGCGGAATTCTGTGGATAGCGTGCTATTTGAGACGATAAAAATGTATTTCTTCGACTTGGATTTATAAACAAACGCTTCAAATGTCTCATCAGTCTCATTAAAAATTTCTTTGTCTGTGGAAGCATCGGTTCCGAGGACATGTTTACAGATTTTGAAGGATCGAAGAGTTTTCTCGTCTTTAGCGGCATAGAAGACTGTTTTATTATCATTTGTCCATGCTGCCTGGCCTGTGGTGACCGGTATCTTGTCCTCTGATATTTCTCCTGTAGTCAGGTTTTTAAAATGAATGGTATATTTCCTTCTGCTTACGGTGTCTATCCCAAAAGCAATGAGATTGCTGTTAGGACTCACTGTGGGACCGGTAACATGATAATAGCCGTATCCTTTGGCCATTTTATTTACATTGAGCATTATCTCTTCTTTAGCTTCCATACTTCCTTTTTTTCGGCAGTAGATTGGATACTCTTTCCCTTCCTCATAACGCCTATAATAGTAATAGCCATTCTGCTTATAAGGAACAGACGTGTCCGTCTGTTTAATTCTCCCAATGATCTCATTATAAAGCTTTTCCTGCAGAGGCTCGGTATCTTTCATAATTGTTTTGAGATATTCATTTTCTGCCTTTAAATAGTCTAAGACCTTGGGATTCTCCCGTTCATTCAGCCAGTAGTAATAATCTATCCGTGTATCTCCATGAAGGGTTAATTCTTTTTTAATCTTCTCAGCTACAGGTGGTTTAATTTTTTCCGCTGCTTTTTCCTCTTGCGAATATCCAATTCCAGTAGGGATTAGCAGCAGAATAAGTATAAATATAACTCCTTTATAATAAAAAAGTATTTTGAAATTTTTCATTGCCTCCTCCTCATTATTTAAATAGTGTTGTTAATTAAGGATTATATCAAAAAACATTAAATAAATTATTTTTATTTTAAAATAAATATAATAGAAAATAAATACCATTTTGTTATTAAATATAATATAATATTAGCAAAATAATAATTAATTC